>JBPGZF010000040.1:0-16386 GCA_052033095.1 Collinsella sp.
GCCCCGTCTTTGAGGCGATATACACCGGGTGACACCACGGCGCCATCAACATCGACATAGACCTCTGCCGCGGCAGACGCCTTAGGCGAAGAGCCTTCGGATGTCTTTCCGCTCGAAGCATCGCCGGATCCCGGCTCCACTAACGTGCCCGAACCATCAGTGCGCTCAAACGACACACCGCCGGCACCGCCGCCAAGGTTCGCCATCGCCAGCCCGCTCGCCATCGCAATGACGACCAGTATCGCCATCACCACTGCCTTATGACCGAGCAGCTTGCCCGCCCAGCGGTCCATCTTTTTGACTCGTTCGTGTTGTTCGCGCTGCGCCATAGCAAAACCTCCCAACACCATCGTGTCAGGAAAGGAGCTCCACAACAGCCACGCCCCAAAACCGGTTTTTGCGGTCAAACCAAAAACCGACCAAAACCTTGCACAAATCTGTCCATTTATTCAGGCACACGTCAGCAAATGAACACTTAGCCGCAAAATGCCCAGATAGCAAAAGACCGACGATGCAGGCGCATCGTCGGTCTATGCACAAATTTACTCGTGATCTTGGTAAATCTCACGCGGAGCAAGCTCCGAATGTTTGCGTTTTAAGGTCTTAGGGGCCTTATATGTGTTGCTCTCGAAGTCGATGTACTCGGTCTGCTTGAGCAGGCGCTCAATCATCTCCTCGTGGTCGAACAGCTCCCAGGCCTCGTGCACGGCATCGAGTTTGGCGTGCGTCTCGGGACGACGCGGCATAAACAGCGTGCAGCAGTCGGGCGCCGCCTCGGTGGAAATATCGAACGTGCCGATTTCCTGAGCGCGCGCAATAATCTCCTGCTTGTCCGAACCGATCAACGGACGGAACAAGGGGATCCTGACGGCCTCGTTGACGGCCATGATGTTCTCGAGCGTCTGGGAGGCAACCTGTCCAAGCGATTCGCCCGTAACGATGGCCTTGGCACCCTCGATGTGTGCAATGCGCTCAGCAACCGAATACATAATGCGGCGATACATGATCACGCGCAGGTTGCTGGGACAGGTGACCGAAATATCACGCTGGCAGTCGCCAAACGGCACCACGTACAGGCGGCCGATCTGGACACCCGGCTCAAGCGCACGGATGATATCCTGCACCAAATACTCGCTCGTATCGGGCGTCTGCGGACGACCGGAGAAATGCACCGGCACGCAAACCGCGCCGCGGCGCGCGAGCATCCAGGTCGCCACCGGAGAATCGATACCCGAGGACAGCAGCGTCACGACCTTGCCGGCAGAACCCACCGGCAGACCGCCCACGCCGCGCTCGGAGCGTGCGTACACGTAAACGCTACCCTGGACCACCAGTACGTGCACCATTGCATCGGGGTCGTGCATTTGAACCTTTTTATCGGGGAAGGCCTCACACAGTACCTCGCCCACCTGACGATTGATATCGATCGAGGTGAGCTCATAGTCAGTATTGGAGCGCTTGGCGTGCACCTTAAACGAATCGAAGGAACCAAACTCGCGCAGCGCCTTCACGGCGGCGGCGCAGTACTCCTGCGGGTCGCGGTTGGTGTGATACGCCAAAGACACACGGGCAACGCCGGGAACGGTGCGAATGACACGCGCCGCCTCGTCGGCCTGATGTTCGTTAAAGGTCACGAGGATATAACCGGAAATTCGAGACACGGCATTCACGGAAAAGGCGGCCAAGGCCGCCTTGATGTTATCCATGAGGATATGCTCAAAATGTGCGCGGTTCTTGCCCTTCAGCCCAACCTCGTGATAGTGGACTAGGCAGACGCGAGCCGCCATTTAGGCTTCAGCAACCTTGTGGCCGAGCGCCTTCTCGTAACGGGCCTCGTCGTAAGAGATGTCGCCGTCGACAATCTCGTCCATAGCCATCGAGATGGTATCGGCACCGGAAAGCCCGATGGTGATGTCATCGACATCCTGGACGGCAAGCACGCGGTTGTGCTGGCCACGCAGCATGCTATTGATGTCGCAGGCGCGCTTGGAGGCAAGCGAAGCGAGCAGGAAGCGGTTGTGATCGGTCTTCTCCAGAAGATCGTCAATGCAAGGCTTTACAACGGACACGGACATCAGATCCTTTCATGCATATCGAGAACGCGAACGAGCTCATCGGTCGCGCGGTCGAGATCGTCATTCACCACGACGTCGTCGTAGCGGTCGGCAAGGGCAAGCTCATCGGCGGCGTTTGCCATACGCAGCTCAATCGTCTCGGGCGTCTCGGTACCGCGACCGACTAGACGCTCGCGGAGCACCTCAAGCGAAGGCGGCTTGATAAAGATCAGCACGGCCTCGGGGAAACGCTCCTTCACCTGCAGGGCGCCCTGGACATCGATCTCCAAAATCAGAGACGAGCCCGAGGCGAGCTTGGATGTGACCTCGCTCACCAACGTGCCGTAGCAGTTACCGTGGACCTCGGCCCACTCAACAAACTCACCGTTTGCCACGCGGCGGTCGAACTCCTCGCGCGTCAGAAAAAAGTAGTTGACGCCGTCGACCTCACCTTTGCGTGGTGCTCGCGTGGTAGCCGAAACCGTCAGACCCAGGTTCGAGCGGCGCTCGCGCACACGAGTGACGAGCGTACCCTTGCCTGCGCCTGACGGTCCAGAAATCACAAAGAGCTTGGAATCCTGAGCGCTCACTTATTTGGTCAGCTGCTCGAGGAGCTGCTCGCGCTGACGGACACCGAGGCCCTGGACGCGACGAGTAGCGGAGATACCGAGCTCCTCCATGATCTTGGCGGCCTTGGCCTTGCCATAACCGGGGAGAGACTCGATGAGGGTGGAAACCTTCATGCGGGAAGCGATGGGGTCATCGGAGTTGAGCACGGACTCGAGGGACTTCTCGCCCTTCTTGATCTGCTCGCGAAGCTCAGCGCGGGCGTGACGTGCGGCAGCAGCCTTCTCAAGAGCCTGCTTGCGCTGCTCGTCGGTAAGCTGAGGGAGTGCCATTCGTACCTCCAAATAGTTGGGTTATATCTGATTCAATAATTGGCATTTTAGCACGTAGAACGTACAAAATGCCTAATCGCGGCTCCATAGGTTAGACGATACCCGCAAAAAGTGCAATATACTGCGCCCAAAGTTAAGCCCCTGACCTGCGATTCCACACAAAGGATGGGAAAGTTTACGCAGGCACAGGGGCTATTTTGTGCTAATGAGACCCAAAAGTGGTGACTTAGGGGAATCTTTTACGCGACGTTTTCGACCAGCTCGGCGACGATGGCGTCAAAGGCGGCAACCGGATCGTCGGCACCGGTGATGGGACGGCCCACCACAATGTGGCTTGCGCCACGCTCGATAGCCTGGGAAGGCGTCGCCACGCGGGACTGGTCACCAAGGGCGGCACCCACCGGACGCACACCCGGAGTCACGATCAGGGCATCAGGACCCAGCAGCTCACGCATGTCGTGAGCCTCCATCGGTGAGCACACGATGCCATCGATGCCGTTGGCCTGAGCAAGCTTTGCCAAGCGGGCGGCCTCCTCGGCTACGGGAGACTCGACGCCGATCTCGCTCAAGGCATCCTGATTCATGCTCGTGAGCACGGTGATGGCGACGAGCTTGGCGCGGTCCTCACGCGCCTCCTCGGCACCCTCGCGGCAGGCAGCGAGCATAGCACCCGAGCCCAGGCCGTGGACCGAAAGCAGGTCGGCACCGGCAAGCGAGGCCGAGCGGGCAGCGCCGCGCACCTGATGCGGAATGTCATGGAACTTAAGGTCGAGGAAGACCTTAAAGCCAAGGTCCTTAAAGGTCTTGACGATCTGGGGACCCTCAGCGTAATAGAGCGTCATGCCGACCTTGAGCCAGGCGGCATGGCCCGAAAGCTCGTGGGCGAGCTCGAGCGCGCGCTCACGGTCGCAGTCGAGGGCGACGATAACACGGTCGCGGGCATCATTCTCTAGCATTCGAAAGCACCCACCAGCTCGTTGATGTCCTTTACGCCCTGGGACTCGGCCCAGGCCTCGAGCTCATGCGCGATCTTAAGCGAAGCGCACGGATCGACGAAGTTGGCCATGCCGACCGACACGCAGGTGGCGCCGGCCAGGATAAACTCAGCCGCATCCTCGCCAGTCATGACACCGCCGACACCGTTGATGGGGATATCGACGGCCTGGGCAACCTCCCAGACCATGCGCACGGCGATGTGGTGGCACAGCGGGCCCGAAAGGCCGCCCTTGGGCTTGGCCACGCGGGACTTGCGGGTATGGACGTCGATGGCCATGCCCTGGATGGAGTTGATGACCGAAAGGCCGTCGGCGCCGGCAGCCTCGAGGGCCTTGGCGATCTCGGCGACGTTGACCGGCGCCATCTTCACGAACAGCGGCTTATCGGTCACCTTGCGGCAGGCAGCCATAACGGAAGAGGCGCCCTCGGGCGTGGAGCCCATGGCGGCACCGCCGGCGGCGATGTTGGGGCAGCTCACGTTGATCTCGTAGCCGGCAGCCCAGGGGCACAGCTCGACATACATCTCGAGTGCGCGGACAAACTCGTCAACGGAGTGACCGGCAACCTGACAGATGACCTGGCAGCCGTCCTTGGACAGCTGTTCGAGCCACGGACCGGACTCGCGGGCAAAGGCGGCCACGCCGGGGTTCTGAAGACCCACGGAGTTGATCATACCGCCGGGAATCTCGGCCATGCGGGGCGCGGGATTGCCGGGCCAGGGCTCGGCAGCGCAACCCTTGGTGGTGATGGCGCCCAGCTGGGAAACATCAAAGAAGTTCTGGAACTGCCAACCGTAGCCAAAGGTACCGGCTGCGGTGTTAATGGGGTTCTGCATCTTGACGCCGCCGAAATCGACGGCCATGTTCACGGTACCCACTAGAAGACCACCACCTTGGAAGCATCGAACACGGGGCCGCACATACAAGCACCCTTCATACCGTCGACCGTCTCGACATTGCAGGTGTTGCAGGCGCCGAAGCCACAGCTCATCATGCGCTCGAGCGACACCTCGCAGTACACACCGGCCTCGGCGGCAGCGGCGGCGACCTTCTTCATCATGACGGCGGGGCCGCAGCTGGCGACGTAGTCGTAGCCGCCCTCTCCAAGCAGCTCGGCTGCCGGATCGGTGCAAAAACCGTGCGTGCCGAGCGAACCGTCGTCGGTGCACACGTTAACCGTGGCGCCCAGCGCACGGAACTCATCGACACCCACGACTTTGGAAGCGGTGCCAAAGCCCAGGCACACGTCCACATCAACACCCTGCTCGGCAAGCATGCCGGCAAGACACAGCACAGGCGGAACGCCGATGCCACCGGCGACGAGCAATGCCTTCCTGGTGCCCTCGGGTACCATCCAGCCACGGCCACCGGGGCCCAACAGGTTAGAGGTGGAGCCAGGGCCCATCTGGGACAAACGGCGGGTATCGTCGCCCACGACGGCGTACCACAGCTCGACGGTGCCGGCCTCGGCGTCGGCGCGATAGAAGCTCAGGGGCACGCGAAGCAGCGAGGAGGCATCGCCGGGCACGGCAATGTTCACAAACTGACCGGGCTTGAGCGCACTTGCAAGCTTGGGGGCCGAGATGACGAGCGAGAAGATGCCGTCGGCGATCTCCCGGTTCGAGACGACCTCGAAGTCGTGCATGCGTGCAGTGGAAGGTGTGGGCATAGACGCTCCAATCCCCCATGCGGTTGCATGGTCTAAACGAACAGAAAGCGCGGCACCGCAAGGGCGCCGCGCACAAAAGCGATAAGGCTATGCTAGCAGATGCAGCCGTCGGCGAGCGTCTGCTTGCCACCGACAAATACATCGGTGGCACGACCGGTGAGCGTGCGGCCGGCAAAACCGGAGTTCTCGGCGCGCGACTCGTAACCGTCCTCGCCAACCGTCCAGGTTGCGGAGGGGTCAAACACGGTCAGGTCGGCGACAGAGCCCGCCTTGACCTGAACCTGATCGAGGCCCAGAATCTCACGCGGCTTGATGGCCATGAGCTCGACCATGCGGCTCACGCTCATCTTGCCCGTATTGACCAGCTCAGTGAGCACGAGCGACAGCGAAGTCTCGAGGCCAATCATTCCAAAGGGCGCGAGCTCGAACTCGCGGGCCTTCTCCCACGGGGTGTGGGGAGCGTGGTCGGTAACGATAGCGTCGACGGTACCGTCGATGACACCCTGACGGATGGCCTCGGCATCCTCGTCGGTGCGCAGCGGCGGATTGACCTTGAGCGAGGTGTTGTAGGTCTCGTCCAGGTCGTTCTCGGTCAGGAACATGTGGTGCGGGGTGGCCTCGCAGGTCACCTGGACACCGGCAGCCTTACCGGCACGCACGAGCTCCAGGCCATGAGCGGTGGAGATGTGCTGGATGTGCAGCTTGGCACCGGTCAGCTTGGCAATCTCGATGTCGCGGGCAATCTGAAGCTCCTCGCCGGCGGCCGGCCAACCCTCGAGGGCCAGACGGGTCGAGACCTTGCCCTCGTTGATCTGGCCGTGGCCGACCAGATCCTCGTCCTGGCAGTGGCTCATAAAGACCTTGCCGAACATCTTGCCGTAGTCCATGCAGCGACGGAGCATGCCCGCGCCCTGCACGCCACGACCGTCGTCAGTGAAGGCGACGGCGCCGTGGGCGACCATATCGCCCATCTCGGACATGGCCTCGCCCTTAAGACCGCGGGTCATGGCGCCCGACGGATAGACGCGGCAGTGACCGACCTCGGCAGCGCGGAACTTGACGAACTCCACGACGGTGCCGTTATCGGTGACGGGATCGGTATTGGGCATGGCGCACACGCCGGTAAAGCCGCCCTTGGCAGCTGCACGGGTGCCGCTCTCGATGTCCTCTTTGACCTCGTAGCCGGGCTCGCGAAGGTGAACGTGCATATCCACCAGGCCGGGGACGAGGTACTTGCCGGAAAGGTCGCGGACCTCGGCTCCCTCGACGGCGAGATTCTCGCCGACCTCGGCGATCTTGTCGCCGTCAATCAGGACGTCAACGACACCGTAAAGCTCGACGGACGGATCGACGACGTGGGCATTCTTAAGAAGCAAGGCCATTATCGGCACCTCCAAGCAGCAGATACAGGATAGCCATACGCACGCAGATACCGGCGTAGACCTGCTCCAGGATGACGGAGCGTTGCGGGTGGTCGGCCATATAGGAGTCGAACTCAACGCCGCGGTTGATGGGGCCCGGGTGGCAGATAATCGCATCGGGCTTCATGAGCTTCTCGCGGTCCTTGGTCAGACCGAAGAGCTTGTGGTACTCGCGAATCGTGGGGAACGGTGCGCCCTCGAGGCGCTCCTGCTGCACGCGCAACATGTAGACGACGTCCAGCTCGGGCAGGACGGAATCGAGGTCGCTCGTCACGTGGTCGCAGCCCAGGACCTCGGGCGCCGGCGGCAGCAGCGTGCCGGGGGCGACGGCGTAGGTCTCGCAGCCCATGATCTTAAGTGCGGGGATCAGCGAGCCGCACACGCGGGAGTGCGCGATATCGCCGACGACGGCGACCTTCAGACCGTGGAAGTCACCCTTGTGCTCCCAGATGGTGTACAGGTCGAGCAGGGCCTGCGTGGGGTGGTTGTGCTTGCCGTCGCCGGCGCAGATGACGCTCGCGGGCGAGTTCTGCGTGACGATGTAGGGAGCACCGGCGTGCTTATCGCGAACGACGATGCAATCAATCTTGTAGGCGTTGAGGGTCTCGACGGTGTCGACGAGGCTCTCGCCCTTGACCGTGGAGGTCGAGGAGCCGCCAAAGTTGAGGCTGTCGGCCGAAAGGCGCTTCTCGGCGAGCTCGAAGGAGCTGCGGGTGCGCGTCGAGGGCTCGTTGAACATGTTGACGATGGTCTTGCCCTTGAGCGTGGGGACCTTCTTGATCGCACGCTCGTTGACCTCAGAGAACGCCTTGGCGGTCTCGAGGATGAGCTTGATGTCCTCTTCGGAGTACTCGGTAATGTCGATCAGGTGCTTATGGTTGAACGCCACGGTACTACTCACCTCCCAGCGGCGCGGAGCCCACGTGGGAACCCGGCGCGACGTCGTTAATCTCGACGGCGGTGTGGCCGTCGACTTCCTTCATATATAGGTGCACGTTCTCCTCATGCGACGAGGGAACGTTCTTGCCGACAAAGTCCGGCGAGATGGGGAGCTCACGGTGACCGCGGTCAACGAGAACTGCCAGCTCGATGCGGCTCGGACGGCCCAGGTCCATGACGGCATCCAGAGCGGCGCGGATAGTACGGCCCGTATACAGGATGTCGTCCACCAGCACGACGCGCTTGCCGTCGACGCTGAAGGGAATGTTGGTAGCGTGGATCGCGGGAGCGAAATTGGTCGCATAGTCATCGCGGTAGAAGCTGATGTCCAGGCTGCCGAGCGGAACGTCGACGCCCTCGATCTCCTTGATCTCCTCGGCGAGCTTCTTTGCCAGAAGGTCGCCGCGCGTGACGATGCCGACCAGAGCGAGGTCTTCACAGCCCTCGTTGCGCTCGAGAATCTCGTGCGCGATGCGGGTCATCGCTCGATTGACGGCGGTCTCGTCCATGATGACCGCCTTGGGGGAAGTCGTGCCCATCGATCTCCTTCCTCACATGTCTTGACTGCTGACACAGTCAAAAAAATAGATGCCCGACCGCTTAAAGCGGACCAGACACCCACAGGAAGGGCTGCTCTTTGGCAGCTATGTAATTCCATGTGGGTATCTCGTACCCCTTTAATGGTCAAGGGATAGTGTAGCCAACCTCGAGCTTAATTGCGAGCATAAATACAGAACAATCCGTAAACGGGCGCAGGCGCTCCATAAACCTATATATATTTGTGGGACGAGCTTGAAAACGCACGCACGAGCTGGCATAATCCCCTCTGCTGCACGCAAATCGGATCTACGTCCAGGGCCGTAGCGTGGGCACTATCGCCAAAAGAGGAATATCTCTGTGTAGATTGCGCACAGGGAGCGACTTCTGTGCTATAGTTCAGGCTTGTTTGTTAACGCGACATGTTCGTTTGTCGCCCAAGGAGGGTCAGTTATGTCCAAAGTTTGCGAAGTTTGCGGTAAGCACCCCGTTGCCGGTCGCTCCATCAGCCACTCTCACCGCGTCACCAACCGTAAGTTCCGCCCCAACATCCAGCGCGTCTACGTCGTCGTCGATGGTCACCGTCGCAAGATGAACGTTTGCTCCACCTGCCTCAAGTCTGGCAAGGTTGCGCGCTCCTAAATAAGGTCTTACCAACAAGTACCTCGGACTCTCCGGGTCAAAGACCTCGCGTTCATATAGAACTTACCAAAGGCGTCCTCCCCCACGGAGGGCGCCTTTTTGCACTCATTGGGGACAGACTTACATGAGTGTTTGCAGATGTCAAAGGAATCATAGCCCCACTCATTGGGGACACACTTAGATGAGTGTTTTCACGCATTGGGGACAGACATGACGCACGCATGCGGCGTCCCGATCGGCTCCGGCCCCTATCTCACGCTGCATCCTTCCAGCCTGCAGTAGCCTTGGTCACGCTTGTGGCGCCGATACCGGTGATACGGGCAATTTGCTTGACCGTGAGATGTGCCCGCCTGAGCCTCAGCAGGCAGGCATCGCGTTCGGGGCGTGGCAGTGCCTGCGTGTCCGACTCAACCGCGACCCGCGAATAGCGATTGTCAAACAGATGGCCCGTTCTTCCCGTTTTCCCATTGAAATACTTGGCATACGCCGTCAGCGCGCACTGCATTGCCTTTGAAAGGTTGTCATATGGGTCATCAACCATCAAATGGAAGTGGTTGTCCATAAGACACCAGGCCAACACCGCCACGTCATGGCACGCAAACCTGTCCGATATGTCCGATAGGAAACGATAGCGGTCGGAATCATCTTCAAAAATGATCTGTTTGGAGTTACCGCGGTCAAAGACGTGGTAATAGCCGGTGAGCGAAATTTCGCGGGCGCATCGGGGCATGGTCCCTCCTTTCAAAGCCGTACAGGCAACACCTAAAAGGAGAGAAGAAACGCGAAATGCTGAGCCTGTGACCTATTTATATCCAATCAGCGACAAAAACAGGCCCAAAACGACAAAATCGCAAATCGATGTCTGTCCCAAATGAGTGAAACCACTCATTTAAGTCTGTCCCCAATGAGTGGGGCGATGCACTGGCAGATAGTTTTAGTTAAAACGCTTCAGTTTATTGAAGCGTTTTAGTATGCCTTTTACGGGAATCTTACCGTTCGCCGAATAATTTCTTGCTATCATGCAAGACGTAGGGTAAATCTCCGATCGCAAGGAGACACAAATGGTGAAAAAGTCACCGGAAAACACTACTCCCGCAATTGTGGACAACGTAGAGGCGCTTGAGGCCAAGCTCGCTCAGATGCGAGAGGCCCAGGCGCTTTTTGCTACGTACACGCAGGAGCAGGTCGACAAGATCTTCTATGAGGCCGCCATGGCCGCCAACAAGGCTCGTATCCCGTTGGCGAAGATGGCCATCGAGGAGACCGGCCGCGGCGTTCTTGAGGACAAGGTCATCAAGAACCACTACGCCGCAGAGTACATCTACAACGCTTACAAGAACACCAAGACCTGTGGCGTTCTGGAGCGCGACGAGGCTTATGGCATCACCAAGATCGCCGAGCCCATCGGCATCGTGGGCGCCGTCATCCCGACGACCAACCCCACCTCCACCGCGATCTTCAAGACGCTGATCTGCCTGAAGACCCGCAACGCCATCATCATCTCCCCGCACCCGGCTGCCGCCAAGTGCACCATCGCCGCCGCCAAGCTCGTGCTTGACGCCGCCGTCAAGGCCGGCGCCCCCGAGGGCATCATCGGCTGGGTCGATGTCCCCTCCATCGAGCTGACCAACATGGTCATGCGCGACGTCGACATCATCCTCGCCACCGGTGGCCCGGGCATGGTCAAGGCCGCTTACTCCTCGGGCAAGCCCGCCCTGGGCGTTGGCGCCGGTAACACCCCGGTCGTCATCGACGACACCGCCGACGTACTGCTCGCCGTCAACTCCATCATCCACTCCAAGACCTTCGACAACGGCATGATTTGCGCTTCCGAGCAGTCCGTGACCGTCATCGACACCATCTATGACCAGGTTAAGGCCGAGTTCCAGAAGCGCGGCTGCTACTTCGTCAAGCAGGGTGCCGAGATGGAGGCCCTGCGTGCCGCCATGTTCAAGAACGGCGCCCTCGATCACCGCATTCCCGGCATGGCTGCCGCCAAGATTGCCGAGCTCGCCGGCATCGAGGTTCCCGCCAAGACCAAGATCCTGATCGCCGAGGTCACCTCCACCGACCCCGCCAAGGAAGAGTTCTCCCACGAGAAGCTCTCCCCGGTCCTGGCCATGTATCACGCCAAGGACTTCCAGGAGGCCGTCGACAAGGCCGAGCACCTGGTGCTCGCCGGTGGCCCGGGCCACACCGCCTCTCTGTACGTGCACCCCGCCCAGGCCGAGAAGATCAGTCTGTTCGAGCACGTCATGAAGGCCTGCCGTATCGTCATCAACACCCCGTCCTCGCACGGCGGCATCGGCGATCTGTACAACTTTGGCATGAAGCCGTCTCTGACCCTGGGCTGCGGCTCCTGGGGCGGCAACTCCGTCTCCGAGAACGTTGGGGTGAAGCACTTGATCAACGTTAAGACTGTGGCCGAGCGCCGTGAGAACATGCTGTGGTTCCGCGCTCCCGAGAAGGTCTACTTCAAGAAGGGTTCCACGCCCGTCGCCCTCGACGAGCTCGGTACCGTCATGGGCAAGAAGCGCGCCTTCATCGTCACCGACCAGTTCCTCTTCAAGAATGGCAACACCCGCGCCATCGAGGCCAAGCTCGACGAGATGGGCATCGCCCACGACTGCTTCTACGACGTCGAGCCCGATCCGTCGCTGCAGTGCGCACGTCGCGGCGCCAAGCAGATGGCTCTCTTTGAGCCGGACGTCATCATCGCCGTCGGCGGTGGCTCCGCTATGGACGCCGGCAAGATCATGTGGATGATGTACGAGCACCCCGAGTGCAAGTTTGAGGACATGGCCATGGACTTCATGGACATCCGCAAGCGTATCTTCACTTTCCCCGAGATGGGCAAGAAGGCCTACTTCGTCGCCGTCCCGACCTCTTCGGGTACCGGCTCCGAGTGCACGCCGTTCGCCATCATCACCGACAAGGAGACCGGCATCAAGTGGCCGCTCGCCGACTACGCGCTGCTCCCCAACATGGCTATCGTCGACGCCGACAACTGCATGACCGCCCCGCGCGGCCTGACCGCCGCCTCCGGCATCGACGTCATGACCCACGCCATCGAGTCCTACGTCTCCATCATGGCTTCCGACTACACCAAGGGCCTCTCCGAGCGCGCTGCTAAGCTCGTCTTCGAGAACCTGCCCTCCAGCTTCACGAACGGCGCCAAGGACCCGCACGCCCGCGAGGAGATGCACAACGCCTCCTGCATGGCCGGCATGGCCTTCGCCAACGCCTTCCTGGGCCTCAACCACTCCATGGCTCACAAGCTCGGCGCCTTCCATCACCTGCCCCACGGCCTCGCCAACGCCGTCATCCTGACCCGCGTTATGCGCTACAACGCCGCCGAGGCTCCCGTCAAGATGGGCACGTTCTCCCAGTATCCTTACCCCAACGCGCTGCACAACTACGCCGAGATGGCCAAGTACTGCGGCATCGAGGGCAAGGACGACAAGGAGGTCTTCGAGAACTTCATCACGAAGCTCGAGGAGCTCAAGGACTTCATCGGTGTCAAGAAGACCATCGCCGACTACGGTGTTGACGAGCAGTACTTCCTCGACACCCTCGACGAGATGACCGAGCAGGCATTCAACGACCAGTGCACCGGCGCTAACCCGCGCTACCCGCTCATGAGCGAGATCAAGGAGCTCTACCTGGACGCCTACTACGGCCGCGAGCCTCAGGACTACGCCGTCTGCTAGTTTTAGCACGGTTTTTAACGGCGGGGGTGCACGGGTGTTTCACACACCCCCGCCGTCGCTTCTATCGCATCGTTGAAAGGATGCAACCATGCTGCTACCCGATTCCAAGACCGAGCTCGTCCGCCGTGGCAACAAGGTCGTTTACGACCTGGGCGACAAGATTGTCAAGGTCTTTAACGAGACCAAGCCTGTCTCCGACGTGTTCAACGAGGCTTTGAATCTTGCCCGCATCAATGAGTGCGGCATCCGCAGCCCCAAGGCTCTCGAGGTTTCCCAGCTCGAGAACGCCAACGGCTGGGCGCTCGTGACCGAGAAGGTTCCGGGCACCACCCTTGCCGAGAAGATGACTGCCGAGCCCCAGCGCTTTGGTGAGTATCTCGAGATGTTCGTCGACCTCCAAATCGAGATCCACGGCTACACCTCCCCGCTGCTCAACCGTCAGCGCGACAAGTTCGCCCGCATGATCGACAGCCTTGATCAGCTCAATGCCACCACGCGCTACAACCTTCAGGAGCGTCTGGACGGCATGACCAAGGAGTTCAAGGTCTGCCACGGCGACTTCAACCCCTCCAACGTCATCGTCGGCGACGACGGCCAGCTCTATGTGTGCGACTGGGCACACGCCACCCAGGGCTCCCCTGCTGCCGACGTTGCCACCACCTACCTGCTCTTCGCCCTCAACAGCAAGGATCAGGCCGAGGCCTACCTGGAGCTCTACTGCGACCGCGCCGACATGCCCATGCAGGTCGTGCGTCAGTGGACGAGCATCGTCGCCGCTTCCGAGCTCGCTCGTAAGCGCAACGTGAACGATGAGTTCCTGAAGAACTGGATCGACGTCGTCGATTATCAGTAATATCTGAGCGATTTATTTCGCATCGGAGGCACAAGAAAACCCCGCAGCTCATATGGGCTGTGGGGTTTTCCTTTACCCATCGAGTTTATTCACGCAACAAAATAGACTGCTCCGCATCTCTTCCTAAGAGGGATACGGAGCAGTCCCGCAATTACATCTAATAGCAGAAACGTCGATTAACGGCGGGCCGCCTTAACAAGCTCGGCAACCTTGGCGACGACCTCGTCAATCGCCACGTCCTCGCGCTCGCCCGTGGCACGGTCCTTGAGCTCAACGGTGCCATTCTTAAGGCCACGCTTGCCAAGCACCACCTGATACGGGAATCCCATAAGGTCGTTATCGGCAAACTTAAAGCCGGGACGCTCGTCACGGTCATCGACGACGACCTCGATACCCTCGGCGCACAAGCCCTCGACGATTTGGTCGCAGACGGTTGCACACTCCTCCTTCTTGGGATCGAGCGGAATCACAGCGACCTCGTACGGGGCAACGGAAACCGGCCAGACGATACCGTGCTCGTCGTTGTGCTGCTCCACGACGGCAGCAAGCGAGCGGGACACGCCCACGCCGTAGCAACCCATGATAAGCGGCTTCTCCTTGCCGTCCTCGTCCATAAAGGTGGCGCCCATGGCCTCGGAATACTTGGTACCCAGCTGGAAGACCTGCGAGACCTCGATGCCGCGAGCAGCAGAGAGCGGCTTGCCGCAGTGCGGGCAGGGATCGCCGGCAACGACGGTGACCAGATCTGCCCACTCATCGACGGTAAAGTCGCGCTCGGGGCAGGCACCGGTAAAGTGATAATCGACCTCGTTGGCACCGCAGGCCCACTGCTTGGACTCGCGCAGGCTCTCGTCGCACACCAGACGGATGCCCTCGGGCAAGTTAACCGGTCCGATAAAGCCCTTGTGCAGACCGTAGGTCTGGAGCTCCTCATCAGTCATCATGCGATAGCCCTTGCCAAAGACATGCTCGGCCTTGCAATCGTTGAGCTCGTGGTCGCCCGGGACAATGGCCACGACGGGCTTGCCCTCGGCGTCGATGAGTGCCAGAGACTTGCGCGTGCCGTTCTCGGGGAAGCCGAAGAACTTTGCAACGGCCTCGATGGTGCCCATGCCCGGAGTCTCGACCTTGGTAAGCGTACCGTCGCCAGGACCCTCGGTCACAACGACCTTGGTGCTTGCGGCCTCATCGTCGGCTGCAAAGCCGCAATCGTCGCAGTAGACGAGCGAAGCCTCGCCGGCGTCAGCCAAAGCCATGTACTCGACGGAGGTATCGCCACCGATCTCGCCGGAGTCGGCAACGACGGGCAAGGCCTTGATGTAGCAGCGCTCGCAAATGTTAGCGTAGGCCTGCTTCATCTTGTCATACTCCTCCTGCAAGCTCTCCTGCGTGGCGGAGAAGCTGTAGGCATCCTTCATGATGAACTCGCGACCGCGCATCAGACCAAAGCGAGGGCGGAACTCGTCGCGGAACTTGTCCTGAATGTGGTACAGGTTGACGGGCAGCTGCTTATAGGAGCGCAGCTCGTTGCGCACCAGGGCCGTGACGGTCTCCTCGTGCGTGGGGCCCAGCACGAACTCGCGACCATGACGGTCGTCAAAGCGCACAAGCTCCTTGCCATAGGCATCGATACGGCCGGACTCACGCCACAACTCGGCGTCGACCATAATGGGCATCATAAGCTCCTGGGCGCCGGCGGCGTCCATCTCGTCGCGCACGATGTTCTCAATCTTGCGAATCGAGCGCCATGCGAGCGGCAGGTAGGAATACAGACCGGCGGCCTCCTTGCGGATCATGCCGGCACGGAGCAGCAGGCGGTGGCTGGCGAGCTCAGCGTCCGCCGGATCCTCTTTAAGCGTCGGCGCATAGAGCTTAGACATATACATTGCTCGGGTCATTTATTTCTCCTCAATAAGCTTGTCGACCTCTGCCATAAGCGCGTCGACAATTTGGTCCTCAGCTACTTTACCAATGATCTGGCCATGCGAAAAGAGCAAGGCCTGACCACGTCCGCAAGCAACGCCCAGGTCGGCATCAGAAGCCTCGCCGGGGCCATTAACGGCACATCCCATGACGGCAATCGAAAGCGGCGCGGAATAGTTCTTAAGCCGCTCGGTGACCTCCTCGGCGATGGGAATGAGGTTAACCTGGCAGCGGGCGCACGTGGGGCACGAGACAATCTCGGGACCACGGCGACGCAGGCCCAGCGACTGTAGAATTCCCCAGGCGACCGGCGGCTCCTCAACCGGATCGGCCGTGAGCGACACACGCATGGTGTCGCCGATGCCTTCGGAAAGCAAGATACCCAAGCCTACAGAGCTCTTGATGGTGCCCTGAAGCTTGGTCCCCGCCTCCGTCACGCCCAGGTGAAGCGGAACGTGGGGAATCTCACGTGACAGGGCTCGATAGGTATCGAGCGTCGTTTGCACGCTATGGGCCTTGGCCGAAAGCACAATGTTCGTAAAGCCGCGATCCTCAAAGTGCTTGACGAAGCGCTCGCTCGACATCACGAGCTTTTCGGGCTGCGTGAGGTCGTCGCGCTCGGCAATATCTTGCTCAAGCGAGCCCGCGTTCACGCCAATGCGAATCGCACAGCCCGCGGCACCCGCAGCATCGATCACCGCGTCAACCTTGGCCCAATCGCCGATATTGCCGGGATTGATGCGC
>JBPGZF010000041.1:0-16167 GCA_052033095.1 Collinsella sp.
GACCGTGCTGCTGTGTTTTAGCGGCCTCACCGCCAAGCTGCAGATCGTGGGCTTTGTCGTTGAGCTTTCGCGCGCGCTGCCGAGCGCCATCGCCGGCTATGGCGTCATCACGTCGCCCTTTGGCGGCGTGTTCCGCCTGGATTACGCCATCGTCGCCGTGATCCTGTTTGTGATCGACTACCTGCTCACGCGCGCCTCGCGCCGCGTCCGCTAGGGGAGCGCTATGTCCAGCAGCTACCTCATGAACCTGCTCGCCAGCGCCGTTGCCGTCATCGTGGGCATCGTGATCCACGAGAGCGCACACGCCGCCGCGGCCTGGGCGCTCGGCGACAAGACGGCCCGTTCGCGCGGTCGCGTGTCGCTCAACCCGCTTAACCATATCGACCCGTTTGGCACCATCATCCTGCCGCTGCTCATGCTCGCGGCCGGCGGCCCAGTGTTCGCCTTCGCCAAACCCGTGCCCGTCTACCTCAACAACCTCAAGCACCCCAAACGCGACGAGGTCCTGGTGAGCGTGGCCGGCCCCGCGTCGAACATCGCACTCGCGTGCCTCGCGGCCGCCCTCATGCACGCAACGTACGGCAACCTCTACACCAGCATGTCCTTTGCCCTAGCGTCACAGATCATGAACTTCGGCGCCACGTTTATCGTGGTCAACCTGTCACTCGCGTTCTTTAACCTCATCCCGATCCCGCCGCTCGACGGCTCGTCGATCATCGTGCCGTTCCTCAAAGGCAAGGCGCTCAACAACTATTATCGTCTGCAGCAATACGCTATGCCCATCCTCATCCTGGTGCTGTACCTGCTGCCCATGTGGACCGGCATCGACGTGATCGGCCGCTATTTCGACGTTACCGTGTATCCGCTTGCTGAGCAGCTGCTCAACTTCGCAATCGCCGGCATCTAAGGTAAACTTACAGGTCGACCGTGCAAAACGGTCGTAACATGCACCCAAACCGCGCCGCGAAGGCGCCGTCAAAGGAGGTCGAAGATGTCGTATCGCGTGTCGACGCAGGTCTACAGCGGACCGTTCGACCTGCTGCTGCAGCTGGTAACCCGCCAAAAAGTAGATATCGGCGCCATCTCCATCAGCGAGGTGGCCGAGCAGTACCTTGCCGAGGCCGAGCGCATCGAGGCGCTGGACCTGGACGTGGCGAGCGACTTTTTGCTGGTCGCGGCAACCCTTTTGGACATCAAGGCCGCCTCTCTGGTACCGCAGGAGGCCCCGCGCAAAGTCGATGACGACGATGACGAGTTCGACGAAGACCTCGAGGAGCTCAGCACGCTCGACGGCGACGCCCTGCGCGAGGTCCTGATCCAGCGCCTGATTGCCTACAAGCAGTTTAAAGGCGCGGCTGCGGCCCTCGGTGCCCGCATGCAGGCCGAAAGCCGCATGCACCCGCGTGTGGCCGGCCCCGACCCCGAGTTCCTGGGGCTCATGCCCGACTACCTGGCCGGCATCACCCTGCGCGGTCTGGCCGTCATCTGTGCCGACCTGGACGGCAAGCGACAGACCTTCTTGCTGGAGGCCGAGCACGTGGCACCGCATCGCGTGCCGCTCGACCTGACCGTGGCCTCAGTCGACCGCTTTACCATGACGCACCAAACCTGCACCTTCCGCGAGCTGTTGGACGGCGACGCCACCACCGAGCAGCTCGTCGTTACCTTCCTAGCAATGCTCGAGCTAGCCAAGCGCGGCTCGCTCACGCTGAGCCAGGACGAGATCTTCGGAACCATCTGCATCAACCGAGTCGAGGGCGCCGAGGCATACGTGCCCGGCGAGGGCCCCGATCTCACCGAATAGGAGCCGCAACCATGTCAACCCTTTCCACGCTGGAGGCAAACAGCCTCAAAGGCGCCCTCGAGGCGCTGTTGCTGGTGTCGAGCGACCCGGTGAGCGCACCCGCGCTGGCAGGTGCGCTGGATATCGCCCCGGGCGAATGCGCGTCGCTGCTCGCCGAGCTCAAGGTTGAGTACGAGGAGGCCAACCGCGGCTTTCAGCTGCGCGAGGTCGCCGGCGGCTGGCGCCTGTTTACGCATCCCGCCTATCACGACGTGGTCGAGGCCTACGTGCTGAGCTGGGACACGCAAAAGCTGTCGCAGGCGGCGCTCGAAACTCTGGCCGTCATCGCATACCACCAGCCCGTCACGCGCGAGGTGGTCAAAGGCATCCGCGGCGTCAATTCCGACGGCGTCATCGCGTCGCTCGTTGACAAGGGCCTAGTGCGCGAGCTCGGCCGCGACCCCCAGCGCGGTCAGGCCATCATCTACGGCACGACCAACGCCTTTTTGGAGAAGTTCGGCCTGCGCTCCACCCGCGACCTGCCCGATCTGGAGCAGTTTGCCCCCGACGAGCAGTCGCGTCAGTTTATCCGCGAGCGCCTGAGCGGCCGCAGCATTCAGTCCACGCTCGAGGAGCAGGCCGAGGACCTGGACGAGGAGCGCGAACTGCTCGATACCGATGTTGAAGATGTTGAGGCAGTCGAGGACTTGGAAAACCTGGTCGTCGACGAGACCTCGGAGGATTTACATGACGAGGACTAACGAAGTAGGGGAGACGCGCGTCGTGGGCGCAGTACCCGCAACCGACGCCCAGCCCGTCTATCCGCACACCATGCGCCTGCAGCGCTTTTTGGCGCGCGCGGGCGTGGCGAGCCGCCGTGGTTCGGAGGACCTGATGACCGCCGGCCGCGTGACCGTCAACGGCGAGGTCGCGACCGAGCTGGGCACCAAGGTTGACGTCGACCGCGACCATATCGAGGTCGACGGCATGCCCGTCAAGCTCAACCAGGGCGCCGTGTACCTGATGCTCTACAAGCCGACCGGCTACCTCACCACCATGAGCGACCCGCAGGAGCGCCCTTGCGTGGCCGACCTGGTCCCCCGCGACCGCTTTCCAGGACTTTTCCCGGTGGGCCGCCTGGACCGCGACACCACGGGCCTTTTGCTCTTTACCACCGACGGCGACCTGTCGCAGGATCTGCTGCACCCCAGCAAGCATGTCTATAAGACCTACCAGGCGCTCGTGGACGGCCACCTGACCGATCGCGACTTAGAACCACTCCGCCGCGGCATCGAACTCGACGACGGCCTGTGCCAGCCGGCGATCTGCCGCGTCATCAACGCGCGCGAGGCAGAGGCCGTGGCTCCGCAAGGCGTAAAGCCCGGTTCCACCGCCGTGGAGGTCATCATCCGCGAGGGGCGCAAAAACCAGGTCAAGCGCATGCTGAGCAAGATTCACCATCCGGTAATCCGCCTGCATCGCTGCAACTTTGCCGGCCTTGAGCTCGAGGGCGTGGCCAAGGGCTCGTGGCGCGAGCTCACCGACCGCGAGGTACAGATCCTCAAGGCCGGCGGCATCCCGCCCAAGCAGGCGAGCGCCAAGCGCAACGGCGGCAAGCCCCAAGACACGCCCGCCAGCCGCACGCGTCACCACGGCAGCCACGGCTCCGCACCCAAGCGCAACACCTACCGCGAGCGCTACACAGGCTAGGCAACCCGCCGCGCCCCTGCCCCCGCGAACCATACCAGCACGTCAACCATCGAAAGGAAGCATTGCATGATCGTTGCCATCGACGGCCCCGCCGGTTCCGGCAAATCCACCATCGCCAAGGAGATCGCCCGCCAGCTGGGCTTTAACAAGCTCGACACGGGCGCCATGTATCGCGCCGTCACCTTCGCCGCGCTCGACCGCGGCATCGATCTGGACGACGAGGCGGCCATCGACGCCCTCGCTGAGCAGATCGAGATTCGCTTTACCAACGGCACCGGCGAGGATACGCGCCTGACCATTGACGGCCAGGACGCTTCGGCCGCCATTCGTACCCCGCAGGTCGACGCCAACGTGTCCAAGGTCTCGGCCTACCCGGGCGTGCGCGCCGCCATGCTCATTCACCAGCGCCGCGCCGCCGAGGACCGCGATATCGTGGCCGAGGGTCGCGACATCGGAACCGTCGTGTTCCCTAACGCGCAGGTCAAGGTCTTCCTGACCGCCGACCCGCGCGAGCGCGCCCGCCGCCGCGTGCTGCAGCGCCACCAAAACGACGCTCAGCCGCTCACGCCCGCGCAACTCGAGGCCGAGGTCGACGAGACTCTCGACGCCCTTAAGCAGCGCGACAAGCTCGACAGCAGCCGCGAGGTCGCCCCGCTCATCCCCGCCGAGGACGCCGTGCACGTCGACTCCACCGCCCATACCATCGACGAGGTCGTCCGCATTATCGAGGGCCTCATCAACCAAAGGAGGTAGCCCATGCGCCTGTTTAAGCAGACGCCCGAGGACTATTACAACGCCCCCTACGCCGAGTTCCCGGCGCTCATCCGCGGTACCGTCGTCGTAGTCATGGCCATCCTTTGGGCCTTCTCCAAGCTCATGTGGCGTTGGAAGGTCGAAGATGCCGATCTGCTGTTTGAGCGCCAGGACGGCCGCGGCAGCGTGGTCATCTGCAACCACACCTCGATGGCCGAGCTGCTGGCCGTGGAGACGGCGCTGTTCTTTGGCGGCCGCCGCACTCGCCCTATCTTTAAGTCCGAGTTCGCCAAGAGCAAGATTGTGCGCTGGGCTTTTAGCCGCGTTGGCGGCATCCCCGTGGAGCGCGGTACTGCCGATATGAAGTGCCTGCGCGCCGCCCAGCATGCGCTGCAGCGCGGCGAGGACGTCCTGATCTTCCCCGAGGGCACGCGCATCCGCTCGCGCGAGATCAAGCCCGAGGTCCACGGCGGCTTTGCGCTCATCGCTCAGATGGGCAAGGCGCCCGTCAACCCGCTCGCCATCTGCGGCTGGTCCGACATCACGCCCGCGGGCAAAAAGCTCATGCGTCCCAAGAAGTGCTGGATTCGTGCCGGCAAGGCCGTCTCGCTTTCGGACGCGCCGGCCGGGCTTAAGCGCACGGAGCGCCTGGCCTGGTTTGAGTCCGAGGCAATGGGCCGTGTCTATAAGATGCGCGACGATTTGTGCGCCGAGCATCCGGGCAGGTTCTAGCCATGAGCGAGAACGTGACGAACACCACCGCGAGTGCATCCGACCAGGACGGCGCGCCCACCATCGAGATTGCAGCCCACGCCGGCACCTGCTACGGCGTGCAGCGTGCGCTCGATATGGCGCTGGCCGCCGCGCCGCAGGCAGGGGAGTGCACTCAGGTCCACACCTTGGGGCCGCTCATCCATAACCCCATCGTGGTGCGCGAGCTTGCCGAGGCAGGCGTTAGCCTAGCAGAGACCTTGGACGACGCCACGTCGGGCACCGTGATCATCCGCGCCCACGGCGTGGTGCCGCAGGTGATCGATGCCGCTCGCGAGCGTGGCCTTAACGTCGTCGACGCCACCTGCCCTTACGTCAAGAAGGTCCACGTGGCCGCCGAGCGCCTGGTACGCGAAGGCTACCGCGTGATCGTCGTGGGCGAGCCGGGCCACCCCGAGGTCGAGGGCATCCTGGGCCACGCCGGTAATGACGCGCAGGTCGTGAGCTGTGCCGCCGACGCCGATGCCCTGCCGCTCAAGGGCAAGGTGGGCCTCGTCGTACAGACCACCCAGACCGCGCAGAACCTCGCCGAGGTCGTGGCCGCTATCACCCCGCGCGTGCAGGAGCTGCGTGTGATCAACACCATCTGCGCCGCCACGAGCGAGCGTCAACAGGCAGCAGCCACACTTGCCAACCGCTGCGACTGCATGGTCGTCGTGGGCGGCAAGAACTCGGGCAACACCCGCCGCCTGGCGCAGATTTGCGCAGACGCCTGCGGGCGCACGCATCACATCGAGGAAGCTTCTGAGCTCCAGGCCGCGTGGTTTACCGACGCTCACCACATTGGCATCACCGCCGGAGCCTCCACCCCGCAAGAACACATCGAGCGCGCTGTCACGCGCATCAAGGAGCTTTGCCGCTAACCATGGACCAGACCGTACCCGCATACGCCGCCGAGGTGGCCGATTACGGGCGCAGCCGCGACCCCGAGCCGGGTGAGGGCGCGCTCGTAAAGAACGTGCGTCCCGAATCGCCCGCGTGGGATGTGGGTATCGAGCCGGGCATGCGCGTGCTCACGGTCAACGGCGAGGCGCTCACCGACATGATCGTGTGGCTCTGGGAGGCCGACGATGATACCGTCGAGCTGGAGGTATTCGACCCGCGCGACGGCACCGTCACCCCCGTCGAGCTCGACCGCTTTCCCGGCGAGGATTGGGGTTTGGAGTTCGATGGCCCCATCTTCGACGGCATGCGTACCTGCGTCAACGCCTGCGTGTTCTGCTTTATGACCATGCTCCCCAAGGGCGGCCGCTCCACGCTCTATATTCGCGACGACGACTATCGCCTAAGCTTTTTGCAAGGCAACTTTGTCACGCTTACGAACCTCACCGACGAGGACGTGCAAAACGTCATCCAGCGCAACATGAGTCCCATGAACGTGTCGGTCCACGCCGTGAGCCCCGACGTCCGCCGTCGTATGATGGGCCGTAACGCCCAGCGAGGCATGGATGTACTCGAGACCATCATGGCCGCCGGCATCGAGATTCACGCGCAGATCGTGTTGTGCCCCGGCATGAACGACGGCGAGGAGCTGGAAAAGACCCTGCGCTTTTGCGAGGAGCATGAGCAAATCACAAGCCTGGGCATTGTGCCGCTCGGTTTTACCAAACACCAAAACCGCTTTAGCTGGTCATACAGCGACAAGCCCGAACTGGCGCGCGAGACCATTGCCATGATCCGTCCCTACCAGGATCGTGCCTACGAACGCTTTGGCCGCCACACCTTCCAGATGAGCGACGAGTTCTATCTGGACGCCGGCATCGATCCTCCCGAGGCAGACTTTTACGACGGTTACCCGCAGTACTACGACGGCATCGGCATGATCCGCTCGTATCTGGACGAGACCGACGACGTGCTTGCCGCCGACGCCGAGCGTCTGGCCCGCGTCCGCGCTGGCATCGCCGAGCGCAACCAGCGCCTTCTGTGCCTCTCCGGCGCCAGCGCGCGCGACACCGTGGCGCGCTTTGTGGAGTCGCCGTATGGTCTCGCCGGCACCGTCACAGCCATCAAGAATCGCTACTTTGGCGGCAACGTGGACGTGACCGGCCTCATCGTCGCGTGTGACATTCTGGAGCAGCTGCCCCAAGATCTGTCGGGGGTTATGCTCTTTGTGCCTAAGCTCATGTTCAATGCTGACGGCATGACGCTTGACGAGTATCATCGTGACGATTTACTCGCAAGCCTTACCAGTCGCGGCGCCGAGGTTCATGTGGTGTCGACCATGCCGCATGAGCTGCTCGATACCCTGGAGCGCATCCTTGGCATTGTGCCCGCAGACTCTAACACTTCCGCTGACCCTATCCATTAAAGGAGAGCAGATGAAACCTATCGTCGCCGTCGTCGGACGCCCCAACGTGGGCAAGTCCACGCTCGTTAACCGCCTGGCCCAAACCTCGGACGCCATCGTCCATGAGTCCCGCGGCGTCACGCGCGATCGCTCATACCACACGGCCGATTGGAACGGCCGCGAGTTCACCATTGTCGACACGGGCGGCATCGAGCCGCTCAAGAGCGATGACGTCTTTGCCACGTCCATCCGCGACCAGGCCCTCGCCGCCGCCGAGGAAGCCGCCGTCATCCTGTTTGTGGTCGACGGCCGCACCGGCGTCACCGAGGAGGACGAGTCGGTCGCCCGCATGCTCAAGCGCTGCGACAAGCCGGTCTTTCTACTGGTGAACAAGCTCGACAACCCCGATCGCGAAAACGACAGCATCTGGGAGTTCTATTCGCTCGGCGTCGGTGAGCCCACGCCCCTCTCGGCCCTGCATGGCCACGGCACGGGCGACCTGCTCGACGATATCGTGGCCCTGCTTCCGGAGGAAGAGGACGAGGTCGCCGATGAGTTCCCCGACGCCCTGAACGTCGCCATCATCGGCCGCCCCAATGCCGGCAAGTCGTCGCTGTTCAACCGCATCCTGGGCGCCGACCGCTCCATCGTCTCGAACATCGCCGGCACCACGCGCGACGCCATCGACACGGTCGTCGAGCGCAACGGCAAGCACTACCGCATGGTTGACACCGCTGGTATTCGCAAGAAGAGCACCGTGTACGAGAATATCGAGTACTACTCCATGGTCCGCGGCCTGCGCGCCATCGATCGCGCCGACGTGGCGCTGCTCGTCGTCGACGCCTCCGTGGGCGTTACCGAGCAGGACCAGAAGGTCATGGGCTTGGCCATCGAGCGCGGCTGCGCCATCGTCGTGCTGCTCAACAAGTGGGACCTGCTCGACGACGACCGCAAGCGCGAGGCCTGCATGGAGACCGTCGACCGCCGTCTGGGCGTTATGGCTCCCTGGGCCCAGTACCTGCGCATCTCTGCCCTCACTGGCCGCAGCGTCGAGAAGATCTGGGCGATGGTCGACGCCGCCGAAAAGACGCGCTCGCAGAAGATCACTACCTCGCGCCTCAACACCTTCCTCACCGACCTGCGCGAGTTCGGCCACACCGTGGTGGACGGCAAGCGCCGCCTGCGCATGCACTACGTGACTCAGACGGGCATCAACCCGCCGACGTTTACGTTCTTCGTCAACCACAGCGACCTGGTCAACGACACCTACCAGCGCTACGTGGAGAACCGCATGCGCTCGACCTTCGATTTTGCCGGCACGCCCATTCGACTCTTCTTTAGGAAGAAGGAGCAAAAGGATGCATAATCCGATTCTGCTGACCGCCATCTGCGCCGTGGTCTCGTTCTTTATCGGAGCGATTCCGTTTGGCCTGATCCTGGGCCGCGTGTTCAACCACACGGACATTCGCAAGGCGGGCTCCGGCAACATCGGCACCACCAATGCGCTGCGCGTGGCCGGCCCCAAGGTCGCTGCACTCACGCTGCTGCTTGACTGCCTTAAGGGCGCCATCTGCGTCCTTATCGCCCGCCCGCTCATCGCCGATCTAGGCTATGGTTTTCCGCCGAACATCATGGCGCCTGGAGCCCCCGGCGACTGGATGCTCGGTGTCATCTGCCTGGCAGCGGTATGGGGCCACATCTTCTCGCCCTACCTCAACTTCCACGGCGGCAAGGGCATCGCGGTCGGTCTGGGCGTTATCCTTGCCTGGTACTGGCCCATTGGCCTGTCGCTGCTGGGCATGTTTATCGTAGCCGTCACCATTACCAAGTACGTGTCGGTGGGCTCGCTTGCCGCCGCCATCGGCCTTCCCATCGCCGCTTGTGCGGTCTTTCCGTACAGCAGCCTAGGTCTCAAGTTTTGCATGGCGATGATCGGCATCACCGTGGTGTGGGCCCATCGCGCGAACATCAAAAAGCTCACGTGCGGTAAGGAGTCCAAGCTCTCGTTTACCAAGCGCGTCACCGAGCCCGACGATAAGTAGGAGAGAGTCATGAATGTTGCGCTGATTGGCTCTGGCTCCTGGGGAACCGCCGTCGCCGGCCTTGCCGCCGCGCGAGCCGAGCGCGTGACCATGTGGGCCCATAGCGAGCAGACGGCCGCCGGCATCAACGGCGAGCACCGCAACCCGCGCTATCTGGTGGGATACGAGCTACCGGACAATGTGGTAGCAACGACTGAGCTCGCCCAGGCGCTCAACGGTGCCGACGCGATCATCTTTGCCGTGCCCTCCACACACCTGCGCAGCGTATGCCATCAGGCAGCACCCTTCATCGCCGCCGACACCCCGACACTCTGCCTCACCAAGGGTATTGAGCCCGAATCCGGCCTGCTCATGAGCGAGGTCATCGCCAGCGAGATCGGCAACGAGACGCGTGTGGCGGCGCTTTCGGGCCCCAACCATGCCGAGGAAATCTGCCGTGGCGGGCTTTCGGCCGCCGTCATCGCCAGCGAGGACCAGCAGGTGGGGGAGACCTTCAAGGACCTGCTCCTGTCCACGGCTTTTCGCATCTATCTGTCGCAGGACATGACGGGTGTCGAGGTCTGCGGCGCCATGAAAAATGTCATCGCCATCGTGTGCGGCATCTCCGCCGGCTCGGGCGCGGGCGACAATACGCTTGCCCTCATCATGACGCGCGGCCTGGCCGAGATCAGCCGTCTGGTGCACGCCCGCGGCGGTCAAGCTATGACCTGCATGGGACTTGCCGGCATGGGCGACCTCATTGCCACCTGCACCTCGGAACATTCGCGCAACCGCACCTTTGGCTACGAGTTTGCCCACGGTGTGTCGCTCGACGAGTATCAGGAGCGCACGCATATGGTGGTTGAGGGCGCCGTCGCGGCCCGCAGCGTCAGCGAGCTTGCCCGTTCACTGGGCGTAGACATTCCGCTCACCTTTGCCGTGGAGCAAACGCTCTACAACGGTGTTACTTTGGATAGGGCGCTCGAGATTCTTACCGACCGCGTCCCTTCTCAAGAGTTCTACGGACTCACCGACTAGCGCAGAAAGGCTTCTACCATGGGTTCCATTAAAATCGCTCCGTCCGTCCTTTCGGCCGACATGGCCAACCTCAGGGGCGAGCTCGACAAGATCGCCGGTGCCGACTACGTGCACTTCGACGTTATGGACGGTCACTTTACCGGCAACCTCACCTTTGGCGTTGACATCCTCAAGGCCGTCAAGCGCTCCACCGACGTGCCGGTCGACGCGCACCTGATGGTATCGAACCCCGATGAGACGGTCGATTGGTACGCCGACGCCGGTGCCGACATGATCACCGTGCACTATGAGGCCTCCACGCACCTGCACCGCACGCTCACGCATCTTCAGCAGCGCGGCGTCAAGGCCGGTGTGGTGCTCAACCCCGCCACCCCCGTGTGCGTGCTCGAGAGCATCATCGACGTCGTCGATATGGTGCTGCTGATGAGCGTGAACCCCGGCTTTGGCGGCCAGAGCTTTATCCCGGGCACCATCGCCAAGCTCCACGAGCTCAAAGCCATGTGCGAGCGCCACGGCGTGTCGCCCATGATCGAGGTCGACGGCGGCATCTCTTCCAAAAACATCGCCGAGGTCGTCAAGGCCGGTGCCGATGTCCTAGTGGCCGGCTCCGCCGTATTTAAGTCCGAAGATCCCGCTGCCGAGGTTGCGCTGCTGCAGAAGCTGGGCAACGAGGCCGCACAGGAGGCATAAACCCTTATGACCGCAGGTCAAAACCGCATACCCGTTAATCTTGACTATGCCGCCTCGACGCCCATGCGCGCCGAGGCGCTCCTTGCGCAGCGCGAGTACGACGACAGCGAGCTTGCCGGCGTCAACCCCAACTCGCTGCATTCGCTCGGCCGCAAGGCCGCTGCACGCCTGGAAGTGGCGCGTCGAGAGATTGCCCGCAGCTTTGGCGCGCGCGTCCGCCCATCAGAGATAATCCTGACCAACGGCGGCACCGAGGCAAACCAGCTGGCGCTGCTCGGTCTTGCCGAGGGCGCCCGTCAGCGCGATCGCAAGCGTAACCGCGTGATCGTATCTGCCATCGAGCACGATTCGATTCTGGACAACCTGCCGCTGCTGCGTGCCGCCGGTTTTACCGTCGACCTGGCGACACCTTGCCGCGCGGGCTACATTGAGCCTGCCGCGCTTGTCGAGCTACTAGGCGACGACGTGGCGCTCGTGAGCATCATGGTTGCCAACAACGAGACCGGCGTGGTGCAGCCCATCCGCGAGCTTGCCGCGGCCGCGCATACCGTGGGCGCCCTTTTCCACACCGATGCCATCCAGGGCTATCTGCATATTCCGCTCGATGTCACCGAGCTGGGCGTCGATGCCATGTCCGTTGCCGCGCATAAGATCGGCGGCCCTGTGGCATCCGGCGCGCTCTACCTTAAGAACCGCACGCCGCTGCGCCCCCGAATCTTTGGCGGTGGACAGGAAGCCGGACGACGTGCCGGCACGCAGGACCTGCGCACGCAGCTCGCCTTTGCCGCTGCCGCCCGCACGCTGACGCCCCATGTGGCCGAGGAACGCGAGAAGCTGCAAGCCCTTTCCGACAAGCTCTACGCCACGCTTACGGCCCATCCGCGCATTCACGCCACGATGGGCGACTATGCGCATGCCGACCGTCTGCCCGGCATGGTATCGATCTACATTGACGGCATGGACTCCGAGGAGCTCATCATCAAGCTCGACGCTGCCGGCTTTGAGGTATCGGCAGGCTCGGCATGCTCGAGCGGCAGTATGGACCCCAGCCACGTTTTGAGCGCGATGGGCATCGGTCGCGAGCAGGCATTGGGCGCACTGCGCATTTCCTTTGATGACCGCGTGAATCCGGGCGATCTGGACGAATTTGCCCAGACGCTACTCTCGATCGTAGGCGCCGCATGATCGTCGCCGAGCTTGAGCGCGCGCTGCTGGCACGCTATCCCAAGGCGGACGCCGAGGGCTGGGATCACGTAGGACTCTCCGTTGGCGATCCGGCCGCGGAGATCGTCGGCGTTGCCTGCGCACTCGATGCGACCGAGGCTAATGTTCGCCGCGCCCAAGAAGCAAGCGCCAACGTGCTGCTGACGCATCATCCCATATACATCAAGGCACCCGAGGCCTTTTGCCCGGCGGATGCCACACGACCCCAGTGCAGCGCGGCCCTCTACGAAGCTGCCCGCTGCGGGGTGAGCATTATCTCGCTCCACACCAACCTGGACCGCTCGCACGAAGCCCGCATCTGCCTGAGCGAGCTGCTGGGTGCCGCACCCATGTGCTCACTGGAGCACGTGGACGACCCCGAGACCACCGGCCTGGGCGCGCTTGCAACGCTCAACGACCCGTGCTCGATGCGCGATCTTGCCGCCCGTGCTGCCACGGCCTTCGGCAGCAACCCGCGCGTATGGGGTGAAGCCGAGCACCCGTGCCGAACCGTCGCCATTTTGGGCGGCTCCCTGGGCGACTTTGGAGAGCTTGCTATCGCCGCGGGCGCAGATGTTGTCGTGACGGGCGAGGCGGGCTACCACGTGGCGCAAGACCTTGCCTTGCGCGGGCTGCCGGTGATCTTGCTCGGTCACGACCGCTCTGAGGAACCGTTCGTTGATATATTGATGAACTCTGCAGTTGACGCCGGGGTCAACCCCCGTCATGCGATTAAAATACTGAACCCTTGCCAATGGTGGACTGTGACAAAAGGAGAGAACTTATGAGCGCCGGCGCTACGCTACTCAAGCTGCAACAGATCGATTTGGAGCTCGCCCGCAACAAGAGCGAACTTGCCAATATGCCGGAGCTCAAGGAGCTCGCTTCAAAGCGCAAGACCTATGTGAAGCTCAAGTCCGAGATGACCAAGCTCTACGCCCAGCGCAAGGATCTGGACATTGAGCTCGACGATCTCAACACCACCGAGATTCAGACCAACAACGCCATCGAGGCTGCCAAGAAGCGCCATGTCGACGGCTCCGACTACCGCGAGGTTCAGGACCTAGAGAACGAGCTCGCCACCCTGGCCAAGCGTCTGGACAAGATCGAGCACACCCGCAAGGACGTCGTCGTCGCCCACAAGGAGGCGCTCGACCGCGAGGCTCGCGCGCAGGCCATCATCGCCAAGTTCGAGGAGGGCGTGAAGGCCGATACCAAGGCCGCCCGCGCCAAGGCCGCCGACCTCCAGGCCCAGATTGATGCCGCCACCAAGGAGCGCACCGCGCTTGCCGCCACGCTGCCGACCGACGTGCTCACCGACTACGAGCGTCTGCTGAAGCAGTTCCGCGGCCTGGCCGTCGAGACCATCCAGGGCAACATTCCCACGGTCTGCCACACCGCGCTGCAGGCATCGTCCATGAGCGACCTCAACCACGACGGCAGCGAGATTACGCACTGCCCGTACTGCCACCGCCTCCTGGTACTCCCGAGCAAGGAAGCCTAGCGATGACGGCGGCATCCAACAATTCAATGCAACTTGAGGGAAAAACGATCCTGCTGGGCATTACCGGCGGGATCGCCGCCTATAAGTCGTGCAATATCGTGCGCCAGCTCCAAAAGCGCGGCGCGCGCGTCAAGGTCGTTATGAGCGAGCATGCCACCGAGTTTGTCGGCCCGCTCACCTTCCGTGCGCTCACCAACGAGCCCGTCGCCGTAGGCCTGTTCGACGACCCCTCCGACCCCATCCACCACATTTCGCTGGCGCAAGAGCCCGATCTGGTGGTCGTGGCGCCCGCGACGGCCAATATCATCGCCAAGATGGCCAACGGCATCGCCGACGACCTCATCTCCACCACGCTACTTGCGACGCCGCGACCCATCGTGATCGCACCCGCTATGAACAACGGCATGTGGAAGGCGCCGGCGACACAGGCCAACATGTCCACGCTGCGCGAGCGCGGTGTCCATGTGGTGGGACCCGGCAGCGGCTACCTTGCCTGCGGCGACGTGGACACGGGACGTATGAGCGAGCCCGAGGACATCGTCGAGGCTGTCTGCGAGGTGCTCAACCCCGCGCCTCAGGACCTGGCAGGTAAGCGCATCGTGATTACCGCCGGCCCCACGCACGAGCCGATCGATCCCGTGCGCTTTATTGGCAACCGGTCGTCGGGCAAGATGGGCATCGCCCTGGCGGGGGAGGCCACTCGCCGCGGTGCCGAGGTCACGCTTGTGCTGGGACCGACATCGCTTGATGTTCCCCGCGGCGTGGAGTGCGTGCGTGTGCAAACCGCCACAGAGATGCTGCAGGCGGCTCTGAGCGCCTTTCAGACGGCCGATGCGGCCATTTGTGCGGCTGCCGTCGCTGACTACACACCCGCCGCTCCAGCCGACCATAAACTCAAAAAGTCCAACGAGCGTTTGGATCGCATTGAACTGGTCGAGACCGTTGACATCTTGGCCGAGCTTTCGCGTCAAAAGGGAGTGCGGCGCGTAATCGGCTTTGCGGCCGAGACCGATAACGTCGTGGAGTACGCACAGCGCAAACTTGCCCGTAAGGGTTGCGATGCGATCATCGCCAACGATGTCTCGCGCGCTGATTCAGGCTTCGGAACCGATACCAACAAGGCCTGGATCGTGAGCAAAGCGGGTACGCAAGAACTTCCCGTACTAACAAAACCCCAGCTTGCAGATACAATTTTGGACTTGCTTCAAAATATTTAAAAAAGTTCTTGCACAAGGGCAAAGTTTCTGGTTAATATACTCCCTGTTGCGAGCGAGAGCAGAGCAACAAACAAAAGCTTCGGGACGTGGCGCAGCTTGGTAGCGCACTTGACTGGGGGTCAAGGGGTCGCTGGTTCGAATCCAGTCGTCCCGACCAGAAGTTTGCAGGTCAGGCACCTAGTGCCTGACCTTTTTTGTTTTAAGCAATTGCTTAATTTTGATTAAGCAACAGGGTGCTAAAAATCTACCTGCAAGATAATCGACTTTTGCGGCTACTTGCGCGTTTTGCACGCGCTTGAGCCGATTTATTAACGCGATATGAATCTACATACGCGTAGCTGGTATACAGCCGAGTACGGGCTGTATTTATCGCGGCGATTTACACAGATATAGCGACTGTAACGGACAAGCGTGTCGCTGTATTTATTCCAGTAGTTCACTTGACCGGTGGACAAGTGAGCGGTTGCAACGAAACGGCAAGCGGGATGGGCCCTATACGAGGGCGCCGCAGAGGTAATAGAGGTGAAGTGCGGCAGGCGCTCTGAGAGGCGCAGTACGACCCCTTTTTCCTCGAACCGACTACTTTGTACCATGAACCTCAAATTGTTCAAGTAATCGCCAAAAGAAAGGCCCGCGCAGGATTGCACGGGCCTTTCACTAGACAAACTAGAAGACAAACTAGAAGACAAGCTAGAAGACAGGTTAAAAACACCAGGCGAGGCATATGCAATACGAGTACGTCGCGCCGTAGTCGTTATAGTTACCGTTGCTATAGATACAGCGGAAGTACGCGGAGCCGCTCGGATCCACGGAGCGCGTCCAGTGATAAAAGCTCGACGACACCCCTGAATGGTTCGAGTACGTCACGCCCTTGGATTTGTAGTACTCGTACTGGGTACCGTCGGTCTGGCGGTCTCCGTAGATCTCGGTCATCGAGAGCAGGAAGACTTTATCGGTCGTGGCCGATGGGGCGCTGGCACTGCCACCACCCTTGTTATCGGTCATCTTCGTGACGGCCTTCGCCTTGGACTGGAGTTCGATCGGTAGGAGCGACCAGAGGTCACCGGAATTGAGGCGGCCGCGGATCTCCGATTTCTCCCAGCCGCCGGCATTGGTGCTCGTGGCGTTCATTCGCTGCTCGTCCATGGCAGTGTTGGTTACCTCGAACGTGAGCCCAGCCTTACCAGAGC
>JBPGZF010000042.1:0-14730 GCA_052033095.1 Collinsella sp.
ACCCCGCCCCACCACTCCACCCACCATATATTGCAAAACACCCCCAATCATATGTTCGAAAACACAATATGTTGTGTTTACAGCAACGGCGGGATGCCACCTGTGGCACCCCGCCTTTCAACCTCAACCTTCAAGTTGACCTTGAGGCGATTTTTGCGTCCCTTTACATGCCGTTCACATCGCCCCCAAACTCCCCCACCCAAGGCACATGCGGCCCACCACCGCGACGACAAGTGGCAAAAAATGGGACGGGCCCCAGATTGCCCATGCGCGCGCAAAAGCACGCCGCGGCAATCTGGGGCCCGTCCCCAAATACCTATAGATATGCAGGCCAGCGATGTGTTAACGATGTGCCAGCGGGTGCGCCGCCAGATAGACCTCGGTCAGTTGCGTACGATCGACATGCGTGTAGACCTGCGTGGTCGATATATCGGCATGTCCCAAGATCTCCTGTAGCACACGGAGGTCTGCACCGCCCGCAAGCATATGGGTGGCAAAGGAGTGACGCAGCGTATGGGGATGGAGTCCCACCAGCCCCACCTGGCGCCCGTAGCGCTCACAGATGGCATGGATGCCCTGGCGCGACAGACGGCGGCCGTTCTTATTTAAAAAGACCGCCGAGGTCTCGGTTCCGTGGGCATGGGCCGCCAAGCGAGAACGCCCCTCAGTTAAATAGAGCGTCAGAGCTCGCGCCGCGCTTCCCACCAGCGGGGACAGGCGTTCCTTTGAGCCCTTACCGCGAACGAGCACAAAGCCATCGTCGATATGGATATCGCCAACATCGAGCCCCACCAACTCGCTCACACGCAAACCACATCCGTAGAGCACTTCCAAGATGGCATGGTCGCGCAAGCCCATCTCGCCCTCGGGGAAGTCTTGATCGAGCAGCGCCGAGACATCCTCCACCGATAGATACTCCGGCAAACGCTCAGCCTTTTTAGGCAGGCGCAACGCCGCCGTTGGATTTTGGGCCACAGCCCCATCGCGCACCAAAAAGGCATGCAGGCCCTTCACGGCCGCAAGCGCACGCTCCACCGAGGCATCGGAATAGCCCCCATCGCGACGGTCGGCAACAAAGCCCTCCACGACCCGACGAGTCACCTCATCAAAAGACATGATGCCCGCTCGCTCCAGATAGGCGCAGTACGTCGTCAGGTCACGACGATAGGCCGCAATCGTGTTGCGCGCCAAACCCCGCTCGACCGCGAGGTAATCGAGATACTCCCCCGCCGCCACGGCGAGCGACGAGGGAGTAGCTTCGGTATGTTCTTTGTTCGCCGGCACCCTTAGTCCGTAGCGAGGTTCATGGGCGTCACCTGTAGGCGATCGACACCCTCGTGCTGACCGATCGAGGCACGCACGAACTCTCGGAACAGCGGCTGCGGGTTGGTCGGACGGCTCTTGAACTCGGGGTGAGCCTGGGTTGCCACATACCACGGATGCACGTCGCGCGGCAGCTCGACCATCTCGACCAGGCGCTCGTCGGGCGAGAGGCCAGAGATAACCAAGCCGGCGTCCTCGAGCTGGTCGCGGAAGGCGTTGTTAAATTCAAAGCGGTGACGGTGACGCTCGTAGACGAGATCCTCGCCATATGCCTCGCGAGCGAGGGTATCGGCGGCGAGCTTGCACGGATAGGCGCCCAGACGCATGGTGCCGCCCTTCTCGGTCACATCCTCCTGCGAGCTCATCAGATCGATGACGCTAAACGGACCGTCCGGGTCGAACTCGGAGGAGCTGGCGCCGGCAAGGCCGACGACGTTGCGTGCGAACTCGCACACGGCCACCTGCATACCCAGGCAAATGCCCAGATACGGAATCTTGTGCTCGCGGGCAAACTCGGCCGCGAGGATCTTGCCCTCCAGGGCGCGCTTGCCAAAGCCGCCGGGGACCAGGATGCCCGAAGCGTCGCCCAGAACTTCGGAGACATTCTGCTCGTCGAGGCTCTCGCCGTCGACCAGCTGGACGTCCACATGGCGATCGTAGAAGACGCCCGCATGGTGCAGGGCCTCGATAACCGACAGGTACGCATCGGGCAGCTGCGTGTACTTGCCAACGACGGCGATCTTCACCTTGTCGGCGTGATGGTTGGCGTGATTCTGTTTGCGCAGGAACTCGTTCCACTCGCTCATGTCGCGCTCACGCGGGTCCAGACCCAGGCGCTCGCAAATGCGCAGGTCAAAGTCCTGCTCGGCAAGCAGCTGCGGAACATCGTAAATACTCGCGCAGTCCTCGTTGGTAAAGACGCAATCGGTGTCGACGTCGCAGAAGCTTGCGATCTTTCCGCGGATAGCGTCATCGATATGGTGGTCGGAGCGCAGCACGATAATATCGGGCTGGATGCCAAAGCTGCGGAGCTCCTTGACGGAATGCTGCGTGGGCTTGGTCTTGACCTCGTGGGCGGCGGCGATATAGGGAACGAGCGACACGTGGATGTAGCAGACGTTCTCGGGGCCGGCCTCCTTGCGGTACTGACGGATGGCCTCGACAAACGGTTGGGACTCGATGTCACCGATCGTGCCGCCCAGCTCGGTGATGACTACATCGGAGCCGGTCTGCTCCTCAATGCGGCGGAACTTGTCCTTAATGGCATTGGTGACGTGAGGAATCACCTGCACGGTACCGCCCAAAAAGTCGCCGCGACGCTCGCGGGCGATGAGGCTTTTGTAGATGGCACCGGTCGTAAAGTTGGAATCGCGGGTCAGGTTCTCATCAATAAAGCGCTCGTAATGACCCAGGTCCAGGTCGGACTCGTAACCGTCCTCGGTTACAAAGACCTCACCATGCTGGAACGGGCTCATGGTACCGGGGTCGACGTTCAGATACGGGTCGGCCTTCTGCATCGTTACTTTGTAGCCACGCGACTTGAGCAGACGGCCCAGCGAGGCCGCGGTGATACCCTTGCCCAGGGACGAAACCACGCCACCGGTTACGAACACATGCTTGGTCATATTGAGTTACCTGCGCTTCCCGTAGAAGTTGTTTATCCACATCTTACGGGTCTTCATTGTAATACTCGCGCCGCGGACCGTCCGCAATTTTTCTCGCGTGCGATTGCATTTCTCAATCTTGAAACAAAACGCCGCCCGGTTTCCCAGGCGGCGTCGCTATGGCAAGGGTTACATGCTGCTATCGATCAGCAACCTCGTCCTCAAGCATTTCTTGAACGAGCATACCGGTACGGACGCCCTCAAGATACCACTCACCACGTTCGGTGAGGCAAATGCCATTTGCAAGCTGACCGCCGTCGTCGCTATAACGCGAGACGACATCAATCATACCTTCGGAATCCAAGCGATCGATTGCAGCGCGGGCACGATACGGCGAAACCCCCACGCGCTCGGCAAGCGTTTTGCGCGAGAAACCATACGGCCCGCCATTGTCTTCGGTTTGCTGGTCGATCTCCATCAACACCAGTACCTCGACACGCTTCATATCGTTAACACTCGCACGACCCTTGCCCGCCATAGCAGCCTCCTCAAACCGAGCACGAGCATCTAACGCGCCGTGCGCGACCGACACACCTCACGATGGCAGGTAATATCCATCATGCGGCATCCCGCTAAGGATGAAACAGTTACGGTTATTGTATACCGCTCAAATTGTTTCTAGGCAGGTAAACAGCTATTTTTCGCCGAAATAGACGCTTTATTGATCAAAAAGCCGTACCGGGCGCTAACCCGATACGGCCAAAATGCAATGTAATTACCGCGGTGCTTCAAACTTAGCGATGGAAGAAACCGCGGCGCTCAAACTTGGGCTCGCAGCATACGTTGATACCCAGTTTGCGCAGTACCGTCTCGTCCGTCGGCGAGATAATCACGCTAAAGAAGGCATCGCAACCGCGCAGCTGCTCCAGGCCCGAAAGGACGCGAGCGGCCGTCTCACTCGTGGCCGAGGTGATCGACAGAGCCATAAGCGTCTCGTCGGTGTGGAGGCGCGGGTTTTTGCTGCCCAGGAAATGCGTCTTGAGCTTGCTGATGGGCTCGATCGCCTCATCGCTAATGACCTCGAGCTCAAGGTCGACGCCCGAGACATGCTTGAGGGCGTTCATAATGAGCGAACTTGCGGCGCCCAGGCGCGTGGAGGTCTTACCGGTCACCACGGAGCCATCGGGCATGACCATGGCGCCCACGGGACCACCCGTCAGCTGTTCCCTGGTGAGGGCCGCCGAGCGCGCCGGTGAGTAGTTCTTATCGATGCCGGCTTTCTTCATAATAATCTTGAGACGGTCGACTTGCTCATCGCCCACGCCGGTACGGCGCACATTTTCGACCGCGGTAAAGTAGCGGCGGACGATCTCCATCTTGGAAGCGTCGCGGCAGGCATCGTCATCGGTGATGGCAAAGCCGACCATATTGACGCCCATGTCCGTAGGGCTCTGGTAGGGGCTCTTGCCCAGGATCTTTTCCATCAGGGCACGAACTACCGGGAAGGCCTCGACGTCGCGGTTGTAGTTGACCGTGGTCTTGTTGTAGGCCTCAAGGTGGAACGAATCGATGATATTGGCGTCGTCGAGGTCAGCCGTGGCGGCCTCGTAGGCAATATTGACCGGATGCGTCAGAGGAAGATTCCAGACCGGGAAGGTCTCGAATTTGGCATAGCCGGCGGCGGTACCGTGCTTATGCTCGTGATACAGCTGCGAGAGGCAAGTGGCGAGCTTGCCCGAGCCAGGGCCGGGCGCCGTCACGACGACGAGCGGACGGGTGGTCTCGACAAACTCGTTCTTGCCATAGCCGTCGTCGGACACGATCAGGTCGACGTCGTGCGGATAGCCCTCGATGGGATAGTGGAGCTTGGCGGGAATGCCGAGCGCGTTCAGGCGGTTGCGGAACACATCGGCAGCGGGCTGGCCGGCGTACTGGGTGATGACCACGGCCGCGACAGCAAAGCCGTTGCCGCGGAACAGGTCAACCAGGCGCAGCACATCCTCGTCATAGGTAATGCCCAGGTCACCGCGAGCCTTGTTCTTCTCGATGTGGTTCGCGTTAATGGCGATGATGACCTCGACGTCGTCGGCTATGCTCTTGAGCATGCGAAACTTGCTGTCCGGCTCAAAACCCGGCAGCACGCGGCTCGCGTGATAGTCGTCAAACAGCTTGCCGCCAAACTCCAAATACAGCTTGCCGCCAAACTGCGAGATGCGCTCCTTAATATGAGCGGCCTGCAGCTCGATATACTTCGCGTTGTCGAAACCCTGACGCATGTATGGCTCCCGTCCCGTTTCCATTTAATGTCTTAGGCGATTATAACGGAGCCTGCCCTCCCCGATGCCCAGGCCATCAACAGGCACCAACCAAACACGCCATCGATAAGTTGCGGTGAAATAGCTCCTGTTTAACCCCTCAAGACGGCCAAACGGGAACTATTCCACCGCAACTTCCCCTTTTGGCGCAAAGTAACCTGACCCCTTTGCACCAACAGCAGAAACGTCGCGGGCAGAGAACGGACAGCGAACAGGCACCAGAGCGAGCAAGCCGCCCCCTGCGCCAACAATGGCAGCGCCGCAGGTTGAGCATAAGTCAGCGAAAGCCCACCAGAGCGAGCAAGGTGACGTGAAAGAGGAGGGCATAGGCCTTTTGGCCATGCCCGACGATTGAACGTCAGATTGCCGCTCTGGCGGGCTTGCAGCGTCGAGTGGTTCCGGCGTTTGGTAAAACGCCGGAACACAAGAGCGCCCCCTCCCGCGCACGGAACGAGAGGGGGCTAAAGGTAGGAGTCTACCGGTGGGTTGACCCCACCGGACAGACGATGACCAGGTGATCCTTTACAGGATCGTCAAGGTTTCCGTGGGGTACCCGTTGGGTACTTAGAGCAACACGCAGGCGACGGTCAGGATGATGGCGCAGACGACGGAGAGAGCGACGATGAGCTTAAGGGCAAACTTGAGCCAGGTCGTCCACTCGATCTTGGCCAGGGCGAGACCGCCCATGATGGCGCCGGAGGTCGGGGTGAACAGGTTCACGACACCGATGGCGGCGGAGAAGATCATGACCATGACCTCGGGCGAGAAGCCGAGCTTAACAGCCAGCGGTCCCATGATGGGCATGGAGACGGTGGCCATACCGGAGGTCGAGGGGATCAGGAAGGACAGGCCGAAGTAGACCAGGAAGCTCATGGGAGCGAAGATCACGCCGGACAGGCCAGCCAGGGCCTTAGCGGCAGCGTCGAGGACGTAGACATCGAGGCCGGTGTTAGCCATGAGGACGGAGATACCACGGGCGAGAGCGATGACGAGGACAACGGACATCATGTCGGCAGCGCCGGTGATGAAGGTGTTAACGATCTGCTTCTCGGACAGGCCACCGATGATACCGATCAGGATAGCCATGAGGAAGAACCAGGTGGAAGCCTCGTCGAAGTACCACTGGCCAATGGGCAGGCCGGTGATCAGGGCAGACCAGCCCTGGACGACGGCGTTACCGTCGGCATCGTAGACAGCGCCAGCGTCAAAGAAGTTGGCGACGCCCTCGTTGAGGTCGGCCAGCGGGATGAAGCCGACGATCATGACGACGAAGGTGAAGGCAAAGGCGATCAGAACACCCTTCTGACGACCGGTGAGCTTGACCTCCTTGTGAACCTCGGAAGCAGCCTTGCCGTGAGCCTCTTCGGCGTCCTTGAGCTCCTGCATCGACAGGATGGTGGAACCCTTGTCAGCCTTGACCTTCTTGGCATAGCTCATGACGAAGAAGATGGACATGGCAGTGGTAACAATCCACAGGACGGCACCGAGGCCGATGATGATGGACTGGTTGACCTCAATGCCAACGCCGGTCAGAGCGTCGACGGCAGCGCCGACGGCGAACGGGTTAACCGTGGAGCCCAGGCAGCCGCAGCCAGCGCCGAGCAGGACGGTGGCAGCACCGACCATAGGGTCGAAGCCAGCGGCCATCATGGTAGCGGCGAGCAGGGCGTAGAAGGGAACGGTCTCCTCGCACATACCATAGGTGGTACCACCGAGGGAGAAGATGAGCATCAGCACGGGAATGAGCATGATCTCGTTGCCCTTAAGCTTCTGCACCAGAACGGCAATGCCGTTGTCCAGGGCGCCGGTCTCGGTCATCATGCCGAGGAAGCCGCCGAGGATCATAACAAAGAGACAGACGGGCAGAGCGTCAGCGAAGCCCTTGATCGGGGCGGTGCAGAAATCGCTCAGACGGGCGGCAGTAACCGCGCCGCCGGACGTGCCGGAGACGATAACGGTAATCACTGCAACAATTGCCAGCAGAGCAAGAAGAATGGTGAACGATGAAGGCATACCGCGCTTTTTCTTAGCGGTCTCAGTCATAGTTCTCATCCCCCCTTCATAAATCATTTACTGATCTCGCCCGAAGCGGCTCTTCCGTGCCGTGCCTGCCGCTTGATGCGAGATTTTTACCAGATAAAACCGCTCGGGGTGTGCAGCAATACACCCCGAGCGAGATGCTAGATGCTCTTACTTGAGCGTGGCGTACATGACAGCCTTAATGGTGTGCATGCGGTTCTCGGCCTCGTCGAAGACCTTGGAAGCGGGGCTCTCGAAGACCTCGTCGGTGACCTCCTGCTCGGTGATGCCGAACTGCTCGCACTTCTCGGCGCCAATGGTGGTGTTGGTGTCGTGGAAGCTGGGCAGGCAGTGCAGGAAGATGGCACCCGGGTTGGCCATAGCCATGACCTCGGAGGTGACACGATACGGGGTGAGCTGGGCGATGCGCTCGGCCCAGACCTCGTCAGGCTCGCCCATGGAGACCCACACGTCGGTGTAGATAACGTCGGCACCGGTGACGCCGTCCTTGACGTCGGTGGTCAGCTTGATGGTGCAGCCGTTAGCCTCGGCGATGGGCTTGCAGGCCTCGATGACGTCGTCAGCGGGCATGCACTCCTCGGGGCCGCACGCCACGAAGTTCATGCCGAGCTTGGAGCAGACGACCATGAGGGAGCGAGCGACGTTGTTCTTGCAGTCGCCCATGAAGACGAGGGTCTTGCCCTTGATGTCGTAGTTGAAGTTCTCCTGGACGGTCAGGATGTCGGCGAGCATCTGTGTGGGATGCCACTCAGTGGTCAGGCCGTTCCACACGGGCACGCCGGACTTAGCAGCGAGCTCCTCAACGTCGTCCTGAGCAAAGCCGCGGAACTCGATGCCGTCATACATGCGGCCGAGAACGCGGGCGGTGTCCTCGATGGACTCCTTCTTGCCCATCTGCGACGAACCCGGATCGAGATAGGTGACGCCCATGCCCAGATCCATGCCGCCGACCTCGAAGGCGCAGCGGGTGCGAGTGGAGGTCTTTTGGAAGAGCAGAACGATGTTCTTGCCCTCGAGATAGCGGTGCGGAACGCCAGCGCGCTTCATATCCTTGAAGTTCTTAGAGAGCTTGAGCAGGTACTCGATCTCCTCGGTGGTGAGGTCGAGAAGCTTGAGGAAGCTACGGCCGGAGAGGTTAACACCCATGGTTCGTTTCCTTTCGAAAAAATGAATTACGTAAGTAGTAAGTAATTAGCGTTGCCCGTTTGACGGGCGAAACCGGTGCGGTTGTAGGGGGACCGCACCGGAAACGGAAAGACTTAGAGGTCCTCGCGCCAGAAGGGCATGCTCATGCAGCGCGGGCCGCCACGGCCGCGGGAGAGCTCGGCGGAGGGCACGACGAGAAGGTCCAGGCCTTCCTTGTACAGCACGTCGTTGGTGACGGTGTTGCGGGCGTAGACGCAGATCTTGCCGGGCTCGACGCACAGGGTGTTGGAGCCGTCGTTCCACTGCTCGCGGGAGGCCGCGATCGGGTCGCCGCCGCCGCAGGGGATCAGCTTGACCTGGTCGACGCCGGTGGCGTCCTCCAGGACGTGCTCGAGGGTGTCCTCGATCAGGCGGATGTTCACGTCGCCCGGGTTCTTGCCGGCGGTCAGCTCGTAGACGCGCAGGGTGCCCATGATGGCGGGGTGGATCGTGAACTTATCGACGTCGATCTGGGTGAAGACCGTGTCGAGGTGCATGAAGGCGCGCGAGACCGGGATGTCGAAGGCCAGGATGCGCTCGACCTTGGAGTCGGAGTTCCAGAAGATGTTCTGGGCCATGATGTCGATAGCGGCGGCCTGGGTGCGCTGGGAGATGCCGACGGCGAGGGTCTTCTCGTTGATGTTCAGCACGTCGCCGCCCTCGGTGTGGAACTGGCAGTCGCGGCGGAAGTACAGGGAGACATCCTTGTAGTCGGGGTGGTACTTGAAGATGTACTTGCCGTACAGGGTCTCGCGGTTGCGGGTGACCGAGTACATGCGGTTGAGGTTGACGCCCTCGCCGACGACCGCGAACGGGTCGCGGGTGAAGTAGAGGTTGGGCATCGGGTCGATGATCAGGTCGGACTCGGACTCGGAGTTGACCAGGGAGTCGAGGGTCGTGGACGCCGTGAGGGGCATGTCGATCTCGGCCTTGGTCATGCCGGCCATGGTCTTCTTGACGAACTCGAGGTTGTCCTCGATGGAGTCCAGCTTCTCGCGGACGATCTGCGGCATGTGCTGGCCGCGGATGCCGGCCTCGGCGATGTACTGGTCGGTGAACTCGGCGCGGGCGCCGGGGACCTGGTCGAACACCTCGGCGACGAGGTTCTCGAGGTAGAGCACCTCGACGCCCTGGTCCCTCAGGATCTGGGCGAAGGTGTCGTGCTCCTGCTGCGCGACCTCCAGGAACGGGACGTCGTCGAACAGGAGTCGCTCGAGCTCGTCGGGCGGCAGGTTGAGGAGCTCGTCGCCGGGACGGTGCAGGCAGACCTTCCTGAGCTTGCCGATCTCGGAAGGCACGTGCAGACCTTTCGTCATGGCCTCCTACCTTTCTTTCGGGCCCCTGTCAGGGCCAATTCGTTAGCGCCCCTCCGTGTGAGGCGTTATTGCTGACGACATATTTATATCCAAAATCAATCCATACTTCCACCTCGCCCCCGAACGGTTTTATATGAGGGGTGAACGGCATACACATATACTTCACGCATGGCACACTTTGATTTAATAAAGTGTATTTACGTGCTTAAACGCTTTTTAACCGCAAGATCAATTGAAACTAATCTTTGTTAAACCACCCTCAAATTGCATATTTCGCGCAACGATATGAATAGAATTCGCAATTCTCGCTGTGTCTCAACCATTTTGATTTTTATTCAGAATAAAGTTCGTCCTATTCATTTTTGGCAAACAGATTACCGTTTACCAGACGTTGGATACCGTTCACCGGAAGCTCAGTATAAGGCCCAGCGGATACCGGCTCGCTTTACGGCCCCATTTGTAACAACTTGACTTCTCGGTATAGAAAAACGAACCCGCTTCCCCTAGGGAAACGGGTCCGTTTTCGATTATCTTCGGCCAATTTGGATAAGGCCCTCGAAGATCGTCGGAATCCTAGCGATCGAACTCGGCCAGCGCCTCGCCCAGAAGCCTCAGGCCCTCGCGAAGAATATCTTCGCTCGCACAGTAGCCCAGGCGCGCACCGCAGGGAAGCTCAAAACGGCTACCGGGGACCAACAGCACTCCCCTCTCGGCCAGCAAGCGCTTGCAGAACTCCTCGTCATCCTCGGGAATATCCAGCTGGATAAACGAGGTTGACACGCCCTGCGGGGCCGTCCAGGAGACACGATGCTGCGTATCAATCCAAGCCTGTGCGATATCGCGGTTGCCAAACACGATCTTGCGGTTGCGCTCGATAATCTTGTCCTTGTGCTCGAGCACGTAGGTCGCCAAAGCATCGTTAAACACGCCACCGCAGATCATGGTGTAGTCGCGGTAGGTGCGGATGCGGTTAGACACCTCTTCGTCCGCAACGACCCAGCCCACGCGGGCTGCAGGCGTCGAATAGGTCTTAGACACCGAGTTGGTGACAATGGCCCTCTCGTACACGTCGGCCATCGACATAAAGGGCTCGGTGTTCTCGAACGGCAGATACACCTCGTCGCACAGCACGTAGGCGCCCACTGAACGGGCAATCTCGGCAATCTGCCCGAGCGTATCGGCATCAAGCACCGTACCGATGGGGTTCGATGCGTTATTGATGCAGATGAGCTTCGTGTTGGGGCGAACGAGGCGCTTGAGCTGTTCGATATCGGGTTTCCATCCGAGCTCCTCGCGAAGCTCCCAATACTCGACCTCGGCGCCGAGCGCACGCGGGATCTCATAGAGCGGCGCATAGGTAGGCCACTCGGCAATCACGTGATCGCCGGGCTCGACAACGGCCATGATGGCGTTGAGGTTGGCACCCGTGCAGCCATTGGTCTGCAGAATGTGATCGGGATTGACCTCACGACGATACAGCTTGGCGACCTCGGCCTTAAACTCCGGCGAACCCTCGATCCAGCCGTAGTTCATCTTCTCGCGATCCAGGCGCTCGTAGAACGTGGCGCCGTCCTGCTCGTCGAGCGCGCGAAGCTCGCCCATGGTCAGCGACGAGATCGTCGACTGGGCAAGGTCCCACGTAGCGCTCTTCTCCCAAACGTTGAGCCACTCCTCAACGCCAATTGTCTTGATATCCATGACTAGGCTCCAATCGCTAGAACACGGGAATGATGCCAGCAAAGGTCATGGGAATCGAGATGATGCCCAAAAGCCAAAGAGGCCGACACCGTTGGGGAATCAACGTGACTGCCTCTAGACATAATGGAGACCTTATCTAATGCTAATTTAGCTTATTAAACAAGAATGGGGCGGTGCGAAAAACCGCACCGCCCCATAGGGAGACATCTAATGGCAGCTAGATGTTTGTATTAAGACCCGTACGGATCTTTGAAAACCTTAGAGGTCCTCGCGCCAGAAGGGCATGCTCATGCAGCGCGGGCCGCCACGGCCGCGGGAGAGCTCGGCGGAGGGCACAGACCTTCCTGAGCTTGCCGATCTCGGAAGGCACGTGCAGACCTTTCGTCATGGCCTCCTACCTTTCTTTCGGGCCTTACTGGCCGAATGTATCAGCGCCCCTCCATATGGGACGCTGCTTGCTGACAGCTCTAGTTATATCCAAATTCCATTCGTAATGCTACCTCGCCCCCGAACGGTCAGCAAAGTACGATGAACGATATATCGCATATGATTTCCCATGATGCACTTCAGTTTCGTAAAGCAGATTTTCCTAGGTAAACGTTATTTTTCTAGGAAATCAAGCTTGAACACTCAAAGTTATTCATGATTCAAAATTGCATAGTGAAAACGGTTTTCTGCATATAAATGACGCTTGCCCTCGATTCGACCTACATTCGATTATATTCAGCTTGTTATCATTCTTATTCATACATTCTCACCAGTTGAGTGAGGATATAGATCGCTTGCTCAAAGCACCGGACGTTAGTGCTTCGGCTTGTCAGCGTAAGAAGTAGGTAAAGATACCGTTCACGCGATACGTCCGTGCCGGCGGTCGACTAAATTGAGACAATAGGGAATAGTGTTAGGCTACCGTCCCCTGCGGGGACTGAACGGACAGATGCATATGCCGAGCAAAATCGAAAAGAAGCTAAAGGCCGCCAAGCTGCGCAAGCCGCCGCGCGACTTCTCGTACACGCAAAACCGAGAGCTTAGCTGGCTGCGCTTTGACAACCGCGTGCTTGACGAAGCCTTCGACGAGACCGTTCCGCTGTTCGAGCGTCTAAAGTTCGTGTCGATTTTCGAGTCCAACCTCGACGAATTCCTCATGGTGCGCGTGGGCGGCCTGTCCGATCTGGCAGAGCTCAAAAAACAGCCTGTCGACAACAAGAGCAATATGACCGCCTCCGAACAGGTCGACGCTGTCATGGCAGAGCTGCCCGGGCTCCTTACCCGCTGGGAGTCCATCTTTAAGAGCATCGAGGGCAAACTCGACACCCTGGGCGTTCACCGTGCCCGCATCGATTCGCTTACGCCCGAGGAGCGCACCTTTGTAACCCGCTACTTCCAGGCCTACGTGTCGCCGGTCATCTCGCCGTTGGTCATTGACCCGCGCCATCCCTTCCCCAACCTGCGCAACGGCGCGCTCTATCTGGCCTGTGGCCTGGACGGCGTCACCGACGAGGAGAGCCTGCTGGGCCTTATCGAGATTCCCGCCTCGATGAACCGCGTGGTCGAGATCCCCTCGCCCACCGGCACCTACTCCTACATCTTGCTCGAGGACGTCATCCTCGCCTGCCTGGACAGCTGCTTTGGCTCCTATAAGCCGCTGGATCGCGCGCTGATCCGCGTCACCCGCAATGCCGATATCGACCCGGACGGCGAGGGCGTCGAGGAGGAAGAGGATTACCGCCAACACATGAAGCGCATCCTCAAGAAACGCTTGCGCCTGCAGCCGGTGGTGCTCGCCGTATCGGGCTCGCTCGAAAAGCCAACGCTCAAGACCATCCGCAAGGCGCTCGAGCTTTCTCGCCGCTCGGTCTTTACCTGCGATATCCCCCTTGACCTGGGCTACGTCTTTGGCATTGAGGGCAAGATTCCCGAGCATCTACGCAACGAGCTGCTCTTTACGCCGTTTAAGCCGCAGCCCAACCCCACCATCGACATGTCCCGTTCCATCCGCGAGCAGGTGCTGCAGCACGACAAGTTGCTCTTTTACCCCTACGAGGCCATGAATCCGTTCTTGGACCTGGTGCACGAGGCAGCCTACGACCCCGAGTGCATCTCGCTGCGCATCACGCTCTACCGCGTGGCAAAGCAGAGCCGTCTGTGCGAGTCGTTGATCGATGCTGCCGAAAACGGCAAAGAGGTCACGGTGCTCATGGAGCTCCGCGCACGCTTTGACGAGCAGAACAACATCGAGTGGGCCGAGCGTCTGGAAGAGGCCGGCTGCACCGTTATCTACGGCTCCGAGGGCTTTAAGTGCCACTCCAAGATCTGCCAGCTCACCTATCGCGAGGGCATGGCGCTTACCCGTCTGACGCTTTTGGGCACCGGCAACTTTAACGAGAAGACTGCCAAGCTCTACAGTGACTTTATGCTCATGACCGCCCACCCCGGTATCGGCGAGGACGCCAACCTGTTCTTCCGCAACCTGTCGCTGGGCAACCTGCGCGGCGATTATCGCTTCCTGGGCGTGGCGCCCGTGGGCCTCAAGCCGCTCATCATGCGCGGCCTGGACCGCGAGATTCAGCGCGCCCTTGTCGGCGAGCCCGCCCGCGTGTTCTTTAAGCTCAACTCGCTGACCGATCGCGAGGTTATCGATAAGATCGCCGAGGCATCGTGTGCCGGCGTGCGCGTGGACATGATCATCCGCGGTATCTCGTGCCTCAAACCCGGTGTTCCGGGCAAGACCGAGAACGTGCACGTGCGCTCCATCGTCGGGCGTTTTTTGGAGCATGCGCGCGTCTATGCCTTTGGCGTGGACTCGGACATGATCTACCTAAGCTCAGCAGACATGATGACGCGCAACACCGAGCACCGCGTGGAGATCGCCTTTCCCGTGCTCGACCCCACCTGCCGCGCCCTGGTGCACGAGTACATGGGCATGCAGCTGCGCGACAACGTGAAGGCACGCAGCTTGACGAGTGACGGCACCTGGGTTCCGGTGGAGCGCAAAGAGGACGAGAAACCCTTCAACTCGCAGGAAGCTCTGCTGGAGCGTGCCTATCGCAACGCCGAGGCCGCCACCGAGGCAGAACCCGCGCTCGCATCCCAGCCTGAGCCCGAGCCGCAGCCGGCCGCTCCCGAGGTCCAGAAGGTCCGAGCGACCGTTATCGAGCCCGAACCTGCTCCCGCAGCCCAACCCCAGGCGCTCACAACAACCCCCGAGAGCAACGCGCGTCACAAGAAGCCCGCTGGCAAAGCCAAGGC
>JBPGZF010000043.1:0-14819 GCA_052033095.1 Collinsella sp.
AATGCGGCAGCGAGCTTTGACGCGTCCTTAAGATCTTCGGGCGTCAGGGCCTTAAACTGATCCGACTTCATAAAGCCCTCAAACAGCTGGTTGGCAAGCGTTCCCACCTGCTGCATTTGCTCGGGCGTGAGTTCCAGGCCGTCAAAGATGCCCGAGAAATCTGGGGTTGGCGCTTTGGCGATGATGTCGCTGAAGTCGATATCCTTCCCTACGCCCGAAAGGTCAATGTTCAGCCCGGACAAGTCGATACCAGAAAGGTCCATACCGCCGGCCGCGCCCGAGAGCGCAGATGCATCGAACGAGAACGCACCCTTGAGCGCCGCCTCATCCACGCTGAACACGCTGCCCAGATCCACGCCTTGCTTGGCCTCGCCCTGCAGTTCATCGAAAGACTTGCCCGTAAAGACATCCGTCTCGGGATGGGCAAGTTGCTCTTTTACGATCTGCGAATCGGCGGCGCGTTCCATAAGCTGGCGAGTCAGTGCATGCGTATAGGCAATGCCCGGAGACAACGCACTCGCGTTGGCGGTCTCGTTAGGTCGCACCACGCCCACAATACGCACGTCAATACCGTCGGCAACTTTGGCCGTCATAAAGTCGGCGTCGCCAGACATGTCAGTCCACATGCCGGTCTCTTCGTTTTTGCGATAGGCATCGGCCGGCGACAACACCTTAAACGTCGTGGACAGTGCATCGTCGTAGGTAAAGTCGGTGCCGGTCTCGGGCGTTTCGACCCCACCGTCAGCCGTCATGGCACTGTTAACCAGGTCGTTGAGCTCATCGATATCCAGCGCACCGATGCTGTAGAGCGTGTAGTCGCCCACCGTGCCGCGGCTCGAAAGCACCATTACGGCTTCGTTAGCAGACGTAGGCCAATGGCCGGCGACGACATCGTACTGGCTGTCGAGCAGGCTCCGGTCGTCAATCATCTCGTTAAAGACCGAGGTTCCCATGGATTCCATGCTCACCGTCGCCGCCGAACTCGCGCCGCCGCTCATGGCCTCGGTCATAGCGTTGGGAACAAGTCGAACGGGCTTCTCGTCACCCTTGCCCGCACGATAGACAACCGGCGTCACGCCATAGCCGTACTGGATGGCATTGACCTCTTTATTGATGCCGTCGCCACCGGCATCGAGCCATGCCTTAAAGCTCGTCATGTCATTGGACTTAACGCTCGCAAACATATCCTTTACGGCCGTGACAACGGAGATCTTATCGGTTCCCTTAGCCTTGCCGCCAGCACTGTCGTCGGACGAATTCACGTTTTCAGGCGAGTCATCATCCGCGGCCCCTTGCCCGCCCATCATGGACGACAGGTCGTAATCCTGCTTGGAAATGGTGAGCGGGTAGCTCGAGAGCGTATCCTCCTCGACCTTTTTGATGTAGCCGTTTACGCCATTGGAAAGCGCCAGAATCGCCGCGATACCGATAATGCCAATCGAGCCCGCAAAGGCAGTCATGGCCGTACGGCCCTTTTTGGTCATGAGGTTTCGAGCAGAAAGCCCCAGCGCCGTCACAAAGCTCATCGAGGTTTTGCGCGTAGGCTTGGCCTCGCGACGCGCGGCATTGGCAACATCAAAGGGGTCGGAATCGTCGGTGATCTTGCCGTCCGCCAGGTTGACGATGCGCGTGGCGTATTGGTACGCCAGCTCAGGATTGTGCGTGACCATGATGACCAGGCGGTCGCGCGCAACGTCCTTAAGCAAGTCCATGACCTGTACGGATGTCGTTGAATCCAAAGCGCCGGTCGGCTCGTCGGCAAGGACGATCTCAGGGTCATTTATCAGGGCGCGGGCGATGGCCACGCGCTGCATCTGCCCACCCGATAGCTGGCTCGGGCGCTTGTTAACGTGCTCGCCCAGGTCGACCTTCTCCAACGCCTCGCGCGCACGCTGGCGACGCTCGGCATGCCCCACGCCCGTGAGCGTCAGCGCCAGCTCCACGTTTTCCAAAATGGTCTGATGCGGAATGAGGTTATAGCTCTGGAACACAAAGCCGATGCGGTTGTTGCGGTAGGCATCCCAATCGCGATCGTGAAAGTCCTTGGTCGAAATACCGTCGATCAGCAGGTCGCCAGAATCAAAGTGGTCGAGTCCGCCGATAACGTTGAGCAGCGTGGTCTTGCCCGAACCCGAGGGACCCAGAATGGCCACGAACTCGTTATCGCGAAAAGCCAGGCTTACGTTGTCGAGCGCCACCTGCGTAAACGACTGCGTAACGTACCTTTTGCAAATTCCTTTGAGCTCCAGCATGGACGGCAACCTCTCCTGCGCAGGCACCCCGCCCGCTCTCCTCCGCCGTTCGTATTCGACGCGTTTGTCTTACTCTATCCCCGTTTTCTGCCGGTACCAGTGAGAAATGTAGGGAACCGCCCCAAATAACGAACGGGACGGCACGCCACGTGGCGCACCATCCCGCACATAACATCGACGATGTGACAAAGGGGCTGTCCCTTTGTCACATTCGGACTTACTGCCCGCTCTTAGCAAGCGCCTGATCGATCAGCTTGTTGAGCGCCTCTCGCTGCTCGGCGGAGTTGATGCCGCCCATGATTGGCTCTCCCACGATGTTGCCGTTCTGGTCGATCACGTAGGTGGTCGGGAACGAGTACAAGTTGGAGGTGAACTTGCCGGCCTCGCTATCCGACTTGAACCAGATGTTCTTGTACGTCACGCCCTTCTTGGAAAGTACGTCCTTGGCGTCTGCCACCTCGTCTTTGTTGCCATCGAGCGTAAAGGAATTAACGCCCACGACCTGGCCGCCCTTCTCGGCAAGCTCCTTGTTGAGCTTCTCCAGATCGCCCAGCTCTCCCACGCACGGCTTGCAGGTGGTAAACCAGAAGTTCATGACGGTGACCTTGTTCTTGGAAAACAGCTCGTCGCTGTTTACATCGTTGCCGTCCAGGTCCTTGCCCTTAAAGCTGGGGAACTTCGTCTCCCCGCTCTCGTCGTTGGTCATGCCTGCGGTCGAGGCATCGACGCTCTCCCCCTCGCCGGGCGTGCTGCCGCATCCGGGAAACTCCTTCTCCAGCGCCATGAGCTTATCCTCGATCTCCTTGACCTGCTGCGCGCCGGCCTTAAGCGTCTTGAGCTCGTCAGCCGCAAACTGATCCTTGGCGCCCTCAATGGTATCGAGCAAAAAGTCGCCGTAGTTCTTGCCGTCCTCAATCATGGGAGTGTCTTTGTTGGCCGCAAGGAACACCTTTTCCCATAGGGCGTTATCGCTCGCAAAGATCTCGTTTTCCTTTTGCAGCAGCTGCTGGTACAGCTCGGCCGCCTCCTCGGCGCTCGACGGCTTTTGCGCCACAAGCTCGGCAATCTGCGCATCGCCGCTCGTGGCATCCTTCGCGTCGCCCTTGGGGGCAGAGCACGCCGCGAGAGTCAGCGCCAGCACGGGCAGCATCAACAGGGCCGCAATTTTCGACAGTTTCATGGTTCCTCCGTTGTATCGAAGCTTAATAGGTACCTATTTGTTTTCGCAGTCCTGCGCGGACTGCGCGGTCTTGTCGCCCGTCACGCCCAGCCCGTAGCGAAAGCTAATGGCATCGACGGGGCACGCACCCACGCATTTGCCGCAACGAATGCACTCGGCATGGTCGGGCGTACGCGTAACGTCCACGTCCATCAGACACACCTTGGCGCACTTGCCGCACGAAACGCATTTGCACTGGTCAACCTGAATCCCCAACAACGACACCTTGTTCATGAGCGCATAAAACGCGCCGAGGGGGCAGATCCATTTGCAGAAGGGGCGGTAGAACAACACGCTCAGCACCGCAACCGCAATGAGAATCGCGAGCTTCCAGGTAAAGAGCTTTCCCAGCGCGGAGCGGATTCCCGTATTCATGATGGACAGCGGAATCGCACCCTCGAGCACGCCCTGTGGGCAGATGTACTTGCAAAAGAACGGGTCGCCCATGCCCACATCGTTGACCACCAAGACAGGTAGCAGCACCACGGCAAACAGCAGCACGGCATACTTGATGTACGTGAGCGGCTTGAGTTTTTTCGTTGATAGCTTTTTGCCGGGAATCTTGTGTAGAAGTTCCTGCAGCCATCCAAACGGGCACAAAAAGCCGCATACAAAACGCCCCAACAGCACGCCGATCAGAATGAGCGTTCCGGTGACGTAATACGAAAAGCTAAACTTAGACGAGCCCACCACCGACTGAAACGAGCCGATGGGACACGCACCCGAAGCCGCCGGACACGAGTAGCAGTTGAGTCCAGGCACACAGACGGCCTTGCCCGCCCCTTGGTAAATGCCTCCCTTGGCAAAATTGGGCAGATGAATATTGGTCGCAAGCGTCGCCGCCGCCTGAATGAATCCGCGAAATCGGGCCAAAACATGCGACGCAGTGTTTTCTCTTTTATCCAATTCCGATACACTCCAAGCACAGCCTAATCGCCTTGGCCAGCACGGCATCCGCCTCGCCACGCATAACGCCAAAGCACACCATGGCAATTCCGACGATCAACAAAGCGACCTGTACCACGGGTTTTACCGCTTTGAACAACCTGACCACTCCTTTCGTTTCGCGACCCATTGGACCATACCGACTATAAAATCCGTGTTAAGCGCGATTTGGAATGTGCGAGGAGACTGTTATGCGAATTTTGATCGTCGAGGACGAGCAGGCGCTGTGCGATGCAATCGCGCGCAGCTTGCGAAACTTGGCGTACAGCGTCGACTGCTGTCACGACGGACAGGAGGCGCTCGACCTACTGAACGTTGAGACCTTCGATCTTGTGGTGCTCGACCTTAATCTTCCCCATGTCGACGGCATGACCGTGCTCAGGCAACTCAGAATTACTGACTGCGAAACTAAGGTGCTCGTGCTCTCGGCCCGCGTCGAGGTCGCCGACAAGGTAGCGGGACTCGATGCGGGCGCCAACGACTACCTCACCAAGCCGTTCCATCTAGACGAGCTGGCGGCACGCATCCGCAGCCTCACGCTCAGGCGCTTTACGCAAAGCGTTGTTATCCTGACCTGCGGAAAGCTCAGCTTTGACACCAAGGCGCGCATCGCTTCCGTGGACAGCGAGGCTCTATCTCTTACGCGCAAGGAAACGGGAATCTTGGAATACCTGATGCTTAATCAGGGGCGACCGGTAAGCCAAGAGGAGCTTATCGAGCACGTTTGGGATAGCACCGTGAACAGCTTTAGCAACGCAACCCGCGTTCATATCTCGTCACTCCGCAAAAAGCTACGCAGTGCTTTGGGATACGACCCGATTCGCAATCGGATTGGAGAGGGCTACGTTATGGAGGATAGCGAATGAAAGGGCTTTCGCTGCAATGGCGCATAACGATCATGACGGCACTGCTGACGTGTGCGGCGTGCGTGCTGACGAACTGCCTGGTCGGCTATACGGGCATGCGCTACATGGATGCCATCGGCAGTGACATCTCGGCCTTTAACGCAACCGGCGAAGATTCGCCCCAGGCGTTCGACCCAACGAAAGCGACCCTCGATGAAAAGGTCACGATCGTCGTAAACGACGCACAGGAGTCTTTTGGCGCGACAGCCTGGTGCATCACGGCTGGAATCACACTCCTTGGCGGCGTGCTGGCATACTTTGTGAGCGGCCGTGCACTTAAACCGCTACGGGCTTTTGCAGCCCAGGTTGAGCGCGTGCAGCCTAACAACCTAAGCGAAATTAAGCTCAGCGAAGAAGTACCCACCGAGCTACAACGATGCAGCGCCTCTTTCAACGACATGATCGCCCGTCTTGGCGAAGGGTTCTCTGCACAGCGTCAGTTTACCGGCAACGCCGCACACGAGCTGCGCACCCCGCTCGCCCTTATGCAAGCACAGATTGAACTATTCATCTCCGAGCACTCCGGTTTGCAACCCGAAACAGCCGAGTTGCTTAGCCTGCTACAAGAACAAACCGAGCGCATGTCTCGAATGACCAAGGTATTGCTCGAGATGAGTGAGCTCCGCAGCGTTCCTTGCGAGGACGATGTTGAACTTGGTCCCTTGTCCGAAGAGGTCCTCACCGACCTTGCGCCACTTGCCGAAAATAAGGGCATAGCCCTCAATTGTGCTGGAGACGCTTTAGTAATCGGGAGCGACACGCTCCTCTATCGGCTGGTGTTTAACCTGGTCGAAAACGCCATCCGTTACAGCCGCTCCGGCTCGACTGTCAACGTCTCCATCTGCGACAACAACAGCCGCGTGTTCCTGCGAGTCGAGGACCAGGGCCCGGGAATACCCAAGCAGTACCGTGAGAGCATCTTCCAACCGTTCTTTCGCCTGGATAAATCCCGCAGCAGGGCATACGGCGGCGCAGGACTCGGACTAGCACTCGTTTGGGAGATTGCAGCGCTTCACGGTGGCGCTGTAGAGGTCGAAGCAAGTTCCGAGAACGGGACCACCATGCTCGCAAGCCTTCCAAAACGATCTGCAGCGTTAACCGAACAGTAAAACGAGAGGGGTCCCGCACACGTTTGCGCGGGACCCCTCTCCGTCAATGCAATTCGCCCAAAAGAGTAGAAGCTTACTCCCACTCGGCCGTGCCGACGGGCTTAGGCGTGAGGTCGTAGCACACGCGGCAGATACCGGGAACATCCCTTTACACGTTCGGCATCATCGTAGGCGATGCCCACAAATTCCAGTCCCGAGTAACAGGAGTACAATTGCTGCCAGTGTTGCCACCTGATGGGAGATGGAAGATGGACTGCAATGGCTACCCGCGCATTCCCATGCCGTTGATGTGCACCGCCTTTGTGCCGGGGCAGATTGACGCTGCGGTTGCAAGCATTTCCGACCCCGGTTCACGCACCATCGCCACGGCAGAAGCGCTGTACTTTCGCGGACAGGCCACCCTCGCCGCCGAGACAGCGCACCCCTATCTTGACGCCACCGACCCCGCACTGCGCTATTCCGCATGCTTTATCTGCGGATATGCCAGCCTGTCGCTCAACCGTATCGCCGATGCCCGCCGTTGCCTTGCGGGCATCCTCGATACGCCAACTGACGAGGAATCGCCCGCCGTCCACGCCATGCATATCCTGTTCGCCTCCGCCGCGAGCGTCCTGCTGCACTTGCCTTCCCCGTATTCCGCCGAAGAGTTTTATCCGCTTGCGGCGCATCTGCCCGAAGGTCTGCGCCTGTTCGCCAGCTACGTGATGGCGCACGCCTTGTATCTGCGCGGAGAATACGGCCGCAGTCTGGGCATGGCGGAAAACGCCCTAATTATGAAACAGGGAAGCTATCCCATCTCGGAACTGTTCCTGCACCTGGCAGCTTCCATGGCCTGCATGAGTCTCAAAGACGTCGACGCTGCAAGGACGCATTTCGGAACCGCTTGGAACATTGCGCGTCCCGACGGCCTCATCGAGCTCATCGGCGAGCACCACGGCCTTTTACAGGGGCTCATCGAGGCGTGCCTAAAAACGCAATACCCTGACGACTTCGCACGCATCATCGAGATCACGTACCGCTTCAGCTACGGCTGGCGGCGCATCCACAACCCCGATTCGGGCGAGGACGTGGCCGACGATTTAACGACCACAGAGTTCACCATGGCCATGCTCGCCTGCCGCGGATGGACCAACGCCGAAATCGCACGCCATATGGGAGTATCGCCGGGCACCGTCAAAAACCGCCTATCCGGCGTATACGCAAAGCTTGGCATCGGCACGCGCGCGGAGCTGGTCGCGCATATGCTGCGTTAGCGACCGGGCTGCCAAGCGCATCGAACGCGTTCCGGAACCCGGCGCTTCGCTCGATCAATTTGGACATTTTGACCCTTGAACGGCACTACCGCCATGAAGCGCCTTCTCGCAAAATTGGATTATTTCCACCGATATTTGCGGGATGGGAGCCCAAGATGCTTGATCGCCGTTCGTTACTTGTTGCCGGAGCGTCCTCGCTAGCGAGCATTATGTTGCCTCGCGTGCCGGGAAGCGAAAATGCCTTCCTGCTGCCGTTCGCGCCCACCGCGGCCTATGCCGACGAAGAAGACCCCTTCAAGGTCCTGGTGCTCTCGCGCACCATGTTTGGTGTGGTCGTGGTCGACGTCGCCAACAAGAATACGCCCATCGCAGGTGCCCAGGTCACGCTCACATCGCGCTATGTCGCAGGCAAGCAGCTCTCCGCCACGACCGATGACGAAGGCACGGCCATCTTTGAGGTCGCGCCGCTTTCGGAAGGCTACGTGGACGAGGCAACGCTCCTTGACGCGTACGACTTTAACGGCGGCATCTCCATTAGCATGGCGGGATACCGTGATGTCGAGATTCCCCTTGCGCGTATCCAGGGCGGCACCGCCATAACCGCGCCCACACGTCCGCTTTCCGACGGCGAGCCGTACTTCCGCCAGCTCACATTCGACGAATGGGACATCCAGTACGCCGACGCCACGTTCATGGCATTGCCGAAGGACGGCGCGGCAAACGAGCAGCCCGATACGCACGCCTTTACCGTGCAGGCACATCTGCCACAGGGCGGACAGGCAACGCTGCGCATCAACAAAGTGACGCCTGCCGCGGGCAGCTCACCCGAAACCGTCACGCAGATCGGTCAGATCAAGGCCAGCGCGACGGGCGTGGACAATCTGGCGACATTCACGCTGGAAGACAAGTTCCTCGATGCGGCATCGGGCCTTCTGGAAGAAGGGTGCAAGCTGCGCTTTGTCCTCGACTATCAGGGCAAAACCTACACGCTCTCCTCCCCCATGTCCGTTGTCACCGCGCCGGCCGCAAAGGCGGAATCGGGCTCGACCACCATCATTCCCACCACCATGGACCAAGAGATCACTCCGTTTGATTTCCCCGCGGCGTTTCCCGGCATCGGCGGCAATAAGTTCACGTGTTGGATGCCCACATTTCCGATCCTCTTCGATTTCTCGTTTGCTGGATACGTGCTGTTTGGCGGAGGATACAAACCAGCCAGCTATATGAACGATTCGGGCAACCCTGATCCGGAATACTGGAAGAAATCGCCGCGTGAGTCGGGCGCCAAGCAGGCAAACCGCTACCTCGACGAGATGGAGGGGAAGTGGAATCAGTACAAAAGTATGAGTGCCGGTTCGGGCACCGATCCAAGAAACACCAAGCTCCTTCGCCGCCATTGCACGCCGCTGTTCACGATGGATATCGCCACACAGCTGTACGGATCGCTCGCCTACGATTGGGTGGGCAAAACCTGGGGTAACAACAACGACCCCGCATACGGCAATATTAAGGCTCTCTTCCAGGTAAGAACCGACCTCAATTGGACCGAGCAGTTTACCCTGGGACCGGTGCCGTTTTTCCTAAACGTCAACCCCTGGGTGCTGGCGAAGCTGGCGCTCGCCGTGGGCGCCCACACGCACGGTAGCGGCGCGACGTTTTTCAAAAACATCTCGCTCGACTATTCAAACACGTCGGGCTCGTTCACCATCCAGATCGGGCTTGCCGTCACCTTTGGCGCCGGCGTTGCAGGCGTCGCTTCGTCCGCCGTGCGCGGTGCCGCGTCCCTCACACTGTTCATTGGATACGAGAAGGCAGATGGACACCAGCTTCCGCGACTGCGCGTGGGTGCGGACGTCGATGTCGATGTGATACTCCAGTTCGTAATGTTCAAGTGGACCACCAAGGCTTGGTCGGGGTCGTGGCCCACACTCATCGATTCGTGGAATATGTCGGTGAACAATGGCGACCAGTATGTGCTCCAGCGCTCTGAGCTTGCATTAGGTGGAGATACGCCTTACACGCTGGATGCCCGCTTCGGCACGCCCGGCAACGCCGAGGCAGGTGGTGTGCCGCAGTTTATCGCGTCGGCCACCATCGTCACCAATTCCGAGCTGCTCGCACGCGCCGAGGTTGCAGCCGCCGCGATGAACATCGCGCCTACCGTACGCGATTGGGATCGAGCGGTCACGCGCATTGAGCTCGAGGCGGACGCGGAGAGCGACGACGCGGGACAGATCGAACATTTCGTCCATGCACTGATGGAGAACGACGAAAACGCCGCGCCGATGTATGAGTACACCTATATCAGGCAGACGTCGAACGCCGTTGCGGACCCCAACGCCAATTCTGCCGGTGTATCGGAGGACGAGCGTGGCGGCATCAAGCCCTCGAGCGACAACGTGCTGTTTACTGGCGTGCTCAGCGAAGCTCACATGAAGCTGGCAATGATTGCCGGCGTAGAATGCCTGTTCCGTATCGCCTCGGTGCGCTACGGCGACAATGGGCGCTCGCGCCTGGTGGTGCACACAAAGGCTAACGGCACGTGGTCCGCTCCCACGCCCGTGGACTTTCCCCTTGGGTTTGGCGAGGGCGACGTGGAGCGCGACGGCTTATACGATTACGACTTCGACGTGGTGGAATATACGGACGGAAGAGGAAACCAGGACGCCTACGTGCTGCTGGTCTCGGGCGAGCGCCCCGACGGCGACAGCACCCTTTTCGATACGGCGAGCACATCCGGCATACTGTCCGTTGTGCGCCTGCGCATAAGCAACGGCGGAGTTCGCGTGGTGTCGCATACGTCATGGCGCAGCATCTCGCGCGGCCGCCTGCAAGAGGATGGCTACCATTGCCTGCAGTGCCCGCGTATCACGGTGGGCAAGACGCTGGTCGACGGGCGCCTGTCGGGTGCCTACCTCCACCGCCGCGGAACCACCGCAGAAAAGGCGCTCGGCAGCGAGGCTGAGGTTGCGCTGGAGTGCTTTACCCTGTGGTCGGACGTTTCGGGCGACAGCCTCACGTTCCGTCAGGTCCTCCGCTTTCCGCAAACACCGTCGAGTATCGAGCTGGGCGAGCCCGAAAATATCAACGGCAAAATGGCGGTGCCCGTTGCGTACGAGACCACAGACGGTTGCGGCTGCGCATCGTACGCCGTGATCGGCCAGTCCATTGCGGGCTGGGGCGTTATGCCACCAGACGCCACGGTACCCCATGCGGTGCCGTGGCCACAACATTCGGGCTTTTTGGCCACCGTCAACGAGCAGCTGCAGCATATTACTTGGACGCGAGGCGCATCGGCATTTGCAACGCAGCCCGTGGGTGCCGCAGGCTGTGGCCCGGCATCGTTTAGCGTAAGCAACAACGGCAGGTGCGTGCTCTATGTAGAGAACACCGATGGCAAGGTGGGACAAACCTACGACGAAGAAGGCAACCCGGTAGCAGTGATGGGCAAACACTTCCGCATCTTCGCCAGCACCTTGGCAGGCGATCTGTTCACGGAGCCGTTCGTGATGTGCGAGCTGGACCATCCCGTCGATCAGATAACGACATTTTTGACGTCGGGAGGCATGCTCTCCGCGCTCGCCACGCACATTGTGAGCGCGGAGAAGAGCGAGGCAGAGCTGCACGGCATCGAAGTGCCCTTGGTGGCGTGTGCCACTCCGACGGGCGCGGTCGCTACCTCGGGCGCGGTGGTGCCCGGAGCAGCAGGCGAATCCTTCATGGTCACGGTGCGAAACGACGGCAACACCTTGCTGACCGCCGGCACGATCGATCTGTACCGAGAGGGCTCCAGCCAGCCGTTCTCCAGCGCATCCATCGGGTTCGGAGCGAACGCACGCATGGCCTCGATCTACGATCCAGAGCTTGCCGAGGATGCTTCGGCCAACGATATGACACGCGTGAAATACGAGATCGAGACGCTGGGCACGCGTTTTGCAACGCACCCGCTGGTAGCCGACAACGGTAACGCCGTGCTGGCACCGGGTTGCACGGCACAGTTCCGCATGAGCTTCGCCATCCCCGAGAGTTGGAGCGACGAAGTGGGCAAACGCGTAACGCTCTACGCAAAGGCGCGCGACCTGGTGGCGCTCGACCCCGTGACGCTCGAGGAAATCCGACCCGGCGCAAACTCGGCACTGGGTGCCGTGCTGCACGAACTTCATGTGCCCGACGCGGCATGCGAACGCTCAGAAGTGCAGGTCGGCGTATGCGACAGCGCGGATACGACAGGACTTCACGACGCCCCGATGACGGCGGACGGCGATGGTGGCTCGAGTGGAGGTGGCTCCGACGGAAGCAGCTCCGGTGGCGGCAGTGGCTCTGGCAGCGGCAAGGATCACGGCAATAACAAGCGCTCCAGAAAAGCGGGCGCGCTCGCCGGCACGGGCGACAGCAACGTCCCCCTAACCGCAGCCGCAGCAGCACTCGCCGCAGCTGGTGCCGGCCTCGTCGCCTACAGCGCCCGCCGCACGGCGCTCGAAAAAGACACCGCCAATGAGGTCAATTCGGATAAGTCTCGCTAGCTCCTAGTTACTTTTGTGAGAGACGCCGACTCGGCTCATCGAACATCAAAATGGGCTGGTTCTGAATACCCAGAGCCAGCCCATTGCGCATTAAATGTCGTCTGAGGAGTCGAGTTCTGCCTCGAGCTTGGCACGGCGTCTTTTCGCCGTGAAAAACGTTGCGCACAGGACAGCAAACGTTGCCGCGAAAATCGTCGCACCGCAGAACACGCCCGTGGCCAGGTTCGCCAACCAAAAGACGCTTTCGAGCGGTACGATCTGCGCCTCAGCGATACAGCGCATTGCGGCAATAACAAGCGCGAACGCGGCGCCGCTAAGACCGCTGACAAGCAGGAAATATCCGACAGGAAGATGCTCGGTTTGCCCAAAACGATTGGTATCGACATAGCCCTTCCGCGTTTGCAGTCCTGCGCAAATCAACATCACGAGAACGAGCCACAAATACATGGCTGCCTCGAACGGCGTTGCAAAGCCGTGCGGCATTTCACTGGCGTCGCTGTGAACCCACGCAACCTGTCGAGCTATAAACTGGTAGAAAAAGATCATCAACATGCCAAACGAAAGTAGCACGAAACCAATCTTGTAGATCTTCGCGCTCTCAGCCTCCAGGCGTTCATCCTTTGGGCCGGCATATTCACGCCACTTTTGCACGAGTTTTAAATCCTCAAATTTCATAGCGAACTCCTAAAGAGCGTCAGGGTCGACGTCGATCTCGTCTTCCCAAAACAGATCGTTCAACGTAACGCGTAGCGCTTTACAGATTGCCACGCACAAATTGAGCGTGGGGTTGTAGCCGCCCGCCTCGATAAGGCCGATGGTCTGGCGCGTAACGCCCACGGCTTGGGCTAAATCGGCTTGCGAAAGGCCAGCCGCCGCGCGCGCCGCCTTCATGCGGAGGTTCTTTTTGCCCGGCATGGAACTCCTTTCGTAGTAATGGACAAATATCCGTTGCAACATGACAGAAATATATTGCATCCTTCACAAGATGTCAACTATATCTGTCATTATGGAAACCATATTCGCCATCGCCATGTGGACATAACAATTTCGATTCGCTATTCAAGCTTACTCGGACAGAACCGACTCGGTTTTGTCCGAGTAAGCTCGAGTATAAACTTATTCATGCGATACAATTAACTCGGACAAAACCGAGTCGGAAGGAACCGAGTAAGTGGAATTCATTGGCAGGGAGCTTGAACTCGCCCGTATTAAGAAAACACTCAATGCGCCCGAGCAGCGCAATGTTCTCATTTACGGAAGGCGTCGCGTCGGCAAAAGTGAGCTCATCAAGCAGGCGCTAACCGATTTATCGGACGTCGCAACGATCTATTACGAGTGCCGCCAAACCTCCGAGGCAGACAACCTCGAGAGTCTGTCCGCCCTTGTTGCTGAAGCGCTAAGCTTTCCTCCGCTCGCCTTCATGGGCATCCGCGAGCTCATCGAATTTCTGTTTGCCCAAGCCAAAGACAAGAACATCACCCTCGTTCTCGACGAATACCCCTACTTAAGAGATGCGGTTAAAGGCTTAGACAGCATTCTCCAGACCTCAATCGACGCTCACAGGGAATGCTCACGTTTAAACATTGTCCTGTGCGGCTCCTACGTTGAGATTATGAAATCTCTCATCGAGCATGAGAGCCCCCTCTACGGGCGAATTGATCTCGCGCTTGAGCTTAAGCCCATGGATTACTTTGACGCTGCGAAGTTCTATCCCGCGTTCTCACCCGAGGACAAGGTGCGGCTCTATAGCGTTTTTGGCGGCATCCCCTTTTACAATCGCCTCATCGATCAGTCCCAAAGCGTACGCGACAACATCATCGAGCTCGTCACAGAACCTGGCGCCCGCTTAGAAAGCGAAGTACCGTCCTATCTCAACGCCGAGATCTCGAAGATGACCAACGCCAACGAAGTTTTCGGGGCTCTCGCACAAGGTTACTCCCGTTGGGGGGACGTGCTGGCACAGTCGCACGTCTCGAGCGGTCCGGCCATGGCAGACGTACTCGACAAGCTCATGTCACTCGAAATCGTCCAAAAGCGTGCACCCATCAACGACCCTACGAACAAGCGCAAGTCTGGCTACTTTGTGGTGGACCCACTTTCGCTCTTTTACTATCGCTACGTCTTCCGCAATGCCTCTGCGCGTCAGCTGCTCGACCCGGAAGTCTTCTATGATCGTCACGTCTCCCAAGACTTCGAGGAAAACTACACTCCACATATGTTCGAGGAGATCTGCCGTCAATACCTCGTGCGGCAAAACAGGACTGGCAAGATCGAACCGGCTTTCGATGCCATAGGCAAGTACTGGTACGACGATCCCGCAAACAAAACGAGCGGCGAATTCGATGTGGTAACGCAAGACCCCGAGGGCTACGCATTCTACGAAGCAAAGTTCCGCAAATCCCCCGTCACGCAAAAAATGGTCGACGAGGAAATCACCCAAGTCGAGGCAACGGGGCTCAAGTGCCATCGCTACGGATTCTTCTCCCGTTCGGGCTTCGAAGCTGACGAAAGCGATCGAACCGTCTTCATCGACCTGCCGCAGATGTTTGAATAGGACAGGCCCCACCCGCATCCCAAGCATTCATTATCTAATCGAACGATTGTTCGATGGAT
>JBPGZF010000044.1:0-12948 GCA_052033095.1 Collinsella sp.
GTTTCGGAAACGGCTATTGAAAGCGTCCTAGTGTTCGCTTCTAATAAAAGAAGGCCAAGATTCGGGACGCAGTTCAAAAGGTGCCTGTCCCCTTTGTGGTGGTGAGGAGCGCGCGGCTTCTTTTGGTAATAGTGCTGGCTGGCGATATCATTAGTGCAGGTAGCGAAGGTTTGCGTTGCGAGGTGCTTTGCTGTGAGAAGTCCTGCCCGTATTGGATTGATTGTTTTGGCGCTTGCGATCACTGTGGTTGGCATGGGCGCTGTCGGCATGGCGTTTCTACCTGCTGCGGTGACGGAGCCGGTGGTCAAGCCTGTGACTCAATCTGTCGAACTTCTGACCGGCGACGACAAGCCTGAGACCATTACCGTTGATTTTGATGAGCAACCGGCTGCGCTGGGCATTAGTAATTATCCACATATTCAGCTTGGGGCTATGCGCTATACCACGGATTCTAGTCTGATCGACAGGGCGTCCGAGCTGCTCAGGGGCAAAACCTTTAAGCGCTGGTATGGATATGCGTCCTATCGGGCAAAAGCGAACGACATGGTCGGCGGATGCCACTCATCCATCGAGTTGGACACCGCGAATGGCGCCAAGTTATGTGATGTTTCGTACGATCCCGGCTACGAGGGCAATGAGGGGCCGGGTATCTACATCTTGGACGGCGATGTCGCCTATGTCATGGAGGGCAACCAGACCGAGCTCAACGATTTTATGGGTCAGTGCATTCAGGATGCCTATGAACAGACCTGCTTGCCCGACCCGCAGACTGCACGCGATAGTGGGTCTGCCCGTACATGGCTGTTCGAGGATGAGATGCCCTGGAACGCCGAATCGGGAAGCACGGGCTCGGCGAAGGAGTAGAGACCGCGACCACCACAAAGGTGCCTGTCCTCTTTGTGGTGGTTTTCGGTCTGTCTCGATCTGTAACATCTTGGCCGCTGAAAGTGGGCCTGGTGTTACAGATTTAGATTTTCGATTCGGGTGTCTTCTGTTTGTCTCGATCTGTAACAGTTAGACCCTAATTTGCCGAGTAGATGTTACAGATTGAGACAAACGGTTGCCGCTGGTCATTTCATCTCGATCTGTAACATCTAGGACCAAAAATGGCTGCTAGATGTTACAGATCGAGATGGTAGTGCGCCTGGGCAGCGGCGGGCTGACATCTCAGTACCCTATCCATCAACCACTCATAAAATCTTATATATAGAGACTTAGATTCATGTATAAGATCGTATAAAGCTGGCAACAATACTTCTCGAACAACGTGAAGCCGCCCCGTAGGGCGGCCGCCCCAAGAGAGGTGATTCCATGAGAATCGATAAGCTAGCAATGACGTCGCGCGAGGCGCTGCAGACCGCCATGAGCACGGCTGCCGATGCGCAGGCCGGCGCGGTGGAGCCGATTCACCTGCTGTCCGCCCTGCTCGGTGCCGGCGAGCGCAATATCTCCGTGATCATCGAGCGCATCGGCGCCGACCCGGCCCAGCTTGCGCGCTCCACGCAAGATGCCATCGACCGCGCGCCCAAGGTTTCGGGCGAGGGTCAGCAGATGGGTCTTTCCAATGAGCTCGTCCGCGTCATCGAGAAGGCCGAGAAAAAGGCCACCAAGATGGGCGACAGCTTTGTGGTGACCGAGCACCTGCTGATGGCGCTTGCCGAGGACAAGGGCGAGGCTGGTCGTGTGCTGCGCGATGCCGGCGTGACCAAGGAGCGTATCGAGCAGGTCTACGAGGAGCTGCGTGGCGATGACCGCGTGACGTCTGCCGAGGACAAGACCCAGTTTGAGGCGCTGGAACAATACGGACGCAACATCTGCGACCTTGCCCGCGCCGGCAAGCTCGACCCTGTCATCGGCCGTACCGACGAAATCCGTCGTACCATCCAGGTCCTGTCTCGCCGCACCAAGAACAACCCCGTGCTCATCGGTGAGCCGGGCGTCGGCAAGACGGCCATCGTCGAGGGCATCGCCCAGCGTATCGTGGCCGGCGACGTGCCGAGCACGTTGCGCGACCGCGACCTCATCGAGCTCGACATGAGCGCGCTGGTCGCTGGCGCCAAGTATCGCGGCGAGTTCGAGGACCGCTTGAAGGCCGTGCTCAAGGAAGTGCAAAAATCCGAGGGTAAGGTCATCCTGTTCATCGATGAGCTCCACACCATCGTGGGCGCGGGTGCCACCGAGGGCTCCATGGACGCCGGCAACATCCTCAAGCCTGCGCTCGCCCGTGGCGACCTGCATGCGATCGGCGCGACCACGCTCGACGAGTACCGTAAGTACATCGAGAAGGACGCGGCGCTCGCCCGTCGTTTCCAGACCGTTATGGTGAGCGAGCCTACCGTCGAGGACACCATCTCGATCCTGCGTGGCCTCAAGGAGAAGTACGAGATCTTCCACGGCGTGCATATCACCGATAGCGCGCTCGTGGCCGCCGCCGACCTCTCCGATCGCTACATCGCCGACCGCTTCCTGCCCGACAAGGCCATCGACCTGGTCGACGAGGCCGCAAGCCGCCTGCGCATGGAGCTCGACAGCATGCCGGTCGAGATCGACGCTACCACGCGTCAGCTCACCCAGCTGCAGATCGAGGAGCAGGCACTCATGAAGGAGACCGACGACGCCTCCAAGGAGCGTCTGGAGGCGCTGCGCCAAGAGATCGCCGAGGTCCAGGAAAAGCTCAACGTGCAAAAGGCCGGCTGGCTCAACCAAAAGAACGCCATCGACCATGTGCAGGAGCTGAAAAGCCAGCTCGATGAGGCCAAGAGTGAGGAGGAGCGCGCGACGCGCAACGGCGACCTGGGTCGTGCGTCCGAGCTGCGCTTCTCCGTGATTCCGGGCCTGCAGCAGCAGATTCAGGAGTCCGAGGCTGCGCTCGAGGCACAAAAGGAGCAGGACGGCGAGGGCCTCAACGAGCAGGTGACCTCCGACGAGATTGCCGAGGTCGTAAGTGCCTGGACCGGCGTGCCCGTGTCCAAGATGATGCAGGGCGAGCTCGACAAGCTCAAGGGCCTGGAGGGCGAGCTGCATAAGCGCGTCATCGGTCAGGACGAGGCCGTGTCCGCTGTGGCCGCGGCCGTGCGCCGCAGCCGTGCGGGCCTCTCCGATCCAGACAAGCCCATCGGCAGCTTCTTCTTCCTGGGCCCCACCGGCGTAGGCAAGACCGAGCTCGCCAAGGCGCTGGCCGAGTGCCTGTTCGATGACGAGCGCGCGCTCGTGCGTATCGACATGTCCGAGTATATGGAGAAGTTCAGCGTCCAGCGTCTGATCGGTGCGCCTCCGGGATACGTGGGCTACGACGAGGGCGGCCAGCTCACCGAGGCCGTGCGCCGTCGTCCGTACTCCGTAATCTTGCTCGACGAGATGGAGAAGGCTCATCCGGATGTCTTCAACGTGCTGTTGCAGGTGCTTGATGACGGCCGTCTGACCGATGGCCAGGGTCGCCAGGTGTCCTTCAAGAACACGATTATTATCATGACGTCCAACGTGGGCTCCAAGGCCATCGCCGATCTGTCCGGTAAGGACGAGGAGGAGATGCGCCATCAGGTCGACGCGGCCATGGCTCAAACCTTCCGCCCCGAGTTCCTCAACCGTATCGACGATATCGTGGTGTTCCATCCGCTCGGCATGGCGCAGATCGAAAAGATCGTCGATATTCAGCTCGCCGACGTCCGCGCACGTCTGGCCAAGGAGCGCATGACGCTTGCCATCACCCCGGCGGCCAAGCAGATGCTCGCCGTGGGCGGCCTGGACCCGGTCTTTGGCGCCCGTCCGCTCAAGCGTCTCGTGCAGCGCGAGGTCGTGGATGCCATTGCCGCCGCTATTATCGACGGTACGGTGCGCGAGGGCGATCAGGTGACGGTCGATGCCGACAAGGACGGCGGCTTTACCGTCGTGTGCGACAACACGCCGACGGCCACCTACGAGGTTCCAGACACCGAGTAGATTTTGGGACCGGCTTTAAAACCGCCCCCCATCGCAAAACGCCAAGGGCGGCGGATCCAATTGGATCCGCCGCCCTTTTTCGTGCGACAATCGATGATGTTGAACGGATGCGATGCAAGGAGATGCGCAGATGACAGACAAGAACAAGACGAACACGCCGGCGACCGATGCCGCACCCGCCGCACCCAAGCCTGCGCCTAAGCCGGCACCCAAGCCGGCACCCAAGCCGCGCGACCCCTATATCCGCGCCGAGAACGAGGATGACGACGGCTACGATCCCTACAGCGATCGCCGCCCCGAGCGCGAGCCCCTCTTCGAAGCCGACCCCTGGCGCTAAGTAGCTCATTTGGGACGGGGCTTTTTAGCTACTTTTGCTCCCTCCCGCCTGCCTGATGATTTTTCTGGGACGGGGATTTAATAATCATTCGGTACAAAATGATTATTAAATCCCCGTCCCAGAAAAATCATTCTCTCGAGCTTGGTGGCCCCTCAGCCGTTCGACATCCTCCGGGAGACCAGTAACAGAAAAATATGCTCACCAATTAATCAAGATACGCATAAATCTTGCTCTCCTGCTAATCAAGAATCGATATAATCTTGATTAGCATATAAGCAAGATTGGAGAATCATGGCATTCAACGACTTGGTGGCCCAGAAAATAAAGGACTTTGAGCAACAAGGAGTTCCACAGGTCTTTGAGCGCGACCTTGATCTGGGAAACCCGCAGGAACCCAAGCGCGACAACATCGTAAATGTGATTGTGGGAGCCCGTCGTTGTGGAAAGACGTATCGCCTGTATCAGGAGATGCAGCGGCTTCAGGGTCAAGGTATCGAGCTTGACCGGATGCTTTATTTCAATTTTGAGGATGAGCGCTTGCGTCCGTATGAGCCGTCGCTGCTAGCGGACGTGCTCGATACATTCTATGCGCTATATCCTGCTGCTCGAACCGAGGGTGCCTACATTTTCTTCGATGAAATCCAGGAAATTCCCGAATGGGGTGCGTTTCTGCGGCGTGTGGTCGATACGGAGAAAGCGACCGTCTACGTGACGGGATCTTCTTCTAAGATGCTGTCCTCGGAACTTAAGAGCGAGTTCAGGGGCCGCTCTCTTGTGCGAGAGCTGTTTCCGTTGAGTTTTTCGGAATACGTCCGATATAAGACGGGGAGCGTTCCTGAGCCGGATGCACCCTTTTCATCGAGCGATGCAGCACTGCTTCGACATCATCTGATCGGATATCTTGAGCGAGGGGGATTCATCGCGACGCTAGAGCAGACGCCCGCGGACGCGATTCAGCTGCTACAGGAATATGCGTCGCGAACGGTCGCCATGGACGTCGTTGAGCGCTACGACATCAAGAACCCTCGTTTGGCTTCACTGTTCCTGACGCGGTGTATGGCATCTTCGGCACGAGAGCTGTCAGTGAACAAGGTGTACAACGAGTTCAAAAGTAGGCAGATACCCGTCAGTCGTAATTCGCTCGGCGACTTACTTGAGTATTACGAGGAAGCCTACCTGTTGTTTTCGGTGCCGGAGTTCACGCGCTCACTTGCAAATAATGCGCGGTCCGCATCTAAAGTCTACGCTGTCGATCCTGCGATGTTCGGAGCATTCTCTCCCGCATCGGCATTTGATCAGGGCCAGAGGCTCGAGACTGCGGTGTTCAATGCGCTCAGAAGAAGGACTCCAGCCGTGCGGTCCGGTTCGGTCTGCCGCCTGCTGATCAAAGAGAAGAATAAAAGCCATGAGGTGGACTTTGTGGCCGGGGATGCACTTCTCATGCAGGCTTATAGCCTGATTCAGGTGAGTGCGGATATGGCAAGCGAGAAAACGCGCGAGCGCGAAATTGCCGCGCTTGATGCCTCGATGGCCCAATTCGATCTTGGTGAGTCGACAATCGTTACCATGGATGAGCAGGCCGATATTCCATGCAAACACGGCGTGGTACATGCTGCGCCCGCATGGAAGTGGCTCCTTTCCTAATCGTCTATGGATTTGCGAGGCCAGGACTCAGGTGTCATGGTCCGCTAGTCTTGGGCTTTGATGCTCGGCAGGAGAATCTGGGCGAGGTAGTCGGTCTCTAGTTTGGTCGCAGCGTCGGCCTTGCCGTCTTTGCCGACCAGTACGTTCTTGATCTGGCTATAGGTGTAGCGGTTACCGGTCGTGAGCTCGACAAGCTCAATGGCCGTGTCCATGGGGTAGGTTGACACGGGATTCTGCGTCCGTCCGTTGATGGTCTGGGGCACCACGTACGGATAGACGGGGCCGCTGGCGTAGACGGTATAACCGTTGCCTAGATTGGCCGCACCCAAAACCGTATCGCCCTCATCGGGCGTAAAGCTCTCGCCCTCGCGCACCGCGACGAGCGTCACAATCGGCGTATCGCTGTCGCCGGCAAGATAGATGCATAGCGTGCTGCCATTTTGCCAAGTCTCGACCTTGCCGTACCACTCGACGGGGATATCGAGCTGGTAGAGGTCGGTTGCCTTGTGGCGAGCGTCAGCATCGCGGGCTGCCTGTGCCTTTTGCGCGCTCACGGCATTGACGGCGGCGTCGCGCCGCGCGGTTGCCGCCTGCTGGAGCACCTTGGCGGTGGCGGCGGAGCTCGCGCCTCCCTCCTCGGCATATTTGGCGGCGGCATCGATCTGGTCGTCGGTTACCGTGTCGGCCGAAGGCACCTTGAGCTTAAAGGCGGCCTGGCTGCTTAGGTCCTGTCCGTCGCTCTTGATCGTGACCTGCGCCTTGGTGGTCGGCACGGTATAGACGGTGCCGTCGGACGCGATGGGGGAGGCAGCGATGGAGAGCGTGTAGTCACCGGGTAGCAGTTTGATGCCACGGCCGTGCTCGTCAACATAGAGTGTTTCGCTCACGGAGGATCCGTCAGAATCCTGGCCACTCACTTGTACGGGAATCTTGGAGCCGGCGGAACAGTCGAGGCCCGCGGCATGCACGCCAATCTGCACCGACATCATCGTGTGGGCATTGGCGGCGACAGCGGCAGCCTGCTCTTGCTGATATCCGTTCCAGGCAGCATAGCCTGCACCGCCGGCGACGAGCGCGGCGGCCACGATACCGGCGACCATCAGATTGCGGCGCTTGGGCGACATCTTGCGATGACGAACCTCGGCCTCGCGTGCCGAGGGAACGGACGGTAGGGGAATATCGCCCATGGCGATGGTCTCGTCCACGGCTGGTGCGGAACCCAGGCCAGGAAGCTCGCGGGTCAGCGAATCCTCGGCCGGCAAGCTGTCGAGCAAGACGGTTTCCTCGCCCGTGTCGGATTCGGGCTGATTGCCGGCCTCGCTTTTGGTGTCTTCGTGACCTGCCTCGTCTTCGGTGGACGCGGCGCCATCGTCTTTTGCATCCTGATCATCGAGCTGCGCCTCGATTTCCGGCTCATCCTGCACATCAACGCTCGAATCGTCAAACGTAATCTCGGCCAGCGCGATCTGGTCTAGACTCTCCAGGGCCTCGGCACACGCTTCTGCATCTTGGACCGCATCCTCTTGGCCCATCGTCTCATCTTTCATATATCCCCCAAGCTCAATATCGGGACAACAATGTACCCAAAAACGGGGCTCCATAGAGCCGCCGCATGATTTGAAATCCGATTTTATATATGCGCGTGTTTTTGAATAGATGAATAGAGGCGCAACGACAAAAAGCCCCCGGAAAGCGAGCGAAACGCTTTTCGGGGGCTCTGCGAGACATTGGATTGAAAGGCCTGGTGAGCGGGCCTATGCCCAAGTGCCAACAGCGGCCAACATGTTACTCGGCGTGCGCGTAATCAACCTTGGCACGGCGAGCGGTGGCCTTCTCCCAATCGCTGGTGCCCTCAAAGACATCCTGCTTGTAGGGATTGCGGCCGAGCTTCTTGGCGCGGTAGGCGATGTAGATGATCGCGGCGACGTTGGCGACCAGTGCGGCGATCGAGACCGCGGTAGCGGCGCCGGGGTCGAGCGTGGAGTGGGTCACAAAGATGGACTCCTCCTGGAAGTACGGGAACACCTGGGCAAACATGCACCAAATGGCCAGCGTAAAGGCGCGGTTCTGGATCCAGCCGCCCTTGTTCCAGATAAAGGCGGCGACGGTGGGCGCCAGCAGCAGCGCAAAGCCGCAGAACCAGGAGTGGGTGGGCAGGCAGTTGTAGGTGTAGCAGAAGTTCCAGATGTCGTAGGCGATGATGTAGACCCAGGTCATGTCGGGCCACAGCATGTCGGTCTTGTCCTCGGAGGCGTAGACGCTCCACCAACCGGTCATGCAGAAGATGTTGATGATACCGGCGATGCCGTTGAACACGTTGTTCCAGCCGGCCAACTGCGTAGCACCTTCGGAGGTGACCCAGGTGGACTCGCCCAGGACAAAGAAGTGATAGGCGCTCTCGAAGTCGGACACGACGGCGATCATGATGTTGATGGCGACGATCACAAACGGCCACGCGCGGAACCAATGCGCCTTGCCGATCTTGCCCCACTGGTACTTAATGGCAATGAAGCCCCAGCAACCGGCCAGCGCCGCGTATACCTTGGCGTAGTGGAACCAGCTGTTCTGGTACACATGGGTGGGGTTGGTGAGCGCCCACTCGGCACCCTGCGAGACGCCGATGGCGATGGCGACGCAGTAGATGGTCATGGCCAGCGGAGCCACGCCAAAGATGATGGCCGCGCCCAGCTTGGTGCGGCGGCCGACCTCGTTGAACACGATCAGGCCAATAAAGACCATGGCCCAGCCGGCCCAGTGGATAAGGGTATCGCTACCCCAAACATCGAACAGCATGCTGCTCTCCTTTCACAAGCCCGCGGCCCCTCTTCCGATCGCGGGCAGTTTGGCCAAATGTCGTCAGTTCTGGGGCTTGCGCTCCGGATACTTGGCGGTATAGCCCTCGATGTGGAGTGTCGAGGCGATGATTTCCTTGACCGTCTCGTCGGGCACATCGGGGTGCGTGCGGATATACATCAACAACCCCATGATGAGGGTGTAGAACGTCTCGTAGACATGGTCGATGCGTAGCTCATGATGGGCGACAAAATCCACCACGGTGGTGTCGCAGATATACTGCGCCACGCGTTGGACCACGTTGTGCAAAAAGCCGCCGTAGAGCGCGCCGCTGCTGGAGGTCAGGGTGCTCGGCAGTTCGTGGCCGCTGGCGACCAGGCGCTTAAAGAGCGGGGCGACGGTGTCGAGCGCCCCCTCGATGTCGCCAACCGTGCGGCTGGCATTCCACTGCTCGAGCTCGGTAATGAAGCCGTCGATTGCCTCGTCCATGACAGCGGTGACGGCGGCGTCCATATCGGCAAAGTAGTGGTAGAACAATGAACGCGTGCAGCCGGCTCGCTTGGTCACAGCCGATACCGATAGGTGGGACACGCCCAACTCGGAGCTTACGGTGCGCACGGCATCGAGGATCTCGCGACGGCGTTCGTCGCCCGTCAGGCGCTTTGCCGCGCTATCGGATGCGGGGATGGCATCGACCACAGAGGTACCTGCTGCGTTGTTGCCCATGTTTTGCCGCCTTTCATCCTCTTTTGCCGGACCGTTCGCCTAACAGTCTTGAATATTGTTGACGGTTCGTCAATACTATTTTTGACACAATGTCAACAATGGCGGGTGAACGGCATGGGGGCATGCCCGGCCTGCAAAAAAAAGAGGGGTGCCGCGGCCTCGTCGGGCTGCGGCAAGAGAAGGGACAACCATGATTCTCAACGGACCGGGAATTAGCTACACCGAGCCCGATATCGGTTCGGAGTTCGTGCCGCCGCTGCCGGAGCATCCGCGCGAGGCAATCGTCAAGCTGTGCGAGCACTGCACCAACCGTCTGCTGCATCGCGACGAGCTGCTGGGCTACGAGTACTGGTCGTTTGCCGAGGCCGCAACCGACGAGCAGGCCGAAGTGCTCTGCAAGATGAAGATGCGCCGTCCCTATACGCTGCCCGAGATGGTCAAGCTCACCGGCATGCCCGAAGCCGATATCGAGAAGATGCTCGACGACATGAGCTATACGGGTCTGCTCGAGTACAACTGGGAAAACCCCGAGCGCGCCAAGCAGTGGGTGCTGCCCATGCTGGTGCCGGGTTCCGCCGAGTTCCTCAACATGCGCGTGAGCCAGCTCGAGGAGCACCCGGTCTATGCCAAGTTCTTTGAACAGGCATCCAAGGGCCCGCTGTCCCGCGCCACGCCGATGGTGCCGCCCGGAGGCGCCGGTATCGGCATGCACGTCATTCCGGTCGAGAAGGCCATTGACGCCGCAAGCACCTCGGTGCCTATTGAGCATATCGAGCATTGGCTCGACAAATACGAGGGTAAGTATGCCGCCAGCACCTGCAGCTGCCGCGCGAGCCGTCGCGTGATGGGCGAGGGCTGCGCCGATGACCCGGCCGACTGGTGCATTGCCGTGGGCGATATGGCCGACTACGTGGTCGAGACCGATCGTGGCCATTACGTGACCCGCGACGAGGTTTACGACATCTTGCGCCAGGCCGAGGACAACGGCTTTGTGCACCAGATCACCAACATTGACGGTGAGAACAAAATCTTCGCCATCTGCAACTGCAACGTCAACGTGTGCTACGCCCTGCGCACCTCGCAGCTGTTCAACACGCCCAACCTGTCGCGCTCGGCCTATGTCGCCAAGGTCGAGAAGGACAAGTGCGTGGCCTGCGGTCGCTGCGTTGAGGTGTGCCCGGCCGGCGCCGCCAAGCTGGGCCAGAAGCTCTGCAGCAACAAGGCCGGCGGACAGGTGCCCGAGTATCCGCGCCAGGAGCTGCCCGACGCTACCAAGTGGGACCACACCAAGTGGTCGCCCAACTACCGCAATGACAACCGCATCGAGACGCATGAGTCTGGCACCGCGCCCTGCAAGACGGCTTGCCCCGCGCATGTCGCCGTTCAGGGCTATTTGAAGCTCGCGGCTCAGGGTCGCTATGACGAGGCACTGGCACTCATTAAGCGCGAGAACCCGCTGCCCGCTATCTGCGGCCGTGTGTGCAACCGCCGCTGCGAGGACGCCTGCACCCGTGGTCGCGTGGACGAGGCCGTGGCCATCGACGAGGTCAAGAAGTTTATCGCCCAGCGCGATCTGGACGCCGCGACCCGCTATGTCCCACCTGTGGTGACCCCGACGCGTGCCGGCGGCTTCGACCAGAAGATCGCCATCATCGGCGCCGGTCCGGCCGGTCTGTCCTGCGCTTTCTACCTGGCCGAGAAGGGCTACAAACCCGTCGTGTTCGAGAAGAACGAGCGCCCGGGCGGCATGCTCACCTACGGCATTCCCAGCTTTAAGCTGCAGAAGGATGTTATCGAGGCCGAGGTCGAGGTTATTCGCCTGATGGGTGCCGAGTTCCGCTATGGCGTGGAAGTCGGTCGCGACGTGACGCTCGACGAGCTGCGCGCGCAGGGCTTTAAGGCCTTCTACGTTGCCATTGGCTGCCAGGGCGGCCGCCTTGCCGGCATTCCGGGCGAGGATGCCGAGGACGTGACCGTGGCCGTCGACTTCCTTCGCGAGGTTAACAGCGGCAAGATCGACGCGCTGCCCGGCCGCACCATTGTGGTGGGCGGCGGCAACGTTGCTATCGATGTCGCGCGCAACGCCTGCCGTTTGGGTTCCGAGCACGTTGAGATGTTCTGCCTGGAGAGTGAGGCCCAGATGCCCGCCAGTGAGGAGGAGCGTCGCGAGGCCATCGAGGACGGCGTGCACATCAGCTGCGGTTGGGGCCCCAAGGAGGTTCACCTGGACGAGGCCGGTCATGTGCGCGGCATCACCTTCAAGCGCTGCACGCGTGTCTTTGACGACGAGGGCCGTTTTGCGCCCGAGTACGACGAGAACGACCTGCGTCGTGTCGATGCCGACCGCGTGGTCATGTCCATCGGCCAGTCCATTGTGTGGGGCGACCTGCTGGCTGGCTCCAAGGTGGAGCTTGGCCGCGGTCAGGGTGCCCTTGCCGATCCTCGGACCTACCAGACCGCCGAGCCAGACATCTTTGTGGGCGGCGACGTCTACACCGGTCCGAGTTTTGCCATCGATGCCATCGCCGCCGGTCACGAGGCCGCCGTGTCCATCCACCGCTTTGTGCAGCCGGGCTCCACGCTCACGATCGGCCGCAACCAGCGCCGCTACACCGCGCTTGACCGCGACGACGTCGTGATCGAGAGCTACGACAACGCGAGCCGCGAGGTTGCCCATGTGGACCGCGAGCGCGAGAAGGCCGCGCCGTTTAGCGAGTACGTCGAGACTTTTACCGAGGAGCAGGTGCGCGCCGAGACCGCCCGTTGCCTGGGTTGCGGTGCCTCGATCGTCGACCCCAACAAGTGCATCGGCTGCGGCCTGTGCACCACCAAGTGCGCATTCGACGCCATCCATCTGGATCGCGACCGCCCCGAGTGCTCAACGATGGTCAAATACGAGCAAAAGCTCCCAAGCCTGGGCAAGTATGCTTTGAAGCGCGCCATCAAGATTAAGTTCGGTCATTAGGTTCCGCCGTTCTAACGAACGGCGGAACTGCCGACGCTGCGCGGCGCCCAGGCACCCCATCTTGCCCCTCAACTTCGGCGCCGCGGGCAAAAGCCCAGCGGACGCCTTGTTTCGGGGCAACCTGGGGCACCTGGATCGCCGCTCGCTGACGTTTGGCTGACATCGCATCAACCATTGTTGAAAGGTATTCGCCTTGCATGAATTGGGAATCGTCTATCACATCATTCGCGATGTCGAGAACGTGGCGCGCGCCAATGGCGTGCGTCGCGTTTCGAGCGTCACGCTGCTGCTGGGCGAGGTCTCGGGCGTCGTTCCCGACTTGCTGCTCGACGCTTGGCGCTGGGCGGCAGATAAAAAGCCGATCACCGAGGGTGCGGAGCTTCTTGTGGAGCCTGTCGAGGCCGTGACGCATTGCGAGGCGTGCGGCCGCGACTATGCGACAGTCGAGCACGGCAAGACCTGCCCCCATTGCGGTAGCGGCGATACCTATTTGCTCCAGGGCCAAGAGGTCATGATCAAGCAGATCGAGACCCCCGACGAGGAC
>JBPGZF010000045.1:0-12697 GCA_052033095.1 Collinsella sp.
AGCAGGCGATATGCAACCGCCCGCTCTAGTCGAAAAAGAAAAGCGGGACCCGCCGAGGAATCGGCAGGCCCCGCTTGTACATTGTATCTCGAAAGGAGATAAAACCTTAGCGCTTGGAGAACTGGGGAGCGCGGCGGGCCTTCTTGAGGCCGTACTTCTTGCGCTCGACCACGCGAGCATCGCGCGTAAGGAAACCGGCCTTCTTGAGGTCAGCACGGTAGTCGCCAGCGTTCAGAAGAGCGCGAGCAATGCCCAGGCGCAGAGCGCCGGACTGACCGGAGATGCCGCCGCCATCGCACAGAGCGATAACGTCGAACTGACCGGCGGTGTCGGTCACCTTGAAGGGAGCAAGGGCGTTCTCAACGAGCTGATGACGGCCGAAATACTGCTCGGCGTCACGCTTGTTGATGGTCACCTTGCCGGTGCCGGGGACGAGACGGACGCGGGCGACGGCGTTCTTACGACGGCCGGTACCCTGGTAGACAACGGTGTTCTCAGCCATCTTTAAGCCTCCAGCTCAATCTTCGTGGGGTTCTGGGCAGCATGCGGATGCTCGGCACCAGCGTAGACCTTAAGCTTGGTCATCTGGGCACGGCCGAGGGTGGTCTTGGGCAGCATACCGCGAACGGCGCGCTCGATGACCTTCTCCGGGTGCTTCTCCATAGCCTGGCGGAAGCTCTCAGCCTTGAGGCCGCCGTTGTAGCCGCTGTGGCGATAATAGGTCTTCGTGTCGGCCTTGTTACCGGTAAGCTGGACCTTATCGGCGTTGATGACGACAACGAAGTCGCCGCAGTCGCTGTTGGGCGTGAACTGGGGCTTGTTCTTACCGCGCAGGATCATTGCGATCTGGGTGGCAAGACGGCCCAGGACAGCACCATCGGCGTCGACGAGAACCCAGTTGCGCTGGACCTCGCCCTGCTTGGCGTAGTGAGTCGATTTCGAAATCACTTAGACTCCTCCATGTACAGTACGTGTTGTTACAGAGATTCACGGGGCTCTGCAAGTAACCCGTCCATATTACCCCGCTCGCCGTACGAGTCAACAGGTATTTTGGCTCCGACCAGAGTTTCTGCACATGTCATCCACGAGCCGTGACGTTGCAGCGCTAGCGCTCAACAAACTCCTGGATCTCCGCGAGCAAACGCTTTGCCTCCTGGCGACCCTGAATATACAGATCGAGCAGCTTTGCTGGATCGTGCTCGACATGGCCGACCTCGACCGGCTTTTGCGGAGCGATGACCAGCGCGCGGCCCTCGCGCTCATACTGCCACAGGTGCATGCGCTGAATGTTGTAGCGGTCGTGGCGCGTCTCGATAGCCTCGAGCAGGTAGGGGTAGTCGGCATAGCGGGCGCGTGCGGCGGGCATAAACTCGTAGGGCTTTTTCTCGAACGAGCGGTCCTGCGTGACAATGACGACCGCACGGTCAAAACCGGCCTCCTCCAGCACATGCTCGATAGGGACCGAATCGGCTACACCGCCGTCGACGTATTTGTGCCCGTCGATCTCGACCGGCGGCGTCACCAGCGGCAGCGAGGTAGAGGCGCGCACAGCATCGAGGTCGAGCACGGCGCTTTTGACCGGCAGGTATGCGGCAGTTCCAAAGAGCATGTCCGTCGCGACGGCGTACATCTCGATGGGGCTGGCGTCGAACGCCTCGTTGTCAAAGGGATCCAGGCGGTCCTGGATATCGTTGAAGATAAAGTCGTAACCCACGATGGAGCCCGTGGATGCGAAGGATGCGGCACCCATGTAGCGGTTGTCATTGCAGAAGGTCAGGTTGATGCGATTGACGCGACCGATCTGGTGCGACTTGTAGTTGACGCCGTTGAGCGCACCGGCCGATACGCCATATACCGCCGGAATTTCGACACCGGCCTCCATGAGAACGTCGAGCACGCCGGCGGTAAACTGCCCACGAAAACTGCCACCCTCCAAGACGAGCGCGACCTTGCCGACGTTCTTTGCCTTATCTTCTGCAGTCATATTGACCTCCTGCGATTGCGTTTTGGCTTTCTTCTACCCAGTTTTGGAATGGAGGGCGCGCAGGTTTTTCGAGGCGGCAGGTGAAGCGGAAAGTGCGTCCCAGTTTGAGGCGGGATTCCGGGATGAACTTTCCGTTTGGACCGCCGTTGGGAAAGCGCGTCCCGTTCTGAGCGCGGATTCCGGGATGCAGTTTCCGCTTGAGGCGTCTTCCGGAAAATGAATCCCATTCCGAGCGTCGATTCCGGGATGCAGTTTCCGCTTGAAACGTCATCCGGAAACCGCATCCCAGTCTGAACCGGAATTCTGGGATGGATTTTCCGCCTGGGGCGACGTTGATGCGGGGCATGGCAGGCTGCAGTCCGATCGGCATCGCATCTGCATAGGGCTGAGGCTTTGCGCGGAGAATCCGCGTATTTGCTTCGCAAATACGCACCGGCTTCGGCCGCCTGCCGGCGTCCTCGCCCGCTCGCTACAAACGCTTCGCGTTTGCTTAACGCTCGCGCCCTGCGCAGAGTTCGATCCTCCGCGGTATCTATATGTAATAAAAAAGCAGGTAGAAACACTTCTCTACCTGCTTGTAACTATTGGTGGAGGCGCGGAGAATCGAACTCCGGTCCACGAAAGCCCCCTGATTGGCATCTCCAAGCTCAGTCGCTGGTTTAGTCTCGGACGCTTTGCGCGCAGCGACACGCTCGCGGCATCCCAACCGGTTCGGTCTTAGCCCGCGCCATACCGATTACGTGTGCGGGAGCATTCCCCTAACATGACGTCGCGCCGGTGTCGGGGAAATCACCGGGTTGACGCGCCGCTATAAACTAAGCAGCGAGAGCCATAGGCTCAAAAGAAGAGTTGTTGTCAATTCAATTTGACGGTACCCCTGTTTAACGAGGCGAGGAGACCTCGGCTTGCTTCCTCTCTCAGAGCTATCGTGTCGAAACCAGTCGCCCCCGAATGTTGGGAAAGTCTGGATGGTATCGGGCCTGCAAACACCCGATAACCGTCGACTTTTCAAGGAACACGCGAGGTGAACCCCGCTCGTGGATAGCTATCTTACCACGTTCTAAAGGCAGACAAGTGCTCTATGCACGAGCTGTGAAGACCCCAATGTGCGCCGCACTTCGCACTTTTGCTACCGAACGCGTCACGTATATTTTCGCCAAGCACAATTAACCCGTCGAAAGGACCGTTATGGATACCAAACAGCAACTCGTCAATGCCCTCGCAGGCCTGGGCTCGACCATTACCGAAGCTATGGACGTCATCGAAGGCTTTGTCCCCTGCGGACATCCCGCCCTCACGGTATCGAACGCACTCGTCGCGCTGGACGCTGACGATGATGCGGCTCTCGCCCAGCAGCTTGAGACCGTCGAGGGCTTTATCGACCACGTGAGCGAGAACCGCGGCGTGGCCGCCCACCACGGCATCGAGGTCGAGCTCGCGGGTCCCAAAGCCGATCTGCTCGCAGCAATCCGCGAGGTAGGCGCCCTTATGCAGACCGCAGGCGTTAAGAACACCCAGGTCAACGAGTGGGTCTACCGCAGCCTGGCAGCACTCGACAGCTCCGACGAAAAGGCAGCCGAGCAGCTCGCAGAAAGTCCCGCCATCAAGGCCGAGCTTTTGTAAATAGCAGGCGCGGGCCCCTTGGCGCATCGTCGTCCAAGAGGCCCGCAAACAGTTCGCGTCAACCGATAGCCGCGCCGCCGCGTTCGGCCAAAGCAAGAATCGGCATCATTTGGCGCGGGGTCTTTGCTGCAAGATCGGCATGTTCGAGCAGTTTGCGATCGTTGGTCACCAAGTAATCGACCTGCGCGCGTTTGCATGCGGCGAGTACCAAGTTGTCCTCGTAATCGCGATGGAGCGTCAGATATTTGTCGGCCAGCCAAAGATCCGACGCATCTGCACCCACGGCCGTGGCGTTTTCGGTCATGTTCCGAACAAACGCCAGCGCCGCATCGCCAATCGCGCGGGCAGACGCCTCGTCGAGCGCTCCCCCGCTGGCAAGAACGCTACGCTTCAGCTCGTGTTGGACAACATACAGTACGTCCTTGGCGATATGCACCGGAAAGAACAGCAATGCCCCCGTCTCCGTCGCCTGTCCAATAAACGCACGTGCGGCAAGCGACTCGGCATGGTCGGCGCAAAACGAATCAACCCATACGTTGGCATCCACCATTATTTTGAGGGGAACCCCGCTCACAGGATCATCCCCTTTTGGCGATAATGCTCATCCATGGCTTCGGAATAGATTGCGTCCCAACCGCGATCGTCGGATGCGGGCGGCGCAACGATGCCCAAATCTGCATAAAGCCGGTCTGCCGCTGCCCACGACGCGGCGAACGGAGTATCGTGCGCGACGGTCTGCTGCCGGTCGTCGACGGCCGCAAGCACTTCCTCGCACTGCCCGCCACCCTGTGCGACCTTGGCCACCACCTTTTTGATGAGCTCGGGCAGTGACCCGCCCGAAAGCTGCAGCGCTTCCTCGGCACGGTTCTTGACCTGGCGATCCACGCGAACGTTCACCTGTGCCATGCCACTAACAGCACCCACGTTGATCCCGCCCCCTTCAATTGCTAGCCATGCTAGCACCACTATATAGAGAAGCTAGCACTTGGTCAAACGCAAAAGGCCTGCGCCCAGACGACACAAATGCCGTCTGGGCGCAGGCCAGATAACGTGGGCGAACACGTCTGCTAGCGCAGGTAAGCCTTCGCGTTGCTCAGGCTGTAGGCAATCGTCGAGCCGTTGTGCAGCAGCGACGACGTCTGCGGGGTAATCGCGCCGGTGATCCCCAGCGCCAAGAGCGCTGAGTTGGTGAGCATCACCTTAGAATAGGAGCTCGTCAGACGGTCGATGAGACCCTGACTCATGCGGCGCAGGCGCACGATTGCGGCCAGATCCGTATCGGTCAGGATGATATCGGCGACCTCCTTGGCGATGTCGCTTCCGCCACCCATCGCCAGGCCCACGTCGGCCAAACCGAGCGCCGGCGAATCATTGACGCCGTCGCCCACCATGGCAACATGGCGCCCCTCGCTCTTAATGCGCTCCACATAGGCGTACTTGTCCTCGGGCAGCAGCTCGGCCTTAAACTCGTCGACACCTGCCTCGCGAGCAATGCGCTCGGCCGTGCGCTCCGAGTCGCCCGTGAGCATAACGACATGCTTAACGCCCAACGCGTGCAGGTCGGCGATGGCCTCACGGACCCCGGCCTTGAGCGGATCCTCGATGCCGAGCACGCCGACGACCTTCCCATCGACCGCCAGATACAGCGGCGACAGGCCCTGCATCTGGGACTCAATGCGCTCCTTAATGTCGGAATCGAGCTGCGCGCTCTCGTCCTCAAACACAAAGTGTGCCGAGCCGATAATCGCGCGACGCCCTTCGATGGACGAAGCAATACCATGCGCCACGATGTACTCGACCGCAGCATGGCGCTCGCGGTGCTCGAGCCCGCGCTCGCGGGCGGCGTTGACCACGGCACGCGCCACCGGATGCGGGAAATGCTCCTCCAGGCAGGCAGAAAGGCGCAGGACCTCGTCCTCGCTCCAGCCGTCGGTCGTGAGCACGCAAGCCAGGCGCGGCTGCGCCTCGGTGAGCGTGCCAGTCTTATCAAACACAATGGTGTCGGCCTTGGCAAACGACTCAAAGTACTTTGCGCCCTTGACCATGACGCCCATCTTGGCAGCATCGCTCATAGCGGTCATGACGGCGACGGAACCCGTGAGCTTGAGTGCGCACGAGTAGTCGACCATCAGCGCCGCCGAGGTCTTGATAAGGCTGCGCGTGGTGAGCGCAACCAGGCCCGCGAGCAGGAAGTTCCACGGGACGATCTTGTTGGCGAGGTCCTCCATATGCGACTGGCCCTCGGATTTGAGCGAGTCGGCCGTCTGCACGAGCGAGACGATCGAGCGCAGTTTGGTCTGCGCCGTGTTGGCGCGCACGCGCACCAAGATGCTGCCGTCTTCCACGACGGTACCGGCGAACACGTCGTCGCCCACGCTGCGCTCAACGGCCAGCGGCTCGCCGGTCAGGGTCGCCTGGTTGACCATAGCGCTCCCCCGCTCGACGACACCGTCGATGCAAATGGACATGCCAGTGCGCACGGCGACCAGATCGCCGGGCTCGAGCTCGGTCGCAGCAACGCTTACCTCGGTGTCGCCGACAACCTTTTGCGCCTTGTCGGGTACATCGAGCAGCGAGTTGATGAGCTCGTTTTCGCTCATGGCGCGGGTGTAGTCCTCGAGCAGCTCGCCCACGTTGAGCAGGAACATCGTCTGGCCCGCGGTGTCGACATCACGCTTGACGAACGAAATGCCGATGGCCGAAGCGTCGAGCACGGGAACGGTCAGGCGCGGCTGCGCGAGCTCATGAAGGGCAGCGCGCAAAAATGCCATGTAACCGGCCACGACAAACACCGCACGCAGAGGCGTCGGCAAGAACCAGCGACGTGCGTAATGGGCACCGATAAGTGTGGCAAGATCCATGACGAGCTTGTGCTTGCGTGGCTCAAGCTGCATCACGTAGCCTGTCTTTGCGTCGGCAATGGCCTGAGCGTCGAGCGCACCGACGGCGGCCAGCACGGCATCGCGACACGGCTCGTCATATTCGAGCGCTAACTGGCCAATACGGCCATAGACGCGCACCTTGTGCACGCCGTCGATATCGCCGCTGAGCTTAAGAAGTGCATCGAGATCGCTCTCTGGCACAGGACCCGCCAATTGAAGACGGGTCCTGCCGGGGATCTCGCTGATAATCGAGAATCTCATAGTTTGTGCCTGGGAGCGCTACTCGGCTGCCTCGTCAGCAGCGGCCTCGCTTTGGGTGATATAGGCCGCCTCGGCAACCATGTCGTCGACATTAGCCTTGGCCTGCTCGACCATGTCCTGGTAGCCGTTCTTGATGCGCATGCCGCACGCGATACCCTGCACGCAGGCGTTCTTTACCGGAGCGCTGGTGAGCAGCTTGATGCCAGCCGTACCAAGCAGAAAACCGCCACCAACAAGCAGGGTGTTGAACGTGGACTTCTTCATGATGTCTCTCCCTTTTGCCGCATTGGACGCGGCATGGTGCCTCAGCACCCGAGTAAACAAGTTTGCTCGAGCACGCTTTTGAAATATCTCAATTTTATCTAACTATCTAGGTCAGCCATGGCTAACCTTTTGAAAATTAACGATGCGGAGTAACCGATTGTCAATGTGACAAAGGGACTGTCCCTTTGCCCCTTCTTACAACTGCCAGGTAGCTGCTTCCTTTTGCAGCGCCACCATGCGGGCGAATTCTCCACCTGCCGCCTTGAGCTGCGCCGGAGTGCCCTGCTCGGCAACCACACCATCCTTGAGTACAACGATTTTGTCGGCATTTTCCACCGTACGCATACGGTGGGCAATAACGATAACCGTCTTACCTGCAAGCAGACGGGAGAGCGCCTGCTGAACCACGGTCTCGTTCTCCACATCCAAGCTCGCCGTCGCCTCGTCCAACAGCACGATAAGCGCGTCTTTGAGCAGCGCACGGGCGATAGAGATGCGCTGGCGCTCACCGCCGGACAGCTTGGAGCCGTTCTCGCCGATCATGGTGTCATAGCCCTGCGGCATGCGGCTCACAAACTCGTCGCAGTTGGCGGCACGCGCGGCAGCAAGCACTTCCTCATCGGTGGCGCCACGACGCCCGAGGCGGATGTTTCCCATCACCGTGTCGTCAAAGAGCAGCACGTCTTGGAACACAATGGCGTAGTCGCGCAGCAGCACCTCGGGATCCACGCTCGCAACATCCACGCCGCCCACGGTGACCGTGCCTTCGGTGGCGTCCCAAAAGCGCGCGGCCAGGCGGCTCACCGTGGACTTACCGGAGCCCGAAGGACCGACCAGTGCCGTGACCTCGCCTTCCTTGGCGGTAAAGCTCACATCGGTAAGAACTTTCTCGCCGGCGCGGCCGTCCTCGCCCGCACCATAGCCAAATGCCACGTGATTGAACACCACATCGTGGCCTACGGGCTCAAACTGCTCGCTACCCCGCGCCACGGGCTCTTCCATGATGGAACGCATGCGCTTGGCCGACGACTCGGCGGCAAACAGCTCGGACATCAGCATCAGCGCCTGATCAAAGGGCGCATAGATGCGGCTCACCATAAGCAGGAAGGCAAACATCATCAAAAAGTCGACCTGGCCGGAGGCGACCATCGCAGCGCCCGTGACCAACGTGGTGGCAATCCCCAGGCGCAGGATGGCAAAGGCGGAGTTGACCAAAAGCCCATTGGCGAGCTCGCCCTTGGTGGTCTCGCGCTCCTCGGCATCGATCACGGCGTTGAGCCCCTCAAGATAATGAGCCTCCTGGTTGGTGGCACGGATCTCGCGCACGCAGTCGAGCGTCTCCTGGATCGCCTCGGTAACCTTGACCTTCTCGGCACGCACATGGTCGAACACCGGGGTCATGGGGCCGCGTGTCAGATACAGCACGGCAAAGGCCACGGGCACGCTCCAAAACGCCGCGATCGCCAGCTGCCAGCAAAAGAACAGCGACGCCACGAACACAATGGCACTTGCGATGATGGCACCCCAAAGCTCTCCCAGCACGTGGCTGTAGGCGTGCTCCATGGCCTGGACGTCGCCCATAATGGTCTCGGTTAAATCGGCCAGATCACGACGGCCAAAAAACGACAGCGGCAGCTTGCGTAAGCGCTCGGCAATCTCCATACGCTGCTTGCCGCACTCCTCGTAAAAGATGCAGTAGGTGTAGTAATACTGCTGCCAGTTAGAGGCAAAGAGCAACACGAAAAAGACCAGGAGGCCGCCCACAATCGGCAGGGCATCCGGCAGGTCGGCACCGGTGGCGAGATGTTCGACAAAACCGGCCATGACCAGGAACAATAAGCCCATGCCGGCCATGGTAATGAGATTGGTGAGCGCGGTCCAGAAAATGCCGCGTTTTACGCCGGCGACGCCTTTATCGGATAGGAAATACTTCTTTTGGAATGAGGCGAACATTTAGGCCTCGCCTCCCTTCGTGACGGCGGCATCCGCGGTCGCTGCAGTGATTTTCCAGCTCGCGGCCTGTTCGTATTCGGCCCACATCTTGGCGTACAGGCCGTTTTGGGACAGCAGCTCGGCATGGGTGCCAGTCTCCTGCACGCTACCTTGGTTGAGCACCACGATCTTGTCGGCCCCCACTACAGTCGAGAGTCGGTGCGCAATCATAATGACCGTGCGACCCGCCGCCAGCTTGCTAAAGGCGCGCTGGATGAGTGCCTCGTTCTCGGGGTCGGCAAAGGCCGTGGCCTCGTCGAGCACCACGATGGGCGCGTCCTTAAGGATTGCGCGGGCGAGCGCCACGCGCTGGACCTCGCCGCCCGAAAGGTACGCCCCGCCGGCGCCGAGCATGGTGTCGATGCCCTGCGGGAGCTTGGCCACGATATCGTCGCACTGGGCCGCGGAGAGGGCCGCGCGCACTTCGTCGTCAGTGGCCGAAGGCTTGGAGGCGCGCACGTTATCGGCAAGTGTTTGGCGGAACAGCTGGTTGGTCTGAAACACAAAGGCGACCTGGTCCATGAGCTCGTGCGGATCCATGTCGCGAACGTCTACGCCGCCCACGAGCACACGACCCAAGGAAACATCCCAAAAACGCGGGATCAGGCTTGCGCAGGTTGACTTGCCGCCGCCCGAAGGACCCACAAGCGCAAGGGTGCTACCTGCGGGAACGCTAAAGCTCACATGATCGACGGCAGGCGCCTCAGCACCCTCGTAGGTAAAGCTCACGTCCTCAAAGCGCACATCGCTGCCAGCGGGGTGCTTGGGTTGAGCGGGCACGGAGAGCTGCTTGGAATCCATAACGCTTCGGATGCGAGCCAGCGAATCAGCACTCATCTGAGACGCCTCGCCCACAAACATAAGCTTGGTCATGGCCGTCGGCACCACGGCCGAAAAGATCGCGTAAAACGTAAAATTGACCATAAAGTGCGCGAAGTCCGTCTCGCCCGGCGCCAGCAGCAGCGCCACAGGCAAAAGAAATGCCACAAGGCCGTTGAGCGCAGTAAGGTTGAGCACCTGCGGACCCCGGCAAAACGTACCCGCATAGTTTTGCGCCATATCGGCGTATTCGGCGATCGCATCGTGGAACGCCTTAAAGGAGTAGACCGTCTGCTGGAATACCTTGACCACGGGGATGCCGCGTACGTATTCGGTGCCGGTCTTGTTCATCTTGACCAGCGCGCCCATGTAAGCCTTCATAAACTCGGCGCCCTTGCCGCTCATCATGGTGGCCATGGCGCAAAACGAAACGACGACCGAGATTAAGCATGCCGCGCCCAAACGCCAATCGAGGGCAAATAGCAGCACAAGCAGGCCCACGACCATGGCGGTGGCACCGGCGATATCGGGCAGCATGTGCGCGAGCAGCGTCTCGGTGGAGGCGGCACAGCCGTCTACGATACGGCGCAGCTCACCGGTGGCGTGCGTGTCAAAGTAGCCGAGCGGCAGCTTAAGCAGATGCTCGCTCGTAGCCTTGCGGATATTGGATGCGCAGCGAAACGCGGACAGGTGCGTGCACATGAGTCCCACGAAATAGACCACGATGCTTGCCAGGGCAAAACCAACAGCCCACCAACCATACATCGCGATGTCGGCGGCCTCGCTCCAGTTGGGCGCCACGGCAATCAGGTCTCGCGCAACAAGCCAGATGCACACGTACGGGCCAAAGCTCAACAGCTGCGAGAACGCCGAGAGGGCCATGCCCAAATATGTTAGGAATTTACGGTCACCGGCATATGCAAGTAGCTCGCCGATGCCGCCGCCTTCCTTTTTTGATCCCTTTGCCATGAGATTCCTTTCTAACGGCTTGAGAGTTAACCGTAAGAAACTTATCATGGGCGTGTTAGCCAGGGCACACAATTGGGCCAGGCGTGGACGTTTTCGCAAATGAAGGGGACGCTTTTGAAAATGCGGCGGGCAGCAACCGATATAACCGAGCTCTACGCACCGCAGTTTGAGCAGTTTGGTCTGCAGCTTTCCGGCAAGGGCGCCGTCTTTACCGGCGAGGTGGCAAACGATCGGGCACACGGACGCGCATGGATCATGCCCCTTTCCCCCACCTGCATCGTCATGGAGCATTTCATTACCCCGACGCACAACATGCAGCTAGCCGAATACACGCCCGAACCGTACGCGTGCGTGAGCGAGGTCAGCGCGCCCACGCTCATGTGCATGCCCGAAGCCGGCATAACGCCTGCGAACCTTAAACCCCTGCATGGACCGTGGCCAAACAATGCCGTGTGCAGCTTTATCCAAGATAACTGTGGCGAGGAGTTAAGCCCACTGTTTGCAGGGCGGCTCTATCACTCGCGCTCGGTGCTCTTTTTGCCTGGATATTTTGACGAACTGGAGCACCGCTATCCCACCGAGTTCGCAGGGGTCTTTGAGGCGTTTGCCGAGCCATGGCACGAGGAGGCGACGTCTGCCATCTGCCACACGTTGCGCAGGATTAACGAGGACCGCGCCCGCACCGCAGGCGGACACGTCTATATGCAGGGCATCGTGGAGACCATGGTCGCGGAGCTCGCCTGTTCGCGCGCGGCCCACAAGCAGGCACGGCAGGCGGCGGACACGCGCGCCAGCGTTACCATTGCCCAAGAGGCGGCGAGCCTTGTGGAGCGCTCGCTCGACAAGGGCAGACATGTGAGCATCAACGAGGTGGCCGAGGCGCTCTTCTCAAGCCGCTCCAAGCTATGCGCCACCTTTAAGGCCCAAACTGGCGAGTCCCTGGGCGCCTACATTCGCAGACGCCGTATGGAACGAGCACAGGACCTTTTGGCCGATAGCGCGCTCACGATAGCGCAGGTGGCAGAGCGTCTAGGCTACCCTCAGCAGGCCGCCTTCGCCCAAGCCTTCAAGCAACACACCGGCACCACCCCCACCACTTGGCGCTCCCAACATCAATAAAAAGACGGCAAAGGGACAGCCCTATGAGTTCCACACGCAATGTGACAAAGGGACTGTCCCTTTGTCACATTTACAAAAATGGGCGCGCCAACGGCGCGCCCATTCACTCTATTCCATTCAGCCCCACCTGACCCGAACGGCCGAGTCGTCGCAGAACCCGGGAGCCCCGGCAGGGCGGGTGCTTGCTCAAAATGAGTTCCGCACGCAAAGAAGGCCACTTAATGTGGCCTTCGTCTTGCGCAGGACTGTTCGAAATTTTGAGGAAGCACCCGCCCTGCCGGGGCTCCCGGGTTCCCGCTTACGAGAGCGACGTTCTCAGCAACTCGTTGAAGAGTTTCGGGTTGCCCTTACCGCGGCTCGCCTTCATGCACTGACCCACCAAAAAGCCGATGACCTTCTGGTTGCCGTCACGATACTGCCGCGCCTGATCGACACAGTTTGCCAGCACCTCGTCCACGATCGGCTGCAGCGCGCCGGCATCGCTTACCTGACGCATACCGCGCTCGTCGACGATCTTGTTGGGGTCGTCGCCGGTCTGGGCCATGGCCTCAAAGACCTCGTGCGCCTGGTTGGAGCTAATGGCATCGGTCGCCAGCAGCTTGGCAAGAGCGGCCACCTGAGCCGGCGCGATGCCAGACTCGGCCAGCGAGACGCCCGCACCCTTAAGGTAGGCGATCATCTCGTTCACCAGCAAGTTTGCGACCGTCTGGGCCTCCTTGCCAGCCATACCGGCAGCGGCGGCCTCAAAGAACTCGGCAAACTCGGGGTCGCCGGCGATCTGCTC
>JBPGZF010000046.1:0-11198 GCA_052033095.1 Collinsella sp.
CCTCGTCCATGCGCGCCAAAAATACCAGACGCTCCGTAAGTGCCGTCAGTCGCGCCACCTGCTCGTGAATGCTCTGCGTCCACTCACTCTCGCCGCTCTCAATCTCCTGTACCTCGTTGGCGGCATCGATCACAGCGAGCGGCGTCTTGATCTCGTGGCTTGCATCGGTAATAAATCGCTTTTGCTTGCTGTAACTCTCGACCATCGGTCGAATCACGGCACCCGACGCGACCGTTACAATTGCCAGCACCGCCAGCCAGCCAATACAGCTGATTGCCACACTCGCGTTCAAAAACGAATGGAAACTTGCAAGCTCGCGCGAACAGTCCACGAACACATAGGTGGTCTTTTCGCCTTGAGCTGTGGTCGTATAGCGGTAGTTACCAGAAAACCCAGAGGTCAGGCCCTTGGAATCCAGCCCCATGGCAATACGGGCGGCACGCTTGGCGCCCACCGCGGCAATGCGGGCGGTATTGACATCGACCACCTGCCCATCGACAAGCGTCACCGTAAAGTAGCGCGTGTCGAAGGGTGACTCCGCCGTCATGCCTTCAAAATGTCCCACGCGAGCGCCCGCTCGATCGCCATCCGCAACCATGCCGGTGCTCGTATCCCCGCCATTGCCGGAATCGGTCCTGGACTCGTCCCCCCAATCGATACCGTCCTTGCCCGCCAGAATATAGTCCAGACGCGCATCAGCCATTTTGCAGACATGCGAATAATTGACGATGTTGATGCCGGCGATGATGAGCGTGAGCACCACGGTCACGGCGCCCATGGCAACGAGGATAAACTTGCGACGCAGACGGCGGCCCAATGCGTCAACAGAATTAGCCCGCCCCTTACTACTCGAGGCGGCGTGAAACCACTCCGTCATGCGCTTGCACCACGCGCTCGCGCTCACGCTTATTCGCCTTCCTCGACAACCTCGAGCGAATAGCCCTGGTTGCGCGACGCGCGAATGGCAACGTTGGCACCAAGCGCCGTCAGCTTTTTGCGCAGGTACGAGATATAGACCCACACCACGTTGGCGCCTTCGGGCGCGTCCTCACCCCAAACCTCGAGCATCAGACGTTCAGTGGGCATGCGCGTGCCGGCGTTGCGCATAAAGAGTTCCATAAGCTGAAACTCGCGATTGGCCAGGTGCTCCTCGCCCAAAGGTCCCACAAGCGTGCAAGCCGCCGTGTCGAGGCGCACGTTACCCACGCTGAGCGTCGTGGCGTCAATTGCCGTCGCGGCACGCGTCATGGCTCGAATGCGAGCGAGTAGTTCCTTGGCGGCAAACGGCTTGGTCAGGTAATCGTTGGCACCGGCGTCCAGGCCCTCGACCTTATCGGACACCTCGCTTTTTGCCGTAAGCATGATGATGGGCAGTCGCTTGCCGGCGGCGCGTGTACGCTTGAGCACCTCGATGCCGTCCATGCCGGGCATCATGATATCCAGGATTGCGGCGTCGTAATCGTTGGTGAGTAGATTCTCGAGCGCCGTCAAGCCGTCGAGGGCGGTGTCGACCTCGTAGTCGCTATGTTGAAGAATCGCGGTGAGGGCGCGGGAGAGACCAGGTTCGTCCTCGGCAAGCATCAGCTTCATAGTTGCTCCTTTGGCGCATGGCTCTACAGGTTTCGATACTGCCGATGATAGCGTACCGTCAACCGCCTTAGCGCAGCCTTAGCTGCTCAGCCTGCGCGTTTTTAAATACGCAGGATGTGGCTTAGCCAAACTTAAGGCGCACGTGTCGAGCGCTTTGACGCATGCCGGGCGCGAAGGGACAGTGACTCGTCCTTTCACGGCGCCCTAGTTATGCAAAGTGCTCGAGCGTTACTCCTCGTACGCGCCCTCAAGCCGAAGCAGCCACTCTTTGCGATCGAGCCCGCCGGCATATCCGTTGAGCGAACCATCGGCGGCAACTACGCGATGGCACGGCACGATAATCGAAATGGGATTACGCGCGACCGCAGCCCCCACAGCACGGGGAGATACAACGGGTGCCTCGTTCCCCGGCACCCGATGGCGGGCGGCAACACGCTGGGCGATCTCGCCATACGTAGCGACCTCGCCACGCGGGATAGAAAGCAGCTCGTACCAGACTTCACGCTGAAACGCCGTGCCAATCAAATGCAACGGCGGCGTATACCGAGGCTCCTGCCCTGCAAAATAAGCATTCAACCAAGCCCAAGAACGCTCGAGCACCGAGGAGGCCGCACCATTTGCGGGATTCACCAAAGATATTCCACCGGTACCGGAAACCGCGTCGGCGCCTTCAACATGTTCGGAGTCTTCCCGGAGAAGCGTGGAACCAAAGTGCTCCTGCCCCTCAAACCAAAGCCCCGTCAGACCGCGGCCATCAGCGGCAAGCAAGATTTCGCCCAAAGGCGAGGCAAATGTCGTCGTGACCACCAGCGGCTCCTTTCAAAACTCCGCAACATAATACCGCGAATTGTGCAGACAACCCCAATCGACCCCAAAGTCACCCAAGGCAGCAAGCGCGACAGCGCCGCAGCTGCCGCACGACCCCAAAGTCCCCGCAGGCAGCAGGCGCAACGCGCCACAGCTGCCGGCCGCGCCCCAAAGTCCCCCAAGGCGGCAGGCGCGAAGCGCCGGGGCCGCCGCCGGGACCAGGGCCTGCAACGGCCACGTGCCCCCACATCAGCCCAGCGGCCCCAACCAACAACGACCCCATCGCAGGCCGCTCGCAGCCGAGTCACCGCAGGCGGGGGCCGGGCTTGGTTTTCAGAACACTCCGCAGACCAGTGTGGCGCCTTGTCCGCGGCTCCGAAGGAGCAGGACAAGGCGCCACACATGGTCGAGGACGTTCTGAAAACCAAGCCCGGCCCCCGCCGGATAGGTCACACTACTCGCAGAGCAGCTTAGCGATCTGGACGGCGTTGGTTGCCGCGCCCTTACGGATTTGGTCGCCGCAGCACCAGAAGGTGATGCCGCGCGCGGCCTCAGGGTTCGAGATGTCGCGGCGCACGCGACCGACCCAGATCAGGTCCTGGTCGGACGTATCCATCGGCATGGGGAAGCGGTCGTGCGCATCCTCGGCGCTCATGTCGTCAACCAGCTTCACGCCGGGAGCGGCAGCCAGCGCGGCACGGGCCTCCTCGACCGTAATATCGCGCTCAAACTCGAGCGTAATGCTCTCGGAGTGCGAGCGCAGCACGGGCACGCGCACACAGGTGCAGTTCACGCGCAGCTCGGGCAGATGCATGATCTTGCGGCCCTCGTTTTGCAGCTTCATCTCCTCGGAGGTAAAGCCTTCCTCCTTGACACCGCCGATCTGCGGAATCAGGTTGCTCGCCAGCTGGGCGGCAAACGCGCGCGGCTCGGGAATCTCCTCGCCACGGCCCAGGGCGGCAAGCTGAGCCTCGAGCTCGGCCATACCGGGAGCGCCAGCGCCCGAAGCTGCCTGATACGTGGACACGATCATACGCTTCACGCCAGCAAGCTGGTGCAGCGGCCACGTGGGAACCAGGCCGATGATGGTCGCGCAGTTGGGATTGGCGATAAGGCCGTGATGCCACTTGATGTCGTCGGCATTGATCTCGGGCACGACCAGCGGCACCTCGGGATCCATGCGGAAGGCGTGACTGTTGTCGACCACGACGGCGCCGCGCTTGACGGCCTCGGGCAGTAGCTCCTTCGCAATATCGTCGCCGGCGGCGCCGAGCACGATGTCGCAGCCCTCAAAGGCCTCGGGGCAAGCCTCCTCAATCACAACCTGCTCGCCGCGGAACTCGACGGTCTTGCCCGCAGAGCGCGCGCTCGCTAGCAGCTTGAGCTTGCCGACCGGAAACTCCTGCTCGTTGAGGCACTCGAGCATCTGGGTGCCCACGGCTCCCGTCGCGCCCAAAATAGCAACCGTGTACTGTTTCATGCTTCCCCCTTTAAAGGCTGTGGCTTTTGCCCGCACGCCGAGCAGGCCGATTATTGTTGCCAGTGTATACAAGAACAGGGCGGGCACGAAACCCGCCCCGTCGAAACGAAACCGAAACGAAACGCCCCGCCGTAGTTTTTGAGGCAAGTCCCAAAAATCTACTGGGATAGCAGCTACTTGTGGAGCGCGGCCAGGGCGGGATCGACCGGCGCGGGAGCCTCCAGGTCGGAGACCTTTACAATGCCGTTCTCATCGGAGAAGGCGCGGTAGATGGTCTGGATCGCCAGATCGAAGTCCTTCTCCTCGACACCGATAATGATGTTGATCTCGTCACAGCTCTGCGAAATCATACGCACGCTCACGCCGGCCTGGCCAAGCATGCCAAACAGGTGGCCCGAGATACCTGCGCGGCCGCGCAGGTTACGGCCGACGGTCGCGATGAGCGCCAAGCCCTCGACAACCTCGATCTCGAGCGGCTCGACCTCCTGCTGAATGTCGCCCACGAGTGAGTACAGCGAATCGTGCACATCCTGCTCCTGCACCACGGCGCCAAAGCGGTCGACGCCGGTGGGCATATGCTCGACGGAAACGTCATAGCGCTCGAAGACCGAAAGCGCGCGGCGCATAAAGCCGACGCGCGGCTTGGTGCGGTCGCGGGCCACGTTGATGGCGACAAAGCCGCGCTTGCCGGTCACGCCGGTAATGATGGGCTCCGCCTCGCCCTCATCAGCCGTCTCGCTAATGATGGTGCCGGGGTCCTGCGGCGCATTGGTGTTCTTAATGACCAGCGGAATACCCGCCTCGCGCACGGGGAACACGGCTTCCTCGTGCAGGACGCTTGCGCCCATGTACGAAAGCTCGCGCAGCTCCTCGTAGGTAACGCGCGCAATGGGCTGAGCCTCGGGAACAATACGCGGATCGGCAGAATAGAAGCCCGAGACGTCGGTCCAGTTCTCGTACAGATCGGCGCCCAGGCACTTAGCCAAGATCGAGCCCGAGATATCGCCGCCGCCACGGTCGAGCAGCTTGATCTGGCCCTCACGCGTCGCGCCGTAGAAACCGGGCATAACAAAGCCGCCCTGCTGACCGTACTCCTGCACCAGCTCGGAGGTACGATTCATGCTGAGCGTACCGTCGTGATGGAACGCCACAACCGTCGCGGCATCCAGGAACGGCAGGCCCAGGTACTCGGCCATCAGGCGGGCGGTAAAGTACTCGCCGCGGCTCACGAGCTCCTCGGTGGAGTAGCCGCCCGAGCGGGCGCGCTCGGCAAAGGCCGCGAACTCCTCGCGGATGGGATAGGTGAGCTCCAGCTCGTCAGCGATATCAAAATAGCGCTGCCCAATGTCCTCGAGCAGCTCCTCGCACGACACGTGATACTTAACGTGCGCGTTAACCAGATAGAGCAGGTCGGTCACCTTGGTGTCGCCCTTAAAGCGGCGACCGCAGGCAGAAACCACCACAAAACGGCGGGCAGGGTCGGCATCGACGATGGCCTTGATCTTCTTGAAGTGTTCGGCGTCGGCGACCGACGAGCCGCCAAACTTGGCAATTTTTATCATGGCGTGGAGGTTACCTTTCTAAAAGCCTCTGCAAACCTGTTTTGCGCGCTCTGATACCATGGGTTCACCGATTGGGACCAAGGTATCCGAGGAGCACTGTTATATGGGAACTTATCATAGTACACGAGGACGCACTTTATCATGCTCAAGTAAGGTGGCAATCCGCACCGGCATAGCTCCCGACGGGGGTTTGTTTGTCTCGGACGAGCTTGGCACCCAGCAGGTCGATATCAGCTCGCTTGCAGATAAATCCTACTTTGAAATCGCTCAAAATGTGTTGGGAATGTTACTGAACGATTACACGGACGAAGAAATTTCGGCCTGCGTGAATGAGGCTTACCGCGGTACGTTTGCGAGTGAAGAGGTCACGCCGCTCGTCAAACTCGATGCCGCACCGGGCACCGACGTCCCTCAAACCTATGTGGTGGAGCTCTTTGGCGGCCCCACAAGCGCCTTCAAGGACGTCGCCCTGCAGATGCTCCCCCGCCTGATGGCCCGCACCTCCGCCAAGGACGGCGGCGCCGAGCGCATCATGATCGTCACCGCCACGTCGGGCGACACGGGCAAGGCAGCACTCGCCGGCTTTGCCGACGCCCCGGGCACGGGCATCACCGTCTTTTATCCCGAGGGCAAAGTCAGCCGCGTGCAGAATCTGCAGATGTCCACTCAGGAGGGCAATAACGTCGCCGTCTGCGGCATCCGCGGCAACTTCGATGACGCCCAGAGCGCCGTCAAGCGCATCTTTGCCGATAAGGAGCTTGCCGAGCGTCTTGAGGCCGCCGGCACAGTACTTTCGAGCGCCAACTCCATCAACGTCGGCCGCCTGGTGCCGCAAGTCGTCTACTACTTTGCCGCCTATGCGCAGCTGCTGCGCGCCGGCGCCATCGAGGCCGGCGACGCCGTGGAGTTCTGCGTACCGACCGGTAACTTTGGCGATATCCTGGCCGGCTACTATGCCAAGCGCATGGGTCTGCCCGTCGCCAAGCTCATCGTCGCGAGCGACAAGAACAACGTTCTTGCTGACTTCCTGACCACCGGCGTCTACGACCGCAACCGTCCGTTCTTCACGACCATCTCGCCGTCGATGGACATCCTCATCAGCTCTAACCTGGAGCGCATGCTGTACTTCCTGTCCGATGGCGACTGCGAGCTTGTTGCCGGCCTTATGGAGCAGCTGGCACAGACTGGTCGCTATGAGGTTCCCGCCGACCTGCTGGCAAAGATTCAGAGCGTCTTTGGCTGCGGTTGGGCCAGCGAGGACGAGGTCCGCGCTGCCATCAAGAGCTGCTGGGACGCGAACGGCTACGTGATCGACCCGCACACCGCTTGCGGCTATCACGTCTTCGAGCAGGTCGCTCCCGCCGAGGGCGCCAAGGCCCGCGTGCTGCTTTCGACCGCCAGCCCCTACAAGTTCCCGCGCGCCTGCTGCGACGCCCTGGGCCTCGACGTTCCCGAGGATGATTTTGAGGCTATGCATGTACTCGAGCAGGCCACCAACACGGTCGCCCCGACCCAGCTCGCCGAGCTCGAGTCCAAACCCGTCCGCTTCGAAGACGTCTGCGACGTAGCCGACATGGCCAACTACGTAGAGTCTGCAGCAAAAAAGATGGCTACCAACTAAAACCCCTTATTAAGCGCCGGCGAAAGCCGGCGCACCTTCTTTTATCAGATAACCCCCGGGATGATGACGAACGTGCACAGCGTGCCTGGCTGTTTAGTTCGTCGCGAGTTCCGCACGCAAAGGAAAGCACTTAATGTGCTTTCCGTCTTGCGCAGGACTGCCCGAGCAGCGAACTAAACAGCCAGGCACGCCAGGAGGACTCACATGATCAAGATCACCGTCCCAGCAACAAGCGCCAACCTAGGCATCGGCTACGACACCCTCGGCATGGCCGTCAGCCTCTACTCGCACTTCACCTTCGAGCGCGCCGACAAGCTCACCATCACGGGCTGCCCCGAGGAGTTCCAAAACGAGAATAACCTGGTCTATGTGAGCTTTGTCGATGCTTTGGCCGCCTGGGGCGAGCCGGCCTTCCCCGTCGCTATCGACATTCAGACCGACGTGCCCGTCGCCCGCGGCCTGGGTTCCAGCTCCACCTGCGTCGTCGCCGGCATCATGGCGGCCGCCGCACTGACAGGCCACACCGTCGACCGCGCCGAGCTCGTCCGCATCGCCACCGAGGTCGAGGGCCATCCCGATAACGTCGCCCCCGCTATCCTGGGCGGCGCCGTCTGCTCCTTTACGCCGACCGATTCGCTCCCCCAGTGCCTGCGCTACGAGGTGAGCGATCGCTTGCGTTTTATTACCGTGATTCCGCCCTACGAGGTTCACACGAGCGAGGCGCGCAAGGTTGTGCCGCAGGAGATTCCACTCTCCACCGCCGTATGGCAAATGGGCCGCATCGCCGGCATGACGCGCGGCCTGGAGACCGGCGACCTTGACCTGATTGCCGCTGCCAACGACGACCGCATCCAGGAGCCCTATCGCCGCCGCCTCATCCCCGACTACAACGCCGTGCGCGACACCTGCCTTAACGGCGGCGCCAAGACCATCTGGATCAGTGGCTCTGGCTCGACCCTCATGGCCGTGACCGACGACACCATCGTGGCGAAGTTCCTGCAGGTCAAGCTGCGTGAGCAGTTCCCCAAGTGCGACACGCATATTCTGACGTGCGACACCGAGGGCGCTCAAATCGAGTACCTGTAGACATCGCCGATCGGTCTGTCCGGGCCACCCAGGGGCATCCCCTTAAAACGTCCTCGCACTTGAGGCCCGCTTATCCTGCTCCTTCGGAGCTGCGGATAAGCGGGCCTCGTGCTGCGGAATGTTTTTAAGGGGATGCCCCTGGGTGGCCCTATGGCAACGTGGCTAGCGATGTCTACAGGGACCCACGCTTTGAAGGGGCGCCGGGCTGAAATTATGGCCTTTTATTGGTAGGGGCTCTTGCTGGGGTGGAGCACCTGCTATAGATGGGCTTTGGTGATTTGTTTGGTTTAGGCTGCGCTGGTTTCTTTGTATTCGAAGACTGGTTCTAGGAGGTCTTCGATGCTGCAGTGGAGGGCTTTTGCTATGGCTCTTACGCTTGTTACCGAAGCTTCATTGATGTTTCTCTGGCGCTGCTCGTACATTTGGATTGAGCGGAGTGACACACCCGATTCGTATGCTAGGTCTTGTTGGGTTTTCTTAAGCTTCTTTCTTGCTAACGCAAGTTTGGTTTGCCTGGACGCTTTTTTCGCCATATCGCAGACGAGGCGAGCCACACGTTCCTCCGAGGCTTCGTGCCAGGGGTAATACAGACTGCGCAGCACATCAAATGGAACGACATGCAGCAAATCTTCGAAAGACTCTCCTAGGCGCCACTGAAGGTATGCCAATATCCAGCCTGTCCAATATTCCGGTGTCTTTTCGAATCGGTAGGTTCGATTTGGCATCGGCCTTGATTGATAGCCCGACCTTTCGGCGATAAGCGCGAACAGCTCAACGCCCGATTTTCCCGACACCACCCATGCGTTGCCGCGTTCGAACTCGCGAGCTACGCCGCTCAGGCAAAAGAGTTCAGCAACTTCCGATCCTTCTGCTCCGTAATCGTTTACGGCATAGTCGAAGCAATCCCCGAGATTGTTCATTGCGTCCTCGAGGTAATAGACAGGATATGTCCTACTCGGCCCACAATCCGTTAACTCTTGGATCATTTAAATCAACCCTCCCCGACATCAAATCCCTAATGTCGACACCCTCGGTATCAAATCCGTTTACCGTATCCAGGTACTTACGTCGAGCGTTCTGTTCTCGCTTAAATCGTTTGGGATAAAACTCAGCTCCCGAGGCCTGCTTCCAATCGCGAAACTTGATCGCCGAGAACGCGCGCTCACTCATAAGCGCATATTGAATGCCCAAATCCCCCAAAAACATAATGCGCTGCAATTGCCTGAGCGAAATCATGCCGTTAACGAACTGTCTTGCAAACGAAAAGTAGGAGTCGTCAGCGCGATAGCCTCGAATGACGTCATAGGGAGAAATATCAATCAGGCAGTTGTCCAGCAAATACCGAAGTCCTTCGCGTGCCAGCGGCGTCGAGACATTAAACTCCCGGTTGTCGGCCAAAATCGCAAGCCAATTGAGGATTGAAAACTCCCCAGACTCTAAATCCAAGACCGAAAGGCCATCTAAATCAAGCTCATATCGATTGGCAATGCCATCAGACTCGGTCCGGCATGCCCATTCCATTGCCATTTCCTCATGTGGCGTGCAATAAAACCCGCGCCCATAGTCATTGAATTGCCTGCATTTATCCAACGATGGATGCTCGACAACAACCTCCGACCCGTGCCAAAGCTCCATATCGACCTCCTAAAAAATATCACCCAAGTGATAGTTTACCAATAACTATCACTGGGGTGATATAGATGAGAGCTTTTGAGGGGCTGCAGCCCGATTAGAGGCAGGCCTCGGCAATGCGGCGCTTGAGTTCGTCGATGCCGGTGCCGGTCTGGGAGCTCGTAATGATTACGTTTTCGGCCGGGACGTTGAGCTGCTTTTTGATGGCTGCTGCCTGGCGGGCCTGCTGGGTGCGGCTGAGCTTGTCTGCTTTGGTGAGGCAGACGATAAAGTTGAACTCGTTGCCCTGTAGGTAGTCGATCATGTCATGGTCCAGTTTACTGGGATCGTGGCGAATGTCCACCAGCGACACAACCAGGTTAAAGCTGCGCTCGGAGTCGAAGAAGTCGCCGATGAGCTCGGCCCAGCGGTCGCGCTCGGCCTTGGAACGGCGGGCGAAACCGTAGCCCGGCAGGTCCACAAAGTGCACGTCGTCAGCCTCGAAGAAATTGATATTGCTCGTCTTACCCGGCGTACTCGAAACCTTGACCAGGTTCTTGCGGCCAAAAAGCTTGTTCATGATCGATGACTTGCCCACGTTGGAGCGGCCGACGAAGCTCACCTCGGGGCAGGTGGACTCGGGGATCTGCGAAACCTTGCCGTAGCTGGCGACGAACTTGGCAAGCTGGTAGTTAATGGAATCGGCCATGGACACTCCTTGGTCGTAGGTTCTTACAAAAGAGCGCGCTAGTAGATAGCAGCGATACGGCGAACGATATCGAGCGTAATGCCGCTCGCGGTACGGGCATACTCGAACAGGTCGAACTCGCGGTCGCAAATCGCATCGTACGCCTCGTCACAATTATCGCTGATAGCGCGCAGCACCAGGCAATCGACACCATTTTTAGTTGCGACATGGGCAATTGCCGCGCCCTCCATGCCGACACAATCGGCATGCGTCGCCTCGATGGCATCATTGCGCATGGCTGCGCCCGTCACAAAGCGGTTACCCGTGGCAATCGTGCCGACCAGGAATTGTTTGGCTCCCTCGTTCGAAGCGGTCGCATTTGTCGAAGCATCAACAAACCCACGCTCAGCAAGCACATCGGCGGCAATATCGACCAGCGCGGGCGTCGAGACAAACTCCTCGAGCCCCGGTGCAGACTCGGCGATAAGCGCGGTATCGGTATCTAGATAGCGCAAGCATTTGCCAATGACAACATCGTCGATGTGGAGCTTGGGATTCAGGCCACCTGCGATACCAGAAAACACAACTGCCTGTGGAGCATACTTGCTAATGAGGTGCTGTGTTGCGGCGGCAGCGTTTACCGTGCCCATACCCGCCGTCGTGGCGACAATCGACAGACCGTCGAGTCCGCCGGTCACAACGTTCAAGCCCGCCTCCTGTACCATGCAAACGTTACTCAGCTCTTCCTTAATC
>JBPGZF010000047.1:0-8996 GCA_052033095.1 Collinsella sp.
GCCCATGAAGATGCCCGTTGGTCCCAAGACGCTCGGTCGCATTTGGAACGTCATGGGCAAGCCCGTCGACGGCAAGCCCATGCCCGAGGTGGAGGAGTTCTACCCCATCCACCATGCAGCGCCCCGCTTTGACGAGCTCACCACCAAGACCGAGATCTTCGAGACCGGCATCAAGGCCGTCGACCTGCTCGAGCCCTACATCCGTGGCGGCAAGACAGGCCTGTTCGGCGGCGCCGGCGTCGGCAAGACCGTTCTGATTCAGGAGCTCATCAACAACCTCGCCCAGGAGCACGGTGGCACCTCGGTGTTCACCGGCGTCGGCGAGCGTACCCGCGAGGGCACCGACCTGTTCCTCGAGATGAGCGAGTCTGGCGTTATCGACAAGACCTGCTTGGTCTATGGTCAGATGAACGAGCCGCCCGGAGCGCGTCTGCGCATCGGTCTGGCCGGCCTTACCACCGCTGAGTACTTCCGCGATCGCGGCCAGGACGTTCTGCTGTTCATCGACAACATCTTCCGCTTCTCCCAGGCGGGTTCCGAGGTTTCCGCACTGCTGGGCCGTATGCCGTCCGCCGTTGGTTACCAGCCCACGCTGGCAACCGAGATGGGCGACCTCCAGGAGCGCATTACCTCGACCAAGACGGGCTCCATTACCTCCGTCCAGGCTGTCTACGTCCCCGCAGACGACCTGACCGACCCGGCGCCTGCCACGACGTTTACGCACCTCGACGCCACCACGGTTCTTTCGCGTAGCATTTCGTCGCTCGGTCTGTTCCCGGCTATCGACCCGCTCGCGTCTTCCTCCGACGCTCTCGATCCCTCGATCGTCGGCGAGGAGCACTACCGTGTTGCCGTCAAGGTCCAGGAGCTCCTGCAGGAGTACTCCGACCTTCAGGACATCATCGCCATTCTGGGTATGGACGAGCTGTCCGAGGAGCAGCGCCTTACGGTCAACCGTGCCCGTAAGATTCAGCAGTTCCTCTCGCAGTCCTTCCACGTCGCCGAGAAGTTCACCGGCAACCCCGGTGTCTACGTCCGCGTCGAGGATACCGTCCGCTCTTTCGCCGAGATTGTCGACGGCAAGGCCGATGACCTGCCCGAGCAGGCTTTCCGCTATGCTTCCACGATTGAGGACGTGCGCGAGCGCGCCCGCAAGATGGGGGAGAAGTAGGTTATGCGTATCCGCATCGTGTGCCCCGTGAGCTGCGCCTATGAGGGCGACGCTGCGTTTGTGTCGATTCCGTCCACGGATGGCGAGTTTGGCGTCCTGCCTGCTCACTCCAGCGAGATTTGCACGATCGACCGCGGTTACGTTCGCGTTTCCGATAAGGCCATGGGCACTGTCGACCACACGTTTGCCGTGGCCGGCGGCTATGCCCAGGTTGCGGACGATGTCGTGACCGTTCTCGCCGAGCGCGCTTGCGATTTGGCGACCGTCGATGCCGACAAGCTTAAAGCTGATATTCAAGGTTTTGAAGAGAAGCTGGGTAATTTGTCGGAGGATGATGCACGCCGCGCCTACCTCTATAATGAAATCGCATGGTGTAAGCTCAAGCTTGCCCAATAGTCAAACGATTTAGCGTTCGACCATTTGCGAACACATCATGCCCGGGATGGCCCAGCCACCCCGGGCATGCTTTTTGAAAGGGTAGACCTTGGATATTATCCGCGTTGAGGGTGGCCACGCCATCGGAGGCTCCGTGCCCGTCTCGGGCGCCAAGAACTCCGCGCTCAAACTCATGGCGGCAACGCTTCTGGCGCCGGGCAAGACGACGCTGCAGAACGTGCCCGATATTTCCGATGTCCACGTGATGGGCAAGGTGCTCAAGGGCATGGGCGCTACGATCGATGTTCTCGACGAGCACACGCTCGAGATTGATACCTCTCAGGTCGATTCTTGGGAGGCCCCCTACGAGCTCGTTGCCAAGATGCGTGCTTCCACCGCCGTCATGGGACCCCTGCTGGGCCGCTTCCATCGCGCCAAGATTGCCATGCCGGGCGGCTGCAACCTGGGTGCTCGCAAGATCGATATGCACATTCTGGGTCTCGAGGCCCTGGGCGTTGAGTTTGATACCGCCCACGGTTACATCAACGCTAATGCGCCCCAAGGTCTGCGCGGTACCACCGTCACGCTCGAGTTCGCCAGCGTCGGTGCGACCGAGAACCTCATCATGGCCTCTGTGCGCGCACAGGGCACCACGGTTATCGACAATGCCGCCCGCGAGCCCGAGATTGTCGATCTCGCCAACATGCTCAACGAGATGGGCGCCAAGATTGTAGGCGCCGGTACGCCCGTCGTGACTATCGAAGGCGTGGAAGAGCTCCATCCCGTTACCCATCGCGTGGTGGGCGACCGCATCGAGGCCGGTACCTTTATCGTTGCCGGTGCGTTGATGGCCGACGATCGCGGTGTCGATGTCACGGGCTTTTGCCCCATTCACTTGGGCATGGTGCTCAAGAAGATGGAGCTCATGGGTATCGACTGCGAGCGCGTCGAGGATGGCGTCCATGTGAACCGTGCCGAGCGTATCAAGCCGGTCGACATCCAGACGCTTCCGTTCCCCGGCTTCCCGACGGACATGCAGGCGCAGATTATGGTGCTCTCCGCCCTTGCCGACGGCAGTTCCGTTATTACCGAGAACATCTTCGAGAATCGCTTTATGTTTGCCTCTGAGCTGGTGCGCATGGGTGCCGACATTCGTATCGAGAGCCATCATGCCATGATTCATGGCGTCAAGGGCTTCTCGGGTGCACAGGTTACCTCGCCCGATCTGCGTGGCGGAGCGGCCCTCGTCGTAGCGGGCTTGATCGCCGACGGGACGACCGAGGTTTCGGCCATCCATCATATCAAGCGCGGCTACGAGCAGTTTGTCGAAAAGCTGCAGGCGCTCGGCGCGCATGTCGAGCATGCTACCGTCCCCGATCCCGTCATCTACTAATACAGGTTGCCTATGTTTAATAAAAAGCCCCTCGCGGATACCACCGCCCGAAGACCCTCAACTGGTGCGCAGGCCAAGATCTATAGTCGCGATAACGTGGCTCGATATTCCGAGCGCGCTCGTCAACGTCGTCGTAGCCACACGATTCGTCACGTCGCGCTCATTGTCGTGCTTGGCGTGCTGCTGAGTGCCACTACCGCTGCCGGCCTGTGGTTTGCCACCATTATGGGCAAGCTCGGCGATTCTAATGTCATTACCGACAATCTGCGTCGGGTTCTGGTTGACACCGATGAGGCAAAGGATCCGTTCTACGTGCTGCTTCTTGGCACCGACGGCCGTCCGGGCGAGGATACGTATCGTGCCGACTCGATTATCCTGGCACGCATCGACCCCACGCAAAAGCAGGCGACGCTCATTTCCGTTCCGCGCGACACCAAGGTCGAGTACAAGGGCGAGACCATGAAGATCAACGCCTGCCATACCGTTGGCGGCGCCGAGGCCATGGTCGAGGCGGTCAACGAGCTGTGCGGTGTTCAGATTTCCCACTATGCCGAGGTCAGCTTCGACGGTATGCAGGCACTGATTGATTCGGTTGGCGGTATCGACATTAACGCAACCGATGATGTTGACGACCCTGAGCACCTGGATATTAAGATTACCGCTGGCCAGCAGCATATGGACGGTGCCACCGCCCTTACCTATGCCCGCTGCCGCTACACCTATGCCGACGGCGATTACACGCGCATGCGCCACCAGCGTCAGGTGCTTGGCGCCCTTGCCAACCAGATTCTCAATAACTTCGATGCCACGAAGATCTTTGGCCTGGTTAATTCGCTGTCCGATATGCTCGTAACCGATATGAGCGTTCAGGATATCGTGGCTACGGTCAACGCCATGCGCGGTATGGATGTCGACGGTATCTACTCGGCCAACCTGCCCTCGTACGCCGACGACAGCACCATGATCGACGGTGTGAGCTACGTCTTTGTCTACGAGGACGAGCTCAAGGAAATGATGGAGCGCGTCGATGCCGGCAAGGATCCCAAGGGTCCCAACACCATGGGTCTTTCCGACGGTTCCAGCTCTACGATCGGCGACCTGAACAACAACACGTCTGACGATTACGCAAACGGTACCGCAACCTCATCGGTCAGCTCTGACGATTCCGATGACTCAAGCGATTCGAGCGATTCGGACTACTACGAAGAGCCCACCGGCGACGGCAACGGCTACGAAGCCAACTACTAAGTTACGCGGTTTTACCAAACCGCGTAACCGCTTGACGCTGCGCGGGCCGCATTTGGACAATCTGACGTTCAACTTCAAGGGCGCGACCAGAAGGTCAGCGCCCTTTCGTTTCACGTCACCTTGTCTCAAATGCGACCCGCTCGCTGCCCGTCCTCAACCTGCGACGTTAGTCATTGGGGACGTTCTTAAACGACTGGTCAAAGGGGACACTCTTGATGCACTTGGCACTTGGGGACGTTCCTTATGTGCCGGCAGTTTGGGACACTCCTTGCTTCAAGAGGCTGGCGCGCGTCAACCTGTTCTCATTGCAGCAAAAAAATCGCCCCGTTCTCGGTTGAGGACGGGGCGGTTTGTCTTTTAGGCTTGAGCGGCCAGGCTTATGCAAAGCGGGCGACGAGCTCCTGGAGCACGTCGGTCATCTTGACGAGCGAACTGACCGGGACGAACTCGTTGACGCCGTGGTAGCAATAGCCGCCGGTGGAAAGGTTGGGGCAGGGCAGACCGCGGAACGACAGCTGCGCGCCGTCGGTGCCGCCGCGAATCGGCAGCACTTGGGGCTCAACGCCGCAGGCAAGGTAGGCTTCCTTGGCAACATCAATGAGCTCGGGATAGTCACGAACGATCTCGGCCATATTTCGATACTGCTGCTTAATCTCGACCGTCACGCGCTCCTCACCCAGACGCTGGTTGAGCATCGAGGCGGCGGCATCAATAAGGTCGAGTTTCTGCTGGAACTTGGCGGCATCGTGATCACGGACGATATAGCGCGCCGTGGCGTGATCGACGGTTGCAGATACACCCTCAAGGTGATAAAAGCCCTCGTAGCCTTCCGTATACTCCGGGCGCTGCACGTAGGGGAGCAACGCGTTGAAGTCGCAGAACAGATTGCCTGCGTTGACCATACGGCCCTTGGCGTCGCCCGGGTGGATGGACTGGCCCTCAAAGCGGATGGTCGCCTCGGCGGCGTTAAAGCACTCCCACTCCAGCTCGCCGATGGGGCCGCCGTCGACCGTGTAGGCGTACTTGCAGCCAAAGGTATCGATATCCAACAGCTCGGCTCCGTGACCGATCTCCTCGTCAGGGCAGAAGCAAATGCCGAGTGCGGGATGGGGCAGAGAGGGGTCCTGAGCGATACGCGCGACAAGCGACATGATCTCGGCGACGCCTGCCTTGTCGTCCGCGCCCAGCAGCGTGGTGCCATCGCTGCAGACCAGGTCCTCACCCGCGAGGTCGTTCAGGGCGGGAAGCTTGGCGGTACTCATGGCAACGGGCTTACCGTCAACCGTGCCGCAGACCAGATCGCCGCCTTCGTAGTGTACGATGTGCGGCTTCACGCCGGCGCCCGGTGCAACTTCGGTGGTGTCGAGATGGGCGATCAGGCCCAGGGCGGGCTTGTCCTCAGCGCCCGCACTTGCGGGGATATGCGCGCAGACATAGGCGTGCTCGGTCACGTGGGCATCTTTTGCACCAAGCTCGCGCAGCTCTTCAACCAGCACGTTGGCAAGGTCAAACTGAACGGCGCTCGAGGGTACCTGGTCGCAGTTTGCATCCTCGGACTGCGTGTTGATCTGGACGTAGCGCAAAAAGCGCTCGAGGACATCGGGGCTCGTGGTGGTGTTTTCCATAAAGACCGCTCCAATCTTGGTCGTCGTGTGCAACAAGAACTCTAGCACGGTATGCCACGGCATACCACGACGCTTGGATGGGGTAGAATCAGCCATTGAATGCAGAAGGGACGGAAGATCATGGATACGACAAATAGCTCGCGCGAACTACATCTGACGGTGGCGAACGAAGACTACTTGGAGTGCATGGTTCGCATTGAAAGCGAAGAGGGGGAAACCAACGGCGTGCGATCGGTCGACATCGCGCAGCGCCTTGGCGTCTCCAAGGCATCGGTCAATAAAGCGGTTTCGGCGCTCAAGGCATCCGAGCTTGTCGAGCAATCGCACTACGGCAAGGTAATCCTGACCGATCGTGGCCGCGAGGTTGGCACGGCTATCTGGTACCGCCATCGCCTCATCCGTACGTTTTTGGTTCAGGAGCTCGGTGTCGAATTTGAGCGAGCCGATTCCGAGGCCTGCATGATGGAGCATGCGCTATCCGAGGACACGATGAACCGCTGGCTCGCCTATCTCGAAAAGCAGGGAATCAGCGTCGAGGAATAGCGGGATATATATGGATACGAGTTATTACAACCGCTTTGGTGCCGAGGAACTTGCGCGCCGCTTGTCGAGCGAGACCTTGTTGGCGCAGGGCCCCATGGGCAGTGTTCTGTTGAGTGAGTACGATGCCGCCGACATTCCACCGGCGTTTTGGAATCTGGCAGAGCCGCAGACCGTTTCTCGTATCCATCGCTTGTATGTCGCCGCCGGCGCGCAGGTGCTCATTACCAACACCTTTCAGGCATCAAGCTATGCCCTCAAGCACGACCAGATTTCGCCGTCCGTGGCGGAGGTCAATCGCGGGGCCGTCGACGATGCCCGCCAGGCGCACCCTCAGCTGCTGCTGGGCTCGATGGGCCCGATCGGTATTGAGTGGTTTGCCGAGGACTCTGCCGAGTATCGTGAAATCCGCGGCATTGCGCGCGAACAGGCGCACGCCTTACTCAATGCTGGTGTTGATGGTCTGCTGATCGAGACGGTGACGTCTATCCGTAATTTGCAGCCCATGCTTGCCGGCGCTCGAGATGCCGCTGACGGCATGCCTGTCCTGGTGAGTTTTGTCGTTGATGACAAAGGCGACCTGTTGGGCGATGGCCTCAACATCGAGGCAGCCGTTTTGTACGCCGAAAAACACGGCGCAAACTCGGTTGGTGTTAATTGCTGTTCGCTTGCGGCCGCGAACGCGGCGGTGCCCAGGATGGTTGCATCGGCGACTACTCCCGTCACGGTGCGTCCCAACGTGGGCGATCCGGTCCAGACTCAGGATGGCCCCGTATGGCACGAGAACCCTGAAGCTTTCGCGCGCGCATGCATCGAATGGAGACATGCCGGTGCCGCAATGGTGGGCAGTTGCTGTGGAAGCACGGCAATCACTACGGCAGCGATGGCCGAGGCGCTCGATATATAAAGGGCAAAACCGCTCCATACGGGTCGGTTTTTTTTATTGCTTGCATGTCCTCGGCAGCATTTGCCCAAATGGTGAATGCTGGTGCCGGCAGGTTGCCGAGTGTGTATCGCGGGTATACCTCATGCGTACCATGATCCAAACACTGTGAGGTGTCTGCGCGTGTGCGCGATAATTCATTTTGGAACTGACGGTTGGCGCGCTCGCGTCGATGAGGACTTCACTGCCGATAACGTTGCCCGTATCGCCGATGCCGTCGGCGAGTTGTGGCAAAAGACCAATCCGGGCAAAACGGTATATATAGGGTTCGACACTCGGCCCCTGGCGCGCGAGTTCGCTGAGCTTGCGGCGGGTGTGCTAGCAGCGCACGGGCTAGACGCAGTGCTCGCTTCGCGACCTGTTCCGACCCCTGCCCTTACGTGGGCGGCGGCTTATGACGGTGAGGCGTGCGGCGCGCTCATGGTGACGGGGTCCCATCATCCGCAGGGTTATCTGTGTCTCAAGATTCGCATGGGTGACGGCTCGACCGCCAACCAGGATGTCATCGAAGAGCTCGAAGAGACCATGGCTCCCGAGCCAATGGGGATCGAGGGGCAATATCGCACCGCGGATATCATTCCTGACTATATGCAAGCGGTGGCATCGTTTGTCGATGCCGAAGCCATCCGCGCCGCGCACCTGCGCGTGGTTGTTGACCCCATGGGCGGCGCAGCCCAGGGCTATCTAGCCGACTTGCTGCGCGAGCTTGGCGTTGAGGTGCACGAGATTCACGCCGGGCAGGCGCCTGACCAAGAAGATATCTGCCCCGACCCCGTTGAGCCGTGGGTGGACGCTTGCGAGCATACGGTTATCGAGGACGGAGCTTGCGCTGGCCTGGTGACCGACGGCGACGCCGACCGTATCGGCGCGGTTGACGAGCGCGGCAGATATATACATCCGCATCAGATCATGGCGCTCGTTTTGGGCGACTTGGTTCAATTTCGTAATTTGGAGGGGCGCGTCGTCGTCAATCTTTCGTGCTCGACGCTCGTGCGTCGCATTGCCGAGGCGCTTGGCTGCCGCGTGACCGTCAAACCAGTCGGTTTCAAATATATAGCGGCAGAGATGAAGAAGGGTGGCGTCCTCATAGGCGGCGAAGAAGCCGGTGGTATCGGCATCGCCGCGCATATGCCCGAGCGCGATGGAATCCTCGCCTGTCTGATTCTGTGCGAGCTTATGGCAAAGACGGACGCGCCTTTGGGCGTTCTGGTCGACCAACTCGAGGACAGTTTTGGTAAGACGAGTTACGGTCGACGCGATTTGCGCCTTGAGGCCGAAGATGCCGAAACGTTACGAACCCTGCTGCCGGGCGTAAACCCCAAGTCGATTTGTGGCAAGGTGCCGCAAAACGTTAGTCATATGGATGGCTTGCGTTTAGCATTCGAGGATGACACATGGCTGCTGGTCCGTCCTAGCGGGACCGAACCAGTGGTGCGCGTCTACGCCGAGGGGTTCTCGGTGGAAGAACGTGATGAGTTGCTCGATGCTGGCTGTGCTTTAGCCAGGGGAACGTATCCGCTTTAACCATGAGACTGCCTTATATAAAGAGATGCTCGGCGAGCGGTAGTTAACGGCTGGCAAACGTTAGTCGGATCCCAAACTGTGTAGGAAATGTGTACGCCCAGATTCCCGCCCCCGGCGCCCCTCCGGTCTGGCAATATATCTCCTTGCCGCGCGGCCCGGTCGGACCGGATCAGCCGC
>JBPGZF010000048.1:0-8985 GCA_052033095.1 Collinsella sp.
GATGCTCTCAGGACGGCCCCGTCGTCTGATGACACGGGAGCAAAAAGTGCCGAGCAGCCTGCGGATGATGGCGCCAATGATGAGAATGATGTCATGCCGACCGCAGCGGACGGCTTTACCGAGCTAAATCAAAGCAACATACATAATCAATTCGGAAATGGCGGAACGCCTGGTAACTACCGTCTCATTGGGGATCTTGAGTACGCGGACACTATTACGCTCGACCATGGCGAAACCGTAATTGACCTTAACGGCCACAAGATTACACATGCAAGTGATAATCAATCCCTGTTCAATATCACCGGCGATGCAACGTTAACCGTCATGGACAGTCAGCAAGCTCCAGTGGACAATCCGATCGCCAGCGGCTTTGAATGCTCTGACAGCACACTCAGCAAAAATGCCAACCTTGCCTCTGTGGGTTACGATGAGACTTCTAAAATTCCGGACAAGCTAATTTATTACGTAACTGGATCGTCTGTTAATGCAGACGGTATCAGCACTACTGAGGCTCTTTATAAACACGAAGTGACTATCGGTGGTGCCATCGTGGCGTGCAACAGCAGCAACAGAGTGAGTCTCATCAATCTCAATGGTGAGGGCTGTACGTTTAACCTTCAGAGTGGCGTGCTTACTCAAGAGGAAAATCGCAACGTTGGTCACCTTATCCATGCCGAGAATCGCTCTATCGTCAAGATGAGTGGCGGATACGTTTGTGGTGCTTCTGTGGGCAGAGATGGTGCTGGTGCTGGAATTGCTGTCATTGGCAACTCAACCCTGGAGATCTCTGACGGCGTAATCGCTGGTAACTATGCCCCCAGTGGCGGCGGCGTTTATGCCATGAATTCTACGGTAAACATGGTTGGCGGTATTATCTCCGGCAACGGTACAAATAAGGATCAACGCGGTTATGGCGCGGGAATTTGTGCTGAGAACTCTAGTGTGACCATTACGAATGGTTACATCACCAATAACAAATATCAGTTCTACCAGGACACTGATTCGACGGGGTGGAAGCATCTCGGTAACGGTTGCCACGGTGGTGGCGGCATTGCTGCCTTTAGCCAGTCTGAAGGACAGAAAATAGGCAGTTTGGTTATTAGCGGCGGCTACATCACGGGCAACTACTCTGCCGAGGCTGGCGGCGGCGTTTATGCTGGCGCTTGGAATAGAGCTCTTTCCGGGTTTACGTTTTCTGGTGGAATCATCGCTAGCAATGTGGCGCAAAACTCAGAGGGTGGCGGCATCCGTATCGCTGCGCCTACAGTTGGCGAATTTAATGTGAGCGGCAAGAAAGCCTACATCACTAACAATACGACCAATACCACTAACGACTGGGGTGGCGGCGGCGTGTTCGTTCAGGGTAGTAGTGACCAAGGCATTAAATCGGCGAGCCTCTATATATATAACGCGCTGATTACCAACAATCATGCCAATGGCTTTGGCGGCGGGTTTGCCGCTTGCCCGACTGGTAAGACTGCCATTACCGATACCAATGGCATCGCGATTTTCGGTAATTCTGACGGTAGACCTGACGGTAGTGGTTATAACCGATCGGGTGGCACACACGAAAAGACCGATGACAAGGATTGGTGCCCTAACCACGAAGGCGGCGAAATAACTGAAGACTTTAAAAAAGCCGGTCACCAGGATCTTTTTCTTATTCGCGATAGTGCTAACGCTGAATCGCTGCCGTATATCGCTGCCGTAACGGGACAGATGCTTGGTGGCGGAGCTGCTAACTGGTCGGGCACGATCGACAAAACACCAACGTCTATCGGCAAGTACGAGGGCGCCCAAGCTAAGTACATGATTGGCCTTGCGACTAAGCCAACTAAACCGGACGAGGACGAGGCTATTAAAGCGGCAAAGCTCTTCATCACGGGCAACGAATCCAACGTCCACGGTGGCGGAATCATGACCAACGGCGACGCAATCGCTGGCTCCACCGCGCAGGTGAACGTGTACCCCAAGATGAAGCTCAACGGCACTAAGGCACTGAAGGACCACAAACTCGAGAAAGACGAGTTTGAGTTCGAGCTGCTCAAGCAGAATCCGATTGTTGACGAGAATGGCAAGCCGATTGTTGACGAGAATGGCATGCCTTTATATACAGTTCCGAGCTTTGACTCCAAGGGCGCTCTTCAGCTCAATGACTGCTCGGTGGTCAATACGGTGAAAAACGATGGGAATGGAAAATTCACCTTTGATCTGGGTGAAGTTTATGCCGATGACGATCTTGTTTACTACTTGGTAGAGGTTCCGGGCACGGACAAGGACGTGGATTACGACAAGACTATTTACAGGATAGATCCTCAGGTCGTAAAGGACGGTAAAAAGTCGCATAGCGTGCTTGATATCGAGTACACGTACTACACGGTCGAAAGCGTGGCTCTTACTAAGATTGCTGCTGATGGTAGTAAAACCGATACTCAGGTTAAACCAGAGAACGAAGACGGCATTGCATGCGTTGCACTTACTGACGGTGCGACCTTCACCAACTACATCCCTAGCGGTGTCTGGACTCCCAAGGCGACTAAGGTTGTTGAGGGTGGCGAGATGAAGGGGTTTACGCTCAAGTTTGCAGATAACGAGAAGTTTGAGGGTGGGAGCGTCAGGACCGTGAAGACTAATGCAGCGGGAGACACGACTCAGACGCTTTCGTTCTTGAACGAATCTAACGAAGGGATCAAGTATTTACTTTCTGATATCACTAAGGATCCCTACACTCATGGTGACTCTACGGGCCGTGGCGCCTCCAAGACCTTCACGTACTATGTGCGCGAGGAGGACGAACACTCGACCTATCCGCATTACAAGTTTGATCAGTCGGTCTATAGGTTCAAGGTCGTGGCAAAGGATAACACCAAAGGAGGGATCGACTGTGCGGTGACCTACAGGAAGGGACACGTTAACTCCGAAGACAAGTGGATAAACGACGATACTACTGACCACGACCTCACCGACGCCTCCACCCCCACCTTCACCAACACCTACTCCACCTCTTTGCCCCTTTCTGGTATGTCGGGCGTCACGCTGACGTACCTTGCCGGCGCGGCGGTGCTTTGCGCTGCTGCGGCCTGGATGCACATTCGTCGCAAGGCGAATGCGAAGGGAGGCGAGCGTCGTGAATAAGAAAGTTTGCTCCTTCCCGATCTTGTTTGCGCTGCTTGCCCTCCTAATCGGCACCTGCGCGGTTGTGTTCCCCGCATCCGCGCAGGCCGCGCCGACCTCGACCGGTTCCATCACGGTGGGCGGTACCGTGGCGAGCAACTACGACGCCTACCAGATCTTTAGCGTTAACGTCGTCGACGGCGGCAGCGACGCCAAGACCTTCACCGACCTTGCCTGGGCAAGCGACGCCGTGCGCGACGCCGCACTGCCTGTGCTGCACAGCGCCGGCATGCCCAATTCCCAGACCACCGCGCAGGAAGCTGCCGAGTGGCTCAACACCGATTCCCACCTTACGAGCGCGCTGAGCGCACAGCTCGCTCGTTCCCTCCAGAGCTCTGGCGCCGTGTCTGTGGCCCTTAACGTGGGCACGGCGGCCGAGCTGCCCTGCGGCTACTGGCTCATCGTCGCCGACGACGAGGCCATTTCCCAGAACGAGGCCGGCACCGCGCCGATCATGGCCCTGGTGGGCGGCAGCGCCGTCACCGTCAAGCCCAAGGCCGCGACGCCCAAGGTCCAAAAGCACGTGCTGGAGGACAGCACCGCTGCCTGGCAAAAGGCCGCCGACGCCACGGTCGCCGACAACCTGTACTGGCGCCTCTCTGCCACGGTCCCGGCGGGTCTTACCGCCTACGACACCTATACGGTGCGGTTCGTTGACACCATGAGCGCGGGGCTCGACCCCTCCAAGGTGGCCGCGAGCATGCATGTGTACGTGGCGGCGGGCGCGGACGGCGGCTTTGACGCCGTCTCGGCCGGTAAGGACGGGCGCGCCGGCACCGAGCCCACGCAGGGCTGGACCGATATCACGGCCCAGTGCGCCACCAAGGTAGCGGCGGACGGAACCTTCACCGTGCGCACCGGTGACCTTATCGCCGCGCTCGGCGGGGTCGACGCCTTCACCGCGGGCGCCCGCGTGGTCGCCGTGTACAATGCGCCGCTCAACAGCGCGTGCAACCACGGCATCGCGAAGGGCAACCCCAACGAGGTCTACCTGCGCTACCCGCGCTCTCCCTTTGCCGACCAGTCCGGCGACGCGAGCTTCAACCGCACGCCGAGCGACGATGCGTGCGCCTACACCTGGGATCTCGCACTCACCAAGCGCGGCAGCGACGGCGACAAGCCGCTTGCCGGGGCGGTCCTGAGCATCGCCGACGACCGCGGCCGCACGCTAGCGGCCGACGGCACGTGGGATACAGAGGGCAAGGCCACCGTCACCACGGGCGAGGACGGCCGTGTGGCCGTGTCGGGCGTGGACTCAGGCAAGCTGGAGGTCCGCGAGCTCAAGGCACCCAAGGGCTACACCGCCTTTGAGGGCACGCGCTCCGTGACGGTCAAGGCCGAGGGTCTGGACGTCGACCAGGTGGCCGCCGCCAAGCCCAAGCTCACCATCACGGTCGAGTCGCCCCTGCGCGCCGATAGCGCGGACGGGTCGACGGGCAGCCTGGAGGCGTCGCTCATCAACACGCCCACCGGCACACCCCCTAGCATTACCACCGGAGGCTTTATGCCCTCGACTGGCGATATGGCAATGTACGCCGCGGCCGCCGCAGCGGTCGCCGGAGCCGCGCTCATCGTGGTCGCGCTCCTGGTCAAGCGGGGAGGTGGCAGCCATAAAGAGTAGCTGGCAGCCTCCCAGAGAGCGGGGCGAGACGTAGCGAAGCAGATGCTAAGACACAGACAGATGATGACCGATCGAATGAGAATCAAACGGAAAACGGAGGAAAAGAAGATGAGCATGAGCAAGAACATCGCACGCCTGGCAGTAACCGCCGGCCTCACAGCAGCGCTGAGCTTCGGCGGGGTTATGGCGCCCGTGACAATGGCGTTTGCTGCGGGCGGCCAGGGTAGCATCACGATCAACAAGGTTGCGGGTAACGAGAACACCACGTTCAAGGCGTATCAGATCTTCAAGGCAACGGTGACCGATACAACTACTGGCAAGACCGCTCAGGATATTACTTGGGCTAGCTCCGATCTTGGCACGAAAGTTACTAATGCCATCAAGAATGACTGGGCTGGCTATAAGAGTTTGACGAAAGATAAGCAGCTTCCTGAGAACCCCACGGCCCAGGAGGTCGCCGACTTCCTCATGGCGCATGCGGATAATCCAACTGCAAGTTCGGCTGACGGAAAGAATAAGGGAACGCGAGTTACTACTGGCAATGTTCTCTACGCAGTTGCGGATGCCGTAAAGAATGAGACGTCGGTTAAGTCCGGTATCGTTGCCGACACTACCTGGATTCCTGATCCGGCGAATGGCAACGGCTACTACCTGTTTGTGACCGACGAAAGTAGTCTGGGCACTGACAAGAAGAACACCGGCACGTCTCCGATTTTCGCCCTCGTGGGCGGCGAAGCCGTGACTGTAACTGAGAAGACTAGCATCCCCACTGTCGACAAGCAGATTCTTGCCGCGACTCCTGCTAATCCCACGCAGCAGACAAATGGTTGGGCTGGCGTTGCCAACTCTCAAATCGGACAGGAAGTGACCTACAAGCTTACCGGTAAGGTTGCGGATAACTACGCCACCTATGACTCCTATGCATACAAGTTCACGGATACTCTTTCGAATGGCCTCGACTACGTAAAGGATTCGCTCAAAGTTTACGCATTGGACAGTAGCGGCAATTACACCCTGATTGACGGCACCGCTTATAAACTGACTACTCCAAGTAACGACAGCCGTGTTTTGACGGTCGACTTTGTCGTTGACAAGGACAACAACAAAAAGGGCCTCAAGGATGTTCAGGGCGTAGACGCCGACACACAGATTGTTGTCTTTTACAGGGCGAAACTCAACAAGAATGCCGTAACAGGTAACGGCACTGAGGGGAAAAAGGGAAACTATAACGCTGTTAATCTCGAGTACTCCAACAACCCCTATACCGAAGAAAAAGGAACGTCTGTCGAAGGTGGCGCTGGAGACTTCACCTTTAAGCTCAACCTCAACAAGGTTGATCAGGGCACCGAGAAAGGTCTTAAGGGTGCCGAGTTCAGTATTCAATCTGCTGATAAGGATACTTTGAATCAATATGTTGCTTCAAAAGATAGTCCAGACGGAACTGTCGTTGCTGGCCAACTTGTGAACTATAGCGGCACGCCTCTTCCGGATTATCTCAAGTTCTCTTCTGACGATAACGGAAAGATTGAAGTAAAGGGCCTTGATGCTGGTTCCTACACGGTAACTGAGCTTAAGGCGCCAAACGACAAATATACCGTTGCCAATCCCTTCACCTTTACTATTGAGGCAAAGTATAAGAATAATGCGGCAGAACTTGAGGAGATTACGGTCAGTCCTTCTGAAAATGATGAGCATCGTCCCGATGTCGCTCTCGGCACGCTCAACAACACTCCGGGCGACAACACGCTAACCGCCAAGAATGGTACTGTTGCTAATGTCGTAACCGGTGAAATTAACATCACCGTCGGCAACACCAAGTCCGTTGGCCTCCCGCTGACCGGTCTCAACGGCGTGACGTTCACTTGGATCGCTGGTGGCGCGGTTCTGTGCATCGGCGTGGCGCACCTCATCCGCAGCCGTAAGCAGGCTGAGGAGTCCGAGCAGGAGTAACGCTCGCTCACCCATCCCTTTGGCAGGTGGGATGTGATGGCCATGAGACTTGCGGACACTTTTCTCGTCCATCTACGTTCTTGCTTTGCCATTCTCTTTTCGGGGCAGACTCCGCACTGGAGTCTGCCCCGTTCTTTTTGGACAACGCAGCCAGGCTCCATTGCCCGATGAATCAAGCGTATGAATATCGAACAGATGTTTGCAATTATTGCGTTTACCAGCTGCGGGTGCATGCGCTCGCAGTAAAATGGCCTTGCGACGCATCCCGTGCGCGGGCGGCCGACGACTCGATCGGAGGTCCCCAAATGCTGAAATTCCTTAACGCGCTCGCCGCCCTTGCGGCGGTGGGCACGTTCGCCATCGCGTTTCTTGACTCGTATGAGGTTCGGTTTAAGGTCCGTAGGCGCACGCGCGGTGCGGACGGTAGAAGGCATTTGCGCCGCAACAAGCGCAAATAAGAATGCCCGGGGGTCGGATCCCGGGCATTTAACAAAAGCTGAAAACTAGGCCGCCCGCGCTCCCAAACATTTACGCGGGGTGCGTCGTTTTCTACTGACATTGTATCCCGAATCGCCCCGCCGATCCGGGACATTCTGAAAACTCAAATGCTGGCTTATCCTCGACTGGACGGTGCAGTCTAGCGGCGTTGTCCGGCGCGGAAGCTTGCTAATCGGCTATTATTTGTTTAGACAACCTGAGCTGTAGAGGAGTGACCGGCGATGGTGCAGGGCGCCAAACATATGAAGAGCAATAACGCCGCGGACAACGGCGGCTCAAGCCCTCAGCCCAAACCTCAACCAAAGCCCAAGCGCCGTCGCAAGCGACTGCCGCGCTGGGCCGACCGGCTCATCACCATCGTCATCATCCTTATCGGCGTGGGCCTTATGACCTGGCCGTGGATCTTGGACCGGCTCGAGGCCTCGGGCGTGTTCAACCAGATTAGCACGGTGTCCAGCACCGTGGACGCGCTGTCTGCCGAGGAGCGCGAGCGCATCTTGCTCCAGGCGCGCTCCTATAACGAGCAGCTGGCGGGCGAGGCCGCCGAGCTTCCCGCCGACCAGATCGAGCCCTACGCCCAGCAGCTCATCTTTGACCGCGACCCCATGATGAGCTGGGTCGAGATCCCCTCCATCGACGTTAGTATGCCCATCTACCACGGCACGAGCGAAGAAGTCCTTATGGCGGGCGTCGGCCACCTGGAGGGCACGAGCCTGCCGGTGGGCGGCACCTCGACGCATTGCGTGCTCACCGCGCACTCGGGCATGCGCAACCTGAGCATGTTCGACGACATCCATTCGCTGGAGCCCGGCGACCTGGTGCTGTTGCACACCATGAGCAAGACGCTCGCCTACAAGATGGTGGACTCCGAGGTTGTGCTGCCCGAGGAGATGGAGTCGCTGACCATCGAGCCCGGCGCCGACAAGGTGACGCTCGTCACCTGCACGCCCTATGGCGTGAACGACCATCGTCTGCTGGTGCATTGCGTGCGCACCAAGTACAGCAAAAAGGACGTCGACAAGCAAAAGTCGCTGGCCGGGCGCCACTGGGGCAAGCGCGAGTTTGCCGTGCTCATCGTGATCGTAGCCATTGTGCTGTTGCTGTTGGACATCGTGATCCACGCGGTTCGCAAACGCCGCAAGGCCAAGGTCTCGGCATAAGACATCGTTCAGAACCACCACAATGGGGACAGGCACCTTTGTGGTGGTCGGGGCTTTCAAACCATCACAACATTCGATGAAAATCGCGATTTTGACGAAAAGCGTCGAATGTTGTGATGGTCTTCGTTGCGGACAGTACAGTTTTCGCTATGGACGGTGCGGTTTCGCTGCAGAATCGCCAGCCCGCAGCCTGCCAATCCACCGCCCACGTTACGTTTTCGCTGCATTTGGGTAAAGCACCTGCTCCAAGCGGCCTTGCCTTGTATACTAGAGCGGTTTATCTGTTATGCGGAAGGGAGCGCCTATGGCACTCAGCGAGAAAGACGTGCGCGGCATCGCCGAGTACGCAAAGATCGCACTGACCGATGACGAGCTCACCCAGATGACGTCCTACATGAACGACGCCGTCCAGATGCTCGAGCCCGTCCTGCAATATGACTTGCCCGACGTGGAGCCCACGTTCCATCCTATCGGAAGCCTGTCCAACGTGATGGGCGACGACCTGCGCGAGCCCGAGCGCGACCTGCCGCTCGACGTCGCGCTTGAAAACGCCGGCAGCGCGCGCGACCGCTACTTCCGCGT
>JBPGZF010000049.1:0-8807 GCA_052033095.1 Collinsella sp.
CTCCAGGACGAGATCGACGCCGCCGACGGCTGGGATATCGATTCCAAGCTCGGCCAGGCCATGGACGCCCTGCAGCTGCCCGATTCCGACATGCCGGTCAACGTGCTTTCTGGCGGCGAGCGCCGTCGCGTGGCCCTGTGCAAGCTGCTGCTCGAGGCTCCCGACCTGCTGCTACTCGACGAGCCCACGAACCACCTGGACGCCGAGTCGATCCTGTGGCTCGAGCACTTCCTGCACAACTACCAGGGCGCGGTGCTTGCCGTCACACACGATCGCTACTTCCTGGATAACGTTGCCGAGTGGATCTGCGAGGTCGACCGCGGTCACCTTTATCCCTACAAGGGCAACTACTCCACGTATCTGGAGACCAAGGCCGCCCGTATCGAGGCTCAGGGCAACCGCGACGCCAAACTCGCCAAGCGCATGGAGGCCGAGCTCGAATGGGTGCGCAGCTCGCCCAAGGCCCGTCAGGCCAAGAATAAGGCCCGTCTGGCTCGCTACGAGGAGATGGAGGCCGAGGCCCGCGCAAGCCAGAAGCTCGACTGGACCGACATCCGCATCCCTGTGGGACCGCGTCTGGGCAACAAGGTGCTCGAGGCCCATCACCTGCACAAGGAGTTCGATGGCCGCGTGCTCATTGACGACCTATCGTTCACCCTGCCGCGCAACGGCATCGTGGGCGTCATCGGCCCCAACGGTGTCGGTAAGACCACACTGTTCAAGACGATTGTGGGTCTGGAGCCGCTGACTTCGGGCGAGCTCGAGGTGGGCGAGACCGTCAAGATTTCTTACGTCGACCAGAACCGTTCCGGCATCGACCCCGATAAGAACCTGTGGGAGGTCGTCTCGGACGGCCTGGACCACATGATGGTCGGCGAGACCGAGGTTCCCAGCCGCGCTTATGTGGCGAGCTTTGGCTTTAAGGGCCAGGACCAGCAGAAGCGTGCCGGCGTGCTCTCCGGTGGCGAGCGCAACCGTCTGAACCTGGCGCTCACGCTCAAGCAGGGCGGCAACCTGCTGCTCCTCGACGAGCCTACGAACGACCTCGACGTCGAGACGCTGTCCTCGCTCGAGGCGGCGCTGCTCGAGTTCCCGGGCTGCTCGGTGGTCATTAGCCACGACCGTATGTTCCTGGACCGCGTCGCCACGCACATTCTGGCGTGGGAGGGCACCGACGAGAATCCGGGCAACTGGTATTGGTTCGAGGGCAACTTCGAGGCCTATCAGGCCAACCGCATCGAGCGCCTGGGCGAGGACGCAGCCCAGCCGCATCGTATTCACCGCAAGCTGACGCGCGATTAGTCGAGCTCAGGTGACCTAATGAGAAAGGGACGATAACCTTGAGGGTTATCGTCCCTTTTTGTTACTTGGTAGAAGGCTCGACTTTATCGATGGCCCAGGCGGCTCCGAGACCGCCGGTGGTGTTGCGGCGGATGCGCACGGCGACTTCGTGGCGCTCGCCGGCCTGCGTGTAGCGCAGGGGGAAGCTTGCGCGGTTTCGTGCGGCCTCGATGGTACCGCGCTCGCGGGCGATCCAGTAGTACTCGCCGACGATGCCGAGCGTGTCGGCGCCGTAGGGGAGATAGGTCGACAGCTGGTGCAGAAGCGGGCCGGGGCAGAAGACCTCGGTTGCGAAATCGACGGGGAAGTCCTCGGGGATGGCGGGCGCTACGGGTGCGGGGGCTGGGGCCACTGCGGGTACCGAAGCCGGTGCCGGTGCGGGAATTTGGTCGCAAGCAGAGGCGGGCACGGATTCGATGACGGGTGCGGGCTCCGGCGTCGCTTTCGGCTTGATCGTGGAATCTGCGGGTTTCACGATGGTGGGCGCGTCTGCAGCTGCAGTTTCAACCTCAACCTGCGTCGCGTTCTCGTTCTCGACGCTCGACTTTGCCTCGATGGGCGTGGATGCCATGGTGGTGATGCCGGCGTTTGCGTTCTCGGGGTCATATACGACCGTGAGCGAGATGGCGGGCTGCGGTGCCTCGGGCTCCGATGCCGCCTCGGTAGCGTCTTGATCGGCGGGCTCGTCGGGCTGATCGTCCTCGGCCTCGTCGCCAAAGACATCGCTGTTTCGGAATACGGGCGTCTCGGGTTGGTTGGCGGCTTCTTCGGTTGTCGACTTGGGAGCCTCGTTGAGCTCCGCAGTGGCTTCCTGCTCGGATATGACTTTGGGATCGGTCGTGGCGGCGATTTCGGCTTCGGCTTCTGCTGTTACCTCAATAGCGACTTCGATCTCTGCCTCGGGCTCGGATTCCGGCGCGGCTTTAACCATGGTTTCTGGCTCGGGACGCTTAACGTGCTTGGGGCGCACGGCCTTGAGGTCTTTCTCTCCGCGCTTTCTCTTTTTGTAGGACTGCTTGGCTCCCTTGGCTGCCTTGGGCTTGTCCTCGCCCTTGGCAAGGGCGGCATCCCAGGCCTCGTTGGCGATGACGGTGGCATACAGGCGACCGCCCTTAAAGACGGTCAGCTTAACGCAGTCGTCGAGCTCCTCGAGCAGCTCGCGCGTGGACTCAAAGCCCAGATCATAAGCGGCCATGTCACCAGCGGCGAGTGCCTCCTCGACCTGCGTCATAAACGTTTGCTTGCCGCACCCAATCGCATCGCGCAGCAGGCGATACAGATAGATGTGGTTGCCCAGCGATAGCGTGGGCTTAAGTATTGTCTTGCTCATGGCAAATCTCCTCTTTACACACCAAAGCATCTTACCATCGCACGGGGCTTGCCATCTCGTCGCCCAAGGCAAACGGGCGCGACCGTTGCCGGTTCGCGCCCGTTATGCAGGTCGGTTATCTATGAGGGGCAAACGTGCTTAATTGCCGGATGCCGTGTCTTGGCTCGAGCTGTCAGATGCCGTGCCGGATGCGGTTCCGCTCGAGCTGTTGGTGTTGCTGTTGTCGGTAGATCCCGTGCCCGATGTATTGCCGCTTGTTTGGTCGCCCGTGCTCGGTTGAGAGCCGTCAGTCGTTTGGCTTGAGTCGGTCGTGCCGGATTGCGTGCCGCTGTTGTTCGCAGAGGAATCGACGCCCTGCGATTGATCGGGGGTGTTCGATGACGAGTCGGTGGATGCGGAGGTGCCCTGCGAGTCATCCTGCTGGCTTTGCGATTGACCGGAGCTATCCGCGTCGTGCTCGGTCGTGCGCGACGAAAGGATTGGCTCGGGGCGCTCGCCCAGACCCTCACCGGCGGTGGTGATAAGGATGGCGCCGGCGCAGGCAATGACCGCGACGATGGCGATGGCAATCGAGAAGATGATGACCTTCTTTTGCGTCTGACTGCGCTCTGCCGCTGCCTTGGCGCGCAGGCTGTTGGGAGCAACGCGCGCCGTGGTCGCGCGCCCCGCAATCTGGCGCATCTCCTGCGTAGTCGCGGCGCCACCCAGGTGCTCCTCGGCATCGAACTCAACGGGCTCATAGGCGCCGGCGGGGTAGTCGACGGCGGCGTGCGTGCCTTTGAGGGCTTTGGCGCTGGCAGAGATAAAGTGGCGGTAGATCTGCGAGGACACAACGGTGATAACCGAGCTCACGGCGGCGCCGATCACAGATCCGGCGATACCGATCTTGGAAGCAAGTGCGACGCTCGTGGCGGCTGCTGCGGCGCCGGCGATGATCTGAGGAATGGAAATGTCGTCGAAGAGGCCCTTTTTGGGCGCGATGGCCATGGTCTGTCCGATGGAATGGTTTTCGTGAACGCCGTTGTTGAGCGCGGCCGGTGTCATGACGCGCGTGCGCGGCGCGTCGGTGTACTTGGTTGTCATACGGGACCCTCCCGGTGCAAATCTGCTTCGTTTCATGCAGCCATCAGGGTACCCACCAGATGTGAATCGTACGTGACATTTAACAGATACCATCAACTCATCAATAGCTCACCAAGTTGGTGGGATGCGGTTACACCCGGCGGTTGAACTACAATAGGGCTTGCTAATTGTTGTGAATGGCGTCTACGCACAGGAGCATTCTTATGAATCTTCACCTTTCTCAGTCTGATGGCTTTTTGCGTGTGGCGGCGGCGTCGCCGCGGATTCGCGTGGCCGATGTCGAGGGCAATGCCGAGGTTGCGCTGGCGGCTGTTCGCGAAGCTACCGAGCGCGGCGTTCGCGCGCTGGTGCTGCCCGAGCTTAACCTGACCGGCTATACCGCGGCCGACCTGTTCCATAATCGCACGCTGCTGCATGCCTGCGAGGCTGCTCTGGTGCATATCCTCGATGAGACTCGTGAGCTGCCGATTATCTTTACCATCGGTCTTCCCGTGGCGGTGGCCGAGAACATCTACAACTGTGCCGCCGTGTGCTGTGCGGGTGAGCTTTTGGGTCTTACGGCCAAGAAGTATCTGCCCAACTATGGCGAGTTCTACGAGCGCCGCTGGTTTGCTCCGGCGCCCGCAGATCCTGTGTGGGTCGAGTTTGCCGGTCAGGGTCCGGTTCCGCTGGGCTCGGGGCTTGTCTACCGCTGCTGCGATGAAGGTGCCGAGGATATGGTGCTGGGCGTTGAGGTCTGTGAGGACCTGTGGGTGCCGGCGCCCCCTTCGACCGAGATGGCGCTTGCCGGTGCGACGGTGATTCTCAACCCGTCGGCCTCGGACGAGATTATCGGTAAGGCAGACTATCGCCGCAGTCTTATCTCCAATCAGAGTGCGCGCCTGTACTGTGCCTATGCCTATGCAGACGCGAGCGAGGGCGAGTCCACGACCGATATGGTCTTTGCGGGCGAGAACCTTATCTACGAAAACGGCTCCAAGCTCGCCGCCACCAAACTGCTTACCTGCGATATGGCCGTCGCCGACGTTGACCTTGACCGCCTGACTGCCGAGCGTCGCCGCTCGACGACGTGGACGCGCACGGACGATGCGCCGGAGGCCACGACCGTTGAATTTTCGTTTGAGGGCGTGCTCTCCGAGGCTCCCGTCCTGTGCAACGCCTGCGACATTGACCGCGTCTTCCCTCGCGCGCCCTTTGTACCGGCCGACCATGGTGACCTGGCCGAGCGTTGCGAGACCATCCTCGACCTGCAGACCGCCGGCCTCAAGACCCGCCTTGCCCATACGGGTACCAAGGCTGCCGTCATCGGTCTTTCGGGCGGCCTTGATTCTACACTCGCGCTGCTCGTGACAGTTCGCGCCTTCGATGCGCTGGAGCTGCCGCGCACCGGTATCACAGCCGTGTCCATGCCCGGCTTTGGCACGACGCATCGCACCAAGTCGAATGCCGAGTCGCTCGCCCGCGACCTGGGCGTGAGCTTCCGCGAGGTTTCGATCCACGCGGCTGTTGAGCAGCACTTCAAGGACATTGAGCACGATCCGGCCGTGCAGGACGTGACCTACGAGAACAGCCAGGCCCGCGAGCGTACGCAGATTCTGATGGATCTGGCCAACCAGGCTGGCGGATTTGTCATCGGCACGGGCGACCTGTCGGAGCTGGCGCTCGGCTGGGCTACCTATAACGGCGATCACATGAGCATGTACGCCGTCAACGCGAGCGTGCCCAAGACGCTCGTGCGTCACTTGGTGCGCTATGCGGCTGATGTCTTTGGCGGGCGCATTGCCGAGGTCTTGCTCGACATTCTCGATACGCCGGTGTCCCCCGAGCTTCTGCCGCCCACGGGCGACGGCGAGATTGCGCAGAAGACTGAGGATTTGGTGGGCCCGTACGAGCTGCACGACTACTTCCTCTATTACCTGCTGCGTTTTGGCTTTGAGCCCGGCAAGATCTACCGCATGGCGCTCAAGAGCTTCGGGGGCGTCTACGATGCCAAGACCGTCCACACGTGGCTGCGTACGTTCTACCGTCGCTTCTTTACCCAGCAGTTTAAGCGCAGCTGCCTGCCCGATGGTCCCAAGGTGGGCTCGGTGACGCTCAGCCCGCGCGGCGATTGGCGTATGCCGAGTGACGCCAGCTCGCGTCTGTGGCTTGCGCAGATCGACGCGCTCAATCCGATTGACTAAGGTTGGCTAAATTGAACCAATACGGGGGTGGCAAGCGTTACACTTTTGCAATCTGATGGCCCGTATCGCGCGGCGCTCTTGTCGGAGCGCCGCGTTTTTTGTATCGAAAGGTGGCACCATGCAGGCATCGCAGCGTCTCGACCGCTTTGGCGCGGAGGTTTTCGCCTCGCTCAACAACAAACTTCTCGCGCTGAAGGCTCAGGGCAAGACCATTTACAACATGAGCGTGGGTACGCCCGACTTTAAGCCGTACGGCCACGTGGTCAAGGCGCTCACGCAGGCAGCCCAAGATCCCGAGATGTGGAAGTACGCCCTGCGCGACCTGCCCGAACTCAAGCAAGCCGTGTGCGATTACTATGAGCGCCGCTTTGGCGTTTCGGGTATTACGCCATCCATGGTGCAGTCGTGCAACGGCACGCAGGAGGGCGTGGGCCATTTGGGTCTGGCCCTGCTCGATCCGGGTGACACCATTCTGGTTCCCGATCCGTGCTACCCGGTCTTTGAGGCGGGTGCCAAGATCGCCGATGCCAAGCTCGAGTACTATCCGTTGGTTGCCGAGCATAATTACCTGCCTTATGTGGCTGGTATCGATCCCGAGGTGGCCGATCGTGCCAAGTATATGATCGTGTCGCTGCCTGCGAACCCGGTCGGCTCGGTGGGCACGCCCGAGGTCTACGAGGAGATTATCGCTTTCGCCCGCGAGCACGACCTGCTCATCGTCCATGACAACGCATACTCCGACATCGTGTTTGACGGCGAGCCCGGCGGCAGCTTCTTGCAGTATCCCGGTGCGCTTGAGGTGGGCGTGGAGTTCTTCTCGCTTTCCAAGTCGTTTAACGTCACCGGTGCCCGTATCGGCTTTTTGGTCGGTCGCGAGGATGTGGTCTCGGCCTTTGCCAAGCTGCGCAGCCAGATTGACTTTGGCATGTTCTTCCCGATCCAGAAGGCCGCCATCGCGTGCCTTAATGGCCCGCGCGATGAGGTCGAGGCGCAGCGTCTGAAGTACCAGGAGCGCCGCGATGCCCTGTGCGACGGTCTTGAGGGCCTGGGCTGGGAGCGTCCCAACGCGCATGGCTCCATGTTTGTGTGGGCCAAGCTTCCCGGTGGTCGCACCGATTCCATGGCGTTTTGCGAGGAACTTATGGAGAAGGCCGGCGTTGTGGTGACGCCGGGCGCGAGCTTTGGCCCTTCGGGTGAGGGGCACGTGCGCATGGCGCTGGTCCTGCCGCCTGACCAGATTGCTTTGGCTGTCGAGGCCATTCGCGAGGCGGGCCTGTATTAGAAGGCTATTTCGACTCGTCAATAGCTCGAAACCGATTTCGTGCAGTTATTTTACGAATTCTGCAAACAATTTCGGTAAACGGTCGATTTTTGGCTGCGAATAGGAGCATAATCAAAGTCCCGATTGGATGTATTGGGATTACGGCAAGCCGCTCGGGTCGTTCCCGGGCGGCTTGTTTGTGGAGTGAGATGGGAGTTTCTAATGGTTAACGAGAAGAAGGTCGCTATTGTCGGCTGCGGTTTCGTCGGTTCGTCTTCGGCGTTCGCGCTGATGCAGAGCGGTCTGTTCTCCGAGATGGTTCTCATTGACGTGGACAAGAACCGCGCCGAGGGTGAGGCCCTGGATATCGCGCACGGCATGACGTTTGCCGAGCCGATGAAGATCTACGCCGGCGATTATTCCGATGTCGCCGACGCCGCCATGATCGTCGTCACCGCTGGCGCTGCCCAGAAGCCCGGTGAGACCCGCCTGGATCTGGTTAACAAGAACGTCAACATCTTTAAGTCCATTATCCCCGAGATTAAGAAGTCTGGCTTCGACGGCATTCTGCTCATCGTCTCCAACCCGGTTGATGTTCTGACCTATGCCGCCATCAAGATGTCTGGCCTGCCCGAGGGCCATGTCATCGGCTCCGGCACCGTGCTCGACACCGGCCGTCTGCAGCAGATGCTCGGCGCTCACGTCGAGGTTGACCCGCGTGATGTCCAGGCCTATGTCATGGGTGAGCACGGCGACTCCGAGTTTGTCGCTTGGTCCAGCGCCCAGGTTGCCGGCGTGCCGCTGAACACCTTCTGTGAGCTTCACGGTCATCTGGAGCATGAGGCTGCCGAGAAGCGCATCGCCGAGGACGTCAAGAACTCCGCCTACACCATCATCGAGAAGAAGCACGCCACCTACTACGGTGTCGCCATGGCCGTTAAGCGCATCTGCACTGCCGTCATGCGTGACGAGCAGACCGTTCTGCCCGTTTCCTCGCTCATGGTGGGCGAGTACGGCCTGTCCGATCTGGCCATCTCCATGCCGACGGTCGTTGGCCGCGACGGCGTCGTCTGCCGCGTTCCCGTGCCGTTGAACGATGACGAGCAGCATGAGCTCACCGCCTCTGCAAAGGCCCTCAAGGACATCATCGACAGCGTCGACTTCTCCTGCTAAATTCGGCTCGTTTAAGCAACAGGCTACAATGAAGGCGTCTGGGTCCATGTGACCCGGGCGCCTTTTTGGTGCAAAGTAACCTGACCCCAATGCACCATAGTTGATGGGAGGGCCATGTCGGATTCGCCTAATTTTTTGACCTATGCCCAGACGGCGTTTGATCCGTTTGAGGAGCGGCCGTTCTGCGCGGTGGATAGCCTGGTCTTTGCGTGGTTGTCCTATTTGCGTTTGCCGGGTGATATGGCGGAGCTGACGAACTGGCAAGGCCTAGACGTACGCGAGCTGCTGCGTGCCGAGTGCTACCGGGACATGATTGGCGACTTGTGGGACCCAGAGGGGAGCAGGGCCTTGTTGGAGGCCGTGGCAGCAAGCCCTCGCTACCGTGGCGTGCACGTTTGCGGCTATCGTGCCGTGAGCGATGTGGTGGCGACAGAGC
>JBPGZF010000004.1:0-83839 GCA_052033095.1 Collinsella sp.
CTTGCCGGCCTGCTGATCTGCCAGCAGGTCCATGACCAGCGGGCTCAGCAGGTAGCGACCGACGATGTACAGGTTAGACGGAGCCGCCTCGGGAGCGGGCTTCTCGACCAGACCGCCGATACGCCAAACAGCGCCCGGCTCGGCATCGGCAACGTCCTCGGCGCCCTCGAGCGAACCGACGCGCTCGCCGGCGATAACGCCGTAGCGGCTGACTTCCTCGGGCGAGCAAGCAGCGACGGCGATAACCGAAGCGCCACCGTGCTCCTTGGAAACGGCGAGCATCTTGTCGCAGATGTCGCGGTTAGGCACAACGTAGTCGCCCAGAAGAACCAGGAAGTTCTCCCCTGCCACGGCGTCGGCAGCAGAGCGAATAGCATGGCCGAGGCCCTTGGGCTCGTACTGATAACGGAAGTCGACCGGCATACCGCCAGCGTGGGCGACGGCGTCGGCATAGGCGTTCTTGCCGCGCTCGCGCAGCAGGTTCTCGAGCGAGCGATCGGGCTGGAAGTAGTTCAGCAGCTCGGGCTTGCCGGGAGAAGTAACGATGATGGCATCGTCGACCTCCTCGGGGTCGAGCGCCTCCTCGACGACATACTGAATGACGGGCTTGTCGAGCACCGGCAGCATCTCTTTGGGCGTGCACTTGGTGCCAGGCAGAAAACGCGTGCCAAGACCGGCGGCGGGGATGATTGCCTTCATGTTATTCAAAGATCCTTTCGCAGGCGCAAAAGCGCCCCATGCGTGCGGCACACAGCCGCAGACCAAATTGCGATACCTAAGCATCTTACCGCTGGAACTATATGTCGCTACAAGGCAGAGACAATTCTTCAGCAGGTCAACGCAAATTATTGCTCGAATGGTGCAATTTTATTGCCCAACGGCAGGGTGCCCGATACGACGCAAATCACAGAACATGGCAGTTTGAGCTACCGATGTCGAGGGACCGAAAAACAAAAAAGACGGGGCTCGCAATGCGAACCCCGTCTGCAAAGAAATCTGGCGAGAAAGCCTGATTACTTGAGGGTGACAGCAGCGCCAGCAGCCTCGAGCTTCTCCTTGGCAGCCTCGGCGTCCTCCTTCTTGGCACCCTCGAGAACAGCCTTGGGAGCGCCCTCGACGACCTCCTTGGCCTCCTTCAGACCAAGGTTAGTGAGCTCACGGACGGCCTTGATGACCTGGATCTTGTTGTCGCCGAAGCCCTCGAGCACGACGTCAAACTCGGTCTTCTCCTCGGCCTCAGCAGCGCCAGCAGCGGGAGCGGCGACAACAGCGGCAGGAGCAGCGGCGGAAACGCCGAAGGTGTCCTCGATAGCCTTGACGAGCTCGGAAGCCTCGAGAAGGGTCATTTCCTTAAGAGCATCGATGATCTCATCGGTGGTAAGCTTAGCCATTTCTAAGTCCTTTCGGTTTCCGTGTCTGTGCACGGAGATCAGTTAAAACACGGCGCGAATGCGCCAGGGGTGCGGCGTTGCCGCCGCGAGTGAAAACAGCGACTAGGCTGCCTTCTGCTCGGAGACCTGCTGAATCGAACGAGCGAGACCAGAGGAAACGCCGTTGACGCAGACAGCGATGTCGCGAGCGAAACCGGAGATGAGACCGGCGATCTGGCCGAGAAGCTGATCCTTGGTGGGCAGCTCGGCGATAGCCTTAACATCATCAGCGGAAACGGCCTTGCCGTCGGAGATACCGCCCTTGATCTCAAGGACGCCCTTGGACTTAGCGGAGAAGTCCTTAAGGGCCTTAGCGGCCTCGACCGGCTCGGTCTCGTAGAACACATAAGCGACGGGGCCGGCGAGGAGTTCGTCGATCTCGGGCTGCTCCTGGTTCTTGAGAGCGATCTTGACCAGGTTGTTCTTGTAGACCTTCATCTCGGCGCCGCACTCGCGAAGCTGATGACGCAGCTCCTGAGCCTGCTTAACCGTCAGACCGTTGTAGTTGACGACGAACAGACCGGCGTTCTCGGCGATACGGGACTCGATCTCTGCAACCTTGTCGATTTTGTACTGCTGGGGCATGAATTACACCTCCTCGAATTCTTTCCGGGCACGGTCCGCCACAAGGACGTGACGGGGGCATGTCCAAAAAGAAAGCCCCCGCGCTGCATGAGCGACGGGGGCGAGAAGACATATCTACTCGACCACCTCGGCTGGCGGGAAGTCCCATTAAGCTCGCGGGTAAGACCCGTTTGCGCCGGCTGTCTCTGGCAGCGGATTCGTGCGTGAACCGAAAGTATTATGGCGGGGACCCCGGCGTCGGTCAACGGAAAACCGGGCTGCACACAATTCCACCATCCGGCACGCGCCGCCGAAGGCCAAGCGCAAGGTTTTCGCTCGGTCAAGTCCTGGCTCGCACGAAGAGCACATTAAGTGCTCTTCGGCTCGTGCGGAATCTACGAAAACCTTGCGCCTGGCCTTCGGCGGCGCGGCCTGCGGTGACTTTGGGGCAGCCCGGTTTCCCGTTGGCCGGCGCCCCCACTCATAAGCCTTAAGTCGGTGGGCTGATATGTTGCGTCCCTGATGGCTACAAGGTTGAAAGGAAGGTGGACAGGCGGCGGAGGCCTTCGTCCAGGTCTTTATCGGAAACGCAATAGCTGAGGCGGACGTGGCCTTCGGTGCCGAAGCAGTCGCCCGGGACTAGGGCTACGTTTGCCTCTTCGATGGCTTTGATGCAGAAGTCTTCGCTGGTTAGGCCGTACTGTTTAATGCTGGGGAAGGCGTAGAAGGCGCCGGCTGGTTCCACTACGTCGAGATCCATGGCGTCTAAGGCTGCGAGTACGCGTTCGCGGCGGGCTCGGTAGACTTTGAGCATGGGGGTTGGGTCGACGGTCAGGGCTCGGGCTGCGGCGTCCATCTCAAAGGAGACGGCGCTCGATACTAGGTATTGGTGGGCTTTTGCGATCTCGGCGATGACGGGGGCTGCGGCTGCAAGCCAGCCCAAGCGCCAGCCGGTCATGGCCCAAGGTTTGGAGAAGCTCTCGATAACCACTGTCTGCTCGCGTAGCTCCGGGTGTCGCTGGGCGAAGCGCTCGTAGCCGTCCACATAAACGAGGCGGTTGTATACGTCATCGCAGACTACGTAGATGCCCGCCTGCTCCGCCACGTGTGCCACGGCGTCGAGCGATGCCGCGTCGAGGATGCAGCCCGTGGGGTTGTTGGGCGAGCAGATGACGATGGCCTTGGTCGCCGGCGTCACACAGGCGCGAAGCGCATCCTCGTCAATCTGAAATTGCGCAGGCTCCGTATCCAAAAAGACCGCTTTGGCGTGATTGGCCACGACGATGCTCTCGTACAGGCCAAAGGCCGGCGTGGGGATAATGACCTCGTCGCCGGGGTTGAGCATGGCCATAAACGTAGCCGACAGGGCCTCGGTCGCGCCGTCGGTCAGGATGACCTCGTCGGCCGAAAACGTAAGGCCCGCGTCCCCCATGTAGGCAGATAGCGCCTCACGCAGGGCGGGGCGACCGTTGTTGGGCGGATAGTGTGTGTCACCGCGGTCCAGTGCGGCGGTCACCTCGGCGCTAATCACATCGGGCGTGGGAAAATCGGGCTCGCCAAGCGCAAGCGCAATGCACCCCGGGTGCTGGGCGGCGAGCGCGTTAATCCGACGGATGCCGGAGGGCTTAAGCGTGGCAAGCGAGGTATTCATGGACAGACGCATGGCGTTCCTTTCGTAAGGGTTGCACTAGGATAGCGCGGCGAGGCGCCGCCGGACGGTGTAACCTAAACGGAAATGAACCGGAAAGGAGGCGGCATGGAGACGACCGCACGCGGCGATGTACCAAAAACACTGCATAACATCGCGTTTGTCAGTATTTCCGAGAGCGCCGATCTTGAGTTTTTGCTCTGGGACCTGCAGGATGCCATCGCCGCCTATGCACAGCTTTCCGGCACTGTACTCCCCCGCCCAGTCGACTTGAAGGCAAATGACGCCGGCAGCGTTGCCGATGGCATCGTGCTGGCCATTGAAGATGTGGCTGACGATGAGACGTTGACAGCTATCGAGCAGGCGCTTGAGCGCTTTGGCGGTACGGGAACGCGCGTCTATGCCGCGATTCGAGCCGCACAAGAGGGCACTGAGCAGGCGCGTGGGACCGCCGTTCGCCTGCACAAGGCATGTGAGCGCCATGACCAATTGTGGTGTGGCGGCGTTGCCATCTGCGCCGGCAGCGGCATCGCGGCGCTTCGCCATTCCCCACGCATGGGCCTCTTGCGCCGACCATTTTCGGAAGCGATGGATAAGCTTGTGGGCGCCGTGCGCATAGGCTGCTCCATTGAGCATGCGCAGCTGCTGGGCGGTGGCAATGCCGGTAGCGTCGATACCGACGGCATGGTGCGCGCTAGGCCTGCTGTGCCCGCGCTAATCTGGCGCGCTATCATCAAACGCCTCGGCGCCCATGCTCAATCAGATATCTAAATTACAGGGCGCCCCAGTCAACGGCTTCACTCCAACGCTCGACAAGCCGCTCCAAACGCCACGCCGCGTTGGCAGGACTCGTCGACGGCAGCACGATGGCAGCTAGCCCCGTCCGCTCTTGTAGATAGCGTTTGTAGAGCCGCCCGGCCGCGCCGCCGTTGCAGATAACGACCTCAATCGGCGTGACATCGGTAATGCGCTCGATATGTGCCGGCACAACGTTGCGAATGTTCGCGTCACTCGAGCCCTTGATGTCACAGCTCTCGATCACATCCCACAGGGCTACGCCACCGTTAAGCAGCATGGATCGCTTGGCAGCAACCGAGGCGTCGAGCGTCGCGGGCTCGCCGCTCGCCAAAGAGTCTCCCTCGTTGGGCGGCACGGGCGCACCGAGGCACGCGGCCATCACACGCCAAAAGCGATTCTGAGGATTGCCGTAATAAAAGGCGTTGGCGCGCGAAAGCACCGAGGGAAACGATCCGAGCACCAAAACGCGCGAGTGCTGGTCGAACACGGGCTCAAACCCATGCTCAATATGTTGATAGCCCTTGTCAGACACAGGCATGGGCTAGGCTCTCAGCAGATAGCGCACCTCGTAGGGTGCAAGCTCAAGGGCACCCGCTAGCTCGACTGTAGGCGCGCCGTCGGCAAGTAGGTCGGCAAAAGAGCCGTTGAGCTCACCGGCTCCAAAGGTATAGGGCTCGTTCACGGCATTGACCGCCACGAGCACCGTCGCGTCGTCGCAGGCGCGCTCGAACAGCAGCTGCTTGTTCTGGATCACCACGTTGCGATAGGCACCATAGTTGAGGGCACGGGCCGCCGCATCGTCGGCCAAGCGAAGGTGCGCAAGCTGCGTGATGAACGCCGTCAGCTCGTTGGGCGCAGGCTCATCGAGCGCAGGGCGCAGCGCCCAGTCGCCATCGGGGCCGCCCTTTTCGCCAGCAATCCCCCACTCGCTGCCATAGTAGACACACGGAATGCCCGGCATGCCAAAGAGCATGCCATAGGCGGGACGCAGGCACGACTTGTCGGTGAGGATGCTCGCCAGGCGCGGCACGTCGTGGTTGTCGACAAACGACAGCAGGTGTTTGCCGCGGTAGATGCACCACGGATCGCCGCCAAACTGGCGATGCAGCGAATGGGCAATCTCGAACATGTTGACCGAGTTAAAGCTGGAGTATAGGCCCTTGTAGCACTCGTAGTTGGTGCAGGAGTCGAGCATCTCGTCGTTGACAATCTGGTTGTAGTCGCCGTGAAGCGTCTCGCCGATCAGCACGAAGTCGGGCTTGAGCTCACGGGTAAAGGAGTGCAGGCGGCGCATAAAGTCGCGGTCGAGCATATAGGCAACGTCCAGGCGCAGGCCGTCGACGCCAAACACGTCAGCCCAACGGCGCACGGACTCGAGCAGGTAATCGACCACAGCGGGATTTTGCAGGTTGAGCTTCACAAGCTCAAAATGGCCTTCCCAGCCCTCGTACCAAAAGCCGTCGCCATAGCAGGAGTCGCCGTCAAAGCTAATGTGAAACCAGTCCTTGTAGGGCGAGTCCCACTTGCGCTCCTGAACATCGCGGAAGGCCCAAAAACCGCGACCGACATGGTTGAAGACGGCATCAAGCACCACACGGATGCCATGGGCATGCAGTGTCTCGCACACGGCGGCAAAGTCGGCATCCCCACCCAGGCGACGGTCGATATGGCGCAGGCTGCGCGTGTCGTAACCGTGACTGTCGGATTCGAGCGGCGGGTTAATGAGCACAGCACCGATGCCGAGTTCCTGCAGGTAGCCGGCCCATTGGGCGATTTTCATAATGGGAGCATCGGGGTTAGGCGCGGCGTTGGCAGCCTGGGCGAGTTCATCCTCGGCAACGGGCGCGGCGTTTTCGCGCGGAGCTCCGCAAAAGCCCAGCGGATAGACCTGATAGAACGTCGTCTCGTATGCCCACATAGCAGCCTCCCGGTAAGCTCAACACAACGCCATCCATTGTATGCCTGCCGTGCATCCCCTCCTCCAAAATAAGTTGCGGTGAAATAGGGACTGTTGAGACCAATAAACCGGGCAAACAGTCTCTATTCCACCGCAACTGATGAGGGAACGTGATTAGGCGACGGGCTTTGCGCGGCGTATGGCCGGGAACAGCACCGTAATGGCGAGGATGACGCCCACGACGGTAATCGCCCCGCCCGCGAAGCCAATCCAGGAGATACCGGGACCCGAAACCACGGCGCCGCCGATCGCGGTGCCCGTGCCGATGCCGAGGTTAAACAGGCCCGAGAAGATCGACATGGCGACGGCCGACGAATCCGCCGGCGTGTACTTGATGAGCTCGGCCTGAAACGCCACGTTAAAGGCCGTGGAGCAGCAGCCCCATAGCGCGCAAACAGCGAGAACGGCGACGAGCGACGGTGCAACCGGACCCATGAGCAGCAGAGCCACAGGCACGCCGGAGAGTGTGATAGCCAAGAACGGAAAGCGATGGCCATCGAACAGTCGGCCGAACAGCCAGCTTCCGAGCAGACCGGAGCAGCCAAACGCCGTCAGCGTCATGGTGATGGCGCTTGCGTCGACATGGGCGACCTGCGCCAGGAAGGGCTCGATATAGCTGTAACCCGCGTAGTAGCCGGTCGCCATAAAGACCGTGACCGCGTAGAGCGCGATGAGGAACGGGTTCTTGAGCAGCTCGGGCAGCTGTTTGACGGTAAAGCGCTCGCCCGCCGGCATGACCGGGAACACCGCTGCCTGGTACACCACCGCGACGGCAGAAAAAGCTCCGACCACGGCAAACGTCATACGCCAGCCCACGGCCAGGCCGATGGCGCGACCGAGGGGCAGGCCGAAGATCTGCGCGATGGACGAGCCCGTGGCGATCATGCTGATGGCGAGCGCCCCATGACGCGTATCGACCAGGCGCGAGGCTATGATCGAAGCGACCGACCAGAACACGGCGTGCGAGCAGGCGACCACCAGGCGCGCGCAGACCAAAATAGGATAGGTCGGCGCCACGGCCGACAGAAACTGCCCGAGCGAGAACACGGCGAGCACGCCCAGCAGCATCCGCTTGAACTCGAAGCGCGAGGCAAACACCATAAGCGGCAACGACAGCAACATGACGCCCCAGGCGTAGACCGAGATCATGATGCCTGCCTGGGCCTCGGTGAGCGAGAACGACGCGGCAATATCGGTCAGAAGGCCGATGGGCATGAACTCCGACGTGTTGAACACGAATGCGCAGCAGGCGAGCCCGATAAGCGGGAGCCACTGCCCGAGCGTGATACCACCTTGCTTTGTTTGAGCCATATAGGAAAACCTCTCCGATCATCTAGAGCGGTGGGCGATTATAGCAATGAGAAGTCTATAAAATGAGCAACAAAAGAATTCTTGGAAAACGATCGTTAACAGATGGCGCGCCAATTCTGCTTAGAAAGCAAGGTGCGCAGAAACTCAATGTCGAAAACGCGGCTTCATCTTCGGGCTATCGCGCCTGCTCGGATACGCACAAGGACACCCCCATGAGCACGTCAATTTCGAGCCAACTCGCAACCGCACAATGAACTAGCAAAAGCAGCATATAAGCAAACGCCCCATAATAAAGTCCCTCATGTACAAGGGCCGTCACTGAAAGTGCCGACGGCAGCGCCGCACTCGAAACTACCCATCCAACAAGAACCTGGATAGCGCAACTTGCAACCAGGTTCCATGCCACCAGCAGCGTTGCGGGACGCGCGATTTCCCTGCAGGAGGAACGAAGCACCGTGACCGAATGCATGATGTAGCGTGGTGCAAACCGAATGCCTCGTAGTCCCCTCTGCTCCACGTCCGCATCTTCAATTAACACGAATACGAACGACGCGGAAAGAAGCGTCACGATTACTGCCACCACAAGCGAGCACAACACCCCGAGCTGGCTACTCGCAAGCGAGGCAAAGACTACAATTGCCGATAAAATCAAGTGAACCAAATAAATTAGCAGCGCCCCAGAAATCTGGAGGGGAACCGTCGAGGCCAAGAGATAAACCGGAGGGGTTCGAGCAGGTTGCACCGTCTCTTTGGACCGGTCGATGGCAAATAATGAAAAAGCCACATTCGATAGAAGCAGGTTTAAAAAGGCCGCGACCACAGTGCAAATAAGCGTAATGGACGGATTGATATAGGCGAGCTCAGTTGCAACGTTTGATACACCAATTTGAAGCGCGCTCATAACAAACAAGGGGATATATAACGCCATCGTACAGCCACTCCGGCATCCCTTCGCCCGATCGCCCGATTCCAGAAAGACATTGAAGTTCTCTCGCAAGTTCACTCTATACCCGTTTTCTTACTAGGCAGGGCGAACGGGCGCCAATATAAACGCCGGTCCGCCCATCCATAATTTCTAGTTTTAACGTCCAGACTAGTCTGTCCAGCCGTCGATGTAGTCGCGGTTAAGCTCAAAGTACTGCGCGGCGATATCTTTCGCCAAGGAGTACGAATTAACGAGCGGGTGCATCGCGAGGATCTCGACAATGTCGCGCTTCGATCGGTTAACGATGCCACGCGCCACGGTGCGCTCGTAGTACTTGACGCGACGAATCAATTCGAGGTTTCCCGCGGGCACAGAATCGGCTTCGACGCGATGCGGTACGCAGCCATCGGTGGAGATATCGCACGTTGACTCAATGACATCTGTATCGAGAAGGCCGGGGATGGCGCCATTGTTGGGGGTGCACAGGATCATCTGCTGCGTCTTGCCAGAGCGAGCAATATCCATGAAACGGAGCGCGACACCCGCGTATCCACCAGCATCTTTGCCGTACACGTCAAACGTCCACGGCTTGTCGCGATGAATACCCGTCTCGGCCGCCATGTAGTTGTTTTCGCGCATTCCGTACCACTTCTCAAAGCACGCGAGGCCTTTTTCGAAGTCGTTCTCAATATCGATAGATGCAAGCTCGCTCGTCATTTCTCGATTAATATCTTCGATGAGTTCGCCGCGCGTCTGGGGCGAAGAGAGAACGTTGGCAACGGCGCGCTCGCGATAGTAGAAATAGTATAGGTACTCATTTGGCACGCATCCGCGATTTAGGACGAGGTCCTTCTCGAAGAACCTAAGATCTGTATGAGCATATGCCCCGTCGTCGTGGATCAAGTCGGGCATGATGTCCTCGCCGTCAACCGTCACATTGCGGAAGAACGAGAGGTGGTTGAGTCCATAGCACTCGCCCTGAACCGATGCGGGATCAACGCCTTTATACTCGGCAAACTGATGCAACATGCCCGAGGGGGCATCGCAAATGCCATAAGTAAAATCATAGCCCATATCGCGTAGGGCCTGAGATACGACGCCAGCGGGATTAGTAAAGTTAAACACCTTGACGCCCGGCTTTGCGTACTTCTTGATTAACTCGCAATACGAAGCAAGCGCAGGGACGGAGCGCATGGCAAAAGACACGCCGGCTGCGCCAGTCGTCTCTTGGCCAAGAACCCCATGTGAAAGAGCAATGCGCTCATCGCGAACGCGCATATGGTCCCCACCGACGCGAATCGTCGTGATCACGTAATCGGCGTCCTTAACGGCCTCGACCGCATCGCCCGTCAGTGAAAAATTAAGCGTGGGGCAAAGCATGCCCGAGACATGGGCGGCAAGGCCACCGTAGATGCGCAGCTTCTCGGGATCATTGTCCATAAACACAAGCTCGTCGATTCCAAGCGATGACGCCTGCTGGGCTATGCTCTTTGCCAAAAACATGGAGCGGACGCCACCGCCCCCTATGACCGTAAGTTTCATATCGAAACCCCCAATTAGCACATTCAATATTGCATGGTTCGCCTGTGTATGGATATTGTATCCAGCATGGAGGGCCGCTTCCCGCCCCGGCTGCAAGGCGGGAAAGGAATTCCCCAAGGAGTTATTATTTACGCAACGGAAGCGGCCACACACGTCCGGCGGGAAGGAAGCACCAATGGTTGATAAAAAGCAGATTTCCAAGCTCTACTCAGCCGCAAAGCTATCCGAAACCGAGCAAAGCGTACTCGAATACCTACTCAACAATATCGACACCCTCGATGATATTGGCATAAAACCCGTCGCCATGGCATGCTTTACCAGCATGACGACAGTCATCAGGCTTTCGAAAAAGCTCGGCTACCGTGGCTACCGCGAAATGATGTACGACCTCAAGCACCTTCAGCATGTCTCCCGCGAAATGAATCAATCACTCAAAGACAGTAGCGTCCACTTCGTATGCCACACCGGAGATGTAGACGTATTCATCGCCGCCCTGCATCGCAACAGAATGATCGGAGTAAACGGAGAGGGCTTCTCACGCATCGTTGCGCAGTACATGGCGACCAAGCTCGTTGGACTTGGCTTTTTGGCCGTCATACAGGACTTCCTAGAAACCGATCAGTTTGTCGAATCCAACCGAAATACGCTCAGTTGCATGATGCTCATATCCAAATCGGGTCAGACAGAAGCCATCCTGGAAACCGCAAGGGCATGCCACGACGCGGGCATTACGACCCTCGCGTTTACCGGCAACGAAGACAGCGAGCTCGCCAAGACGGCAGACGCGATCTTTACGATACATGACGATCACCCAATGGATCTTAAGAACGTTAAGCCTAACTGCTTTACCGGAAGTTGTATTCTCGCATTCGAAGAACTATTGAGTATCTGCCTTGACAATCTAAAACAAGAAGGCTTGGCCCCCTAAATCATGCGATAGGAAGCCAAGCCCTGGAATTGCGCTATGCAATTGAAAGCCACTTGCGCGTTTTACTCGTCACCGAGAACTTCGTGCACCTCAGAAGCGACTTCGCCGACACGAGGACCGTAAATGACCTGGATTGCCTTGTCGCTCAGGCGGATAACGCCCATAGCTTCAAGATTCTTGGTGAACACCTCGTCGTCTGCAACCTTAGAACCATCCTTGACAATCACGCGAAGACGTGAGATGCAGTTGTCAAGATCATCAATGTTGTCGGCTCCACCAAGCGCTTCGACAATGCCAACAGCAAGCGCGCTGTCCTTGGTCGCACGGCCCTGGACTGCCTTCTCGGGAGTGCTGCCAGACTCGCCCTTTGCCTCAGCGGCCTTTGCCTCGAACTCAGCTCTGCTGTTGATCAACTCAATATCGTCACCATCATCTCGACCGGGCGTCTTGATATCGAACTTAGTAATAAAGAACCGGAAGAGGAAGAAAGCTGCCAGGAAAAAGGCGGGGAGCAGAATAAGGTACGGAAGCAGATTAAGCTTCTCGGGGCGGAATAAGAATGGGATCAGGTCCTTGATATTTCCCTGGTACACCGAAACGCCCATTGCCTCCGAGAGAACTTCACCCAGTCCGGAAAGCGGAGCGTAAACGCCAAAGTAGAGCCAGGGAGCGGCAAACAGGAACGTAAAGAGAATAGGCTCCGTAACGCCAAAGAAAACAGTCGAAATCACTGTGGGGATTAAAAGGCCAGCAACCTTCTTGCGGTTCTGGGGCTTGGCACAAGACCACATAGCAAGGGCGATGCCCGGGAACAACGCGTAATCGTTAATGCCATAGCCAGCCATGAAGGCCCTAACCAAGAGCTTGTCGCTGCTGGGAGAAGCGAGCTGTGCAAGCTGAATAGCGCTATTGCCCACCACGCGCGTTCCATCGACGACCATGGAGCCACCAAGCTCAGTCCAATACATGGGCGTCTCGAGCAGCGGATGCAAGCCAAACGGCACAAGGCTCTCGAGCACCCAGCGATAGACAAACGTACCGACCAGACCGGAGCCTTTCACGAACGTCGCAATACCCGAAAAGCATCCACCGATGACGGGCCAGACGAAGTACATGATGCCGCCCAGGACGCCACCGGCAACCAACGATACAATGGGGACCGTTCGACTGCCCGCAAAAAACGCCAGCGCCGTTGGAAGCTTGGTCTTGTAAAAACGGCCGGTGATCCAAGCGACCAGGCAGCCCACGATAATGCCGCCAAAGACACCAGAGCTGTAGCCAAAAAAGCCGAGCGAGGTAGTGTAGAGTGCGGACTGCTCACTCGCCTGAATGGACGTAAGGCCGACCTTCTGAAGAGCTTCCACCGTTGTATTGTCGGCAGCCAAGCCAGCTGCTCCAAGCAGAATCTCAACCGTCTTGAGCATGGTGAGATAGCAGACAAGGGCAGAAAAGGCAGCCCAGCCCTTCTCTTTGCGAGACAAGGAGAAGGCGCAGCCGACGGCAAACAAAACACCGAGGTTTCCAATGATTACCTCGCCGAGACCCTTAAATACCGAGAAGAACGTAAAGAGCGGCGAAGCGGCATACCAGTCCCAATTAACGCCAAGGGACACAAGGGTCAGTTCGGTCGTAAAAACGCTACCGATACCCAAAAAGAGACCGGAAATGGCAATGAGCGTAATCGGAACGAGCATTGCCTTTCCGAACGATTGGAATTTTTCTTTCATCAATTCCCTCCTCAATGAGCCTCTATAAACGACTATTGCAGCCCACGTCCCCACACAGGCGAAACGGAAGACATGTTCGGCAATAGACACAAAGTGATTGTAGAAAGGGGCACACAAAATGCGCATCGGCATCGCGTAATGCGGTTAAATCGACCGACGATTGCAAGTATTTACGAATCCGTAAACGGCAGCAAATAGGCAGCGAACGGCAATCTGCAGCGTAGGACAGTCCCCGCAGTTCAACAATTGTCGGTATTTCGACTCATATTTATTGAATTGTTGCTCGCCCAAAAGTGCGGAGCATCAACGCGCCCCTAAGCCAACCCCAGCAATATGCCCGCCGAATGCACGACAAACGCCGCGATCCAGGCGACCGTCACCTGAAACGCGAACACGGCAACGGCATAGCGCACGCCCAGCTCGCTCTTGACGGCGCCGATGGACGCCACGCAGGGCGGGTACAGCAGCGTAAAGACCAGGAACACGTAAGCGGTAAACGGCGAAAACATGGTTGACAGCACCGCGGGCGACGTTGCGCCCAAAAGCACCGTGAGGGTCGAAATGACGCTCTCCTTGGCGATAAGTCCGGTGACGAGCGCCGTCGAGGCGCGCCAGTCGCCGAAGCCGAGCGGCGCCAGCAGCGGAGCGATAATGCTGCCCAGACCGGCAAGCAGACTCTGCGACTGATCGGCGACCACATTAAAGCGGATGTCGAACGTCTGAAGGAACCAAATGACCACCGTAGCGGCAAAGATAATGGTGAAGGCCTTGGTGATGAAGTCCTTGGCCTTATCCCATGCCAGCATCACCGTCGTCTTAACGCTCGGCAGGCGGTAATTGGGGAGCTCCATGATAAACGGCACCGGGTCGCCCTTAAATGCCGTGCGGTTGAGCACCAAAGCCGCTATGCATCCGACCGCAATGCCAATCAGATAGAGCGAGACCATGGCGGGAACTGTCGCCTGCGGGAAAAACGCCCCGCACAGCAGACCGTAGACCGGCAACTTGGCCGAACAGCTCATGAACGGCGTGAGCATGACCGTCATCTTGCGGTCGTGCTCGGATGGGAGCGTACGGGTCGACATGATAGCCGGCACGGTGCAGCCAAAACCGACGAGCATGGGCACAAAGCTGCGGCCCGACAGGCCAAAGCGACGCAATACCTTATCCATGACAAAGGCCACGCGCGCCATGTAGCCCGAGTCTTCCAGAATGGAGAGGAACAAGAAGAGCACGACGATGATCGGCAGGAAGGTCAGCACGCTGCCCACGCCCGTGAGAACACCGTCGACGGCCAGCGAGCGCACCACGTCGTTGGTGCCGAACGCCTTGAGACCCGCATCGGCCGAGGCGATGATGGCAGCGATGCCGTCCTCCATAAGTCCCTGCAACGCCGCGCCGATCACGCCAAACGTCAGCCAAAAGACGAGGCCCATGATCACCAGGAACGCCGGAATGGCTGTGTAACGACCTGTCAGGATGCGGTCAATCTTGACGGAGCGCACGTGCTCGCGGCTCTCGTGCGGCTTTACGACGCAGCGCCCGCACACGTCGCCGATAAAGCCGAAGCGCATGTCGGCCAGCGCAGATAGACGGTCGGTGCCGGCCTCGCCCTCCATCTGGGTAATGATGTGCTCGATGGCGTCAAGCTCGTTGCGATCCAGATGAAGTGCCTCGGTCACCAGCTCGTCGCCCTCAACCAGCTTGGTCGCCGCAAAACGCACGGGAATGTGCGCCGTCGCAGCATGGTCCTCGATCAGGTTGGCAATGCCGTGGATGCAGCGATGCAGTGCACCGCCGTCTGGACCATCGGGCGCACAGAAGTCCAGGCGACCGGGACGCTCACGGAACCGCGCCACGTGCAAGGCATGATCCACCAGCTCGCCGATACCCTCGTTGCGGGCAGCGCTAATGGGGACAACGGGCACGCCCAACAGGCTCTCGAGCAGGTTGACGTCCACGGCGCCGCCGTTGGCCGTCACCTCGTCCATCATGTTGAGCGCGATGACCATGGGACGATCGAGCTCCATAAGCTGCAGCGTCAGGTACAGGTTACGCTCGATGTTGGTGGCGTCGATGATGTCGATGATGGCGTCGGGGTCTTCGTCCAAGATGAATTGGCGGCTGACGATTTCTTCGCCCGTGTACGGCGACAACGAGTAAATACCGGGCAAGTCGGTAACGCTCGCCTCGGGGTGGTTACGGATAGTGCCGTCCTTGCGGTCGACCGTCACGCCGGGAAAGTTACCGACATGCTGGTTGGAGCCCGTCAGCTGGTTGAATAACGTGGTCTTGCCGCAGTTTTGGTTGCCGGCGAGGGCAAAGTGCAGCGGCGCGCCCTCGGGCACGGCCGTCTTTGCCGCACGGGGCGAATACGTCCCCTCGCCCAGGGCCGGATGCTCCGTCGTGCCGATTGCGGCGTTAGCGCGCGGACCCGTATCGGTGTCGTGAATACCCACAAGCTCGATGCGAGCGGCATCGTCCTTGCGCAGTGTCAACTCGTAGCCACGCAGGCGGATCTCGAGCGGGTCGCCCATGGGGGCGTACTTCATCATGGTGACTTCGGTGCCCGGCGTTAGGCCCATGTCCAAAATATGCTGTCGGAGTGCCTGATCGTCCGATGCCACCGATGCGACAACGGCGTCCTTTCCAATCTCGAGTGTATCGAGCTTCACGCGCTCATCCTTTCGTTAGACGCGGTTAACCGTTTACCGGGGCTAACCAACTCGTAACGACAAATGATAGCGCTCTGAACTATTTTATAAAGTCAAATACCGATGTTTACCTGCGCAAACTTTATGCGGTGCGCCCCGAAAGCTCTTTGCGCATACCGCTCAGCGAGATCGAAATGGAACCCGACCGCGCGGTAGCAGTGAGTCGATCACCCTCAACCGACCCCGTGCATGTAAAGGGCGCCTTGCCCATCAAGACGTGGGAGATAGTACCCGAGAGCTCAAAGAAATCGCACTCAGCGCGGGCACCCGAGAGAGCGATATTGAGACCCCTGACGTTTAGTACTGCCCTGAGCGCGCCGTTCACCCCATGTGAAAACGTCACCTCGCCGCGCTTGCTCCCCACCGGCGTCTGGGCCAAAACCACATACGTACCCTCAAGCATGGCTCCTCCTCTAAGCAGACTTTTTGAAACGGGCAAGTAGTCTACTTTTACATATGGCGCTCCAGGAAACGGAAGGCCAGGCGGATCCAAGGACGGACTGCCACCTGCTTGTCCTCGTTGTCGACCGCGGTGTTGGCGTTGCCGAGCGAAAGGCCGTGACCGCCCTGGTCAAAGACGTGCATCTCGCAAGCGACGCCCTCCTCGGCCATGCGCTGCGCAAACGGATAGACCTGTGCGATCGGCGCTGTCTTGTCGTCGGACACGCCCCACACAAAGGTCGGCGGCATCTGGCGCGAAACATGCGTGGTAGGGCAAATGTCGGTCAGGTGCTCATCGGTCGCCTCGCCGCCCGTCACCATCGACAGATAGTCGTTGAGCAGATCGCGCCCTGTCTTGCCACCCGTCTTGGGCACGCGCAGGTCGATGCGCGGGTCACGCGTCTGCATATCGCGCACATAGGCAAGGTCGAGCAACGGATAGCCCAGCACCACGGCGTCGGGACGAATGTCGTCCGGACGCGCCCCGGCAAGTGCCGCGAAGGGGCCGGTCTTCCACTGCGTTGCCAGCGAGGCGCAAATCATGCCGCCAGCAGAAAAGCCCACGACGCACACGCGCTTGGGATCGACATGCCACTCGTCGGCGTTGGCGCGAACCGTGGCGACCATCTTGGCAAGGTCTGCCTGCGGGTGAGGAAAGCTCACGTCGCCCGTGCCACTTGTCACATAGTTGAGCACAAAGGCCTGGTAGCCGCGGTCCAAAAACGCAAACGCCACGGGATCCTGCTCATGCGGAGCGATATGCGTAAACGCACCTCCGCCGCAGATAATCACGGCAGGGCGGCGGCCATTCGGCTTATCGGGCAGCGGCTCGGCACCCAAATACGTAAACGTCGCCGGATACTCCTCGGTCGGCTCCTCGCCCCACAGCGCATGGTTCTCGACAATCATATGTGCTCCCTTCGCGCAGATTATGCGCCCTTGTTTTTCGCGTCTAAGCGTACCCCACTTGAGCCCGTGGCGAAGAAACACTCCAGCAATAAGTTTCCCTTCAACTGATATATCACATAATCCCAGTTCAGAGGTATCGTTGAGCAGCGTAAAATAGGGGCGTTGACCAAGCCGCGAAACACATATGAAACGTTTCCGGCAAACCAAGCGCGCGATATGCGCCTATTTAAGTTGGAGGCAACTATGGGTCTGCTCGATTCGCTTAAGTCCACCTTCACCTCGACGGGCGAGGCATCCGTTCCGCCCGCAGCAAGCTTCGCCACCCGCGAAGGCGTCATCTACGCCCCCGTCAACGGCGTGCTCGTCAACCTCGATGAGGTTCCCGATGAGACCATCGCCTCGGGTATGCTCGGTCAGGGCTACGGCATCGAGCCCATTACCGGCACCATCTATGCGCCCGCCAACGGCCGCATCGGCGCCACCACCGTCACCAACCACTCCATCGGCATGATCACCGAGGACGGTCTTCGCGTGTTCATCCATGTTGGCCTGGGCACCGTGGAAATGAACGGCAAAGGTTTTGCCCGCTTTGTCGAGATGGGTGACACGGTCAAGGCAGGCCAGCCGCTCATCAGTTTCGACCGCGAGGCCATCAAGGCCGCCGGTCACGAGGACATCGTGACCGTCATCATCTCCGAGCTCGATCGTCTTAAGAGCATCGACCATGTCGGCGAGTCCGGCACGCTTATCGGCGGCAACCCGCTCGTCAAGCTGGGCGACCCGCTGCTGGTAGCCAAGACCAAGTAGCCAGGCCCCGCGCCACACAGCCAAAAGGCACCTCGTCAAGCGCCCGCGACCATTTGGCCGCAGGCGCTTTTCGTTTGAAAAACCATCCCGCCAATGCCTTATCCGTATAGCCCAAATGAGCCGAGCTGCTAGAATATCGAACTGTATGGATAACTATCATTCAACCGTTATGGGAGGATACGTGAACCGCACCAAAATCGCGCAGCTTTACGCCGATGCCGAGTCGCTTGGCGGCCAGACCGTCACCGTCGCCGGCTGGGTCAAGTCCATCCGCGACATGAAGAACTTTGGCTTTGTTACGCTCAACGACGGCAGCTGCTTCCGCGACCTGCAGGTCGTCATGAACCGCGAGGCACTCGACAACTACGACGAGATCGCCCATCAAAACGTCTCGGCCGCACTCATTTGCACCGGCACCGTCAAGCTGACCCCCGATGCGCCCCAGCCTTTCGAGCTTTCTGCCACCTCCATTGAGGTCGAGGGCGTCAGCGCCCCGGATTACCCGCTGCAGAAGAAGCGCGCAACCGTCGAGTTCCTGCGCACCCAGCAGCACCTGCGCCCGCGCACCAACCTGTTCCGCGCCGTGTTCCGCATCCGTTCTGTCGCGGCTGCCGCCATCCACCGCTTCTTCCAGGAGCAGGGCTTTGTCTACGTCAACACCCCCATCATCACCACGAGTGACTGCGAGGGCGCCGGCGAGATGTTCCGCGTGACCACGCTCGACCCCAAAAATCCGCCCCTCACCGAGTCCGGCGAGGTCGACTGGAGCCAGGACTTCTTTGGCAAGCACGCGAGCCTTACCGTGTCCGGCCAGCTCAATGCCGAGAACTTTGCCATGGCCTTTGGCGACGTGTACACCTTTGGCCCCACCTTCCGCGCCGAAAACTCCAACACCACGCGCCACGCCGCCGAGTTTTGGATGATCGAGCCCGAGATGGCCTTTGCCGACCTTAACGACTACATGGATAACGCCGAGGCCATGCTCAAGTACGTCCTTAAGGACGTTATGGCCACCTGCCCCGACGAGCTCAATATGCTCAACAAGTTTGTGGACAAGGGTCTGCTCGAGCGTCTGGACCACGTGGCAAACTCCGACTTTGCCCGCGTCACCTATACCGAGGCCGTCGAAATCCTGGAGCAGGCCGTCGCCGCCGGTCACAAGTTTGACTATCCCGTGAGCTGGGGCATCGACCTGCAAACCGAGCACGAGCGTTTCCTGACCGAGGAGCACTTTAAGCGCCCGACCTTCGTAACCGACTACCCGGCCGAGATCAAGGCGTTCTACATGCGCATGAACGAGGACGGCAAGACCGTCGCCGCCGCCGACTGCCTGGTGCCGGGTATCGGCGAGATTATCGGCGGCTCCCAGCGCGAGGAGCGCCTGGATCTGCTCGAGGCCCGCATCAAGGACCTGGGCATGAATCCCGAGCAGTACAAGTACTACCTTGACCTGCGCCGCTACGGTTCCTGCAAGCACGCCGGCTACGGTCTGGGCTTCGAGCGCTTGGTCATGTATCTGACCGGCGTGGGCAACATCCGCGACGTCCTGCCGCACCCGCGCACCGTGGGCAACGCCGGCTTCTAATCGCCACAGCGCCACCAAACACGTTCCAGCACATCACGCCAGCGCCTCTCGGCAAGCCGAGGGGCGCTTTTTTCAACAGCATCCGTCAATCTTTTGGCAAGTTTTTGGTCAGTTGGGCAGGGCTGTTGAAAACTCGACCCGCCGCTTGCCGACGGCTACCGACCGCCCAGGGCGTCCTGCACCCCTGGGAAAGCCCCGCGTCCTAGGCTCCATACCGTCGCCACCCAAAACGGAAAGGACGTGGGCGCCATGACCGAAACCGCTGTTGAAACTTACGAGACCACGACGAGGGGCGCCGCCTCGATGGCAGCCTATCGCGCCGTTCGCATCCTGCAACTATTAAGCGAAAACACCGGCGAGGACAAGGCCATGCTTTCCGATGAGTTGATCCGGCGCCTCGCCCATCCCGACGACCCCGCCCGCATGCCCATCTCGGCGGCGCGGCGCAGCATCTACACCGCCATCTCCGCACTTCGCCATGCCGGATACGAAATTGAGTACAAGCGCGGCGTGGGCTATCGACTCTTGACCCGTCCGCTCACCGACGAAGAGATCATCCGGCTCCACGGCATGGTCATGCGCAACCGCTCCACGCCCATCGCCATTCGAAAGAGCATGGCGCAGCACCTGGTCGCCATGGCGAGTGCCGACGTTCGCGGCTACCTCGATGCACCCGAGCCTGCTCCAAGCGCAGGCGACAAATCCACCAAGGCCACACGCACGCCCGTCAAGCGCATCGATGCCTGCGAGCTCATCGAGCAGGCCATCGACCACGGAACCACGGTGAGTTTTGATATTTCGAGTGTCACGGCACGCGGAGAGGTCGAAGTGGCACGGATGACACTCCGGCCCTTTGCCATCAAGCAACGAGACGGCATCTCGTATTTGCTGGGAACGGTCTATGACGCGCGAGGCGCCGACGACACGCTGCGTACCGTTGAGATCGGCCGCATGAGAAACGTCACCACACGTCTCCTCGACGGCAAGAAGCTCTTCGCCGCCCTGGACGAGGACGACGCCGCCTCCACCGCATAAGACCCTCCGCCGTCCATTCGACTACCCGTACCGCCCATCCGATTCTGTATTAAAAAACCCGCCAGGTTATTGTAAAAATGGACATCCGCGCTACTATAGTTCCACTTGTACTTTGTTTAAGTGCAGTGTTTCCAGCCATTTCTATACTGGGGGTAACGATATGAAGGATATCACCATCAGCCGCAGGAGCCTTCTGGTCTCTGCTGGCCTGCTCGCGCTCGCTCCGCTTGCCGGATGCGGTGGCAACTCTGGTTCCGGCTCTGCAGCCGCCGGTTCCGACTACACCATCGGCGTTCTGCAACTAACCGAGCACTCCGCACTCGATGCCGCCAACGACGGCTTTGTCAAGGCCATCAAGGAGAGCGGCCTTAAGGTCAAGATCGACCAGAAGAACGCCCAGAACGACCAGTCCACGTGTAAGTCCATCGCCGACAAGTTTGTGGGCGACAACGTCAACCTGATCTATGCCATCGCCACGCCCGCCGCGCAGGCTGCCGCCGGCGCCACGGCCGATATCCCCATCGTGGGCTGTGCCATCACCGACTACGCCGCTTCCGGCCTGGTCCAGGACAACGACAAGCCCGGCACCAACGTCACCGGCGCCTCCGACCTCACCCCGGTCGCCGAGCAGCTCGAGATGATGCAGAAGGTCCTGCCCGACGTTAAGAAGGTCGGCCTGCTCTACTGCACCGCCGAGTCCAACTCCGACGTCCAAATCAAGACCGCCAAGAAGGAACTCGACAAGCTTGGCCTGGAGTACACCGACTTCACCGTCTCGAGCTCCAACGAGATTCAGTCCGTCGTCGAGTCCGCCGTGGGCAAGGTCGACGCACTCTACTCCCCCACTGACAACACCATCGCCGCGGGTGCTTCGCAGGTCGGCCAGATCTGCAAGGAGAATAAGCTCCCCTTCGTGACCGGCGAGGAGGGTATGTGCATGGCCGGCGGCCTGTTCACCCTCTCCATCAACTATAAGGACCTGGGCTACGCCGCGGGCGAGATGGCCGTTAAGATCCTGAAGGGCGAGGCCAAGCCCGAGGATATGCCGATCAAGCACCTCTCGAGCAAGGACCTGGTCGTCGTCAAGAACGACGAGATGGCCGAGGCCCTAGGCATCGACCTTTCCGCTCTGGACGAGTAGCGCCATGCGCGGTAACGCGTCTAGGGCCCGCACGTGCGCCACAGCCGCGTTATTCAATATCTGAGTCCTTGGGGCGAACGCTAAAGACCGGCGTTCGCCCTGCTTGTTTCGGATGAGACAAAACATCCGTCCGCAGCTCTTTTATGCATTGGTACCGCTATTATGGAAAATCACGTGTCCACCCTATCCTAGGAGGTATGAAGCATGCTCATTGCATTGCAGGGCGCCGTTTCGCAGGGCGTCCTCTGGGGCATTATGGTGCTTGGCGTGTTTATCACGTTCCGCCTGCTCGACATCCCCGATATGACCTGCGACGGCAGCTTTGCCCTCGGCGGCTGTGTCTGCGCCGTACTCATCGTCAACAATAACGTCGACCCCTTGCTCGCCGTGCTGGCCGGCATGTGCGCCGGCGCCATCGCGGGCGCCGTCACGGGCATCTTGACCACCGTCTTTGAGATTCCCGCAATCCTCGCCGGAATCCTTACGCAGATCAGTCTGTGGTCCATCAACCTGCGCATCATGGGCAAGTCCAACACGCCCATCCTTGCCAAGGGCACTATCTTCTCATCCGTCAGCAACATGACGGGCCTGCCGCAGTCCACTGTTGCCATTATCCTAGGCATTGTGCTGGCCGTGGCCATCGTCGCCATCCTGTACTGGTTCTTTGGCACCGAGATCGGCTCGGCGCTGCGTGCCACCGGCAACAACGAGTACATGATCCGCGCTCTGGGCGTCAACACCAACTCCACCAAGATGATCGCCCTCGTGCTCTCCAACGCCCTCATCGGCCTTTCGGGCGCGCTCATCTGCCAGAGCCAGAAGTACGCCGACATTGGCATGGGCACCGGCGCCATCGTTATCGGTCTTGCCGCCATTGTTATCGGTGAGGTACTCGGCCGTCTGCTGCCCGGCGGCCTCACGCAGTTTAGCGTCCGTCTTGCCTCCGCCGTCTTTGGCTCCGTGGTGTACTTCCTTATCCGCGCCATCGTGCTGCAGTTGGGCATGGACGCCAACGACATGAAGCTGCTCTCCGCCGTAATTGTCGCTGTGGCCCTGTGCGTGCCCGTGGTTTGGGAGCGCTATAAGCTCCGCAGCTCCTACACGAAGGGGGATGAGGCAGATGCTTAAGCTCTCGCACGTCAAGAAGACCTTTAACAAGGGCACCGTCACCGAGAAGCGCGCGCTCACCGGCGTCGACCTCACCCTGAATGACGGCGACTTTGTAACCGTGATCGGCGGCAACGGCGCCGGCAAGTCCACGCTGCTCAACATGATCGCCGGCGTGTACCCGCTCGATTCGGGCGTTATTGAGCTCGACGGCACCGACATCTCGCGCCTGAGCGAGTCGCAGCGCGCCAAGTACCTGGGCCGCGTGTTTCAGGACCCCATGCGCGGTACCGCTGCCGACATGCAGATTGCCGAAAACCTGGCCCTCGCCAAGCGCCGCGGCCAGCGTCGCGGCCTTTCGTGGGGCGTCACCAAGGCCGAGAAAGATGAGTACGTTGAGTTGCTCAAGCGCCTGGACCTTGGTTTGGACACGCGCCTCAACGCCAAGGTCGGCCTGCTCTCGGGCGGCCAGCGCCAGGCACTCACCCTGCTGATGGCCACGCTCACCAAGCCACGCCTGCTGCTGCTCGACGAGCACACCGCGGCACTCGACCCCAAGACAGCTTCTAAGGTGCTCAACCTGACCGAGGAGATCGTCGACGAGAACCACCTGACCACGCTCATGGTCACGCACAACATGAACGACGCTATCCGTCTGGGCAACCGTCTGATCATGATGCACGAGGGCCATGTGATCTACGACGTGGCCGGCGACGAGAAGAAGTCGCTCACCGTGGCCGACCTGCTGCAGAAGTTCGAGGAGGTCTCGGGCGGCGAGCTCGCCAACGACCGCATGCTGCTGAGCTAAACCTACCAAAAAGGGACAGGTTTATTTTGGCAGGTTTTATCTGCGCAAACGTCAAAACCGCCGCAAAGGGACAGACGCCCTTGCGGCGGTTTTCGCATATTATGTCGATAATCCGATATTCAACCAGACTTTCTGGCTAAGGACTAAGGAAACTGCCATGAAAAGACTCCCCCGCCTTGCGTTAGCCGCCGCGTTGTTTGCCGGCTCGCTCGCAGGCATCCCAAGCCTCGCTTTCGCGGGGAACCTGCCCGCCGCTATTGACGGCTCCGTGGCCGTCATGCACACCAACGATATCCACGGCAGCTACAAGTACAGCTACAACGCAAGCAAGGGCACCGGCACTGTGGGCTTTGACGGACTGGCGGTTCTCTATAGCGCCCAAAGCAGCGCCCCCGATCTTTTGCTCGATGCGGGCGATACCTTCCACGGGCAGTCCTTTGCCACCATGAGCGAGGGCAAGAGCATCGCCGAGCTCATGGACACCTTCTATGCAGACGGCTACGACGCGACCACGCCGGGCAACCACGACTGGAGCTACGGCGCGGACAAGCTCCGCACCATGACCGGCTACAGCCCCACCGGCACGCCCTTCGCCATGCTCTGCGCGAACGCGAAGTCTACGAGCGGCGTATGGAGCTCGAGTATCACCAAGACGCTCGATCGCACCTGGGAGGATAGCGAAGATCACTCCACATTCGACTACAAAATCAAGGTCGGCGTCGTGGGTGCCATGGATGAGTCGCTGGAATCCTCGCTGCGCGCGGACCTGGTCGCGGGTACGTCGTTCTCGAGTGCCGCGAACGCCATCAATGCCGAGGCAGAGCAGCTGCGCAAGGAGGGCTGCGATGTTGTTGTCTGTATCGCGCACACGCTCGACGCCAAGACCTTTGCTGCAAAGCTCGTTGGGGTCGATGCACTAATCGCGGGCCACGAGCACATCAACTTAGACGAAAACGTGACGGGGGCTGACGGCAAGTCGGTCCGCGTCGTCGAGGCGGGCAGCGCTTTTGCCGAGGTGGGGCTGCTTTCCATTCCGTACAAGTACGACACGAATGGCACCGAGACAACCGACGATGACACGGTCACGGTCCCTGCAGACGGCAGTGACGAGAAGCTCTACAACGCCAAGAACGTCAACGACCTTTTGGCAGACCCCGACAAGGGCTCCGACTACCAAAGCCGCCTTGAAGCCGTCCGCAACAAGATCAAGCCGCTCGACGAGGCCTTTGAAAACGAATCGAACAAGGTGCTCGGCACATCCACCACCAACTATTTCTACGGCGAGGACGCCGCAGGCACGCATGGTTGGGAAATGGTGCGCACCACCGATTTCCGCCCCAGCAAGGAGGGCGACACCACCAAGGCCCAGACCATCGGCCATGTGATCTGCGGCTCCTATCTTGACCTGACGGGCGCAGACCTCGCTATCGAAAACGCGGGTGGCATCCGCGGCGGCATCGCTGCAGGCGATGTGACCGCAGGCAACGTCATCGCTATCTCGCCCTACGGCAACACCGTGGAGACCTGGACCATGACCGGTGCGGACTTCCTCGCAGCGCTCGAGCACTCGCTGCAGATCAGCGACGAGTGCAATCACAGTTATGAGCTTCAGCAAGCCTACGTGGCAGCCGGCCATACCGAGCAGGAAGCGCAAGACAAGTACAAGTGGCGCGATGACTCCGGCAGCGTTCTCTCCTTTGGCGGCATCAACGTGACGATTGATTGGACGCAGCCCGAAGGCAAGCGCATTGTGAGTGCCACACTCGCCAAGGACGGCAGCACGCTCGATCCCACCAAGACCTATACCGTCGCCACCAACAACTACATCATTACCAACACGACCGACTTCCCCACCTTCGCACACGCCACCAAGCGCACCGAGTGGGGCACGTGTGAGGCGGCGCTGAGGGCGCTGATTGGGCAAAACGGCTGGGAGAGCAAGATGGCCGGACTCGCCGGCACCATCAGCTTCGGCTCCGCAGCCGTGAACCCCACGCCCACACCGGCCCCGACGCCTAAGCCCTCGCCTAAGACGGACACGACGACCACGAAGGTCATCACCAAGAAGACGACCGGCAAGCTCGCCGCAACGGGAGACCGCACGCTGGCAGTAGTTGGCACGTGCCTTATCGGCGGCATCATCGTCATCATTCTCGGCATTATCTGGAAGCGTCGACGCTAAGCTACACCGCCGGGCCTTGCAGCCCCGCCGCATAAACCTTATATCGAGCACAGAAGCCCGTCCGAATTTGATCGGACGGGCTTCTTGGTGGGTATCATGGTTAGATGATCATGAGGAGGTTTCCCTACATGGAATTGTTTGAGCCAATTCTTCATTTCTTTGCACAACGATGGGTCCACAACATCATCTGGGCCGGTATCTTGGCCATCGGCACCGCCGTTGCCGCCAAAATCGCGTCCAAGACCCTGCACCACCTGCTTAACCGCGATGATAACCCGCTCCCAGCATCGAGCATCTTCATCAACATCACACGCGCCGTCATCTGGATGATCGGCGGCAGCTTTATCCTCGACAACTGTTTTGGCATTAATGCAAACGCCCTCGTCGCCGCTCTTGGCGTCGGCGGCATCGCCATCTCGCTCGGCTTTCAGGACACGCTGTCGAACCTTATCGGCGGTATGCAGGTGACCTTCATGGGCATCATCAAGCCCGGCGACAATATCGAGGTCGGCGGCGTGTCGGGCGTGGTCCAAGACATCACCTGGCGCCACACGACCATCGAGGATGCCTGCGGGCAGACCATCATTGTGCCCAACTCCAACATCTCCAAGAACACGCTCGTGCATCTGATGCCCTTTGGGCGCGTGGCCGTGCCCGTTGCCGTAAAGGACACGTCTAAGTGGGCCTCGCTGGGCGCGCTGGCAGATGAGCTTACCGACGCCACCAAGGCCGCGGTGCTTCCCATCTCTGGCTTTGACAAGGATCCGTACGTGCTCTTTAGCGAGATCGGCGACTTTGGCGTCAAGGGCAAAATCATCTTTATCGTCAGCGACGATAGCACCACCTTCACGGCAACCGACGCCTGCATTCGTGCCATCGCCCCCATCATCGCCTAAACTACCACAAAGGGGACAGGCACCTTTGTGGTAGTTTCGCATCGTGGTACCATGGTTCATATCGTTGTTTAAACGACTAAGGGAGTAGACACCATGGAAGAGGCCTATCGTCAAGCACGCAAGCGCGGCGAGCAGGGACGCCGTCGCGCCATCAGCCAAAGCGAGCACCCGTACCTTACGGACCTCGACAGCTTGGTTGCCCAGCTCCCCTTAGGTCAGCGAGAGAGCGTCGGCCTGCGGGATATTCCGCTCGAAATGGTCGTCGGCACGGTTACCAAGGGCCGTCAGTCTGCCTTTTCGTGCAACTTTATGCCCCTGTTGCCATTTAGCACCGAGTTCGCCCGCAAGTGGTCCAACCTCTACGACATCCAGGTGACCGAGGGCTATCGCGACCCCATCATCGTCACCGAGTTCATGCATCGGTTCTACGTCCAAGAGGGCAACAAGCGCGTCAGTGTCCTCAAATTCCTGGACGCCCCGACGGTTTCGGCCAAGGTCACCCGCCTCTATCCCGGAAAATGGGATTCCGTCGAAAGCCGCCTCTATGGCGAGTTCTGCGCGTTTTGGCGCGTCTGCCCCCTATACGAGATCGAGTTCTCGCGTGAGGGAAGCTACGAGACGCTCGCCAAGATGCTCGGTCAAAACCTTATCGAAAAATGGCCGCAGAAAAAGGTCGACTACCTGCGCCACACCTTCCTGCTCTTTAAGCGCGCCTACCTGCGCGCCGGCGGCGACCATCTGGACATTACGCCCGCCGACGCTATGCTCGTTTACCTCAACGTGTACAACCAAGACCGCTTGCTGGACACGCCGACGGATATCGTCGTAAACCGCCTGTGCAAGATTTGGCGCGAGTTGGTCATTGCCGGCAAAAGTGATGAGGAGAAGGTCGATCTTGTCGAGGCGCCGAGTGTCGATGAGGAAGAGGCGCCCGCCAAGTCCACCTCCGGCGTGCTCAACTTCTTTATGGGCAAGACCGTCTACTCGGCGGCCAACCCTCTGCGCATCGCCTTTATCCATGAGTTCCCCTGTGCGACGTCGAGCTGGGACAGCCTGCACGACCAAGGGCGTCAGTATCTCGATGAGCATTTTGGCGGTATCGTGCGCACCGAGGCGTTCGAGGACTGCCACGATCCGGACGTGTTCTACGCCGCTGTGGAAACGGCTGTCAAACATGGAGATAACGTCATCTTCTCAACCTCGCACCGCCTGATGGAATATACGCTCAGGGCTGCCGTTGAGTATCCCCGGGTTCGGTTCCTCAACTGCTCTATCGGCCTTCCCCATCAAAGCGTCCGTTCGTACTTTGGCAAGATGTACGAGGCCAAGTTTCTCCTGGGCGCCCTTGCCGCCAGCATGGCGGACAACCACCGCATCGGTTACCACGCGTCGGTCTTCGCCTCGGGCGCACTCAGCGAGATCAACGCCTTTGCGATTGGCGCCTCGCTGCTCGACCCCCGTGCGCAAATTATCCTGACCTGGGGCGATGTGCCCGCTGGAGGTCTTGCCGAAGCCATGTGCCGCGAAGGTGTAAGCGTCATGACCGGCGCTGACATGTCAAAGTCGCTCGTAGACCCTACGGCCTACGGACTTCACCGCCTGGTCGATGGCAAGGTTACCGGCATCGCCATGCCGGTCTGGAACTGGGGCCGATACTACGAGCTTATCGTGCGAAGCCTGCTACATGGCACCTGGGATGAGACCAGTGACGACAGCCAGGTTCGCGCCGTCAACTACTGGTATGGCATGAGCTCGGGCGTCATCGACATTCGCTACGCTCCGGGCCTGCCCTATCAGACGCGCAAACTGGTGCAGCTGCTCCGCAATGGCATCGTCGAGGGCTCCATCAATCCATTTGGCGGCGAGCTTCATAGCCAAGACGGCGTGGTGCAGATCGAGGGCTTTCCCCCACTGCCGAGCGCGCAGATTGTCGAGATGAATTGGCTGGCGGACAACGTGGTAGGCACCATTCCGCAGCTCGACGATGAGCCGGGAGTTACCGCCCTATGAAGATCCTTGCCATAGCAGATACCGAAGAACGATGCCTTTGGGAGTGCTTTCGCAAGGAGCGCTTTGAGGGTGTCGACCTGATTCTGTCTGCCGGCGATCTGGACCCGGACTATCTTGAGTTTTTGGTCACCGTCATCAACAAACCGCTCATCTACGTGCGCGGCAATCACGACGACCGCTACGCACGTCATGCACCGGGCGGATGTATCTGCGTGGAAGACAGCGTGTACACGTACCGAGGGATTCGCATTGCGGGCCTTGGCGGGTCCATGCGTTATCGCGACGGCGCCAACATGTACACCGAACGCGAGATGTCCAAGCGCATGCGCAAGCTGTCGCGTAAGGTTAGGATGGTCGGCGGGTGCGACATTCTGCTTACCCATGCACCCGCCGCCGGTATGGGTGATCTGGACGATCTGCCGCATCGAGGATTCGAGTGCTTTAATGCGGCTCTTGAGTCTTGGGGTCCCGACTATATGATTCACGGGCATGTGCACCAAAGCTACGGCCCCAACTTTCAACGCGAGCGCCAACACCCATGCGGAACGAAGATTGTCAACGCCTGCGGCTATACCAAGATCGAAATTGACGAGGCGCGCTACCCCACGCGCGGTTGGAAGGCCGCTTGGCTCAACTCGCAAACCATGCGCCGCGAGCTCAAACGCCACGAAGCAATCGAGTCTTCAACCGCCAGAACCCCCTGGTAACTGCCAACAACCACCACGAAGGGGATAGGCACCTTTATGGTGGTTTTGCTGACTCGTCCGACCTGTCCATCACGGTGCTTGTGTAATTAACGAGAACACTCATTGTTTTGTAAGGACGGCGCTCACGTGCCGTCTTTTTTTGTCAACTTATGCAGTCTCGACCGTGTTGTATGTAGAGGGACCTCGCGAGACGCCTTCCCTATATCCACCACGACCAATTGGAGGTGACACTATGCCTGCACGCCGTAACCGCAATAGCACGCTCCGATGCGATGCCGATCAGATCGAGCGGGAAGCAAAGCGCTTGGTCGACACGTATTCCGACCTCATCCTTCGATTGTGCTATTCGGCCCTTGGATCCGCTGACGACGCTCAAGACATCTGCCAGGACACGCTGATCAAGATTCTCCAACGCACTCAACCGTTCGACTCGCTCGAACACGAACGTGCTTGGGTGATCCGAGTCGCACTGAACGCATGTCGCGATATCGGCCGTACGCACGCGAATCACCCGGTTGTCGACCTCGATTCGCTCCCCGATTTCTGCGCACCCGTAACACATACCGAGCAAGAATTCGCGCAACGCGACTGCGCCATTCTTTCCGCTGTCACGGCCCTGCCTCAAGCACAGCGCATCGCCATCTTTTTGCACTACTACGCAGGCATGAGCATCAGGGAAATCGCAGACGCCGTTCACGCGACGCCAGCTGCAACCGCCCAGCACCTTAGCCGCGGACGTGCGTCACTTCGGCTTTCCTTGAAAGGAGACCACAATGACTACGAATTCGAATGACTATCGCCACGCCCTGGAGCACATTTCGTTTACCGATAATGCGAAGCAGCACATGGCAAACTCGATTGCTCAGTCCGTCGCCTCAAGCGATGCGGCGACCGCTCAAAGCAACTTTAATGGCACGCGACGCAAGCCGCGCATCGCCCGCCATCCCGTAAGAACAGTCGCTCGCATTGCCGCTGTAACGGCAGTCCTCGCTATCGTCATTGGAGGCGCTGGCACGGCTATGGCAACAGGCGTCCTGCCGCTTCCTTCTGACATGCTTTCCGACATCTTTGACGGACCTGCTTCTCAAACCGAGATCATCGACCGTATTGGCCGGCCCGTCGGTGCTAGCTGCTCCAACAACGGAGTCACCGTGACCGCCGACGCCATCATGGGCGACAAGGATATGGTTACCATCGCCTATACGCTTACGTTCGACGATCCCGCTGCCCTGAAAAAGCTTTCCGAGCCGGGCGAGAACGGAACTATCGCCGGAAGTGTCGATGGAAACGTATACGTTGATGGCGAGCATGGCGGCCAAGGCCAATCATGGCTCATTGACAAGAACCCCAATGACTCCAGCATTCAATACTTTGCACAGTTCAGCGTTGAATCACCCGGCCTTATGGGCAGGACCGTCCGCACGCATATCAACTCTCTCGTTGTGCCACGTGCTGGCAAAGAGCTTCCCGAGTATAAGAAAATACTTACGGGCCCATGGGATCTTAAGTTCCAGCTGAATTACGAAGATACATCCGTTACGATTCCCGCGCCCAAATCGGTCAACTTTAACGGCACCAAGGCGACGATTCAAGAGGCCACCGTATCCTGCGTTGGCGTTTCAGTCCGCTACAACATAGATCGTTCCATCGAACACGACAACAACAGCGGCAAGATGTCTCAAAACATGGAGGAGTCTATGGATGCCGTTGGCAACATACCCCTCATCGTGACGTTCAAAGACGGTCATGTTGAGGACGCAACCAGCCACAGCGGCTATTTCGCAAATAAACTGGATAACGGCACCACTGATGTCCACAAGACCTGGCCGTTCTCGCAAGTTTGTGACACAGACAAGATTGCAAGCGTACAAATTGGCGATACGGTCATTCCCATGAATTCGTAACGCTACGCGGCTCGTATATGCACCCGGTTCCGCACTTCGCGTCTAAAGATGCGCTGTCATCGAGCAGCGTGAGCGCAAGGCCGCCCGTATGGTCGGCTGGGAACACCTCGTTGCGCTAAAAACCACCACGAAGGGGACCGGCACCTTTGTGGTGGTTTTGCTGACTCGTCCGACCTGTCCCAACGGTTTGTCTCAATCTGTAACAGGTAGGGCCCAAATAATCGGTTAGCTGTTACAGATCGAGACAGACCACGGATGCTCGGCCGAAAATCTCAATCTGTAACAGGTAGGAACGATTTTGCCCCTTAGATGTTACAGATTGAGATATTTGACAGCTTGAATCGGCATCGCCTACAGCGCGGCGACGACCTTGTCGCCCATCGTCGTGGTGCCGAGGATCTTATCTGCCGGGGTGTTGACATCGGCGATGTCACGGGTGCGCCAGCCCTCGTCGAGCACGCGCGCCACGGCGCTCTCGATCCACGCGGCTTGCTCGCCCATGTCGAGCGCGTAGGTCAGCAGCATCGCCACCGACAAGATTTGAGCCAGCGGATTGGCCACGCCGAGCCCCGCGATGTCAGGAGCGCTGCCAGCGCTCGGCCCAAACAGCGATACGCCATCATCCAGCGAGGCAGAGGCAAGCATACCGAGCGATCCGGTAATCTGAGCCGCCTCATCGGACAGGATGTCGCCGAACATGTTCTCCGTCACCACGACGTCAAAGTCTGCCGGTCGACTGATGAGCTGCATGGCGGCGTTGTCGACGAGCAGGTCCTCAAGCTCCACGTCGGAGTACTCCTCGTCTTGCACGCGATGCACGATCTCGCGCCACATGCGGCTCGTCTCCAGCACGTTGCGCTTATCAACGCTCGTCACCTTGCCGCGACGTTTGCGCGCCGCCTCAAATGCCTGGCGCGCAATGCGCTCAATCTCGTACTCGCGATACTCCATCACGTCGACCGCACGCTGACCGGCCGCACCCGCAGCGCCCGCGCAGGTCACGGATGCGGGCGCCAAAGTCCCACGGCATGTTGTAGCCCATCGTATCGGGGATGTTCACGACCGTGGCACCGGCCTTTACGGCCGCCTCGATAATGCGCACCAGAAACTCCTGATCGGAGCGGCCGGCATCCTCGGCATAAAACTCAACATCGTCAACGAACTTGCGAGCATGTTTGACGGCATGGATCGCTCACTCAATTGCCCTTTCCTCAGTCATATGGAGCTTGTCGCGCAGGTGACTGGTGCTCACACCCAGCCCTGTATGGATACGGGGCCTCTGGGCCGTTTTGAGCGCCTCTGCAGCCACTTCGATATCCCTGTCGACAGCGCGCGTCAGGCCGCATACCGTGCATCGGTCGCCCGCAATCTTGCCAATCTCCTGTACGGAGCGAAAGTCACCAGGACTCGAGATGGGAAAGCCCGCCTCGATAACGTCCACGTTCATGCGCACCAGCTGGCGGGCGATGAAGAGCTTTTCCTCGGTATTCATGCTGGCGCCCGGCGACTGCTCACCGTCGCACAGGGTGGCGTCAAAGATTGTGATTTTGCGGCTTATATGTTCCTCCTGATTGACCGTTTTATGACAGATGGCTTTCAGGAGAGAGAGAAGGCCTAGAGATAGAAAAATACCCGTGTCGCTCATCACGCCTGAAAGCGGCAGACGATAGCGCACCCGGGTACAACAAATCGTTATAGCGAGATTACAACCCTAGCGCTCTATCCAATCTAGTAGCGCTAGGCCTAGGAGCTGTTGCGTGTTCTTAAACATGTTGGGCTCCCTTCGGCCTCGGGTAGTACTACATCGCGCTAAAGTACAACACAAGTAAAACCACCACAAGGGTGCCTGTCCCCTTCGTGGTGGTTTCGTTGACTCAAAAGCAAGAGACCCGGTCCTGCACGAGGCAGAACCGGGTCTCTTTAGCAATGCTTGCTTTGCTCAGGCAGTAACTGTTAGTTACTCAGCCAGGAAGTCGCGCTGGATAGCGGGATCGACCTTGACGCCAGGGCCCATGGTGGAAGACACGGAGATGGACTTGACGTACTTGCCCTTAGCAGAAGAGGGCTTGACGCGCAGGATCTCGGTGTACAGGGCAGCGTAGTTCTCGACGAGCTGCTGCTCGGTGAAGGACTTCTTGCCCAGGGGCACGTGGCAGATGCCGTAGCGGTCGGCGCGGTACTCAACGCGGCCAGCCTTGAGCTCGGAGACCATCTTGGCGACGTCCATGGTCACGGTGCCGAGCTTGGGGTTCGGCATGAGGCCACGGGGACCGAGGATCTTACCGATGCGGCCGACCTTGGCCATCATGTTCGGCGTAGCGATAGCGGCGTCGAAGTTGATCTCGCCCTTCTGGATCTGGGCGACGAGCTCGTCGGAACCGATGATGTCGGCGCCGGCAGCCTCGGCCTCGCGGGCCTTCTCGCCCTCGGCGAAGACGGCAACACGAACGGTCTTGCCGGTGCCGTGGGGCAGGGAGATGGAACCACGGATGTTCTGGTCAGCCTTACGAGTATCGATGCCCAGACGGAAGTGGGCCTCGACGGTCTCGTCGAATTTGGCGGTGTCGAGCTCCTTGATGAGCTTGGCAGCCTGAAGGGGGGTGTAGAGCGTGGCGCGGTCGATCTTCTCGGCAGCGGCGTTATAGCTCTTACCATGCTTAGCCATGTGCATTACCTCCTGTGGTTAAACGGGCGTGAGCCCTCCCACATCGTATCGTGTGCCCTATTGCACACATATAACGGGCGCCCCGGTCGGAGCACCCGTCATTACCTAAAGAAATCGCTACTCAGCGATGGTGACGCCCATGGAGCGGGCGGTACCGGCGATGATCTTCTTGGCGGCGTCAATGTCGTTGGCATTGAGGTCCGGCATCTTGATCTCGGCGATCTTGGTGAGCTGCTCCTGGGAGAGCTGACCGACCTTGTCGGCCTGGGGCTTAGCGGAACCAGACTTGAGGTTCAGCTCCTTCTTGATGAGGTGGGCCGCCGGCGGGGTCTTGGTGATGAAGGAGAAGGACTTATCCTCGTAGACAGAGATCTCAACGGGGATGATGTCGCCCTTCTTGTCCTGCGTCTCGGCGTTAAAGGCCTGGCAGAACTGCATGATGTTCACGCCAGCAGCGCCCAGGGCGGGGCCGACGGGAGGAGCGGGGTTAGCTGCACCAGCAGGAATCTGGAGCTTAATGACGTTGGCAACCTTCTTCTCAGCCATGGTCATTCCTTTCGAATCACGAGTGTGAAGTACTTGCTATATCGTAAGCACGCACGTGTTAGAAGCACTCCTGAGATGAGCAGTCACAGAAGAAGCACGCTCGCGCGAACGGACGAAAACTTAAGCGATGACAGCGACCTGGTTAAAGTCGAGCTCGACCGGCGTCTCGCGGCCAAAGATCATCAGCGTGACCTTGAGCTTACCAGCCTCGGTGTTAACCTCGGAGACCTTGCCATCAAAGTCGGTAAGCGGGCCATCGGTGACGCGGACGGACGTGCCGACCTGAATATCGACCGAGGTGCGCTTGGGCGAATCGCCCTTACCGGGACGACGAGTCATCTTGTTGTACTCGTCGCGGGAAAGCGGAGCGGGCTTGCCGTTGCCGCCCAGGAAACCGGTGACGCCAGGCGTGTTACGAACGCACGTCCAAGCATCGTCATCCATCTCCATGCGGACCAGGACATAACCCGGGAAGATCTTGGAATCCTTGGTCTCACGCTTGCCACCCTCTTTAATCTCGGTGACGCGCTCCATAGGAATCTCGATATCAAAGATACGGTCCTGCATGCCCATAGTCTCGATGCGATGCTCGAGATCGGACTTAACGCGGTTCTCGTATCCAGAGTAAGTGTGAACGACGTACCAACGCTTAGACATGGTTTAGCCCCTCAATCCAGAGAACAGAGCAAGAGCCTCGCCAAAGCCAGCATCGAGCAGAGCGATGACGACGCCGACGACGATCAGAGAAGCGCAAACGACGACCGAGTAGTTCACGAGCTCCTTCTTATCGGGCCACGTGACACGCTTCATCTCGGACTTCACCGAAGCGAAATACTTCTTGGTGCGGGCGAAGAAACCAGGCTTCTCGTTCTTCTTGGACTTCGCAGCCTTCTCGTTCTTCTTGGCAACGGCCTTCTTGGCCTCAACCTTGGAGTTGGCGGCAGCGTTGTTGGCAGGTGCCGGCTGCTGAGCCTTCTTCTTGTTCTTCTTGTTGGCCATTTGGGTTACCTCCGCGCAATGCGCTTATACATGAGTAAACCGTAAGCCCCCAATTGGGAGCTTACGGAATAATGACTGGCACGCCAGGAAGGACTCGAACCCTCAACACTCGGTTTTGGAGACCGATGCTCTACCAATTGAACTACTGGCGTATGTGACTAGAGACTAGCGAGTCTCTTTGTGCAGCGTGTGGTGACGGCACCAGGGGCAATACTTCTTGATCTCCATACGATCAGGCATGGTCGACTTGTTCTTGGTGGTCGTATAGTTGCGGCGCTTGCACTCAGTGCACGCAAGAGTAACTAGAGTACGCATGTATCCTGAACCTTTCATTTCCGCCCCGTACGGGCACGAGTTGTTACTTTATCAGCTCCACGTAAGTGCTGTCAATGAAAACCTCGAGTCAATTGGTTCTCGGTGGATCCATTCATATTTGGAACACATCAATGAAGCCATCGAGAGCTAATCGACGGTGCATCCAGGACCATTATCGATCCTCTCGACACCAGCAACGGCTCAACATCCATTGCAGAAAAGAACCCGGCACCCATATAAGTGCCGGGTTCTCTAAGTCAGCTATATCAAAGAGCTAATTTACTCAATGATCGTGGAGACGATGCCCGAACCGACGGTGTGACCGCCCTCGCGGATAGCGAAGCGCAGGCCCTCCTCCATGGCGATCGGGTGGATGAGGTCGCCCTCGATGGTGATGTGGTCACCAGGCATAGCCATCTCGGTGCCCTCGGGGAGCTTGACCGTACCGGTAACGTCGGTGGTACGGAAGTAGAACTGAGGACGATAACCATCGAAGAACGGGGTGTGACGGCCGCCCTCCTCCTTGGTCAGAACGTAGATCTCGCCGGTGAACTTGGTGTGCGGGGTAACCGAACCGGGCTTGCAGAGAACCTGGCCGCGCTCGATGTCCTCGCGCTTGATGCCGCGGAGCAGCAGACCGACGTTGTCGCCAGCCTCGCAGAAGTCCATGGACTTACGGAACATCTCGATACCGGTAACGACGGTGTTCTGGGTATCCTTGATGCCGACGATCTCGACGGGCTCGTTGAGCTTGAGCTCACCGCGCTCGACACGACCGGTAGCAACGGTACCACGGCCGGAGATGGTCATAACGTCCTCAACGGCCATCAGGAACGGGAGGTCGTTGTTACGAGCAGGCGTCGGGATGTACTCGTCGACGGCGTTCATAAGCTCGCGGATAGCGTCCATCCACTTGGCGTCGCCCTCGAGAGCGCCCAGAGCGGAACCACGGATGACGGGGATGTCGTCGCCGGGGAAATCGTACTCGGAGAGGAGCTCACGGGTCTCCATCTCGACGAGGTCGATGAGCTCGTCATCGTCGACCATGTCGCACTTGTTCAGGAAGACGACGATGTAGGGAACGCCGACCTGACGGGCGAGCAGGATGTGCTCGCGGGTCTGAGCCATGGGGCCGTCGGTGGCGGCGATGACCAGGATAGCGCCGTCCATCTGAGCAGCACCGGAGATCATGTTCTTGACGTAGTCAGCGTGGCCCGGGCAGTCAACGTGAGCGTAGTGACGGGCAGCAGTCTCGTACTCGACGTGGGAGACGGAGATCGTAATGCCGCGCTCGCGCTCCTCGGGAGCCTTGTCGATGTTCTCGAACGCAGTGAAGTCAGCCTTGCAGCCATCGGTCTCGGAGAGAACCTTGGTGATGGCGGCGGTCAGCGTGGTCTTGCCGTGGTCGACGTGACCAATGGTGCCGATGTTAACATGCGGCTTAGTGCGCTCAAACTTCTCTTTGGCCATAAAGCCCTCCTCTAAACAGGTCGTCCCCGGACGGGACTTTGCCTTTATACCATAGTGGCCTCTCAACATACTATTGAGAAGCCACCGTGTTACCTATGGTAGCGGTGACTGGATTCGAACCAGTGACGCCACGGGTATGAACCGTGTGCTCTAACCAACTGAGCTACACCGCCGGATGGAGCCTGCAACCAGACTTGAACTGGTGACCTCTTCGTTACCAACGAAGTGCTCTACCGACTGAGCTATACAGGCACTTGACGGGTGGGAGCTATAGGATTCGAACCTATGTAGGCAGAGCCAACGGGTTTACAGCCCGTCCCCATTAACCACTCGGGCAAACTCCCAATCGTTCAAGTATCCGCAGGTCCTTTGGTCTTTTGGACCGCCGCCCCCGCGAACGAAAAAGATAATACGATGCAACCTTGGGGGCTGTCAACGAAAACCTCTAGATACACGGTGCCGGGCGTATCTATATACCTTTGACCTGCTGTTTTGCCGGGTTTGGATATGAAGGACGCTGAATTTGCATGTAGCGGTGACATTTCCCGAGGGAACACTTTGGCGTAGTGGAGTACACCTTCAGGATCGAACTTCGATACCGGCTTATTTGCACCTGTGTATAGCTCGAGATCGGGCTTCCGTTGCAGATTCGAGCGTGGATTTTCTCCCGTTTGAAATCGAGCGTGGATGGTCTCCCACTATTGGCGTGCCCCCAAGGCCAAAGTGGCAGATTATCCACGATCATTCTCCAGGCGGGAGAACTATAGAGCCGCAACTACTCGGGCCAGGCCAAAGTAGACCCATAGAGCGGCTCACCCTTGGTGCAGGGGTAGCGACTCAAGTAACACGACGATAGCAAGTCGAAGAAATAAGTCATGGCATATTTCGAATAAACGCCGAGTCGGTCAATTCCGTTTCCCGCATTACCAAGACGATATACACGGTCAAAAGACCTCGATTTGTCATCGTTGCTAAACGCAGTAATTAGAATCTTCCTGCCCGAACGGCAATCAAGATACTCACGCGCCTGTGACGCAAATAGCCCGGAGACCGATACGAGAATTATCAATGACTGCGAAGCGTCTCCTATGTTTTTCAATTCCGCGACGTTAGCCCCAGCAACTATGCGAACTATCTTGCCCGCATAAAACATTTCCTGCTGAAATCGTACGAGATTGGCGCTCACATTATTGGTGCACCAGATTTCAACGTTTTTATGGCCATCAATTTCGTCGGCAAGGTGCTTAATAGCGATATCGGACACGCCGCTTTCAACCTCAGCGAACATCTCGATCATGCGAACGTCGAGCTCTGCCCTGTACTCCTCGTAGCCAAATTCCTCCTCTCGATGGCTTAAGTCGCTTGGAAAGACTGATTGAGTAAATGATTCTTTCAAATCGCTAAGAGACTGGTAGCCCAATCGATTGCAGAAACGACGAACAGCGGAACGGGTCACGAATGCATCACGGGTTATTGCGGCAACATTGATTTCGCTCGAACGCCTAATGTGAGCGATGAGATATCGAGCGATGGCGGCATCGTTTGACCCAAACTCGCTGTTGATGATGGAGCTAATGCGATTGAGCACGTCGAAGTCATTGATATTCACGTGATCCCTCTTTCCGCTCTCCTCGAAATCATGGTTCATTTATTGAATCAAACAGCTTTGGTCGTTCTCCTATGATTCAAATCAGTTGACGTCATCTTAATCGTAATTCCGCCACACGTATCCACCGTGTTGAATGATGGAAAGGGGATTCATGGGCAACGTGAACAACATGCCGTTTCTCTGGGGTTCCGCCACGGCGTCTTATCAGTGCGAGGGTGCCTGGAACGAAGACGGCAAAGGCCTTGGCGAGTGGGATTTCTTTAGCCACACAAGCAATAAGAACATCAACCATGTTGACGGTGATGTATCTTGCGACTTCTACCATCGCTATGAAGAAGATATCCGCATGATGAAAGAAGGCGGACAAAACACCTATCGCTTCTCTCTTTCATGGAGTCGAATCATCCCCACGGGTATCGGCGAAGTGAATGAAGAGGGTATCGATTTTTATAATCGGGTCATCGATTGCTGCCTCGAAAATGGCATAGAGCCCAACGTTACGCTGTTCCATTACGATCTGCCATTCACGCTTGCTTGCAAAGGCGGATGGCTGAACAACGACATGGCAGAGTGGTTCTGCAAATACGCCAAGATTTGCTTTGAGCGCTTTGGAGACCGCGTCAAAATCTGGGCTACCGTTAACGAGCCGCATTTCTACAGCTACTGCGTAAACATGTTGGGCAACTATCCCCCCAATCGATCGCTCGACGTTCAGTCGTACATGCAGTTTCAGTACAACCTGATGCGCGCAAGCGCACTCGCAGTCCGGACATATCGTCAAATGGGCTACGACGGCATCATCGGCGCCGTCCACGATGGCGGCGTTGTCGAACTCGACCCGGCAACCGAGCACCCTGATGACGTATTTCGATACGCAGACTTTTTCGCCAATCGCATGATTCTGGCACCAGCGCTTCAGGGTCAACTGCCGCCAGAAATGGACGAAATCCTTGAAAAACTTGACGTCTCGCTCTATCGATCCCCAAATGACGTAGAAGAATTCAGAGACGGTAAAGTCGATTTTATTGGACTCAACGTGTATTGCCGAGAGTATGTAACCGACTGGCACGGTGGAGAGCTTGCCGTTTCGGCGAACAATAAGGGCGGTTCGAGCAAAAAGGTCGAAGGAAAATGCATTGCGCCCTTGTTTGAAAGCGCCCGCGACAGCAATGTTCCCCGCAATAAATGGGGCCGCGAAATACTCCCAGGTTGCATGTATTCAACCATCATGGATGTCCACGAGCGCTATGACGCGCCCCGCATCTTTATTACGGAAAACGGACATGGCGCCTATGAGCAACCAGACGCAGACGGAATGATCCACGATGATGACCGCATCGAGCTTCTGGGCCAGTTCATCGAGCACATGATGAGGGCCAAGAGCGACGGCGCGCGCGTTGAGGGCTACTACCTCTGGTCGACGATGGATCTGTATAGCTGGATCAACGGCTACGAAAAACGATACGGACTTGTCCATATCGACTTCGAGAACAATCTGGAACGCACCCCCAAAAAGAGCTGGTATTGGTACCGAGACCTTATCTCGAAGTATCAGGAGCAGGAAGGTTAGGAGAAAGAGATGAAATATCAGGCAATGTCCGAAACAGTCCTAAAGGCTGTTGGCGGCAAAGAGAACATTACATCGGTAACTCATTGTGCGACGCGCCTTCGCATCGACGCACGAGACACCTCGATCATCGATCTCCAGCTCGCCAAATCGGCCGATCAGGCGCTCGGGGCAGTAGTCAGCGGTGGCCAGCTTCAGGTGATCATCGGCCCCAACGTCACCGAGGTTTACAACGACTTCCTCGACTTCGCGGGAATCGAAGTCGGCGGTGGCACGGTTGCCGACGATGCCCAAACCGCCAAAGACCTTGCAGAAGGCATTAAAAGCGGTAACACCGCCATGGGCTTGATTGAGAAATTCGGAAACGTCTCTGCACAGGTATTCATGCCCATCGTTCCGGCGCTCATCGTTGGCGGACTCATTCTTTCGATCAAGAATCTCCTGGTCAATTATTGCGGATTGAGCACCGATAGCGGAACCGCCCAGGTCCTGTTGGCGATCTTTAGCGCTTCGTTTAGCTTCTTGCCCGTTTATCTTGGTTATCAGCTCGCAGCCGTCATGAAGATGCAGCCCATCATGGGCGCATTGCTGGGCGCGATCATGATCAGCTCGTCCATTAGCGGTGCTGAGGGTCTCGACTTTCTTGGCATCCCCATCCCGACGAATGACTACTCGAGCACGGTGGTGCCAATCGTACTGGGCGTCGTGTTCATGTACTTCGTCGATCGCGGTCTTCAGAAAATAATCCCCGACGTTACCAAACTGTTCTTGAAGCCGCTGCTCACCATGATCATAGTCGTGCCCGTCGAGCTGATTATCCTTGGCCCCGCCGGCAGCATGATGGGCTACGCGCTGAGCGATGCCGTCACGTGGCTTATGGACAACGTGGCATTTATCGCTACTCCGATCCTGGCAGCCCTTAACCCCTATTTCGTCATGCTCGGTCTCGATAAGGCTTACATCGCAATCGAAGTTACGAGCCTGGCGCAGCTCGGTTGGGCACCCATTATCTTTGGATTCATCTCGAACCTCTGCATTGGCGGCACGAGCCTCGCCCTGGCAACTGCCATGAAGGGAAACAAAGAGAAGAGGGGTATGGTCACCACGGTTGCCGTCACCGCACTCTGTGGCGTAACCGAGCCCGCGTTCTACGGTTGCCTCATCGAACGTCCCCGCCTGCTTGTCGGCACGGCAATCGGCGCGCTCTGCGCTGGACTCCCTGCAGGCATCTTTGTTCTGAAAGAGTATGTTGCGGGAGCATGCCCCGGCCTTCTTTCGGCACTCATCTTTATCGCTCCCGATGGGTCCATGGGCAACTTCGTGCTGGCATGCGTTGTCGCCATCATCGCCATCGTCGTCTCCTTCATCGCTGCACGCGTGATCATCAAGAAGAACCCCAGCTATATTGAGTAGATGCCCGCTGTTTGCATTGGGGACATCCTCGGCAGACCATTAGCAAGAACCCAAGAAGTTCCTTAGGAGCTCGATTAATCCATTCGGATTCCTGAGGCACAAACGACCCCGATTCCACAATGAAATCGGGGCCGTTGTTTCTAAAGCCGTCGATAGACAATCGGTGTTTACCTTAGCTCCCTATCCAAGTTAATTATCCACGCTCGTTCTCCGGTCGGGAGATTTTCTTCGCTCGCGTGTCCAGAAATCCACGCTCGAACAGGACCCCATGTCCGCACCCGCCCTTGTCTCGATCTGTAACAGCAAGAGGCCTATTCCGCTTCTACATGTTACAGATCAAGATATTCCTAAAACACCCTAAGTTTCATCTCAATCTGTAACAGTTAGATGCCGAATATCGGTCTTGGTGTTACAGATTTAGACAAACTGGAGGACGAGACAAACCAAAAACGGGATGGGCGCTAACCCGATGGCGCACCACCTAAATAGAAACGGGCCCTGTCCCACAAGGGAACAGAGCCCGAAACTCTCATGGAGCCAGTGACAGGAATCGAACCCGCAACCCACTGATTACAAATCAGTTGCGCTACCGTTGCGCCACACTGGCACACTTGGCGCTTTCGCGCGAAGCCTGTTAAGAATAAAGGAATTGCGGACGGGGCGCAACAGACCCTTCGACCGACCACATCTCAAAACCCTTCGTCAGAACGAATAGTTTTATCTGTTCGTCAGAACCAAAAACTATTCGTTTTGGCAACGGCAACCCGCAGCCCATTGATTACAAATCAACGGGCGGGCCAATTGGGAAACAGGTCTCTATGGATAATCCCCTACCTCCCGCGCAGGGCCTTGAGCTTTGCTAGGGCATCGGGGCTCAGGCGGCTGCCCAAAGTCATCTTGATCTGCGGAGCTTCCTCTGCCTCGTGAACGTCGTTATCGATCTGCTTGATCTCGTCCACCAGCATACGGCTCGAGATGCGCGTAACGCCCTTGCCCATAACGACGGCCTGGATCGTGCCGTCGCTCGATACCACGGAGCACGCGCGGCCTTCCTCGCGTGCCTCGATGCAGAGCTTTTGCACCACGGTATCGGCAGAGACGCCCGTCGGCGAAAACTCGATGCGCACGCCGCGGGCCGGCAGGTTGGGGCGCTCGTTGGAGATATTGCCCGCGCCGTCGAACACGATCACGGCCTCGTAGCGGCCCTGGGCAAAGGCGGCGACGTCGTTGATGAGGGCAGTGCGCGCCATATCGTGAACGTCGCTGGAATACGGATCGTCGGAATGGTCGTAGACGAGCTTTTCGTAGCGCGGCGTGCAGTGGATCACGTTGTAACCGTCGACCACCAGCAGCTCAGGCTTATTGGAGTGCACCGTCGAAACCGGGTCGGCGATGGCCTGCGCAAACGCATTGCCGCCCACGCCATAGGTCGCGGCCGAAACAATCGGCTTGGCCGAGCCTTCGCCAAAGCGCTTGGCCTTGGACTTGGCGCGGTTCTTCTTGGACATGCGCTACTCCTCCCCCATGAGCTCGCCGGCGTTTCGGCGCAGCCACTCAAAGCACAGAGCAGTAGTCGCCTGGGCCACGTTGAGACTCTCGGTCATGCCGCGCTGGGGAAGCTTGGTCAAAAAGTCGCATTTCTCGAGCACCAGGCGCGAGATGCCATCACCCTCGGAGCCCATAACGAGTGCCACGCGGCCCTCGAAGGGAGCATCCCAGCAGCTGCCCTCGGCGTGCTCGGAAGCGCCGCCCACCCAAAAGCCGGCGGCCTTAAGGTCGTCGAGCGCTCGGGCGATATTGGGAACCTGCGCGATAGGCAGATGCATGACGGCACCAGCAGAGGTCTTGTAGCTGCCGACGGTCACACCGGCGGCGCGCTTGTTGGCGATGATGACGCCCGCCGCGCCCACGACCTCGGCAGAGCGCACAATCGCACCAAAGTTGCCATCGTCGGTCACATGGTCGAGCACGACGACGAGCGCCGGTCCGTCACCCGCGCGGTCGAGGATATCGGCGACATCGGCATAGGGGAAGTTGCCAACCTCGAGCGCAATGCCCTGGTGAGCGCCATGGCTCGACAGCACATCGAGCTGCGCGCGCGGCACATACTTAATGCGGACACCCGCGGCGTTGAGGTCGTCGACCAGGCGCGACAAGGCGGCATCGCGCTCCCCGCCCTCGGCAATGAGCGCGCACTTGACGGGAAAGCCGGTACGCAGCGCCTCGGCAGCAGCACGGCGACCTTCGATAAACTCGCCCTTGGGAACCTGGACAGCGTCGCGGCTGCGATCGCGCTGCGGACGTGCGGCCTGGGTGCGATCGCGCTGGCCTTTGGAAGCGGCAGCGCGGTCATTACGGCGAATCGGACGCGAGCCAGAAGCAGCCTGCTTGCCGCCACGAGGCGCACGCTTGCGATTGTCGGCCATAAAGCGACCTCCTAAATACAACTATCAAACGAAACAAATAGACCGACCGCCCGAGGTGCGGCAGATTGCCTTGAAAGAGGAGGGCATAGACCTTGAGGTCATGCCCGACGATTGAAAGGCAAGGTGCCGTGGCTCGGGCGGTCGGCACGGGTTTTCCAAGTGTCCGAGATGGCCGTGAAAGAGGAGCGACGCGTACTTGAGTACGCGAGCGACGGTTTGAACGGCAAGGTCGGGTGCTTGGGAAACCCGCAGGGATTAGAGAGATTTGATACGGGTACCGGCGGCAGTATCTTCAATCGTCAGGCCCAGGTCCTTGAGCTGATCGCGGATGGCATCTGCCAGATCCCAGTTCTTGGCGGCACGGGCCTCGGCGCGGGCCTCGAGAATCTTGGCAGCAGCCTCGTCCACGTCGTCGCCCGTATAGGCAACCAGACCGGCGGCAACGCCCAGCAGACCCAGCGGCAGCTCGACCTTGGGCTCAGGAAGCTCAACACCAAACGTATCGAGCAGCTCGACCAGCGTATCGGCGGCAGCCAAGGCTGCGGCCTTGTCGGCAGCGTCGCCCGCCTGCTCCAGATACTGGTTGCACTCGGTGACAAAGCCAAAGACGGCGCCCATGGCACCGGCGGTGTTAAAGTCGTCGTCCATGCACTCCTTAAAAGCGGCACGGGTCTCGGCTGCCTTGGCGGCAAACGCCTCGGATGCTGCCTCATCGACATCGGCCGTCGCATGGTTCGCAGCCCAGCGCAGGTTCTCGACCGTACCGGCAATACGCGTGAGCGAGTTCTCGGCACCCTCCAGGCGCTCCCAAGAAAAGTCGAGCGGCGAGCGATAGCTCGTCTGCAGCATCAACAGGCGCAGGGCGGCAGCGGAGTGCTGCTCGAGGACCTCGGCCAGCGTAAAGAAGTTGCCGAGCGACTTGGACATCTTCTCGCCGTCTACCAGCAGCATGCCCGTGTGCATCCAGGTGTTGGAGAAGCCCTGGTGCCAGGCGCAGGTGGCCTGAGCGCACTCGTTCTCGTGATGCGGGAAGGCAAGGTCGGAGCCGCCGCCGTGGATGTCGATCGGAGTGCCCAGGTAGCGATGCACCATGGCGGCGCACTCGGTGTGCCAACCGGGACGGCCCTCGCCCCAGGGGCTCGGCCAGCTGGGCTCGCCGGGCTTGGCGGCCTTCCACAGGGCAAAGTCGAGCGGGTCGTTCTTGTCCTCGTTCTCCTCGATGCGCGCGCCAACCATAAGGTCGTCGATGTTGCGGCCCGAGACCTGACCATAGTTGGGATCGCTGCGCACGGCAAAGTACACATCGCCGTTATCGGCTGCGTAAGCGTGGCCCTGCTCGATAAGCGTCTTGATCATGGCGATCATGGGGCCGATCTCCTTGGTGGCGCGGGGGCGCACATCGGGATCGAGCACGTTGGCGGCGCGCATGACGCCGATGAACTTGTCCGAGAACTCCGTCGCGACCTCGGCGGCAGTGCGGCCCTGCTCGTTGGCGCGCTTGATGATCTTGTCATCGACATCGGTGAGGTTCTGGGCAAACGTGACCTCGTAGCCGCTCGCGATGAGCCAGCGACGAATCACGTCAAAACTGATGAACGTACGGGCATTGCCGATGTGGATGTTGTCGTAGACCGTGGGGCCGCACACGTACATGCGGACCTTGCCGGACTCGATGGGCTGGAACTCTTCCTTTTTATGGGTAGCGCTGTTGTAGATACGCATTCGTTACTCCTTAACGGTTTTCTGTAGCAGGCAGACGGCCCAAGCGCCAATTCCCTCGCCTTGGCCTTCCCAGCCGAGTTTTTCGGTCGTAGTGGCGGCGACGCCCACGTTTTCGACGTCAACGCCCAGGGCATGGGCCAGGTTGGCGCGCATGGCATCGCGGTGCGGGGTGATCTTGGGTTGCTGACAGGCAATGGTGCAATCGGCATCGACAAACTCAAAGCCAAGCTCGCGCGCATAGTCCATCACACGAGCGAGCAGCACCATCGAGTCGGCGCCCTCATAGGCAGGATCGGTGTCGGGGAACAGTTTGCCGATGTCTCCCCCGCGGCATGCGCCCAGAATGGCATCGGCCAAGGCGTGCGCGAGCACATCGGCATCCGAGTGACCCAGCAGGCCGCGCTCGTAGGGAATGTCGACCCCGCCGATGATACATCGACGCCCCTCCACCAGACGGTGGACGTCGTAGCCGTGGCCAATGCGCAGGTTACTGAACATGGGGAAGGTCCTCTCCCTCGGCCATGCGGCCAAGCAGAATCGCGGTTACGGGACGCAGGTCCTCGGGCACCGTCACCTTAAGGTTATCGCGCGGGCTCTGGACGCAGCGGACGCGCCCGCCCATGCGCTCGACCAGCGATGAATCGTCGGTACCGATAAAGCCCTCGGCAATGGCTGCGGCGTGGGCGCGTTTCATAGCATCGACGCTAAAGATCTGCGGCGTCTGCGCGGCCCAATAGAGCTCGCGCGGCGGCGTCTCGACGATATTGTCGCCGTCGACAATCTTGAGTGTGTCGATGGCAGGCTGGCCGCACACGACACCATCGAGGGCACGGTCGCTCACGAGCACGTCGATAGCGTGGTCGATGGCCTCGGTCGTAATGAGTGGACGGGCGCCGTCGTGGATGGCGACATATTCGAAACCCGCCGGCACCGCGTACACGCCGGCGCGGGTGGAATCCTGGCGGGTATCGCCGGCATCGGCAAAACTGATGGGCGTGTCATAGTCAAACGGGTCGATGGCCAGGCGGCGCATCTCGGCACGACGCTCGGCAGGGCACACCACCACGATGTGGCCGACCTTGTCGCTCCGATCGAACGCGCGGATGGACCAGCTCATGAGCGGACGGCCCGCCACGTTAACGAGCTGCTTGCCGCCGGGATTTCCAAAGCGCTGGCCGCTGCCGCCGGCAACGACCACGGCGCATACGGGCGCCATTATGCGTTCCCCTGTTTGGTGCCCTTCATGCGGTACAGGGAGTCCGCAAGAATGGCAGGGTTGTTAACGCCAAAGTCGCCCAGGCGCTCCGGATCCTCGCTGATGTCGTCCATGAGCTCCTGCAGCGAGCCGTACTCGTCGACGATCTTCTCGGCCACGCCGTCGCGCACGACGGACACGCGCGAAAGCGTGCGCAGGCCCAGCGGCGTCATGACGGAGTCCTCGTCCAGGTCGTCGTAGCCCAGAACTGCCGCCACATGCTGCGGGTCGGACAGGTCCTTAGGCGTCATGCGGCTCAGGTTGGCGCGGATCTTTTCGGCATTGGCCTCGGAAGAATCGCTCGCGTAGTCGCGAATCATCAGGTCGTACTCGGTATCCATGCTGGAGCCGGCGAGCTGCTCGAGCTGCATCTGCACGAGCTTGCCCTGGTTGCCCAACTTGACAATGCAATCCTTAAGCTCAGTCTTTGCCTGCTGCATGATCTCGAAACTCGAGAAAATGCCGGTGATGTCGGCGAGCGTAACGTAGTCGTCGAGCTCGAGGGCCGTCAGACGCAGCAGGGAGCGGTCGAGCGACTGACGGGTAGTCTGGAGCGTGGCGACGAGCTGGTTGACCGAGCTCATGATGGTGGTGACGGGCTGGATCTCGTAGCTCTTGCCGTGAACGTACACGTTGACGACGGCACGACGGGCCGAGACCGAGATCACGATGGCATCCGTGAGCACCGACATGCGGGCGGCGGTGCGGTGACGCATGCCCGTCTCACTCGTGGCGAGTGAGGGATCGGGATTGAGGTGGAAGTTGGCGCGCAGGATCTGGGTGAGGTCGCCGTCGATGACGATGGCGCCGTCCATCTTGGAAAGCTCGAACAGGCGGTTCGAGGTAAACGAAATGTTGAGCGGGAAGCCGTCGTTACCAGCAGCGAGCACGTTTTCGGTGTCGCCGACGCAAATAAGAGCGCCCAGGTGACCAGCGATGATCATGTCGAGGGCGGTGCGGATCGGCTGGCCAGGTGCCGTCAGGCGGATGGCCTGTTCCATACGCTTTTGCAGCTCGTTCTTATCCAAGGCATCGCTCCCATCGTATACGCTCCATAAACGTCAATAAGTTTCTCACGGTTTGCCTCTGTGACGCCCGCAAAATCCGATGCTTACAGAATGAGCGAACACAGCTGAGAGCCCCAATCCAAATGAGCTGCTTATGTGGTAGCATCGGGATTCGCATAAATGAGGGAGTAGTCGCGTGATCGGGTTCGCCTCCGGTGGCGCGGCAAGTCAACACACTGGCCGATGCGGTCTGGCTTGCCTTAATGAACGAGACTCGTGGCTGTGCGCGCAACGCGTACGCCACGGGTCTTTTTTGTTACTCCCCCAAGAGGTACACGCGGGCCCGCCCGCAGAGAGGGAGCCAGACTATGGGACTCGCAGAGCTCGTGCTGCTCGCCGTTGGCCTTTCGATGGATGCCTTTGCCGTATCCATCTGCAAGGGCCTTGGCATGAAGAAGATCAACCTTAAAGTCGCCGTGGTGCTCGGCCTGTTCTTTGGCGGCTTTCAGGCCGGCATGCCCGTAATCGGATGGGCGCTTGGCAGCCAATTCATGGGCATCATCGGACCCATCGACCATTGGATCGCCTTTATCCTTTTGGCCTTTATCGGCGGCAAAATGCTGTGGGAAGCCTTTACCGAGGACGAGAATGAAGGCGACGGCAAGGATGCCGAAAAGATTGACCTGGGCGAGTACCTGATCCTCGCCATCGCCACCTCAATCGACGCCCTAGCCATAGGCATCTCATTTGCGGCGCTCTCGGTTGACATCGTTCCCGCTGTATCGCTTATCGGCGTCACAACGTTTATCTTCTCCGTCGCCGGCGTAGCGATCGGCCACACCTTTGGCGCGCGCTACGAAAAACCTGCCACCATCGTGGGCGGCATCGTGCTCATCCTCATCGGACTTAAGATCTTGCTTGAGCACCTTGGGATCCTCGCACTGTAACGCCAAACACAATCGCTCAAAACTCAACGCCAGTACAAGGCCTCATGCAAAGTTTTGCATGAGGCCTTTTCGTGCAGACTTTTGCATGTCATACTGATATGCAAAAGTCTGCACGTTAGGAGATCGTCGTGAATACCCTTCCCATCACCACACCGCGCCAAGCTGGCATCTACGTGCGCCAGGCACGCGAGGCTCAGGGTCTCACCCGTGCCGCCCTCGCCAAAACGGCCAGTGTTTCGGAGCGCCTGCTCGCATCGCTCGAGCTGGGAGACGCCACCGGCATTCGACTCGACAAGTTGCTGTCCGTCTTTAACGCACTCGGCATAGGTCTCTTTGCGCAAAGCGATAACGACTCCATCGCATCGCCCTCCGAACATCCGACGACGAAAGCGGACCTCCCTATCGCGAACTCGAATGCCCTGCCAAAGCCAAGCGTAGGCAGACGACCCGCTCGACAGGGAACGCCATCTTCCTATGGTGCCTTGCTGGCCCAAATCGCAGCCGAGCAAGGCCTTTCCGGCACTTCAGGCCTCTCCTTTGGCTGTAAGGTTGTGAAATAAATGGCAGAGATGGAGCTTGCAACCCTCATTTGTGGCGAAATCGCAGGCACTCTCCGGCAAGACGAGCATGGACTCTGCAGCTTTGTATACGCCCCAACCTATCGCGGAGCACCGCTATCGCTAACAATGCCGCTTTCCAATCGCACGTATGGCCATAACATCGTCCGCCCGTTCCTATTTGGCCTTTTGCCCGACAGTCAAGAGCAGCGTCGCGCTATTGCCGCCGAGTATGACGTTGCATCCAACAACCCCGTCGCCCTCTTGTGCCATATCGGTCTTGACTGCGCGGGGGCCGTTCAGTTTTGTCGAACCAATCAATTAGGCGCCGCCCGCGGCAGGGTCTCGGCATACCGCCCGCTTACCAATTCTCAAATCGCTCACAAGCTCAAAGCAATTCGCGATGACGAAAGAGAGACATGGATGGGCTCCAACGAAAGCTGGTCCCTGGGCGGCAACCAAGGCAAATTTGCACTAGCTTGGCATGATGGCCAATGGTGCGAATGTCTAGGGTCATCCCCCACTACCCATATCTTCAAAAATGGTGTCGTTGGGTTCAAACATCAGGCCTTAAACGAATTCGTCTGCATGAAAACGGCTCGGCGTGTTGGCATTCCAACTGCCAACGTCTCCTATTGCACATTTGAAGACGAAGCCGCGCTCGTCGTTGAACGGTACGACAGAATGGTCAATAGCAGCGGGAATATCGAAAGGCTGCATCAGGAGGACTTTTGCCAGGCGCTCGGTGTATTGCCAAGCCAGAAATACACCGCCGACGGAGGACCAACCACACGAGACATCCAAGAACGACTGATTAACACAGTCCCCCACCACATGAATCTTGTGCTTTTTACCTATATGTTGTTCTATAACGCCATTATCGGAGCGCCTGACGCACACGCTAAAAACTACTCGCTCATCCTAGGCAAAGGCACAAACGCAGCGCTCGCACCCATGTACGATGTCGCATCGGGTTTGGCGTACGAGCGTATGCGCCGCCGGGCGCGCCTTGCCATGAGCGTTGGCGGCGAAAATCGAGTGGGGCGCATCGGTCCAGGCGCTATCCGCCGATACCACGGTATGGGCGACCCCGCGCTGGAGGCGGCGCTCACCGATGCCGGGCTATCCGAGAAGTTTTGCTTTGCGACCATGATGGACCTCGCCTACGAGGTGCCCATTTGCATGGAAGAGATCATGGACGAATACGCCGACCTGCCCGGCATGGCGGACCTGCGCGAGCACATGCTCGGCCCCGTCCGCGAAAACTGCCAGCGCACCCTCGACCTCATCAAGGCGGATATGGGCTAGGCGCCAATCAATCCACATTTCTTAAAAGAAGAGGGGGGCACCCGTCGCAAAAGTTCGGATGCCCCCTCTCGTAATGTCATTTGCAATCCGCCAGCACGTGGCTCGAACTGCTGCTAGCGCGACCCTTACGCGGCAAGGCGCTTGAGGACGTCGATGAGCAGCTCGTAGAAGCGCTCGGCAGAAGCGAGCTCCATGCTCTCGTCCGGGGTGTGGACATCGGAGAGCGTCGGGCCCACGGCGATGGCGTCCAGGCCGTGCAGGGCCTCAGCAAACAGGCCGCACTCAAGGCCGGCGTGAATGGACTCGATACGCAGCTCGGAGCCAAAGAGCTCGCGATAGCTCTCGACAAAAACGTCGCGGACCGGCGAATGCTCGGCATAGCTCCAGCCGGGATACTCGAACTCGAACTTGGCGTCGAAGCCCAAGACATCGGCCAGCGTCTGCAGGCGGTCCTTGAACTCGTTCTGCAGCGAGGTGATCGAGGAGCGCGGGGACAGCATGATCTTGACCTGGTCGTCGGAAGTGGCGACCACGCCGATGTTGGAGGAAACCTCGACGGAGCCGTCGGTGGCAACGTTGCGGCGAATCACGCCGTTAGGGGCAAGACGCAGGGCGCGGATGAGGGCAAGCGCGGACTTCTGATCCATGGCCTCGACCTCGGCGTCGTCGGCAATCTCGACGGTGCAGGTAAAGCCGGGGTCGAAGACCTCGAGCTCGGCAGTGACGTCGGCGATGATGTCCTTTGCGATCTGGGCCGCGGCCTCGGCGGCAGCGTGGTCGGCGTAAACCAGCTCGGCCTTGCACTCACGGTTGATGGCGTTGTCCTTAGTGCCGCCGTTAAAGCTAACGATGGCGGGCTCGCCGGCGACCATCAGGCGGTCGATGATGCGGGCCATGATGAGGTTGCCGTTGCCGCGCTCCAGGTTGATATCGTTGCCGGAATGACCACCCAGTAGGCCGGAGATGTCGAGCGTGAGGGTGCTGCCGGTCTTGTGCTCGCGCACGATGGGGCAGGTGTAGGTAACAACGACGCCGCCGGCGCAGCTGACGGTGGCAACGCCCTCTTCCTCGGAGTCAAGGTTAATCATGGTGCGGGCGCTAATCTGGGACTTGTCGAGCGTCTCGGCGCCGACCAGGCCAGTCTCCTCGTCGGTGGTGAATACGCACTCGAGGGCGGGGTGAGCAATCGAATCGTCGTTGAGCACAGTAAGCATCAGAGCAACAGCAATACCGTTGTCGGCGCCCAGGGTGGTGCCGTTAGCGGTGAGGACGCCGTCCTTGACGACCAGGTCGATACCGTCGGTCGTAAAGTCGTGCTCAACAGAGCCCAACTTGTCGCACACCATATCGATGTGGCCCTGCAGCATCACGGTCGGGGCATTCTCAGCGCCGGCAGAAGCGGGCTTGCGAATGATGACGTTGTAGACCTCGTCCTGGTACACATCGAGGCCGCGCTCCTTGGCAAACGCAACCAGGAAATCGCTGATGCCCTTCTCGTTGCCAGACCCACGGGGGATCGCGCTGACCTCCTCAAAGAAATGGAACAGCTGGGCGGGCTCGTAGCCGGTGATCTTGTAATCCATGGTGCCTCCTTGGCGCAACTGATTAGACAGTAAGACATGCGCCTTGTATATTCCCAGACTTTGCGTGCATAAACCAGTCGAAAACGCCGAGCGCCCTTGCATCATCGGCTAACGGCGGACCGCATAGCGTAACGGTCACAACTACCGCAGCTCTACAAATCGAGGCGCCCTTGCCGGAACGCCTCGATTGCACAGATCAAATTGTCGCCCCGCCCTACAGCGCGCCGGAACCGGCTTGCATCATGCCGCCGGGGCCCGAGCTCACGCCACTGCTCACAGGCGCGGCGTTTCCGGTGTGCGGCGCTGCCGGAGCGGTATCGCCCCCGAGCGCACCCGCCGGACGCGGTGCCGGAATCTCGCCCGTGCCGTGGCTAAAGACGAACTTGCCATCGGCCACGTCGCACAGGACGGTATCGCCCTCGCCCCACTCGCCGGCCAGCAGCTCCTCGGACAACGGGTCCTCGATGAGCTTTTGGATGGCACGGCGCAGCGGACGCGCGCCATTGGTAAGGTCGGTACCCTCGGCCACGATCTTGTCATAGGCCGCATCAGTGAGCTTGATGTTCATACCGTTGGCGATCAGACGCTGACGCAGGTCGTCCACCAGCAGGTGCGCGATCTTGGTCAGGTTCTCGCCCGAAAGCTTCTGGAACACCACGATGTCGTCGATACGGTTGAGCAGCTCGGGGCGGAACAGGCGCTTGAGCTCGCCCATCGCGCGGCCGCGGATCTCGCTCGAGGTAAGACCCTGCTCGCCGGTGGTGCCAAAGCCCACGCTCGCATCCTGCGCAATCTCGCGGGCGCCCACGTTGGACGTCATGATGATCACAGTGTTGCGGAAGTCGACCGTCTTGCCCTGGCTATCGGTCAGACGACCCTCTTCCAGCACCTGCAGCAGAATGTTGAAGATATCGGGGTGCGCCTTCTCGATCTCGTCGAACAGCACGACCGAGTACGGGTGGCGACGAACGGCCTTGGTGAGCTGGCCGCCCTCGTCGTGACCGACGTAACCCGGAGGGCTACCGATGAGCTTGGAGACCTCGAACTCGCTACCGAACTCGGACATGTCGAAGCTGATGAGCGCGTCCTTGCTGCCAAAGAGGTACTCGGCGAGCGTCTTGGCGAGCTCGGTCTTGCCCGTGCCGGTGGGACCCAGGAAGATAAAGCTGCCGCCGGGGCGACGCGGATCCTTGAGCGGCGAGCGGCTGCGGCGCACGGCCTTGGCAACTGCCTCGACAGCCTCATCCTGACCGATAATGCGGGTCTTGAGCACGCTTTCGGCCTGCAGCAGGCGGCGGCTCTCGCTCTCGGTAAGCGATGACACCGGCACGCCCGAGGTCACGGACACGATATCGGCGATCTGGGAGACATCGATGGTGAGCGGGCTGGCGTCGAGCTCGGCCGTCCAGGCAGCCTTGGCCTCGGCGAGCTCAATCTCGGCGGCCTTCTGCTGCTCGGTGATCTCGGCAGCCTTGTTCATGTCGTCGCTCTCGGTGGCCTCCTGCGCGGCGGCCTTGAGCTCCTCTATGCGATGCTCGGCCTCGCGCACCGGCTCGGGCGCGCGGTTAGCGGCGATGCGGGCGCGGGCACCGGCCTCGTCAATGAGGTCGATGGCCTTATCGGGCAGGAAGCGATCCTGGATGTAGCGGTTGGAAAGGTTCGCGGCGGCCTCGATAGCACCCTGCGTATAGCGCACATGGTGGTGCTCCTCGTAGCGCGGCTTGAGCGCGGTCAGGATCTTGACCGTGTCCTCGACGCTCGGCTCCTCGACATCGATGGTCTGGAAGCGACGCTCGAAGGCCGGGTCCTTGGTGAGGTACTTGCGGAATTCCTCGGCCGTGGTGGCGCCGATAATCTGGAAGGCACCGCGCGCGAGCACGGGCTTGAGCATGGAGCTCGCGTCGATGGAGCCCTCGGCAGAACCGGCACCGATGATGGTGTGCATCTCATCGATAAACAAGATGACGTCGTCGGCCTCGGTTGCCTCCTGGATCACGTTCTTGAGGCGCTCCTCGAACTCACCGCGATACTTGGCGCCCGCAACGAGACCCGGCAGGTCGAGCGTCCAGATATTCTGGTTCATGAGGTTCTCGGGCACGTTGCCGGCAGCAATCTGTTGCGCCAGTCCCTCGACGATGGCCGTTTTGCCCACGCCGGGATCGCCCAGGATAAGAGGGTTGTTCTTGGTGCGGCGCGAAAGGATCTCCATCATACGCTGGACTTCCTTTTCGCGGCCGATCACCGGATCGAGTTCGCCGTCGCGCGCCTTCTGCGTAAGGTTGGTCGCGAACTGCTTAAGTGTATCGGTGCCGCTCCCCTTTTGCTGGGAGGCATCCGAGCCGCTAAAGAACGGCAGGCCCGTACCGGGACGCCCGGCACCGGCGCCAGCGAGCGGACGCTTCTTATCCTGGTCCTTGGCGGTGAGTTTCTCGATAGCCTTTTTGATGGAGGCGGACGACACACCCAGGCGCATGAGGATGTCCATGGCCATGCCGTTGCCCTCTTCGACGATGCCGATCAGCAAGTGCTCGGTCGACACGTAGGTCTGGTTGTTTTCACGCGCCACGCGGAATGAACGCTCCATCACGCTAATGACGAGCGGCGTAAAGGCGAGCTTGGCCGCCTCGGTCTCCTCACTGGGCTCGGGAACCGTGGTCTGGACCTCTTTAAGAGTATCCATGATGTCGTCGTAGGAGATATCGAGCGAACGCAGTGCCTCGGCGGCAATGCCCTCGTCCTCCTTGGCGAGTGCGAGCAGCAGGTGCTCGGTACCCACCTTATTTGAGTGAAGATCGAGCGCTTCTTGCTTGGCCATGGACATGACCTTGCGCGCGCGATCGGTAAAACGGTCTAACATGCTAGTTCCTCTTAGACGAGCTAGTTTTTTCAAACGCAAAGCGCCGCCCGCGGCAGCGCTTTGGTCTCTTTACCCATATGGAGTATATGTTAACCGTTGGGACCTTTCCTGCCCGTAGCCGCGCGACAACGTCTACAAAAAAGGAATTGCTCGGGTCCGTTTGGCGGTTTGGTTTTGAGCTGCTGTCTAGCAGGCGGGCTCGGCGTCCATGCTCTCGGCAACGTCATTGACGGCATCGGCAACGGGAGCGCCCGGCATGCGCACGAGCTCCATGTGCGGCTCGGCAAAGACCGTGCCCATGGGGAAGGCGCGGCGGAAGGCAAAGCGAGCAACCGGACCGGCCACCAGCAGGTTCCAGGGCAGGGCCATGATAAAGTTGCGCGGAATGTTAACGAGCCACATCATCGGCAGCAGCTGCAGGTTGGCGAGCGGGCCGCCGGGCATGCGGAACAGGCCCTCGCACGCACCGTAGAGCGACATGATGATGACCATAGGAATGACCATGCAGGAGCTGACGGCGAGCGTCATGGCAATCGGCGAGCTCTTGCCCGGCGTGACCAGGAATTTAAAGGCGAAACCCTTGGCGAGCGGGCTGGCGACAAACCAGTCGCAGCACATGGCAAAAACGTAGGCAACGGGGAAGCCGAGCCACGCGGCGGCAACAACCTCGCCGTTGATGGCCCCATGCTGCAGGGCAACGTTGTAGATGCTCATCCAGAGCACCATGCAAAAGCACATGATAAAGGTGAACAGCAGGCTCTCTCGTTTGTTGATAGGCATAAAGGGCATGGTCCTTTCTGTGTTACGCCGCTACGCCACGCAACAAAAACGGGCGGGCAAGATGGAGCTGTTGGGACTTCATCTCGCCCGCCCGTGATACGTGCGTCTGCGACTACTTATGTGGTGGAACCAGCCTAGCACGAAAACCCCGCGCTTCGTAAGCGTTGAGTTTATGGAGATGCAGGGCACCAATAATCCCCCGACCCCATAAGTTGCGGTGGAATACGGACTGTTTTGACCCTTTAAGCAGCAATTCAGTCCCTATTTCACCGCAACTCATTTGGTGCAAAGTAACCTGTCCCCCCTTGCACCAATTAGCTGGTGTGGCGCCAGCGAGGGTCGGTGAGCGTACGCGCCACGCCCAGGCCAACGGGCAGAAACGCCACAATGAGCACTGCACGCACAAACCAACCGAGCATATTGACCGTATCGAAGGTGCACATGTAGTACATCGAGCGATACAGATACAGGCCCGGCACCATAATGACAATTGATGGCACCGTGAGGGCGATACGTGGGTAGGTGAGCTTGACTTCGGCCAAGCTTGCCAGCAGCCCCGATACCAGCGCGCCGATAAACGCTGCCGCCTCGGGAGGCATACCTACGCTCAGGCCCAGAAAGGGAAACAGCGTCGGCGCATCGGCGAGCGTAAGGCGCAAGGTATTGGACACGGCGCCGATCAGCCCAGCTGCCGCGGCCATCTTTACCGGGCTGTTGAACATCACCGAGAAGCCGAATACGCCAACGAAGCTCATCACCACGCGCAGGAGCGTAAGGGCAAGCGGCGAAAGGCCGAGCGGGGCAAAATCATCCGGTGCCAGCCCCACACACTCGGCAACCATCCAGCCCACAAGGGTCGCCATCACAATAATCGAAACGGCATACGAAAGACGCTCAATGCCGCTTCGCATATCGAGCTTAGCGATGTCGAGGCCTGCCGTAATGAGGGGAAAGCCGGGAATCACAAAGAGCATGGCGCCGATATAGCCTTCTTGGTGCGACATTGCCCCCGGTACGACCTGGCCAAGGCCGAGCAATGCCAGCAGATACGAAACGCAAGCGAGCGCAACGCCAATCGTCAGCGCGCTAAACTGGCCAAGACCCTGCTTGAGAATATGAGAGCGAGCAAAGTTGCCAACACCAGCGCCTACGAATGCGCAGGCCATCTCGATAGGGCCGCCGCCGAGCAAAAAGACGAAGGCGCCGCAAGCACAAGCTGCCGCAAGGCCCTGTTGCCAGGGAGAGTAATCGGGTTTTGAACTCTCAACGGTCTTGAGCATCTCGTGGTATTCGTGCACGGTAAACCGGCGCCCATACGTCTCGATTTCCTTTAGGAAGCTCTCCATCATCCAAATGCGATGGGTATTGACTCCCGTTGTGGGCAGGCTGACAACCTCGTTAAAGCAGTGGCCATCTTCGATGCAGGTGCACTCAAACGACAGAAGACTTAAGTCAACGTGGACGGTGACACCGAGTACGGCGGCGACGCGATTCATGGTATCGCGTACACGCCAGGCACCCGTTCCGCTCGCGAGCATAAGCATACCGGTGCGGCAGATGATGGATGACTTATCGGTGAGCGGCGCATCGACGGCAAGCTCATCGCCTGCCGTCACGATCTGGTGCCAGTCAGTTTTCATATGGAGTGCGCCGGCACGAACACCGTGGTGCATGGGGGCTCTCGAAAGCAGCGAGTCAAGGCGCGAAGACTGTGGGGACTCCGTTGATTCGTCCTCAACCTCATCAGTCTCTTCATCGACCAGATCAAATGAGTCAAGCGATGCCGGCTCGCGACGATCGATTAGCTCCTCATCCTCATCGTCAAAGTAATTGAACTGATCGAGCATGTCCTCTTCGATTGCACGCTCGCTCGCGTCGTCCATATAGACGCTCCCTTCCTACCGACTAACCCCCATCCTAGGCAGCAACGGCTAAAGGAAACATAAAAGAGACGGCTGCCATGCGAGCCATGTGCTCAATAGCCGTTGGGTAGTCGTTTAAGAACGTCCCCAATGACTATTGACGGCCAAGGCAACGCCGATGTATTGGCAACGTCAGCGAGCGGGCCGCATTTGAGACAAGGTGACGTGAAACGAAAGGGCGCTGACCTTCTGGTCGCGCCCTTGAAGTTGAACGTCAGATTGTCCAAATGCGGCCCGCGCAGCGTCGAGCCGTTACGCGGTTCGTAGAACCGCGTAACTAGTTAGTACATCTTTGCGCCGGCGGGGATGGAGGCGTCGAGCTGGATCAGGTTGAGACGCTCCTCACCATCCTCCTCGTGGATAGCGCTGATGAGCATGCCGCAGCTGGGAATGCCCATCATCTTGCGCGGAGGCAGGTTGGTGATGGCGAGCAGAGTCTTGCCGACCAGGTCCTCGGGCTCATAATAACCGTGAATGCCGGAGAGGATGGTGCGGTCGGTGCCAGTGCCGTCGTCGAGCGTAAAGTTCAGCAGCTTCTTGGACTTCTTGACGGCCTCGCACGCCTTGACCTTCACAGCGCGGAAATCGCTCTTGGAGAAGGTATCAAAGTCGACGAACTCCTCAAACAGCGGCTCGACGGCGATCTTGGAGTAATCAACCGTGGGCTTGAGCGGCTTGACGAACGGGCTCGCGGTGTTGCCGGCCTCGGCAGCCTTGGCGGCAGCGGCACCGGACTGGAAACCCTTCTCGGGCTTCATGTGCGGGAACAGTAGCACGTCGCGGATGGAAGCCTGGTTGGTGAGCAACATGACCACGCGGTCGATACCGATGCCGATGCCGCCCGCGGGAGGCATACCGTACTCGAGGGCGCGCACGTAATCCTCGTCGTACTCCATGGCCTCGTCGTCGCCGCCAGCCTTCTCGGCCATCTGGGCGGCAAAGCGCTCGGCCTGGTCGACCGGGTCGTTGAGCTCAGAGAATGCGTTGGCGTACTCGTGACCGGCAATGACCAGCTCAAAGCGGTGCGTCAGGCGCGGGTCGTCCTCAAAGCGCTTGGCAAGCGGGCTGACCTCGATGGGGTAATCGCACACGAACGTGGGGTTGACGATGGTGTCCTCGCCCAGCTCATCGTAGACCTCGGCGATAATCTTGCCGGCGGTCCACTCGGGCTTAATCTCCAGGCCCTTCTCGCGCGCGGCAGCAGCAAGCTCCTCGACCGGCGTATCGATGGTGACCTGTTTGCCGAGCACGTCGGAGACGATGTCGGTCATGGGACGGCTGGCCCACTCACCAGAAAGGTCGATGGTCTGGCCCTGGTACTCGATGACCTCGGGGTTGCCGATGGCCTTGTTAGCCGCCTTAATGACACCCTGGGCGAGCGCCTTCATGCCCTCGAGGTCGGAGAAGGCACGATAGGCCTCCATCGTGGTGAACTCGGGGTTGTGGGTAAGGTCCATGCCCTCGTTACGGAAGATACGGCCGATCTCGAACACGCGCTCAAAACCGCCGACGATGCAGCGCTTGAGGTGCAGCTCGGTGGCAATGCGCAGGTAGCACTCCTGATCGAGCGCGTTGAAGTGCGTGATGAACGGCTTGGCAGTAGCGCCGCCCTGGATGGTCTGCAGGATGGGGGTCTCGACCTCCATGTAGCCGTCGGACTCCATAAAGCGACGGAAGGTGGAGAGAATCTGCGAACGCTTACGGAACGTCTCGCGAACGTCGTCGTTGGCGATCAGGTCAACATAGCGCTGGCGATAGCGGGTCTCCTTGTCGGAAAGACCGTGGAACTTCTCGGGCAGCGGACGAACGGCCTTGGCAAGCAGGGTCGCGCTCTTAGGGGCAACGGAAAGCTGACCGCGCTGGGTGCGCACAACCACGCCGGTCACGCCCAGGATGTCGCCCAGGTCGAGGGACTTGAGCGTATTCCAGGCAGCCTCGTCCATGTCGTTGATGCGGCAGAACAGCTGAATCTCGGCAGTCGCATCGCGCACGACGATAAACATGATCTTGCCCTGACCGCGCTTGGCGACCACACGGCCGGCGATCTTCACGACGTCCTCGGTGTCCTCGCCATCGGCAAGCTCGGCATACTTAGCCTCGATATCGGCAACGTAGTCCTCAAGCTCAGAGTGCTCGGGATAGGGGTTCTGGCCCGCCTCGAACAGGGCGGCGCGCTTGGCCAGGCGGGTGGCGCGCTCGTCGTTGAGCGTCGATGCCTGATCTGCGGCGTTCTGGTTCTCTGCCATAAGTTAGCTCCTCAAACTAAAACGCTCCCCAGGATTCGGTCCCAGGGAGCGAAAACATACCTTTACGCGGGACCGTGGTCTAGCGTGCAATCTTGGCGATGGTGTAGACGCGAGTCTTGCCGGAAGGCGTAACGACCTCGACGGAGTCGCCCTCGCCGTGACCGATGATGGCGTGGCCGACCGGAGACTCGTTGGAAATCTTGTGCTCGAGCGAGTTGGTCTCGGTGGTACCGACGAGCGTGACTTCCATGACCTCACCGTTGGGATCAATCAGAGAAACGGTGGAACCGATGGAGACGGTCAGATCACCTGTGGTGGCAGCAACCTGAGCGTTGGCAAGGATGGCCTGGATCTCGGCAACACGAGCGGCGTTCTGGGCCTGCTTGTCCTTGGCGGCATCGTACTCGGAGTTCTCCGAAAGGTCGCCGAACGCGCGGGCTTCCTTGATGTCCTCGACGATCTCCTTGGCGTAATCGCCCTCACGCCAAGCGAGCTCCTCGACGAGCTTCTGGCGGCCCTCAGCGGTCAGTACGATCTGGCTTGCGTCCATACGGATATCTCCCCAACTCTGATCAAACAATCAACTGTCAACAAAACGAAAAAGACCGGCTAGCCTGCGGGCAAGCCGGTCAGGTGCTCACCCCAAAGGGATGGGACTACTCTGCGTCCGCGTCGCTGTCCTCTGCCTGCTTCTTCTTGGCAGCAGCGAGCTTGGCCTCGAGCTCAGCGATCTCCTTGTCCTCCTCGGACTGCTCGACCACGACCTCCTCGGCCTGCTTGGTCTCGGCCTTATCGTCGCCCTCCATACCCTCACGGATATTCTTGACGGTAGAGCCGAGGGACTTGCCGAGCTTCGGCAGGTTCTTGGGCCCGAAGATAATCAGGACAACGACGAGAATAATGATGAGCTCAGGAGCCCTCAGTCCAAACATGTAGACCTCCACAATACAGCGAGACAAGCTCGAATGAGTATACCGCGGGTATCGCGGTATCACAACAATAGCTAAAAAAAGGGACCGCAAGAAGCGGTCCCTCCTCATGCTCTGGTCGGGTTGACTGGATTTGAACCAGCGACCCCTGCGTCCCGAACGCAGTGCTCTACCAAACTGAGCCACAACCCGTTAGCTCGACTATAGTAACAAAGATTTCCGTCGTGTGCTAGAGAAATTTTTACTTCTTTGGCACTTCGATGCGAACCGTGTTGGGAATGAGCTCCGTCGCGCAGGACCACCAGCCGTTTTGCAGGGCAGCGTCGGCAAGCCTTTCGGCCGTGGCGGCGGTGTCGCAAATGGCAAATGAGCAGGCACCCGATCCGCACACATCTACAGCAACGGTGCCGTCCTGTTTACGCAGCCAATCGAGAACCATTTGAATCTGCGGCTCCATCTGTGCGGAAATGACACCCAGGTTGTTATGGATGAGCGCATATGCCGTCTCGGCATCACCAGCATGCAAGGCAGAAGCTATCGCGCCGGGCTTGTCTGCAGGCACCGGAGCCTCGTCAAAACGTCGATAGGCTTCAATTGTCGAAACGCTTGTCTCGCGCGGCTTGACCAACACGACGGGCGTTGCGGGCAGCGCGGGATACTCAGTTGCCAGCACGTCTCCCCCACCTACGTAGAACGCAGGGCTCGCGTGCAAAAAGAACGGGACGTCAGCACCAATACCCCGCGCAATGTCGTCAAGCGCGGGGTCGGTGCGATCAATTCCCCAGAGCTCCGCCAAGGCGACAATGACCGCGGCCGCATCCGTCGAGGGGCCGCCCAAGCCGGCGCACAATGGAATGCGCTTCTCAATCGTCACGCAGATGTTTGCCTCGCGACCATAATGCTCGGCCATAGCAACCGCAGCCCGATACTCCGTATTCTTTTGCATGGGAAAATCTGATGCCGGAACCGTCTGGACGGTCAGCGCCTGCGCCGGCGCGACCGTCACGGTATCGGAAAGACCGACGGCTGCCATCAGGGAATCGACCCTGTGGTAGCCGCGGTCATCGCGCTCGGTATGAACCCCCAGGTAGAGGTTAATCTTTGCCGGCGCGGAAAGAGTCAGGGACCGATCGGTCACCGCTAGTGCTCCTCGAGCTGATTGCCGAGCGGGGTAAAGATATGCTCGCCGCTCTCGGGGTCAAACAGTTCGACCTGACCGGTGAGGACATCGATATACTGGTAGGACTGACGCGACTTGCGGCCGCGACGTTCGTCAACCTCGACGATAAAGACGGCGGGGTGGACGCTCTTGATGGTGCCCATGCGCTCGACGACGCGGGTGCGGCCCATGTTGGCCTTAACCTTGACGCGATCGCCCACCATATCGGTCAGCTTCTCGTGGATGTCGTCGACGTGATTGACTTCCATCTCTTCCATGAACAGGGCCTCCAGAAGGTGCAATTCAAAAAGGGGATAATACCCCTAAGATAGACAAAACTCTAATACTATAGCACCCTGTTACAAACACGCGCAAGTAGCTAATTTGGCTACTTACAGATTGTCGGTATCGAGGACGATGGTGAATGGACCGTCGTTGACGAGGTCGACCTTCATGTCGGCGCCGAAGATGCCATGCGCTACGTGCTCGACGTCCTCGCGCACAAGCGTCAGGAAGTACTCGTAGAGCTCGTTGGCGACATCGGGGGCGCCGGCATCGGTAAACGATGGGCGGCGGCCGTGACGGCAATCGGCGAACAGCGTGAACTGCGACACTACGAGAACCTCGCCGTCGACATCGGCAAGTGCCAGGTTGGTCTTGCCGTTCTCGTCCTCGTTAATGCGCAAGCCGCGGAGCTTGCCCCACAGCTTATCAGCCTCGGCGCGCGTGTCGCCGTGGCCCACGCCCAACAGCACCAGATAGCCGCGCCCAATTTTGCCCACGTACTCGCCGTCGACCGCCACGCCGGCGTTGAGCACGCGCTGAACCACCGCACGCACGGCCTACTCCTCGCCCGTCAGTTTGGCGGATAGGTGCTCGAGCGCATGGAATCGATGGCTGATGGCGTTCTTCTCGTCCGCCGTGAGCTCGGCCATAGTCTTGCCCGGCGTATCGACCGGCAGGAACAGCGGGTCGTAGCCAAAGCCGTGATCGCCGCGGCCCTCGTGCGCGATAACGCCCTCACAGGCGCCCTCGCCATAGGTGACCAGGCCGTCCGTATCGATGAGCGCAACGACGCTCATAAAGCGCGCGGTGCGGTCCTCGTCTGCCACGCCTTCCAGATTCACGAGCAGCTTGGCATTGTTGGCGGCATCGTCGCCGTGAAAGCCCGCGTAGCGCGCGCTATACACACCGGGCTCACCGTCCAGCGCGTCGACGACCAGGCCCGAATCGTCGGCAATGGCCATGAGCCCCGTCTCTTCGACGGCAGCCTGCGCCTTGATGATGGCGTTCTCCAAAAACGTCGTGCCGTTTTCCTCGGGGTCCTCAAATTCGCCCAGCTGGCCGAGCGCCACAAAGCGCACCTCGGGCATGACCTTGCCCAAAATGGCCTCGATCTCGGTGAGCTTATGGGCGTTGCCCGTTGCCACGACAATGGTCGCCGCCGGGTCGAGGGTGTCGATGTCGATCTTCTCAAGTGCCATGAGTGGTCTCCTTGTCTCTATAGCAATGCCGCGCCGAGGGCGACGAGGGCCTCCGCCTCTCCCCTCTCAATCAACGGCAGTCTTATACTTCGACGTTTTCCCAGATAAAACCTGCCAAAATAAACCTGTCCCTTTTTGGCAGGTTAGGCGATGGCTTGGCGCTGAAGCTCGATGAGCTCGGCGATGCCTTTGTCGCCCAAGTCGAGCAGGGCGTTGAGGCGCTTACGGTCAAAGGGCGCCTGCTCGCCAGTGCCCTGGAGCTCGATCATCTCACCGGTGTCGGTGGCGACGAGGTTCATGTCGACTTCGGCATGGCTGTCCTCGGAATAATCGAGGTCAAGCAGCGTATTGCCGTCGACAACGCCCATGGAGATGGCGGCCACCTGGCCGGTAAGCGGGATGCGCTCGATCTTGCCCGCCTCGACCCACATGGCGAGGGCGTCGTGCAGCGCCACCCAGGCGCCGGTAATGCTCGCCGTACGCGTACCGCCATCGGCCTGAATCACATCGCAGTCGACGGTGACGGTGTACTCGCCGAGCGCTTTCATGTTGACGACGGTACGCAGGCTGCGGCCAATGAGGCGCTCGATCTCCATGGAGCGGCCCTTGCGGTTGGCGTGTTCGCGCTTGCAGCGCTTGCCGGTCGACGTCGGCAGCATGGCGTATTCCGCGGTCACCCAGCCGGCCTTAGCTCCCTTTCGCCAGCCCGGCACGCCCTCCTCGATGGTGGCGGCGCACAGCACGCGCGTGTCGCCGAACTCGGCCAAGCACGAACCGTGGGCGTGCTTCATGACGCCACGGGTGAGCTTAACGGGACGCAACTCGTTGGCGGCGCGGCCGTTGGCGCGGTTGACCTGCATGTACTCCATAGAAATATCCTTTCGGCAAAAGATGTGGCGAAGGCTTTGGCGGCTGCCTTACATCTATTCCAGCTCATCGATATCGATATGTTCGATGCTCTTGAGCGGCTGACCAAAGATAAAGCTGCCCGCCACCGCAAACTCGGCAATGTTATCGGCCGTCGTGGCAAAACGATGCTGCGGCTCGGCGGCGTCACCCGCCAGCTGCTCGCGGCGCGTGAGGATATCGGTCAGCTCTCGTGTGGTCTCCTCGGCGGAACTCACGACGCGCACCCCAGACCCCAGCGCATGGCGGATAGGTCCCACCAACAGCGGAAAATGCGTACAGCCGAGCACCACGGTATCGATACCGTGGTCGCGCAGTGGCTCAACCGTGGCACCCACCAGCGCACGCACGGCAGGCGTATCGAAGATGTCCTCGTTCTCAAGCCACTGCTCTTGCAGATGCGCACCCGAGGCGAGCTCGTGTTCGACAACCTCGACAAAGCTCGAGGCGGGGCAGCCGTATACGTCGACGCCGGCATCTAGATCCTGAATGGCGCGCGTGTAAGCGCCCGAGCGAATGGTGAGGTTGGTGGCGAGCACGCCCACGCGACGCGAACGGGTGCTGTTGATTGCCGCACGGGCACCCGGCGCGATCACGCCGATCACGGGAACGTCGAGCACCTGCTGGGCCAGACGTAAGGCCGCAGCTGTCGCCGTGTTGCAGGCGATGACCATAATCTTGACGTCGTGCTTCGACAGCCAACGGCCCGCCTGCAACGCAAACGAGCGCACCTCATCCTCGGTGCGCGTGCCGTAGGGGCAGCGTTTGGTGTCGCCGAAGTAGTAGACGGACTCGTGCGGCAGCGCCGTCGCGATGGCGCGCGCAACCGTCAGACCGCCCAGGCCAGAATCGAACACACCGATCGGGCGCGTGTCGCCTGCCGGATTCTCGATATCGGACATTACCTCACCAGTCTCTCTCGAAAAGACATATCCAAGTGCGGCGACGCCGCGCTACGAACGCGCCGCGACCAGCAGCTCTGCCGTCGCCGCCCAACCGTCGACAATTTTGCCGCGCGTAACGAAAGCGTTCTCGCAAGCAGCCAGGAACTCGGGCGCGCCGGCGCTCGTCAGGCCATTCTCGACCAGACAGAACGTGCCCACGTGATCGGCCATGTAGAAGTCGGACTCGGAGTCGCCGAGCGCGAGCGTCTCCTCGCGCTCGATCCCCAGGTGCTCGCAGAAGCGCGCAATGGCGACGCCTTTGTTGAGACCCGCGGGGTTGATGTTGAACGCGCGACCGTCCTCGACGCGATCGAGCTCGAGCGTCGTCGGCTTGGACAGATGCGTCAGGTGACCGTTACAGGCCCACACCAGGCCGCAGCCGGCCTCGTCGAGGATGGCCTGGACCTCATCGTCGGGCACATCGCCGCGCATGCCGACGGTGACCTCGCGGTACTTGTAGCCGGTCGACATGTCGTTGTGATACTCGATCTTGTGCGGCCAGCGGGCGAGGATCTTCTCGCACACGCCGGTCTGCTCGATCACCTGGTGCGGAGTAAGGCCGCAGACGGGGTCGTAAGGCATGTCGCCAGTCAGATACTCCCAATCGTTGGCTTTGAGGTCGTACATGACCAGGCCGCCCATCTCACCAATGTAAGAGTTGAGGCCGAGCACGCGCGCGTCCTCGTGGATCATGGTACGGTTGCGGCCCGAGGTGGGAACCACCTGAATACCAGCGCGGGCAAGTGCCACGACGGCCTCGACGAGTTTGGTCGAGGGGTTGCCGTCGTTGTCGCGCAGCACGCACGAGCCGGGTGCGAGCATCGTGGCATCCAGGTCGGTAAAGACGTACTTGACCTTGGCCAAGCGCTCGCGCATCTCGCCCGAAAGCTCGGCAACGGTCGGCAGGGTGTTGTGGGACATGGTTACTCCGTTTACGTAGAAGGGTTTGGACTTGGACGGCATGTTTTGATTGAGGGAACACGCTTATGGCGACAGTGCACTCAGGGCGCCGCCGCCATCATGGTTCATTAGTCAAACTGGGTAACATCGATCAGGCGATTGGCCAGCGAAAGGTCGCTCTCGATGGGCACGAACTCGTCGCCCACGTGCATGAGCTCCTCGTCACCCTTTGCCAGCAGCAAGACAATGGTGGGAGCATTGGGGTTGACGTACTCCTCGCGCGCCGCCTTGAACGCCGCATGCACAGCGGCTTCACGGTCGAGGATGATCTCGTTCGGCGTATCGTCGGGAACATGCTCGGCAAGCTCGCGACAGACCTTCATCGGGTCCTCGTGAGCCGGGTCCTCGTTGGCAAAAATCATCAGGTCGGAATATGGTGCGGCCTCGCGCGGAAGCTGCTCGCGGCGCTCCTGCGCCTTGCCGCCGGCAGCGCCAAACACTGCAATGACTGGACTAGTGGGAAACGCGCGCTTGACCGACGAGAAAAGCGAACGGAACGAAAGCTGGTTGTGAGCGTAGTCAACAACACAAATCACGCGGCCATCCTTCGATTCCACGACCTCCATACGGCCCGGCACACGCAGTTTGGAGAGGCCCTTCTTGATAGCTTCGATACCGATGCCGATCTCGTGCGCAGCGGCGATAGCGACCAGCGCGTTTTCCACGTTAAAGTCGCCCGCGATGCCCAGCAGGACCTTCTCCCCCGCCTCGGACTCGTCGGCACACAGGCCATGCAGGTTAAACTCGATGTTAAAGCCGACCACGCGGACATCGCTTGCCCACAGGCTTGCCTCGGGATGCTCGACGCCAACGGTCACCAAGCGCTCGGCCGTCGACGCTGCCTCCAGCACACGGTCAACCTCTTCGGTGCCCAGATTCACCACGGCGGTCTTTGCCTGGTCAAAGATCCTGAGTTTGCTCTCAAAATAATCCTCAAACGTGGGGTGTTCGATCGGCGAGATGTGGTCACGCCCGATGTTGAGGAAGCACGCCACGTCAAACGGCAGATTCTCGACGCGTTGGTACTTGAGCGCCTGGCTCGAGACCTCCATGACCATGGACTGGCGACCGGACTCACGGCAGTTGGCGATATGGCGCCAGACCTCGGGGGCCTCTGGCGTGGTATTGGTGCTCTCGTAGCACTCGATACCATCGTCGGTACTCACCGAGCCGATCATGCCGCAGGACTCGCCCGCCGCTTTGATAATCGACTGGAGCATAAAAGCGGCCGTGGTCTTTCCCTTGGTACCGGTGATGCCCACGATCTTGACGTCGTGGTCGGGACGGTCGTAGACCTCCGGCGGCAACAGGGCCATGGCCGTGCGAACGCTATCAACAACCAGCATCGCAGCACCGCTCTCCTGCGCCAGCGGCTCCAGAGACTCGACCAGCGACTCTTCGCACACAAATGCGACGGCGCCCGCATCGAGCGCCATGCTCAAAAACGCGGGCTTAAAGGCAGCGCCTTTGCAAAAGAACACGTCACCTGCCGAGACCGCGCGCGAATCAAACGAGCAGCCGGTCACGGCACGCTCGTCAACCTGCTCTGATGCGCGCAGCTCGCCGCACACATCGAGAAGCTTGGCAAGCGTATCGACCGTGGTCACGGTCGCGGAATCCGAATGGTGCATCTTTCACCTTTCTCAGCCATTTGGCAGGGACGGTTTTTATAGTAACTGAAACGCACCCACGCAAAAACGGCTCCCGGAGGAGCCGTTACGCGCAGGCGTTCGTAAGCCGAGGCTAGGCAGCCTGAACAGCGGGCTGATCCTCGTCGATAAAGAAGCGCTTGTACCACACCAGGAACACGAGCGGCGTATAGATCTTGCGCTGGAAATCGCCCTTGCCCGCAAAGTGCAGATCGAGCAGGTGCATGAGCTCGTCGGTATCGAAGAACTCGCTTGCCCACGGCGCGGTGAAGTACTCCTTGACATAGTCGTACCACTTTTGCTCGCGCAGCCAGTAGACAATCGGCACCGGGAAGCCCACCTTGGGACGGGTGGCCCACTCATCGGGCAGCGACTTGTTGGCAGCGTGGCGGAGTACCTGTTTGTTGCCGTTCTCGTTGATGCGGTAGCGGTCGGGAATGTGCTCGGCGAACTCCATGACCTTGCGATCCAGGAAGGGCACGCGCAGCTCCAGCGAGTGCGCCATGCACATCTTGTCGGCCTTGAGCAGAATGTCGCCCGGGAGCCACATGTTCATGTCCAGGTACTGCTTCTTGACCAGCTCGGGCTGGCCCTTCACGCGTGCGTAGATGGGTGCGGCAAGCTCGAAGGCGCCGTCGCCGGTGTTGTACTCGGGTTTGAGTACGCCGTCGACCTCGCGTTCAGGCCATACCAAGGCCTGGCCCAGGAACGACTTCTCGGGGATCTCGGCACCCTTGACCAGGAAGTTATGGCCCTTGAAGTACGGCATATGCAGCGCCAGGTTACCGAGCGCGCGACGGATGGGCAACGGCACCATCTTTTTGTACTTGCGCACCGGAACCGTGTCCTCGTAGTAGGCGTAGCCGCCAAAGAGCTCGTCGGCGCCTTCGCCCGAAAGCACAACGGTGACGTCCTTGCGCGCCATCTCGGCCAAGAACCACAGCGGCACGGAAGACAGGTTGGACTGCGGCTCGTCCATGTGATACTGGATGTCCTCGAGCGCACCGAAGAACTCGTCGGCGGTAATCATCTTGCGGACATTCTCGACGCCGAGCTTGTCAGAAAGTTCCTTGGCGTAGTTAGTCTCGTTGAAATTCTTGTAATCGAAGCCCACCGAGAAGGTCTTGTCGGGCATGAGGCAAGCGGCGATGTAGCTGGAGTCGACGCCGCCGGAGAGGAACGACGCGACCTTGACGTCGGCGATGCGATGGGCCTCGACGCTCTCGTGCACGACCTCGTCCAGCTCGTCGACGTACTCCTCGAACGGCTTCTCGACGGCAGAGTAATCGCAATCCCAGTAGCGCTCGATGTTCATCTTGCCGGTCGGGATATCGACGGTAAAGTAGTGCGCCGGCGGCAGCTTGTAGACCCCCTCGAAGAAGGTCTCCTCGGTTGCCGAATACTGCAGCGTCATGTACGGACGCAGGGCCTTTTTGTTGACCGCCTTGTGGAAGTGCGGGTAGTCCAGGAAGCTCTTGATCTCGGAACCAAAGAGCACGCCCGGAGCGCCGTCGCCCGCATCGGCCATGGGATAGTAGTAGAGCGGCTTGATGCCAAAGATATCGCGGGCGCCAAAAAGCTTGTTCTTCTTCTTGTCCCAGATGACGAAGGCGTACATACCGCGCAAGCGATCGAGTACCGCCTCGCCCCACTCCTCGTAGCCGTGCAGGAGGCTCTCGGTGTCGGCGCCGCAGTGGAACTTGTAGCCCTTGGCCTCGAGCTCGGAGCGAAGCTCCTGGAAGTTGTAGATCTCGCCGTTGAAGACGATAACGACGCTGCCGTCCTCATTGGCCATGGGCTGAGCGCCGGCCTCGGTCAGGTCGAGGATCGACAAGCGGCGGAAGCCGAGGGCAACGCGGCCGTCGATAAACTGGCCGCCCATGTCGGGACCGCGATGGACAATGCGGTCCATCATCTTGGTGAGCACCTCGGATTGGTTATCCGTCCCACCGACAAAACCGACAAAACCGCACATATACTATCCCCTCTGCTGTTGCTGGGTATCAAATCGAATCAGTAGCTTTTGAGTATACCCGAGGGCGTAAAGAGGGGCGGAATGTTCAGGCAATCTCAACTGAATCAGCTCCGCGCCGACACGCGCCGGTTACCTTTAATGGATATGAGGTGAATGGGGCGATTGTTTTGCTATACTCTCTCCGCACGGGCGATTGGCGCAACGGTTAGCGCAGGTGCTTTACACGCACAAGGCTGGGGGTTCGAATCCCTCATCGCCCACCACTGATTTGATAGGCTCCCAGCTATGGGGGCCTTTCTTTTTTGGGCCCAGCGCAGAGGGATTCGAACCCGCAAGGGTGCGGAGCTGAGGAAACGCGAAGCGTTTTCCAGCGCAGCACGCGAGGGCCGTAGGCCCGAAGCGAGAGCGGGCGGCGTCAGCCGCACGCGACATCCCTCATCGCCCACCACTGATTTGGAAACGGTCCTCGCAAGGGGACCGTTTTTGTTTGCGCCCGGTGCATGGGATTCGAACCCGCCAGCACGTCCGTCACAAAGGCCGTGGCCAAAAAATGGCAAAAATGAGTACTGTTACTAATTTTGTAGCAGCGATTTTTGGGTTTCGCTGGGTAAATCTAGCCCTGAATCAGCGATTTGAAGCCTTTGCTAGCTGTTTCCCCATTAACATAACTGAACATGTGTGGTCTAACTAATCCTAGATAGTCGGTTTCATATGAGATTCAGCTGGTGACAGTACTCACATTTGGCATTTTTTGTCCAAAGGCTCACCTGGCCATTGCAGATTCGCGGCAAAACGGGCTCCAGACCGCTGAATCATGCCACATAGGGCACGTCCGCAGTCCGGAACCCGGTCAAAGTTAAGTTATTTCGCTGTGTTAGGCCAAAACGTCCGACAGGATCTCGATCAGACTGTCCACGTCGGATTCCTCGCAGACGAGCGGCGGCAGGAAACGCAGCGTATGAGCACCTGTAGCGTTAATCACGGCACCGGCGGCCAGCGCGCGGGCAACAATATCATGCGCGTCGCCCGCGGCATCATCCAAATCACAGCCGAGCATCAAGCCGCGGCCACGCACCTCGGTCACGTTCGGCAGCTTGGCGAGCTTTGCCTCCATATAGGCGCCTACCTTGGCAGCATGGTCGGCATAATCGCCGCGCACGAGCGCGGAGAGCGTCGCGGCGCACGCCGCGACAGCCAAGCAGCTACCGCCAAAGGTCGAGCCGTGGTCGCCCGGCTTAAACACGTCGGCAATCTCCTTCTTTGCTACGACGGCACCCATGGGCACGCCATCGGCAATGCCCTTGGCAAGGCTCATGATGTCGGGTTCCACGCCATAGGTTTGGAATGCAAACGGCTTGCCGGAGCGGAAGATGCCGCACTGGACCTCGTCGGCTATAAGCACGGCGCCCACTTCGTGTGCCAGGTCGCGCGCTGCCGCCATAAACTCCTCGGTCATGGGGTGCACGCCACTCTCACCCTGGATCGGCTCGAGCATCACGGCACATATTTCGCTCCCCAGCTGCTTAAAGATCGCACGCAGTTCATTGATATCGTTGGGCGTACAGGCCACAAAGCCACCCGGCAGTGGGCGGAAACTATCCTGCAGCCAATCCTGCATGGTGGCGGCAATGGTCTCGAGCGTACGGCCGTGGAAGCCGCCGCGCATGCACACGATAGTGTTGCCGCCGTTACCGGCACGCTTGGCGTACAGGCGCGCAAGCTTCATCGAGCCCTCGTTGGCCTCGGCGCCGGAGTTGGCAAAGAAGGTCTCCCAAACCTGCTCATCCGCAGCCGGGGCACCAAGAGCAGCTGCCGTGGTCTCATCGCCGGCGGCAATGGCATCGGCAAGCACGCGTGCACCATCTAAGTCGTCGTTGGCAAGCTTGGACAGCAGCGCCGCGACCTGTCCACGCTGCTCGATGTAGAAGTAATTGGAGACATGCATGAGCTTTTTGGTCTGTGCCTCGAGCGCCGAGAGCACAGCCGGGTCGCCATGACCTAGGCTGCACACGCCGATGCCGGCAAGAAAGTCGAGGTACTCACGACCATCGTCGCCGGTGAGCTTCATGCCGTGACCCTCGACAAACTCGACCGGAGAGCGGCCAAAGGTATGCATAACGTAATGGGATTCAAGCGATTGCTGAGCTGCAAGTGACATGGGATGCCTTTCGTTGAGCGCCGGACGGCGCAGGCCTATGGGTGTAGGAATGGGGCGGCTGCGGGTCAGCTAGACCGTCTGAAGCTTCTCGACCTCGTCAAGATTCTCGGTCAGACGCGCAGCAAACGTCGAAAGCGGATGCGGATGCGTATCGAACTCGTAAGCCGTCTCGGTGGAATGGATCACGGTACCGACGCCGGCATCGGTCAGCAGCTCCAGCAGCAGCGAATGCGGCGTGGTGCCGTTGATGATGTGAGCGCGAAATACGCCGCCGGCAAGCGCATCGACGGCCGCGCGCAGCTTGGGAATCATGCCCTTATCGACCTCGCCGCCGTAGAGCATTTCGTTAACCTCGTCGAGTGTTAGGTTGGAGATGAGTGAGTCTTTATCGCTAAAGTCCTTGTACAGGCCGTCGACGTCGGTCAAAAAGATCGCCTTGTGCGCGTGGAGCGCTGCCGCAACGGCACCGGCGGCGGTATCGGCGTTGATGTTGAAGAAACCGCCGTCCTCCCCCGCCGCGACGGTAGCGATAACGGGGATGTACTCGCTATCGAGTAAGCGCTCGATATAGTCGGTGTTAACGTGCGTCACTTTGCCCACGCGACCGAGCTCGGGGTCGAGCGGCTCGGCGATGAGCGTGCCAGCATCGCTGCCCGACACGCCCACGGCCAGGTTGCCGTGGTGGTTGATGGCGGCAACCAGCTCCTGGTTAACCTTGCCGCCCAGCACCTCGCGCACGATATCCATAGTCGCCGGCGTGGTCACGCGCTGGCCGTTCTTAAACTCGACGGGGATGTCGTAGTGGCTCAGCGCCTCGTTGATGGCCTTGCCGCCACCGTGCACGATAACAGGGCGCATGCCGATGATCTTGAGCAGCACGATGTCGCTCATCACGTCGCGGCGCAGCTGCTCATCAACCATGGCGGCTCCGCCATATTTGATAACAACCGTCTTACCGGTCAGGTTCTTAATCCACGGCAGCGCTTCGAACAGCAGCTGCGCGGTTGCTTCGTTGGATTCGTTCGAACGACAATCGCGTGCGAATTTCATAATCTGCCTCGTCTTTCGTATCGTTATCGCGCCGTGCTCCGCTGTCCGCAATCGCGGCAAGATGCGCAGCGTGCCTGGAATCTAGGAACGGTAGTCGCCGTTAATGGAGATGTACTCATGCGTGAGGTCGCAGGTCCACACGGTCGTTGCCGCGTCGCCTGCGCCCAGGTCGGCCGAGATCACGATCTCGGGCGCCTCGAAACGTCGTAGAGCCTCGTCCTCGTCAAAGGGAACAGTCAGACCATCGCGACAGACAGGCATGCCCATCATGTCGATGGAAACGTCTTCCTGATTAAACTTCACGCCGCACTTGCCGAGCGCCATGGCAACGCGGCCCCAGTTGCAGTCGTGGCCGGCGATGCAGGTCTTAACGAGCGGCGAGTTGGCAACGGCACGGGCGGCGATATCGGCCTCCTCGTCGTTCACGGCGCCGGTAACGTTGACCGTAACAAGCTTAGATGCGCCCTCACCATCGGCGGCGATATTGCGCGCCAGGCTCTCGCACACCTCGTGCACGGCAAATGCCAACTCGTCAAAGGCATCGGAGCCCTCGACGATAGGCTCGGCATCTGCGGCAGCGGCGCCGGAGGCAAGCATGATGCAGGTGTCGTTGGTCGAGGTATCGGAATCGACCGTTACCTTGTTAAAGGTCTGCTTGACGTTCGAGAGCAGCAGGGCATGAAGTGCCGCAGGCTCGACGGGGGCATCGGTGGTGATAACTGCGATCATGGTGGCCATGTTGGGCATGATCATGCCCGAGCCCTTGCACATTCCGCCTACCGTATAGACATTGCCCGCATGACCCGCAGCCTCACTGACGTAGGATACGGCGTACTCCTTGGAGTGCGTGTCGGTCGTCATGATGGCGCGAGCGGCATCGGCGCCACCGTGGGCGGAGAGCGCCTCGTAGGCAGCAGGAATGGCGGTCTCAAACGTGTCGATCGGCAGAATCTGGCCAATCACACCCGTGGAGGCAACCAGAATCTGCTGGGGCTCGCAGCCGATGACCTGCGATGCGATGCTGCACGTCTCGCGCGCGCATGCAAGGCCGGTCTCACCCGTGGCGGCGTTGGCATTGCCAGAGTTGACCGAAACGCCGGCGATGATACCGTAGCCCTTGTCGGCACCGCCCAGGTTGGCACGGCTCACCTGCACGGGCGCCGCGCAAAAGCGATTGGTGGTAAACACGCCGGCACCGGGACAGGGTTTATCGGGCACGACGAACGCGTAATCCAGGCGCTCGGGATTCTTGCGGAACCCAGCGTGGATGCCTGCGGCTTTAAAACCAGCCGCAGCCGTAACGCCACCCTCGACGGCGCGAATCTTGATATCAAACAGCTCGGTATTCATCGTCTTTATGACTCCTTATGTCAAACAAAAAACGGACATCGGTTGGTGCGCCATGCCAGTCGTGATCATGAGACCAGCTTAAGAGTGGCGCCCCACTCGATGCCCGACTACCAAATCGTTAACAATCGAATGTGCTACACCGGGCACGCCACTGTAGGCAAGCCTCGTCGCTCGTCAAAGCCAAAGACGATATTGGCGCACTGGACTGCTTGGCCCGCAGCGCCCTTGCACAGATTGTCGATGGCGCCCGTCGCCACCAGCACGCCCGCGCGCTTGTTGAGCGCGAGGCCAATCTGGGCGGCGTTGGTGCCGACGACCGAAGCCGTCTTGGGCTGCTGACCGACATCGAGTACGCGTACGAAGGCGCGACCGGCGTAGAACTGCTTGTAATGGTCGACAACGTCCTCAAGGGTCAAGGTATCGATAGCCTGCGGCGTAAGCGGCAGCGTCACCGTGGAGAGCAGACCGCGCTTGAGCGGTGCCAGGTGCGGGGTAAAGACGACGCGATCGGTCAGACCAAGGATTTGCTCAATCTCGGGCGTGTGGCGATGCTTGCCCACGCCGTAGGCCTCCAAGTTTTCGTCGGCGCTGCAAAAATGGGTGCGGGCGTTGCAGGACTTACCGGCGCCCGTCACGCCGCTAATGGCATCGACAATCACGGGACTGTTCTCGGCCACCCAGCCGACGCGCACGGCGGGCGCGGCGGCAAGGCTCGTTGCGGTGGGATAGCAACCGGCGCAGGCGACCAGCACGGGTTTGCCGTCGGCATGGTCGGATGCGGCGGTCTCCAAGTCTTGGCAGAACAGCTCGGGCAGACCGAAGGCACGGGTCTTGAGTAGCTCGGGGCTCGTATGCTCGGCGGCATACCATGCCTCAAAGACGGACGCGTCGTTCAGACGGTAGTCGGCCGAAAGATCAAAGCAGGAGACGCCCGATGCAAGCAGCGCGGGCACCTGTGCCATGGCAGCCGTGTGCGGCACAGCAAGAAAAACCGCATCGCAGCTCTTGAGCTCGGGGGCGTCATGCGTGGTGAAAACCAGATCGCTCACGCCAGCAAAGCTCGGATACACCGCGGACAGCGGCTGGCCGGCATCGGCGTTGGACGTAATGACAACAAGTTCAAACTCGGGATGGCCGAGCACGAGGCGAATGAGCTCGGCTCCGGCATATCCAGCCGCGCCGACGATTCCAACCTTCAAAGACATATCAGACTCCTTGTCTGCGATTTATGCACCGATGCGCATTTCGCAGCGGTCGTTATGAAGTGGGTTGAAACTTTAGCACCAAAAGATGCATTAACACGTAAATGGCTTGCATATTCATGCATTGAAACAATCCCGACACATTCGCTTGAAGGAATTGACAAATGGAGCGGGCCCCGTATTGACCGGCGCTCCTAACGGCGCCGGGCAATACGGGGCCCGCCCATGCGAAAACCAAGTTGTTAGGATGAGCCAGCTGGCTAGAGCTCGACCGGCACCCATTCGTCGTGATTGCAGATAAAAGCCTCGGGATCCTCGACGCTAAAGAAGACAAGCACGGGGTCGTTAGGCCCCTCATAGTGCTCGCTCAAGCGCTCAAGATGTTTCCATCCGGCCTCGCGCATTTCGCTCGAAGCCCGGTCTTCCAGCCCCGCACGCCCGCGCAGGATCAACCAACCATGGCCCGGCCACCAACTCGTGGTCTCAAAGCGCTGGTTTTGCAGCAGCTCCTGCCACACATCTTTGGTGCGCGCTGTCACAAACCACAGTTTGCCGTCCTGAATCTGTGCAAACGAGAACGGACGCACATGTGGCTGCCCGTCCACGCTCGTCGCCAGATACCACACCGGCACCGACGTCAGATACTCCAGCACCGTATTCAATCCGTCCACGTTTCCTCCTGTCGCCTGACCAGTCTTTTTTTGGGATGGGTAGTCAATTTGGGAAATTAGAGCTCGAGGAGCTCTTCGCTGCCGTCGATATCGCAGAACCGCGCGGCAATGCTGCGGACCGAGAAGAATGCAAGGCGGCCATCGTTGGCGCTATCGTGTTGCTCGCCAATGCCCACCATGTGCCTAAAGCCAGCCTGGCGCACCTTGTCGCTCACGACTGCATCGTCCTCGAGCGCAGCCTCACCGGTTAACACGATCCAGCACTCCCCCGGCTTCCAGCCCGATACCTCAAACTTGGGATTCGCGCTCAACTCCGCCCATACGTCCTTGTCGCGCGACGTGCAAAACCACAGTTTGCCGTCATCGACCATGGCAAACGAAAACGGCCTCACGCGGGGCTGATGCCCGTCGCTCGCATCGGTCGTGGCAAGATACCACGCCGGAATGCGTCTGAGATACGAGCAGGCACGCTCGAGCTGAGCTGTGCGATCGATGTCGGTCATAGAGACCCCTTTCTTGCACTCGAATCGAGCTTAGACGAGTTGAAGATTGATAACGACAACGCATGTCACCAGCAACGCCATCGTCAGCGCTGCTAGCGCGTCCTCACGACCAAACGTAAGCGCATGCAGACGCGTGCGTCCCTGCTCGCCGTGATAACAGCGCGCATCCATGGCGGCAGACAACGTCTCGGCATGACGGAACACGCCGGTGAACAGCGGAATCGCCACACTGCCAAGCATACGAACGCCGCCGAGCGGGCCTCCCGTCACGCGCGCACCGCGGCTCGCCTGCGCATCGGCCGTCTGTTTCATCTCGGTGGCAAACTGCGGCATAAAGCGCAGCGCGATACCCATAATCATGCCGAGCTCGTGCGCAGGAAGTCCCACGCGCGCAAACGGCGCGAGCAGGCGCTCAAAGCCCGCGGTGAGGTCGAGCGTCGGTGTGGTGAGCGTAATGGCGCTCATGCCGGCCATCATCAGGGTCAGGCGACACGCCATAAAGGCGGCAGAACGCAGTGAGCCCTCGCTTATCTGCAGAAAGCCGAGCTGCCACAGGATGCGCCCACTCTGATCGGTAAACAAGTTGAGCACCGCGACCACGACGACGATTGCCAGCAGCGGCGCCATCGACGACAGAACGCGACGAGCCGGCACCCGGGACACGACATAGATCAGCACAACGAAAATTGCGACAGGGGCCAGTCCGCGGAAGCCGCCGACGGTCAGCGTCGTGATTAAAAACACAAAGCCCAGGAGCAGCTTGGTGCGCGGATCCAGGCGATGGATCGCACTATCGCCGGGATAGTAGCTGCCAAACGAAAACGCCTCCATTAGCAGCCCTCCTCTCGCGCGACCGTCTTGGATTTAGCAATGTCCGCGACGTTAGAAGGACCGTCCGAGCGACCGATCAGCAAATCTGCCAGCTCGTCGGCCAGCGACTCAACCGTATAGAGCCCGCCGCAACGCAGCGGCACGCCCGCCTCCGCGAGCGCCAACGCCATGCGCTGAGCAGCAGGTACGCCCAAGCCGATCGACTTGAGCTCATCGGCATGCGCAAACACCTGCGCGGGGGTTCCCTCGGCAAACACCGCACCTTCGTTCATTACGACGATACGGTCGCAGCAATTGGCCAGGTCATCCATGCTGTGTGAAACCATGACAACGGTCAGGCCCTCGTCATGAAAACGGCCAATGAGCTCCAGGAAATCCCTGCGAGCCGCCGGATCGAGACCTGCCATGGGCTCATCGAGTACCAGCACCTCGGGCTCCATAGCGAGCACGCCGGCAAACGCCACACGCCGCTGCTGTCCGCCCGAGAGTTCAAAGGGGCTCTTGTCACCTATCGTGGCAAGGTCGAGGCCCACGCGTGCGAGCGATGACGCAACGCGGCGCGCGACCTCGTCTTGCGACAGGCCAAGGTTGCGCGGACCAAATGCCACGTCCTGCACCACGGTCTCGGCAAACAGCTGACGCTCTGGATACTGAAATACCACGCCGACCTTGGCCTTAACCGCAGCGGCCTCTTTCTTGTTTGATAGGTCGAGCCCCAGCGCGCGAACGGATCCCTCCTGGGGGCGAATCAAACCGTTGAGATGCTGGACCAGCGTCGACTTACCCGAACCGGTATGACCTGCCAAGCCCAGGAACTCGCCGCGACGCACCGTCAGCGATACATCGCGCAGCGCCCACGGACTGCTGGGGTCGTTTCCCCAGAGAGCCTGTTTGCTCGATTTGCCCGCAGTGACCGAGCGCTTATGCCAGCGGCGGCGCTCGCGCGGACTGAGCGAATAACTGTACGAAACATGGGATAGCTCGATGACGGGCTCCGACGCGTTGCCCTCGTTGTCTACCGGAACAGTGCCGTCAGCGATTTCCAACTGGGATGCGGAAGACTGCCCCGCGGTGCCTGCCCCACTTCGCTCGGCATAAGCCTGCGCAATCTCAGCGACCATATCCGCCTCACGCACCTGTGCGCAAACGGATACGCCCTTCTCACGAAGTGCCCTACCTAGACAGCACGACGCCGGCATATCCAAGTTGAGCTGCGCAAGTTCGTCCGCTCGCGTCAAGATTCCCTCAGGCGTACCGAGCATGGCAACGCGCCCCGCCCGAAACACCGCGACACGATCGGCCTCGGCGGCCTCTTCCATAAAGTGCGTAATCATCACGATGGTCATGCCACGATCATGCAACGCGCGGCAAGCCTTCATGAGGCCCTTGCGTCCACGCGGATCGAGCATCGAGGAAGCCTCATCCAAGATGAGCACGCGCGGTTCCATGGCAAGCACGCCAGCAAGCGCCACGCGTTGCTTTTGGCCACCCGAGAGCGCGTGGGTCTCGTGGCGCTCAAAGCCCACCAGGCCCACGCCCTTCAGCGCCTCGCGTACGCGCTGCGCAATTTGCGCCGATGGAACGCCAAGGTTTTCGGGACCAAACGCAATATCATCCTCGACAAGCGTCGCCACCAGCTGATCATCCGGGTTCTGGAATACCATGCCCGCGGTCGAACGAATGTCGTAGACCAGCTCGGGGTCGGACGCATCCATACCGTTGATACGTACCGTGCCCGCATCGGGCTGCAGCAGCGCATTCAGATGCTTGGCAAACGTCGACTTGCCCGACCCATTGCCACCGAGGATGCAGAAAAACTCCCCGTCCTCGATGTTCAGATCGACACCGTCGAGTGCCGACACGGCACCGTCATAGCTAAAGGAAACGCCCCGACACTCAATCATGCGCGGCCTTTGACCTGGTCCTTTTTAGGCGTGATGAGGTTGGAGACTGCTTTATACACCGCTAGCGTCAACACCGAGTTAAGCACGGTCTTGATAAGGTTGAACGGCAGCACGGCAGGAATCATGAGCGGGGCGATCACATCGACCGAGCCATACCAGAACCATACGCCAATGGTAAGGTTTGCGACCATAGACAACGCCGTAGCGGCAATGACGCCGAGCACCAGACCAATCACGGCACCCTTATAGGTATGCATCTTCTGGTAGACGATAGCCGCGGGCAGAATGTAGCCCAGCGTGGCAACCAGGTTCATAAGCGCGCCGACCCAGTCACCCGTGGTGAGCGCATGGATAACGATCGCCATAGCGGCAACAGCGGTACCGGCACCGGGGCCATACGCAAACCCGCACACCATCGCCGGCACCAGCGACGGGTCATACGTCAAAAACGGCGCCGAGGGAAGGATGGGTAGCTGCACATACATAAACAACGCGCTCAAGGCACACATCAGCGCCATGGTAACGAGCTGTTTGGTGCTCCACCTATTCGTGTTCTCAAAATGGATATGCTGCGACTGTTCAGACATAAGATCACCTGCCTCTTTCATCCGGACTCTAACCGTTGGTACTGGGATCTCACCAGTTCAGCCGGCATGCGAACCAACGCACACACGGGTCGCGGACTCATCGGCTCGGTCGCAGACGCCTCGCCTGCGCCACGGTACCCCTTTGGCACCGCCCAATTTACCGCCAGTGGGGAATTCCACCCCGCCCTGAAACAGCACTTGCAAGTGTAGCACGAGCAATCGCTCGCGCAAGTATGCCGAGGGTAATTTGTCGCGGGGATCAGTTGCCGCAACAACCACGTTCCCCACCCATCCCAAAGTAGCGCGCCTTTCGCGGCAAAGCCGCGAAACAGCGACCGGGACACGTATTCCCAACAACCAAGTCCTTCGCCCACGCCGACCTCAAGGCCGTAAACGCAGGGAATCCGGGGGCGGGACGGGGTCTTCTCTCCGGAACATTCCGCAGGACGCAGAGAGGCTCCGCAGCGCGAAGCGCGATGCGGAGCCTCTTTGCATGTCCGAGGACGTTCCGGAGAGAAGACCCCGTCACGCCCCCGGATTCCCGGTGGGAGTTCTAGACCTTGTCGGCCTTAGTACATACCGCCGCCCTGCTGACCAGCGGTGGCAGCAGCGATAGCGTCCTCAAGCTGAGTGTTCTTGGGCACATCGGAGACGGTAGCCTCGGTGATGAGAATCAGGCTGGCGACAGAAGCAGCGTTCTGCAGGGTGACGCGGCTGACCTTGACGGGGTCGAGGACGCCCATCTCGATCATGTCGCCCCACTCGCCGTTGGCAGAGTTGAGACCCTGGCCGGCGGGCAGCTCGGCAACCTTGTCGACCACGACAGCGCCCTCAAAGCCAGCGTTCTTGGCGATGGTAGCAACCGGAGCGGTCAGAGCCTTCTTGACGATATCGACGCCGATCTTCTCTTCGGGGTCGTCGATCTCGACAGCGTCGAGCGCAGGAGCAGCGTCCATGAAGGCGACGCCGCCGCCGGCGACGATGCCCTCCTCGACAGCAGCGCGGGTAGCCTGCAGGGCATCCTCGACGCGGTGCTTGATCTCCTTGAGCTCGGACTCGGTAGCAGCGCCGACCTTGATGACGGCAACGCCACCGGAGAGCTTGGCCAGGCGCTCCTGGAGCTTCTCACGGTCGAAGTCAGAGGTGGTGTTCTCCATCTCGCCCTTGATCTGAGCGATACGAGCGTCGATGGCCTCCTTGGAGCCAGCACCACCGACGACGACGGTGTTGTCCTTGGAGATGGTGACGGACTTAGCGGTACCGAGCATATCTGCGGTGATGTCAGCGACCTTCACGCCCAGCTCGTCCAGGGCAGCCTGGCCACCGGTGAGGACGGCGATGTCCTCGAGGATGCGCTTGCGGCGATCGCCGTAGCCCGGGGCCTTGACGGCGCAGACGTTGAGGGCGCCACGGATCTTGTTGAGGACGAGGGTCGGCAGAGCCTCGCCATCGATGTCCTCAGCGATGATGAGCAGGCCACGGCCAGCGCGCTGGACAGCCTCGAGAACAGGCATGATGTCCTGGACGCTGGAGATCTTCTGGTCGGTGATGAGGATGTACGGATCCTTCATCACGGCCTCCATGCGGTCGTTATCCGTGACGAAGTAAGCGGAGACGTAGCCCTTGTCGAACTGCATGCCCTCGACGGTGTCGATGGTGATGTCGAACGTCTGGGAATCCTCGACGGTGATGACGCCGTCCTTGCCCACGACCTCCATGGCCTCGGCGATCTTCTCGCCGACCTCGGGGTCACCGGCAGAGATGGTACCGACGGAAGCAATCTGCTCCTTGGTCTCGACCGGCTTGGCTTGCTTCTTCATCTCGGCGACGGCGGCGTTGACGGCCTTGTCGATGCCGCGACGGATGGCCAGCGGGTTGGCGCCAGCGGCGACATTGCGCAGACCGTCGTTGACGATGGCCTGGGCGAGCAGGGTTGCGGTGGTGGTGCCGTCACCCACGGTGTCGTTGGTCTTGGTGGCGACCTCCTTCACCAGCTGGGCACCCATGTTCTCGATGTTGTCCTCGAGCTCAATCTCCTTGGCGACAGAAACGCCGTCGTTGGTGATGGTCGGAGCACCGAACGTGCGCTGCAGCGCAACGTAGCGACCCTTGGGGCCCATGGTGACGGTAACGGCGTCGGCCAGAGTGTTGACGCCCTTGGCGAGCTTAGCGCGGGCATCGGTGTTGAACGTAATGTTCTTTGCCATGGTAGGTAATCCTCCAAAAGAAACGTGACTCGCGTCGCCGCTTCCGAGTCCTATGCGGCGGGCGCGTTCAAAGACGAATCAGAGATTCTGACGAGACTAGGCCTCGACAACAGCGTAGATGTCGTCGGCGCGCATCAGCAGATACTTCTCGCCGTCGACCTTGACCTCGTTGCCACCGAACTTACCGTAGATGACAACGTCACCGACCTTGACGTCCATGGGGATGCGCTCACCCTTGTCGTTGACCTTGCCGGCACCAACGGCAACGATGGTGCCACGCTGCGGCTTCTCCTGAGCGTTGCTGGCGATGTACAGACCAGAAGCGGTCTTCTGCTCGGCCTCGTCGGGCTTGACCAGAACACGATCTGCAAGCGGCTTCAAAGACGACATGCTTGTCTCCTCCTTTTTGGGCCGCGCGGTTATACCACGCGAATTAACCCTTTTTGTTTGCGTACGCGTTGAATGGTACCCACGAATGGCGGGTTATACAACACAGAGTCAAAAAATCTTATTTTTTGGCACTTAGATTTTCTGAATGCCGGGGGATAACTTAGCGGTGGCTCCCGTGTGGCTCCGGCGGGGCGGGGCATAAGGTTTCCTGCTCGGGCAGTCCTGCTCGCACGAAGGCCACATTTAAGTGGCCTTCGGCTCGTGCGGAACTCGCGATAAACCTTATATCCCGCCCCTCCGGCGCCACACGGGAGCTGAGTCAACGTTATCGAGCCCGGCATCCAAAAAAGTCAGTGCAGCAAAATGGCAATGCGAGGAAGGTAGAGTTCATTTCTAGGAGGTGCAGGCAGGTCCCCTGGGAAGCAGCGTGCATTTTTCCGAATATTCAGCAAACCAGGTGGGCTGCATACGCTTTCAAAGCGCCACTGTTGCCTACGAGCGCCGGAAGCAAGCATCCTGATGCGAATAAAACTGCCAGTCGATGCGGCAACGGCTCTGCGTAACTACACCCTGGGCAGCGCCTATGCAGCGGGCGACGAGCAAAACCTCGGCAGCCTGGAACCCGGCAAATACGCCGATCTAGTAGTCCTGGACCAAAACCCGCTCACCATTGACCCCCAAGAGCTCCAGGACACCAAGGTTCAGGCCAC
>JBPGZF010000050.1:0-8061 GCA_052033095.1 Collinsella sp.
CGCCGTGATGCGCGACCGGGTTCCCTACCGGGAGTAGCCCCGACGGTTGACAAAACTATAGGAACACCCAATGACTAGGCGAGGGCGGCTATGATGGTGCGGGCGACGCCGTCGTGGTCGTTGTCGTATTCGGTGATGGCGTCGGCGGCCTCGCGGTCCTCGGGCTCGGCGTTGATCATGGCCATGCCATGGCCCGCTGCCTGCAGCATGGGGATGTCGTTGATGTTGTCGCCGAACGCCCAGGCGTCGGCGAGACGCTCGCCCAAGTGCTCGCATAGCCACGTGAGGGCCGTTCCCTTGGTGGCGCCCTCGCCCATGACCTCGATATTCATGGCGTACGAACGTGTGACCTCAATGACTCCGAGCGTGTCGAGCTCCGCCGCGATGGCGTCGCGATCGGCCGGGTCGTGCCAGTACATGGCGATGCGTTCGAGCGTCTCGACCTCGTCGATCTTGCTGTCGATATCCATGTCGATCGGTGTTCGTGTGCGCTTGAGCGAAGCTGCGATGTGGGGGTCGCCGCCGCAGAACTCATCCAGGCGCGTGTAGAGCGAGCGGGGGAGGAAGCACTGCCCGTCCGCGAAGATATCGAAGGTCACATCGTGGCCGGCGGCGATGCGGCGGATGCGATGGGCAATGCCGCAATCGAGCGGTCGGCTCAAAATGCGCGTAGCACGTGAGGTGTCGGTGGGCGTACCGTCGTCGAGCTGCCAGACGCTGGCACCATTGGCGCAGACCGCGTAGTGCACGGCAGGATGGGCGAGGATGGGCTCAAAGACACCCGACAGCGGGCGCCCCGTGCAGGGCACAAACTCAATACCGCGTCGCGCAAGCTCGTCGAGCATCGCCCAGGTGGCGTCGCTCATCTGCTTATCACTCGTCAGCAGCGTTCCATTCATATCGGAAAACACAATCATTCGCTGCGATCCTTTCTACTGTCATAAAAAGCGTGGCCGAGGGCGGTGATGCCCTGGCCACGCTCGGGTTCTATAACGGTCCGCGTCCTAGCGATCGGCGAGCGGCTTGTATTCCAGCGGCTCGATAACCGGGCGATACGCGGGACGGATGATGCGGTGCGCGCAGAAGAGCTCTTCCATGCGGTGCGCCGACCAGCCGGCCATACGGGCGACGGCGAACAGCGGTGTAAAGAGCGTCTCGGGCACGCCGAGCATTTTGTAAATAAAGCCCGTGTACAGGTCGATGTTGGCGCAGATGGGCTTGGTCATGCCGTGGTCGCGCATCACCTGCGGGGCCAGGCGCTCGATGCGCTCGATGAGCGCGAACTCCTCGCCCAAGTCCTTCTTGGCGGCAAGCGAGCGCGCGTAACGGCGGCAGACCTCGGCGCGCGGGTCGCTCAGCGTATAGACGGCGTGGCCCATGCCGTAGATGAGGCCGGTGCCGTCGAAGGCCTGCTTGTCGAGGATCTTGCCCAGGTAGGCCGCGACCTCGTCCTCGTCCTCCCAATTGGAGACATGCGCACGGATGTCCTCGTGCATGGACACGACCTTGGCGTTGGCGCCGCCGTGGCGCGGGCCCTTGAGCGAGCCGATGGCCGCGGCGTAGGCGGAATACGGGTCGGTGGCCGAGGAGGACAGCACGCGGCAGGCAAACGTGGAGTTGTTGCCGCCGCCGTGCTCTGCATGCAGCATGAGCATCACGTCGAGCAGCATGGCCTCATCGCGGGTGAACGCCATACCGCCGCGGAGCACCTGTAGGATGGTCTCGGCGGTGGAGAGGCCGGGCGTGGGGTGCGGCACGTGAGCCTCGGAGCCGCGAAGCTTGGCGATCGAGGCCATGTGTGCGAAGGCGGCGATGCGCGGGAGACGTGCGAGCATGGAAATAGCCACGTCGATCTCATGCTCGGGCGTGATCACGTCTGGTTCGGCATCGAAGGCGTAGAGCAGCAGCACGGCGCGCTGGAGCACGTTCATGATGCTCGACGACACCGTGGTCATAGGGAACTCTTTGACGTACTCGTCGCTCAGATGTCTAAAGGCGCCCAGGCGCTCGCAAAAGCCGTCGAGCTCTTCCTTGTTGGGCAGCGAACCCGTGATAAGCAGATAGGCGACTTCCTCGTAGCCGTAGCGATTCTCGGCCTGGGCATTGTTGACCAGATCCTCGATGCTGTAGCCGCGAAGCGTGAGCTTGCCCTGATCGGGCACGACCTTTCCGTCGACCTTGTTGTAGCCGTGCACATCCGAGATGCGAGTGAGGCCCGCGACCACGCCCGAGCCGTCGGCGTTGCGCAGGCCGCGCTTGACGTTATGCTCGACGAACAGACCCTCGTCATACGGATCAGTCGGCATGCCGTGGTAGAGGTTTTCGCTCTCGGGCGAAATCTGGCGGCTCGCCTCATAATCCAAGACCAGGCGGCTCAGATGGTCATCGAAGCGGTAGTAGATTTTCTTGGCGTCGTAAGCCATGCGCGCTCCTCTCGGGGCCGTGTGGGGGCGGCGTGCTTGGGTGCAGATGCGCCGGCCTGTTCCCGTACGGCCTGTTCGCTACAGGCGGTACATAAAGTTGAAGACGTCCTCGCGCTGGATGGACACGTTGACGCCCGAAAGCTCGCCGGCCTCGGCCAGCGCCTTCTGCAGCTCGGCGAAGTCGAGCTTGGACTCGGCGGTATCGGCCAGCATGGTCATGGTGAAGATGTCCTCGATAATGGACTGCGTGATGTCGCGGATGTCGACGTTGGCTTCGCCTAGGACACGGGTGACGCCGGCGACGATGCCGGGGCGGTTCTTGCCAAGGACGGTGATGACGATACGGGAGGACGAGATCTCGGCCATGGGAAACCCTTTCGCGTGATTGCGGCGCGCGCGGGGCGCTCCGCTACGGTACAGTGTTCATCATTGTACCTGTCTGGCGCAAAAAAGACGCGCTCGCTGCGGCGTTACATGCCTGCAACATGAGCGTAAGGGGGAAGGCCGCACGGGGAAGAGCCGTCTGGCGCGTGTCCGGCTCGTGTTGGGTTGATTTCCGATCTCAGCCGAACACATTGAGCGGACAGGCCGTTCCCGCAGTCAGCCGAACGCCTCCGACGGCTGATTCCGAACTGGAAGCGGAGGGCATCCCCGCCCTTCGGTAGGGGATACCGCTCCGCGGCGCATGCCGCGGGCGGCGCCCCTATCGGACCACCGTGACCTCAGTTGGGATGGGCCCAGCACTGCCGCGTACTCGGTGAGCTAGAGCCAACTGTTCGTCTTCACGTCGCGTATGGCGATATTTCGGTCGTCCGGCTCGGTGATGCCGTAGCCGAACGCCTGGAGCGTCTCGATGGACTCCTGGATCCTCTGTTGGAACATGGGACCCGGATCGACCCTCGGCCCGAGGTGCCCGCGCCAAAGGCACGGCGTGGCGCGCAGCATGTTATGGATTTTGGAGATGGGCTCGATGTCGGCGTAGACGTTGAGCGTCGCCATGGCGTCCTTGTGGCCGAGGATCGATTGGAGCGCCTTGATATCGCCGCCTTGGCGGATCCACTGCGTTGCGAACGTGTGGCGAAGGCCGTGGAACGTGATCAGCTCGTCGTTGGTGCCCATGAGGCCGTTGGTCTCCGAGAACGTCTTGAACGCCCTGCGGATATAGCTTGTCGTCGCGAAGGTCGCGCCCGGCTCCGACAGGATGTAGCAGTCCCCGATCTCGACCGCCCCGGTAAGGCCGCGCAAGCGCAGCTTTCCGCAGTCGATCTCGTGGGTCTCCTTCAGGAAGGGGAGTAGGCCGACCGGGTCGATGGGGATACCCCTGGCGTCATGGGTCTTGGTGTCCTTGATAAACGAACCCATTCCCTTCGCGTACGCCACCGAGTGTCTGATCGAGATCAGACCCGTCTCGAAATCCACATCGCACCACCGAAGGCCGCAGACCTCGCCGATTCGCATCCCCGTGTGCAGGGCGAGTACGACCGCCCTCTAATCCTCGGCGGACCAATCGAGTCCGAACTCCTTTCGGGCATCCTCTTCGCTCATGACTTCGAGAAGGTCTCCGGGTTGGCAACGAAGGGCGAGGCATAGCTGCTCGAGTGTGTTGAAGCGAATGCCGCGAATATGCCCTTTTTTAATACGGGACAGGTTCACGGGCGTGGTTCCAATCCTTTCGGCAAGTTCGTTCGAGGAAATCTTTCGCTCGGCCATGATCTTGTCGAGGCGAACAATTACGGGCATGGCGTTTCCTTACGCAATCTCGTCGGAGTCGAGGTACAGCTCTCGGGCGTACAAGAAGAGCTGGGAAAGCATGAACAGGACGATGCCGAGAACCAGAGAGGTCCAATCGAATGATGAAGCGATCTCTTGGGCGCCGACGGCCCCCTCGCCGCCAAACATCGAAACGGAGGTTTTGAGTGAGCCGGCGTAGAGGCTGGTGGCAGCTTGAACAACGAAGAGAATGCCGAGCACCTTCAAGCATGTCGCAGACCCTTTCTTGAAGGGGTCTCCGCTCTTGATCGTCCACACGAGAACGGCGCTGAGGATGGTCGTAGCGATACCGATGACGGCAGGGACCAATGTCGAGATCGCAAGGGCTGGATACGCGGGGGAGTCTGCAATTACAGGGTTGTCGAGCACTTCGATTGCTGGCTTTAAGGAGAACGCCACTTGTGCGATGGCGGTGGCGCAAAGGGTCGCAGAAGCTATCGCACATGCGATGCGGAAGGAATGAAGCCGGGGAGTGCGATTGTCGGAACTCATAATAACCTCCGAAGAATTTAAAAAACTCAGGTTACTTTTTAACAGTTTATGTTAAATTGACTTTGCCGGCAAGTAATAAGGGCCGAGCATTTTGTTCGGCCCCTCTGTTCCGACTGGATGAGGTTAAGGTTGGCGATGAATATGCTCAAAATCTCGAAGGCGATCTTTAGGTCGCTTCTCTCCTCCAGGTCGCTCTGTGTTGTCGTTGTTGCGTTGATGGTTCTTTGTGCTCTGCCCGTCTTCAGGAGCGCGGCTGGCATCGACGGACGGGTCGAATACCTCGAGTCGGGAATAACCCGTGTTGAGCAGGAATTGTCAGCATCCTATGCGGATGCGCTTGTGAATGCGGGGGAGGACGGTGTCTATACCTCTTCATCAAGCATGCCCGCGCTTCTGTACCCTCTTGCCGCGGGACGTCTTATCTTGGCACCGCTCTCTCCCCTACTTCCGTTTCTGCAGATATCGGATGGAGAGTACACCTATTATGACGGATCGAAGGAGTACTTGCTATGGGTCGCAACGGCCGTTGCCGTCTCGTTCCTTGCCGCGCGTCTTAACAAACGTGAAAAGCTCATCATCCAGGCACCGATGGGCGAGCTGGGTAGACTTGTTGCATCGAGCGTATGGGCGAGTGTTTTTGCAATGCTTGCCGTCCTCGCCATCAATCTTCCAGGGATAATCGCCGCGCTTGTGAAGAATGGCCCGGGCTCGCCGTTCTATCCGATAGGCTACATTCAATATGCGACTCCGGTTATCAAACCGGCTTGGCTGGTGTTCGCGCAGACGGCCATCTTGCAATTCTTGGTGGCAGCGTTCATCTCGCTTGTCGTTCACCTTGCCGTGAAGATTGCCAATAACCCTACGCTTGGAATCGTGTTCGTATGTGCCCTGATGGGGGTGACGATGGTTCCCGGGTATTACGGAAGATCCATCGCTTTACGTGAGTTCGCCCTGTTGAATCCCCTTACGTATGCGAACACTGAGTTGACCGTCGGCGCCTATAGCCCGTACCCGACAACGCAGATAGTGAATCTGCCTGGACTTTGCTTCGAGCGTGGCGCGATTGCCCTCGTATGCGCAATCGGGATCGAGGTGCTGGCAATTAGCCTGCTTTGCGTTGCTGGAAAGAGCGGCTGCGCGTGCCCGATATCCCCGATTTGTCTTGAGAGAGGTTCCTTCACTGCATCGAGAACGGCAACTCGTTCGAGCGCTTGTGCCTCCGCCGTTGCATACGTAAGAACGATGGGGAAACTGCTCCTGCGTTCTCCTACCCTCGCCGTATGCGCGATTGCAATGTCGACGACGATGCTGGCCCCGGCTCTGGTCGAGATGTTTCCTGACGCTGATAACGTTTCCGCTGTTCGGTATAGGGATGGGGAGCTCCGTTCAATAGATCGGTATCTAGAGCAGAACGCTGCGAATATGGACGTCGAGGGCAAAGCGGCCCTGGAAGACATGCGGGATGCTCTTTCGGGTTTCGTGTACGCGCCTATGCCTGCGGAGGGGTTTCGAAGCCTTGCGACGTACGAGCGCGCTCGAGGTGAGCTGGGCGCGGCAGATGCGACTCTCCTGCAATCGATCGGAATCGAGCCGGAGACTCCTTCTCGTGCGGAGGCGCGCGCCCTTCTGCTTGAGTCGATCGCGAGCTTGCCGGACCCCAAGGTTTACGAGTTAAGTACGAAGATGCCCCCATTAATCCTCCTTTCGTATCTCCAGGCAGCGCTTCCCTCCTTATTTTTGCTGTTGCCCGTGGTTGTCACATCGCTCGCGTGCACCCACCTGCAGTGTCGTTCCCTTCTGGTTCTCCAGATCCCCGCAACAGCGCATGTGCGTTTTCTGACGGCTGTTGCGCTGGCTCTCCTGCTTGGCTTGGTGCTGCTTTTGGTGTCGATGGTTCCCGCTGTCGTTGTGTCCGTGATTAAGAACGGTGCGGGTGGATCGGAGTATCCCGTCGCTCTCATTCGGGCGGGAGCTTCGACAACGTCCATGGTGGGGGAGGCGGTGTTGTGCAGTATTCCGTTGCTGGTCATGGCATACGGCGTGATTTCCGTCGTCGCTGCGTTGACAGCAGCGATTAGCCGCAACCCCGTTGTCACCGGAATGGTTTGCGCGGTTCTCTTGGTGTTGGGTTCGTTGAGCGCTCATGTTGAAAGCGTGGGCATGGGCGTCGCGCTGCTGGCTCCATTCGCCTCGTTTGATCCCGCTTCCCAGGTGGGGACGATTGGGTTCCTTGGGCGAGGGACGAACGCGATGCCTTTTGGAGAGGTCGTCGGCGCATCGGGCGCTCTGCTGGTGGTCTTGGGCGCCGTATCTCCGTTGATGGTGCGCCTGAGTGTTCCAAAGATCGAAAGGGGATGATCTCGATGATTGACCTTCAAACGCTGACGATCTCTTATGGAAAGAAGGTGCTCGTAGATTCGGTGAACGCTGAGTTTGCCCCGGGTACGGTCTACGGTCTCGTCGCTCCGAACGAGCATGGAAAGACGACGTTGCTGCGTGCGACGGCAGGTTTGCCGGGTCCTCGCGTGGACGGGAGCATCGTTCTGGATGAGGTGCAGGGTACGGGTGCGAGAGAGGTCCGTTCTATGATCTTCTATGCACCTGGTGAGGGGACGCTGCTGTATCCCGGATTGCGTGCGGAAGATCACCTCAAGATGGTTTGCGATATGTGGCCGCATGCTCGCGATATCGAAGAGATAGTGGAACAAACGCAGATAGGCGAGTTCGCGAAGATGAGGATCCGTACTCTGAGCCAGGGCATGAAGCAGCAGCTTACCCTGGCGATTGCGTATGCGACGGGCGCGCGGTACCTTCTATTAGATGAGCCCATGAACGCGCTCGACCCCAGCAGGGTGGACTTGCATTCCGAGATTCTCAGGAAGCTGGCCGATTCTGGTACGTGCATCATCATGTCATCCCACATCTTGGATTCGGTCGATAGGCTGTGCGATGAGATTCTGTTTTTGAAGGATGGGAGGCTCATTAGAAGCATTCCGCAAGATGATGCTGCGCCGAAGTCTCCTGGATCCCATTTCGCAAAGCCTGCCGGACGCGCCGAGGGTGCGCTAAGCACGTATCGGCGACTCTACGAAAAGGGCGGGTAGAAATGCAAGTTAAAAATCTATGTGGCCAATGTGATACCGTTGAACCCGCATATCGATACCGCTCAGCCATTCGCCTCGCCCCCGTCGCACGTATCTTCATCCGGTCTGTTACTTTTAATCTAACAATTCTTTGAGGAACGTAGGTGCTTCTAAATGTACTGTCGACTTCTTCTCAAACTAATCCTAAGAGACAAGGCCGTATGGATTTGTACGCTCGTTCTCGCTGCAGCCTTTTCCGTCCCCATTGCGTTCAATTCACCCATCTACGGGCC
>JBPGZF010000051.1:0-7281 GCA_052033095.1 Collinsella sp.
CTGCTCTACAGTCCTGCGCAAGACGGAAAGCACTTAATGTGCTTTCCGTCTTGCGCAGGACTGTAGAGCAGCAAACTTAAAACCTGGGCCGCCCGATCCGGGAATCCTCCCAAGCGCACAGGAGGGGATTCCTTTTGTGTAGGCTTTGCGGAAATGTACCAATTTTTGGATACGCCCGGCGGCGTGGTCTGTTGACGGCACAGCTAACGCCACGTATCCTATCGAACTGCGTGTTTCGTAGGGGGATGCTGACCCCTCGATTCAAGCCGTTGCACTTTACAGAAAGCTGGAATCATTCGAGAAGGAGTACGCTTTGCCTACTATTAACCAGCTGGTTCGCCAGGGCCGTCGTTCCGTGCCCAAGAAGTCCAAGAACGCTGCTCTGCAGCACAACTCCCAGAAGCGCGGCGTGTGCACCCGCGTCTTCACCACGAGCCCCAAGAAGCCGAACTCGGCTCTTCGTAAGGTTGCCCGTGTTCGCCTTGTCAACGGCATCGAAGTTACTGCTTACATCCCGGGTGAGGGCCACAACCTGCAGGAGCACTCCATCGTGCTCGTCCGCGGCGGTCGTGTCCGTGACCTCCCTGGTGTCCGTTATCACGTCATCCGTGGCGCCTACGACGCTGCTCCGGTCCAGAACCGTATGCAGGCCCGTTCCAAGTACGGTGCTAAGCGCCCCAAGGCCAAATAAGCCAGATAACGTTTTGATACTTTCGCCGTGTGCCGCCTAAGCGCCGCACGGTAGACACTTAAGGAGATTTCACATGCCGCGTCGTGCAGCAGCTAATCGTCGTGAGGTTCAGCCTGACGCCGTTTACAACAACCGCCTGGTGACTCAGCTCATCAACAAGGTCCTTCTTGACGGCAAGAAGGCCACCGCTGAGCGCATCGTTTACACCGCTTTCGAGATCGTTGCCGAGAAGTCCGAGGGTGGCGACGCTCTCGCTACCTTCAAGAAGGCTATGGACAACGTCAAGCCCACGCTCGAGGTTAAGCCCAAGCGTGTCGGTGGCGCTACCTATCAGGTCCCGATGGAGGTCAACTCCCGTCGTTCCACCGCTCTGGGCATCCGCTGGATCGTCAACTTCTCCCGCGCTCGCAAGGAGAAGACCATGGCCGAGCGTCTCGCCAACGAGATCCTCGACGCTTCCAACGGCCTGGGCGCTTCCGTCAAGAAGCGTGAGGACGTCTTCAAGATGGCCGAGGCCAACCGCGCGTTCTCTCACTATCGTTGGTAAGTTAAGGTAAGGAACTAACATGGCTAAGCCTAAGTACAAGCTTTCCGATACCCGTAACATCGGCATCATGGCCCACATCGATGCCGGTAAGACCACCACGACCGAGCGTATTCTTTACTACACCGGTAAGACCCACAAGATCGGTGAGGTCCATGAGGGCGCTGCCACCATGGACTGGATGGTTCAGGAGCAGGAGCGCGGCGTAACCATTACCTCCGCTGCTACCACGTGCTTCTGGAACAAGGACGGTAAGGACTACCGCATCCAGATCATCGACACCCCGGGCCACGTTGACTTCACCGCCGAGGTCGAGCGCTGCCTGCGCGTCCTCGATGGCGCTGTTGCCGTCTTCGACGCCGTTGCCGGCGTTCAGCCCCAGTCTGAGACCGTTTGGCGTCAGGCTTCTACCTTCAACGTCCCCCGCATCGCCTTTATCAATAAGTATGACCGCGTGGGCGCTGACTTCTTCAACGCTATCGAGACCATGAAGGATCGTCTCGACGCTAACGCCGTGGCCGCTCAGGTCCCGATGGGCGCCGAGGACAACTTCTGGGGCGTCATCGACCTGGTCACCATGACTGCATGGGACTTCAAGGCCGACGAGAAGGGTATGACTTACCCCGAGCCGATGGACGAGATCCCGGCTGAGTTTGCCGACATCGCTGCCACCAAGCGCGAGGAGCTCCTTGACGCTGCTGCCAGCTTTGACGACGAGCTCATGGAGAAGATCCTCATGGAGGAGGACTTCACCGTCGAGGAGCTCAAGGCGGCTCTGCGTAAGGGCGTTCTGGCCAACGAGCTCAACCTCGTCTTCGTGGGCTCCGCCTACAAGAACAAGGGCGTTCAGGAGCTGCTCGACGCTGTCGTCGACTACCTGCCCAGCCCGCTCGACGTCGAGGCCGTCACCGGTACCGATCCGGACACCGGCGAGGAGATCCAGCGTCATCCTTCCTTCGACGAGCCCTTCTCCGGTCTGGTCTTCAAGATCATGACCGACCCGTTCGTCGGTAAGCTCACCTATGTCCGCGTTTACTCCGGCCGTGCCGAGTCCGGCTCCTACGTGGTCAACGCTTCCAACGGTCAGCGCGAGCGCCTCGGCCGCATCCTCGAGATGAACGCTGCCGAGCGTATCGACCGTGACGACGCTGCCGCCGGCGACATCGTCGCTTGCGTTGGCTTCAAGAACTCCACCACCGGTGACACCCTGTGCGAAGAGGGCAAGGAGATCGTCCTCGAGAAGATCGAGTTCGCTAAGCCCGTTATCGACGTTGCCATCGAGCCCAAGACCAAGGCCGAGCAGGACAAGATGTCCCTCGCTCTGACCAAACTCGCCGAGGAGGACCCGACCTTCCAGGTGTCCACCAACCACGAGACCGGCCAGACCATCATCGCCGGCATGGGCGAGCTGCACCTCGAGATCATCGTCGACCGTCTGCTCCGCGAGTTCAAGGTTGACGCTAACGTTGGTAAGCCCCAGGTTGCCTACCGCGAGACCGCTGGTCACGACGTCGAGAAGGCTGAGGGCAAGTTCGTCCGTCAGTCCGGCGGTCGCGGTCAGTACGGCCACGCCGTCATCAAGCTCGAGAAGATGGAGGAGGGCTTCGGCTACGAGTTCGTCAACGCTATCGTCGGCGGCGTCGTGCCCAAGGAGTACATCCCGTCCATCGACAAGGGCATCCAGGAGGCCCTGAACACCGGTGTTATCGCCGGCTTCCCGGTCCTCGACGTTAAGGTCACCCTGTTCGACGGTTCTTACCACGAGGTCGACTCCTCCGAGGCCGCCTTCAAGATCGCCGGTTCCATGGCTATCAAGGACGCCCTCAGGAAGTCCGATCCGCAGCTGCTCGAGCCGATCATGGCTGTCGAGGTCGAGACCCCCGAGCAGTACATGGGCGACGTTATGGGCAACCTCTCCGGTCGCCGCGGCAAGATCGAGGGCATGGAGGATCGCAAGAACAGCAAGCTCATCCGTGCCAAGGTGCCGCTGGGCGAGATGTTCGGTTACGCTACCGACCTTCGCTCCCAGACCCAGGGCCGTGCATCCTACACGATGCAGTTCGACTCTTATGAGCCCGCGCCCAAGTCCATCGTGGACGAGGTCATGAGCAAGAACGCCTAAGTTCGAGCTCCCTGTTACGTAATCCTGCGAGAACACTTCTCGCACTCTTTGGAGGTTTAAGTTGGCTACCCAGAAGATCCGCATTCGCCTCAAGGGCTATGATCACGAGGTCGTCGATCAGTCCGCGAAGCTCATCGTTGAGACCGCTCAGAAGACCGGCGCTCGCGTTTCCGGTCCTGTCCCCCTGCCCACCGAGCGCAATCTGTACACGGTTATCCGCTCGCCGCACGTGAACAAGGACTCCCGTGAGCAGTTCGAGATGCGCACCCACAAGCGTCTCATCGACATCCTCGACCCCACCTCGGGCACCGTTGATTCGCTCATGCGTCTCGACCTCCCCGCTGGCGTCGACATCGACATCAAGCTCTAAGCGATATCGCTCATAGCTTATAGAGCCCCGCTGCCATCTTGGTAGCGGGGCTCTTTTGTTTTGAGTTTAGATTTTGGGATAGCGAATTCGTCTGCCGAGCTGATGGCTGCGGCGCCCTATTCGCTCAGGGGGCGCAAGGACGCTTCTTCGAAGTGGAAGACGCACAAGCCGCTCTCGGTCTCAATGCTTGCGCGGCCGCAATCGTCGACCGTTCTAAATATGCCGCGTGCCAGCTCGTCTCCAGCGGGGGAGCGGGCGATAACGTGCTCCCCAATCCAATTGAGGTGTGCGACATATTCGTCGTGGACGGGCGCGAGCGGTCCGGCGTTTTCTTCCATGGCGTTGAGGCGCTCTGCCCAGGCATCTACAGCGTCTATAACCGCGTGATAGACCTCATCGAGGAGCATGTCGACGGCGGGAACGTTCTCGTTGAGATCCGAGAGGCCAATTGCCGCCAGGCCGCCATCGGGCACCTCTTGGGGCGTGTAGTTTACGTTGACGCCAATGCCGCAGACGGCGAAAGGTTTGCCTTCGTTATCGCGTGCGGCCTCGACCAGAATGCCGCCGAGCTTGCGTCCTCGCGCGACCAGGTCGTTGGGCCATTTGAGGCCAATCTCGTTTGCAAGACCCTGCTTTTCGAGCGCCTCGAGCACCGCTAAGCCGCTGATGGCGGCAAGACCAGAGTACTTTGCAGGATTAACGCATGGACGCAGGACAATCGAAAGCAATAGGTTGCCGGCGGTTGAATCCCACTTGTGGCCGCGCCGGCCGCGTCCTGCCGTCTGAGTCCGGGCGGCAAGTCCCGTGCCGTGCGGCTCTCCCTGTTTTCCTGCTTCGAGCAGGTCATCGTTGGTCGATCCGGTTACGTCGACTATCGTTAAACGAGAATCCATAACAGCTGCTACCTCCTAAGTTAATAAGGCAATCGCGCAATGGTGTCGAGAGATAGACACAATGTGAAGCCTTTGTCGCATTTGGACAATTTAATGTTAACACGTCAACAACGACTAAAATGCGCTATCCTCTCTTGGTCGATGTAAACACGTCAACAACTCAAAGGAGGTTAGTGATGGGTTTCACGATTCTTGGAACAGGCTCGGCGCTTCCTGAGCGCAGTGTTTCCAATGACGAGCTATCTGAGTTCCTCGATACCTCGGATGAGTGGATTTTTACTCGCACAGGTATCAAGAGCCGCCACGTCTGCACCGCCGAGTCACTTGACGACCTTGCCGTAGCGGCGAGCGAGCGGGCACTCCAAGTGTCCGGAATCGACGCGAGCCAGCTGGATCTGATCGTCTGCTCGACGACAACGGGTGACCATCTTGTTCCCGCCGAGGCGTGTGCCGTAGCCGAGCGTCTGGGCGCGACGTGCCCTGCCTTCGATGTCTCGGCGGCTTGTGCCGGCTTCGTGTTTGCGCTCGATGTCGCCGAGGGCTATATCGCCCGCGGCCGTGCCGAGCGCGTGCTTGTCGTTGCTGCCGAGCAGATGACGCGCACGCTCGACTGGACCGACCGCGCCACCTGCGTGCTCTTTGGCGATGGGGCAGGCGCCGCAGTGATTGGAGCTGGGGGAGACAACCCCCTTGCCGTTGAGCTTTCGACGGCGCCCGACGTCGAGACGTTGCGCGTACCCGGTCTGGTCGGCACCTCGCCGTTTAAGGCCTCTGCAGATAGCGAGAGCGTGCTGTCCATGAATGGCCGCCGCGTGTTCAAGTTCGGCGTCAACGCCATCTGCGACACGGTCCATAAGCTTGCGGGCGATGCGGGCATTTCGGTCGAAGACATCGACCATTTTGTATTCCATCAGGCTAACGAACGAATCCTGAGTCAGGCGGTCAAGCGCCTCGGCGTGCCAGACGAGCGCGTGGTTCGAACGCTGCGCGAGACCGGCAACATTTCGAGCGCATGCATTCCCTTTGCGCTTGACCGGCTGGCACGCACCGACGCACTGAATGCGGGCGATACCATCGCCCTCGTTGGATTTGGCGCCGGTCTGGATATAGGTGGCTATCTACTTCGTTGGGAGTAGTCGCACATAGGAAATAAAAACGCCCCTAGGGCACAAACAAAGGAGAACTACCATGGCAGATCAGAAGACCTTCGAGCGCGTTTGCGATGTTATCCGCGAGACCGCCGGTCTTGACGACGTCGAGATGAAGCCCGAGTCCACGCTCGAGGAGATTGGTCTCGACAGTCTGGGCACCGTCGAGATCCTCGTCGCCGTTGAGGACGAGTTTGGCATCCAGCTCGATACCGAGGGGAACCCCAAGACGGTCGGCGAGTTCGCCGATACGGTCGAGGCGGCATTGGAGAAGTAGAGATGCTCAAGACTCCTCTCTGCGATCTGCTCGGCATCGAAAAGCCCGTGTTCCAGGGCGGTATGGCCTGGATCGCCGACGCCTCGCTGGCGTCCGCAGTGTCCGAGGCGGGCGGCTTAGGGATTATCGCGGCCATGAACGCCGACGCCAACTGGCTGCGCGACCAGATTCATGAGCTGCGCGCCAGGACGGATAAGCCCTTTGGCGTCAACGTCATGCTCATGAGCCCGTTTGCCGACGAGGTCGCGCGGGTCGTGATTGACGAGCGGGTGCCGGTCGTCGTGACGGGTGCCGGCAATCCCACCAAGTACATGAAGGCGTGGAACGAGGCGGGCATCAAGGTCATCCCGGTCGTTGCCTCGGTGGCGCTGGCGCGCCTCGTGGCGCGTCGTGGAGCCACTGCCGTGGTTGCCGAGGGTACCGAATCAGGCGGCCATATTGGCGAGACCTCGACGATGGCACTGGTGCCGCAGGTTGTCGATGCGGTCGATATTCCCGTGGTTGCGGCTGGCGGTATCGCCGATGGCCGCGGCGTGGCGGCCGCCTTTATGCTGGGCGCCGCCGGCGTGCAGGTGGGTACGCGCTTTCTGATCGCAGATGAGTGCACCGTATCGGAGCAGTACAAGGAGATGGTCCTGAAGGCCAACGACACCTCGACGCGTGCGACCGGCCGCTCGACGGGACACCCGGTGCGTGCCCTCAAGAGCCCCTTCACCAACGCCTACGCCAAGAGCGAGGCGGCGGGCGTAAGCGTCGAGGAGCTCGGGGCCATGGGCACGGGCGCCCTTCGCAAGGCCGCCAAGGACGGCAATTACGAAGAGGGCTCGTTTTTGTGTGGACAGATTGCCGGCATGGTCAACGAGCGCCAAAGTGCACGTGAAATCGTTGACGACCTAGTCGATGGCGCCGAGCACGTCCTGAAGGGTGCGTGCGCATGGGTGGCGTAGCGTTTCTGTTTGCCGGCCAGGGCGCCCAGCACCCCGCGATGGGCGTCGACCTGATCGAGGCATCGCCGGCGGCCGCCGAGGTGTTCGCCATTGTCGACGAGGTGCGCCCGGGAACCAGTGAGCAGTGCCGAAGCGCCTCCAAGGAGGAACTCTCGCAGACCGAGAACACGCAGCCGTGCGTGTTCGTTCACGATTTGGCAGTGGCTGCCGCCCTGCGTGAGCGCGGCGTGGTACCTGCCGCCTGTGCGGGTTTTTCGCTTGGCGAGGTCGCCGCGCTCACCTTTGCGGG
>JBPGZF010000052.1:0-6852 GCA_052033095.1 Collinsella sp.
CATCGCGCCGAGAGTACTGCGGGGCCAGCCCGTGGGAGGCCAGGGCGCCGCTGACCGGTGGACGGCACCGAGCCGTCATCGAGAATGAAGAAGGGGGAGGCCTCGCGGCCTCCCCCTTTTTTGCGTTTACGGGGTGTAAATGACTCAATTACACCAGACGATCTTGTTGTTTTTGGTATTGAGACTTTATTTAAAGAAAATAAATCGTATAACAAGGGCAACTGCTATGGCCGCAATGATCATAAGCAGGATTGTCAGCTGATGCTGCTTGCGTCGTTTACTTGACGAAACGAAGATTGACTTTCCCTGTTTTGGCGTTTCGAGATAGCGAGCCGAATGCGTCAAGGTTTGCTTGGGTCGAGGCCCTCTTTGTTGATGAGCGGCGGATGCTTTCATCGGCTCATCACTAGCTGCGCTGTTTTTAGATAATGGTGCGTCTTTCAGATATACAGGGTCTCCCGAGGCGACGCCCATATGTCTACGTCCCGTTTGGGCATCCTCGAGCGTTTGATATCGGTTTCTCGTCACATAATCGGGCTCTGGGTCATTGATGGGCTCTTGCGAGATGTGGGGGCGATGGAACCGTGGCGGCTGCGTAGAAGTATCTTCGCCCTGCGTCGGCATAAACATATTGTTCTGGTTTTGGTCGTCCATGATGCCCTTTAGCTCGTTACCAACAACGTGTACGCGCTCATTGTAAGCCCCTTGTTATTTGTAGCTGCGAACATACTTGTTATTTAAGCTCTGGTTCAAAGAACCTTAACCTTACTAAAACCTTAGTCATACACACTTAGATATGCTTATAGTACTGGACTCAAAAAACTTTATAGTCGATGTATATATGAGCACTGGGTGGGCATATATAAGAGCGTCAAAAGAAGTCCCAGTCACCTAGAAGATGGCTCGGCAGTCCTTAAAAGGAGTGGTAAACATGGCAAGCATGGTTCCTTATCGTTCGGTTTTTGGCGTTCGTCCTTCTGCTAGCTCGCTGTTCGATCTGTTTGATGATATGACCGACCTTGCAAACAACTCGATTGCTTCCAAGGCGTTTCCCGTTGACGTTGAGGATAAGGGCGATGGCTACGAGGTCAAGGCGTATCTGACCGGTGTCGCCAAGGATGACATCGACGTTGAGCTCAATGAGGGTCGCCTGTCCATCAGCGTGAACGTCGAGGAGAGCGCCGAAAACGAGGGTAAGAACTTCCTCCAGAAGGAGTTTAGCTCGTACAGCGCGACGCGTGGCGTATATCTGAAGGACGCTTCGAGCGAGGGCCTCTCTGCAAAGTATGCTGACGGCATCCTCACCGTTACGGTTCCTAAGATCGTCGAGAAGAAGAACGTCACGAAGATCTCCATCGACTAACGATGGCTCTGCTTCAATCGAGAGTATGAGTTAAGGGGGCTGGGAAGTGATTCCCAGCCCCCTTTTGTTGTCTTGAGGGGCTATTGAATAGTTGTCGGTTGATACTGACTTGCAGGGCGTATCGAGAGCTTCCGTGGCCCTTGAAGACGGGTGGCAGAACTGCCGAGTTCATCATCGAGACTTGCAGCAAGCGCGTTGGCATAGCTTTTGACGGTAAGGCTTGGACGATTATTGTCCTGGCTGATATGCATGGCAATGAGCTGTTCGGTGCGATCGGTAACGAGTTCGCGCGCGGCTTCGGCGGCTTGGTCGTTGGAGAGGTGCCCCCTTGCAGACAGGATGCGCTCCTGAAGAAAGCGGGGATATTCTCCCTCGCGCAGCATGGTCACATCGTGGTTGCTTTCGAGCGCGAGGACTCGACAATCTTTGAGGGTGTTCATGGCTTGGCTCGATAGCTCTCCGGTGTCGGTGGCAAAGCCGATAGAATCATCGAGGGTGTCGAATCGATAGCCGACAGGATTGATGACATCGTGCGATGTTGAGTAGGTTTGCACGTGGATGCCGGCAATGGGGAGCGTGTCGCCGGGGTCAAATTCCTCTACGGGCAGGTGTGCGAGGTTTTCTTTGCATGAAAGGGTGTCCCTGCTGGCAAAGAGGGGACCATGCCAGTGCTTGCACCATACATCGAGCCCCTTGATATGGTCACCATGCTCATGGGTGATTACAAGAGAGGCGACGTCGTCTGCCGAGAGGCCAAGCTCCGCCATGCGTTTAAGTGTCTCGCGGCGGGACAGGCCGTTGTCGATCATGATGAGCCCCTGAGGCCCCTCGACGAGTGCGCAGTTGCCTTTTGAGCCGCTGCCGAGGATATGAAGGTGCAGGCGAGACATAAGATTCCAAAGGATACAATGAGTGCGGACGAATAGAGGAGGAAGCGAATGCCAACGGTATCTCAGCACTATGGACATCATGCCGCGCCGAGGACGGATAAGAGCGCCCTGGCAACGCGGCGGGCCGCTGCCCCCGTAGTGCTCATGGTATCAGGCGGTGCGGACTCGACGGCGCTGCTCCTTATGGCTTGCACATCAAAGCTGGATATCCAGGACGGGCGCGGCGTCGCTCCCATTGCGCGCGAGCGATTGCACGTGCTGCATGTAAACCATCATCTGCGCGGGGAGGCATCCGATGGCGACGAGGCCTTTGTACGTGACCTGTGCGCGCAATACGGCTTGCCGCTGTGTGTTGAGCATGCCTATTTTGATGACGAATCGGGCAATATCGAGGCTGCGGCTCGCGAGGTGCGCTATGCCGCGGCACGGAGATATGTTCGCGAACTTTGTGCTGAATCGGGCGCACCGCGGACGGCGGCTCGTATCTGTACCGCGCATACTTCGTCGGACCGCGCGGAAACATTTTTGATGAATGCCATTAAAGGGTCGGGTCCCGCGGGTCTATCGAGCATTCCGCGCCGTCGGAACATTGTGGTTCGCCCCTTGCTCGACCTCACGCACGATGAGCTCGTGAGCTATCTGCAGGTGCACGGTCAGCCATGGCGGGAAGATGAAAGCAACGAGGACGTTTCGTACCTGCGCAACTATGTACGCCATCGGGTGATGCCGGTGGTGGCACGGCGCAACGCGAGCGTCTGTAAGACGATTGGCGCCGCTTGCGAAATTCTGGGCGACGAAGACGCCTTTCTTTCCCAGCTTTCGGCACAGGCGTTTCGAAGCTGCCTGCGCAAGGAAGCGGCGGGCGCACTGGTGCTCGATGCGCGCCGTCTTGCCGCCGCTGAGGTTGTGATTGCACGGCGTATCGTGCGGTTGGCGATTAAGCGCATCGATCCCGACGCGCGACCGGAGATGCGGCACGTGGAGCGCGTGCTCGCCTGCGTCGCTGCGGGCTCGGGCTCGGTTACGCTTCCTGCGGGAATTGATGCCCGTGCGGAGTTTGGCATGCTGGCGTTCAAGGCCCCGGCGGCGCGCGAGGGTTTAGTGGCCGATTGGATCTCCGTTCCCGGTTGTCTGCCGCTGGGGGCGGGGCATATGCTGACAGCGGAGCCGATGGCTGTGGAGCCGGGGTGCGATATCGTGCACCGTGCCCGCGAGCTTGCTGCTGCCGGAAAGGTTGCGGCCTTGGTGGATGCGGCGGCCCTAGGGTTTGCCGACCGCGATGGCGAGCGGATGTTAGCCGGCTCGCGCGGGGAGATCCCCACCGAGGCACGATCGGCGCGCCTGTGGGTGGATAGCCCTGTGCCGGGAGACGTGATGTGCCCGTTGGGGATGAACGGCCGAAGCAAGAAAGTGTCAGACCTGTTGAACGAGGCGCGCATTCCTGTTTCAGACCGCTCTGGCGTACCCGTGGTAAGAACGGCTCCGGGAGGTGCCGTAGTATGGGTCGCGGGCGTTCGCGCGGACGAGCGTTTTAAATGCACGGCCGCAACGCGCGTGGCATATCTGCTTCGTGTGGTCGATGCGGAATAGCGCTTCGCGCCAGCTATTCTGTGCGACGTTGACGGTATTCCCGCGCTGATGGCGCACGTGCTGGTAAATATACCCCGTGCGCTGCTAGAATGTGTAGTTCGCGTCCATGCGGCGGTGCGTGGGCGATAAGCACAAGAAAGGGTTGTCATGGCTTCTCAACATCCGGATATCGAGAAGGTTCTGTTTACGCAGGAGGATATCGACGGTATCGTCTCTCGCCTAGGCGAGCAGATTACTCGCGACTACGCGGGTAAGGATCTGGTGCTGATTGCGGTCCTGCGCGGCGCCGTGGTCTTTATGGGCGACCTGATGCGCAAGATCGAGCTGCCGACCAACATCGATTTCATGGCTGTTTCGAGCTATGGCGACGGTGTGAAGTCCTCGGGCATCGTGCGTATCATTAAGGACCTGGATATCGACATCCGCGGTCGCGACGTGCTGATCGTCGAGGACATTCTGGACTCGGGCCTGACGCTCAAGTATCTGATGAAGAACCTCGAGAGCCGCAAGCCCGCCTCGCTGGAGGTTGCCGCCTTCCTGTGGAAGGACGTTGAGGACCGTACCTCGGCCGTCACGCCCAAGTATGTTGGAACCCATTGCCCCGATGCCTTTGTGGTGGGCTACGGCCTCGACTATGCCGAGCGCTATCGTAACCTTCCGTATCTGGGCATTTTGAAACCGGAGGTTTATTCGTAAGATGCCCGACGACCGTAACGATAACAATTCCCAGACTCCCCGGGAGCCTAAGATCCCGGGGATGCCCGGAGGCAAGAAGCCCACGCGTACGGGCTGGCTGTATTTTATTTTGGCTTGCGCGCTTCTGGGCTACGCCTTCTTTAACATGGGCTCCGGCTTTGCCAATTCCAGCAATACCGTAAAGCTCGCGACGAGCGAGATGGTCAACGCCATTAAGCAGGATCGCGTCGAAGATTTGACCTATACGGTTCAAGACGGAAGCGTGGCGGGTCATTACTGGAAGACGAAAAAGGACAAGGGTGACACGAGCGAGCTCAAGAGCTTCTCCTCGACCTATGTCGGCTCCGATTCGCTTGCCGAGCTTATGGCGGAGCACCCCGATACCAAGTACATCGTCAACACCAATGACCCCGATTTTTGGGGCGACTTGGCGATGAGCGTGCTTCCGACGATCGCCCTGATCGCCATCATGTTCTACTTTATGCGCCAGATGATGGGCGCCAACAACAGGAACATGCAGTTTGGCAAGACCAACGCCAAGACCAACGAGGCAACGCGCCCCAAGGTCAAGTTTGAGGATGTTGCCGGTGTGGACGAGGCAGTCGAGGAGCTCGAGGAGATTCGCGACTTTTTGAGCGATCCGGACCGCTATCGCAAGCTGGGCGCCAAGATTCCGCGCGGCGTGTTGCTGGTTGGCCCTCCGGGTACCGGTAAAACCCTGCTGGCCAAGGCCGTTGCCGGCGAGGCGGGCGTGCCGTTCTTTAGCATCTCGGGTTCCGACTTTGTCGAGATGTTCGTGGGTGTCGGCGCCAGCCGCGTGCGCGACCTTTTTAAGGAGGCCAAGTCTCAGGCTCCGTCAATCATCTTTATTGACGAGATCGATGCCGTGGGACGTCAGCGCGGAGCTGGCTTGGGCGGCGGTCACGACGAGCGCGAGCAGACGCTCAACCAGCTGCTTGTCGAGATGGACGGTTTTGAGGAGAGCGAGTCGGTCATCCTGATCGCCGCCACCAACCGCCCTGACATTCTGGATCCGGCGCTGCTGCGTCCCGGTCGTTTTGACCGTCAGGTTACGGTCGACCGTCCGGATGTGAAGGGCCGCGAGCAGATCTTGCGCGTGCATGCCGAGAACAAGCCGATGGACGAGGACGTTAAGTTTGAGAAGCTCGCCCAGATGACCGTTGGCTTTACCGGTGCCGATTTGGCGAACCTGCTCAACGAGTCTGCGCTGCTGGCCGCTCGCCGTCATCGTTCCGTGATCTCGATGGACGAGGTCGAGGAATCGATGGAGCGCGTGATTGCCGGACCGCAGCGCAAGGGTCGCGTGATGACCGAGGCCGAGCGCACCACGATTGCCTACCACGAGAGCGGCCACGCTCTGGTGGGCCACATCCTGGAGCACTCCGATCCGGTTCACAAGATCTCGATCGTCAGCCGCGGTCAGGCGCTGGGCTACACGCTGCAGCTTCCGCAGGAGGACCACTTCCTCAAGACCAAGAACGAGATGCTCGACGAGCTTGCCGTGTTCTTGGGCGGCCGCGTTGCCGAGGAGCTCATGTGCGACGACATCACGTCGGGCGCGAGCAACGACCTGGAGCGCGCGACCAAGATGGCGCGCGAGATGGTCACACGTCTGGGCATGAGCGAGGAGCTGGGCACTCAGGTCTTTGGCGAGGCGCAGCATCAGGTATTCCTGGGCCGCGACTATGCCGATCACCAGGATTACTCCGAGGAGACGGCGCGCCGCATTGATATCGAGGTTCAGCGCATCATGCGCGAAGCCCATCGCCGTGCGGTCGAGATTTTGGATGCCCGTCGCGATCAGCTCGATCTGATGGCGAAGGTGCTGCTTGAGCGCGAGACCGTCGAAGGCGACGCCGTGAACGCCCTGCTCGACAACGAGTGGGATGCTTACCTTGAGCGCGAGGGCGATATCCTGGCGGCCAAGGAGGAGCGCAACGCCAAGGCGGCCGGCATGCCGACCAAGAAGCGCTCGCCTCGCATGAGCGAGGAGGAGCTGGCGGCTGATGCTGCGGCCTTTGCGCAGGCGGCCATGCAGGAGGATGCCGAAGCCGCATCCGATGATGCCGGTGATGGCAATGCTGTCAACGCTGACGGCAACACCGACGCCGACAAATAGTTCTTGTAGCGAAAGCCTCTGCGGGGAAACCTGTGGAGGCTTTTCTTTTGAGCGATATGTTGATTGGGGACAGACTTAAATGAGCGTTTTCACGCATTTGAACTGCATCCCATTTCTTGGACTTTGAAATTAAGGTTCGAGAAAAGGGAGGCATCGGAAATGCCCCGCAGGAA
>JBPGZF010000053.1:0-6781 GCA_052033095.1 Collinsella sp.
CCCAAACAGTTAGAGCTATCTAACTATAACACACGAATCATGAAGTAAGATAAGGCTAACCTTATTTTCTTGGCTAAGACGCATCTCTTCGGTTTTCGCTTATAACGGCGCGAGTCAGATACTAGGCTGAAGCTGAAGAAGGAGCTTGGCGGACAGGTAGGTCGATACCGGTTCCCGGAACGGTGATCCAGCCAATTACACCAGGGCTCTAGTCATTGAGTGGGAGTAGCTGAAACGAGGCGATTGATTAACTCCATTCATTTTGGTTACAAAAAAACATGCCGCGCGCCTGCAGCATGAAGGAGAGGGAATCCTATGAAAATCGTTGTATTGAGTGGTAGCCCGCGTAAGGGCGCCAATACCGATACCATGGTCGAGGTGTTTGCCGAGACCGCGCGTGAGGGCGGTAATGCGGTTGAGGTCGTCCGCGTTGCCAGCAAGAAGATCGCCGGCTGCTTGGGATGCCAGTACTGCTTTGCCCATGAGGGCACCTGTGTGCAGAAGGACGACATGGCCGATGTGATCGAGTCACTGATAGACGCCGACATGGTTGTCTTCGCTTCGCCCATCTACTGGTTCGATATCACCGCGCAGGAGAAAGCCGCCATCGACCGCCTGTACGCCTTCGGTGCCACGGGTTTCCCGTTCACCAAGACGGCCCTTTTGCTCGATAGCCACAGCGAGGGTGTCTATGATGCGGCGATCGCTATGTACAAGTCAACCTGCGCGTACTGCAAGTGGGAGGACCAGGGCATTGTCACCATCAGCGGTATGACCGAGCGCGACAGCATGGCCTCTTCGTCCAAGCTGGAAGAGGTGCGAGAGCTCGCTCGCAAGCTCGCCTAAGGACAAGAAGAACGCATGGCAATCAGCGTTGGTGGAAATGCTTGCTATCCTTACCAAGAGATAGGGGTGTATTCCCTCAAGTGCCGTATAGAACAATTTTTAAACGCAGAAAATAACTGAAAACAAATTAATCCGCGTTAAAATATTGTCAAACAGAAGTTCATGAGGGAAGGTTGCGTATGCGTCGCAAGGCAGACGAGCTCCTTAGGGAATGGCGAGACAGGGCTGATAGAAAACCTTTGCTGGTCAAAGGCGTGCGCCAGTGTGGCAAGACCTATCTGCTCAGAACGTACGCTCAGGATCTTTTCGAATCGGTTGTCTACGTTAATCTTGAGAACGACCGGTCGGCGCGAGCGGATTTTTCGGGCGGTCTTGACCCTCATTCGATCGTACGCGCGATCGAGGCTCGTACGGGACAGCGTATCGTGCCTGGCAAAACCTTACTGTTTATTGACGAGATCCAGGCATGCGAGGAAGCGCTCACTTCCCTTAAATACTTTTGCGAAGATGCTCCCGAGTATTACGTTGCGGCTGCTGGGTCGCTTCTTGGGGTTGCCATTAACCATCAGTCGTATTCGTTCCCCGTCGGAAAGACCGACTTGATTGAGATGGCTCCACTCGATTTCGAGGAGTTTCTCTGGGCGATGGGGCACGATCAGCTGGTCGACGAGATACGCTCATCATTCGAGTTTATGGGTCCTCTTGCGCCAAGCCTTCATGAAAAGGCGCTTGGGCTCTATCGGCAGTATCTTGTTGTTGGCGGAATGCCCGAGGCGGTCCAAACGTACATCGATGATCAGTCAATCATTGATGTGGCCGAAAAGCATCGGATTATTCTCGACGGATACTCCGCCGACACTAATAAATATGCTGATGAGCGCTTGAGCGCAAAGACGCGTGCGTGCTTCGATTCCATTCCACAGCAGCTTGCCAAAGAGAATCGTAAATTTCAATACAAGGTAGTGCGAGCGGGGGGCAATGCGTCTCTCTTTGGAGATGCTCTCGACTGGCTTGTATTGTCGGGTACGGTGGCGCGCTGCAGCCTAGTCGGGCAGATCGAAAGCCCTTTAGAGGCCTTCGTTAACCCTTCTGCTTTTAAAATCTATCAGGCGGATACAGGGCTGCTCGTCTCCAAGGCCGGTGCTCAACGCGCCGATATTCTTGCCGGTATCGGCGGCACATTCATGGGTGCACTTACCGAAAACTACGTTGCCCAACAGCTTTCAGCCATGGGCTATCCGCTGCATTATTGGGCGCGAGATAATCGTGCGGAAATCGACTTTGTAGTAGAGAAGCAGGGATGCTTGTCTGCGATTGAAGTCAAGGCGGGAGAGAACACAAGATCTCGAAGCCTGTCCTCACTTAAAAAGACCCATCCGGGCGTGCGCCTTATCAGGCTATCGACTAAGCCCTTTGGAATGAATGATGGGCTTATGTCTGTTCCACTTTATGCGGCATTTTGTCTATAGGGATGATGCTGCTGTAATGCATGGGGACTGGGGCGCAGCATTTACTGCGCCCCAGTCCCCGCCGTTTTGAGAGCTTATGGCGGTTCTGCCGTCGTCCTAGTCAAACAAACTCGGCATGTCGTTCTCTTTCATGAGGGCACCGGCGGAGGGCAGGCTCTGCGCGGTGAACTTCTCGGCCGAGACTCCGGTGCCAAGAATCTCCTCGGTCGTGCCGACAGTGGTGACCGAGCGGCCCTTCTTGGCGGTAAAGGCCTGGACGCCCTGCGTGTTGGTGGTTGTCTTGGTTTTGAGCAGCGACGTGTTGAAGTTCATCAAACGATAGTCGCTCGAGACCAGCGCGAGGTCGCGGTCTTCCTTGAGCACCTGGGCATACAGCAGCTTGCTGCCGCCGTAGATGGCGTTCTTGAGGCGCTTGCGGTTGGTCTTGGTGACGTATCCAGAAAGCGCGACGCGGACCACGCGGCCGTTCTCAAAGACGAACAGCACGTCGGCCTTATAGTCCTCGGGGTCGATGACCCAGATGACGCTCTCGTCGGGTTCCATCTCAAGATCGGTCGGCAGGTATGAGCCCAGCTGGGCCGACTTGGTGTCCTCAAACGCCGCAACCTTGCACTTGTACACCTGGCTCTTATTGGTAAAGACCAGCAGCTCGTGGGTGTTGGAGGACGGGAACTCGATAAAGGGCTTATCGCCGTCCTTGTACTTGAGCGTGGCCGCCTTCTTGAGCACGCGGTCCGTCATCTTCTTAAGGTAGCCATCGCGCGAGAGCATGATAGTGACCGGGTACTCCTCGACCTCGGGCTCCAGGCTCACCTCGATGACCTCGTGGGGCTCAATCCTGCCCGTGCGGCGCGGCATCACATACTTCTTGTTGACCGCGGCCAGCTCGTCGCTAATGACCTTCTTGATGTTCTCCTCGCTGGAGAGGATCTCCTCGAGCTCGGCAATCTCGCCCTCGAGCTTGGCGATGTCCTTGGTGCGGTTGAGGATGTACTCCTCGTTGATGTTGCGGAGCTTGAGCTCGGCGACAAACTCTGCCTGGGTCTCATCGATGTCGAAGCCGCGCATAAGGTTGGGTACAACCTCAGCCTCGAGCTTGGTGCCGCGGATGATGGCGATGGCCTTGTCGATGTCGAGCAAGATCGCCTCGAGGCCGTGCAGCAGGTGCAGGCGCTCGGATTTTTTGCCCAGGTCAAAGTTAATGCGGCGACGCGTGGACTCAATACGCCACTTGACCCACTCGTGCAGAATCTGGCGCACGCCCATAACGCGAGGGTAACCATCGACCAGCACATTGAAGTTGCACGAGAACGAATCCTGCAGCGTGGTCGAGCGATAGAGCTTGGCCATGAGCTTGTCGGGGTCGACACCGCGCTTAAGGTCGATGGCGATGCGCAGGCCCGAAAGGTCGGTCTCGTCACGGATGTCGGCGATCTCCTTGACCTTGCCCTCTTTGGAAAGCTTGACGATGCGCTCGATGATGACATCAGTCTTGGTGGTGTAGGGGATCTCGTAGACCTCAATGATGCGCTCTTCGGGAATCCAGCGCCAGCGGGAGCGAATCTGGAAGCTGCCCAGGCCGGTCTCGATGATCTTCTCCATCTCCTCGCGGCGGTAGATGATCTCGCCGCCGGTCGAGAAGTCGGGCATGGGCATATATTCGAGCAGGTCGCAGTCGGGATCCTGCAGGTAGTGCATCGTAGCGGTGCAGACCTCGTTGAGGTTGAAGCCGCAAATGTCGGACGCCATGGCGACGCCGATGCCCTTGTTGGCCGAGACGAGGATATTGGGGAACGTGGTGGGCAGCAGGCGCGGCTCCTTCATGGCGCCGTCGTAGCTGTCGACGAAGTCGACCGGGTCCTTGTCGATGTCCTTGAAGATCTCGGCGCTGATGGGGGAGAGCTTGGCCTCGGTATAACGCGAGGCGGCGTAGCTCAGGTCCCCCGAATAGTACTTGCCAAAGTTGCCCTTCGACTCCACGAAGGGGGCAAGCAGCGCTTCATTGCCGGTGGCCAGGCGCACCATCGTCTCGTAGATTGCGGCGTCGCCGTGCGGGTTGAGCTTCATGGTTTGGCCCACGATGTTGGCGCTCTTTTGGCGCTCGCCCTTGAGCAAGCCCATCTTGTACATGGTGTAGAGCAGCTTGCGGTGCGAGGGCTTAAAGCCGTCGATCTCGGGGAACGCACGCGAGACGTTGACGCTCATGGCGTAGGGCATGTAGTTGACCTCGAGCGTCTGCGTGATCGGCTGATCGGTGACCTCGGAGTGCAGGCCGATGACGTTCTCGGCGTTGACCTGCTTTTTCTCTGGCTGGTTCTTCGTCTTCTTCTTTGCCACGATTTCCTCTTGAACTTCTTATGGGCCGTCGTTATCGATGTACTGCTATTGCAGGTCCAGCTGGTCCAGGTATTCCTTGCCGTGCTCGGAGATATGGCGCTTGCGGCCCGCCTCGTCGTTGCCCAGCAACAGGTTGAACATGGTCTCCATCTTGGTGACGTCCTCGGGCTCTACCTTGATCAGGCGGCGCGTCTCGGGGTTCATGGTGGTGAGCCACATCATGTCCGGATCGTTCTCACCAAGACCCTTGGAGCGGTTGATCGAGCACTTCTGGTCGCCAATCTCCTTGAGGATGCCGTTCTTCTCGAGCTCGGTGTAGGCAAAGTAGGTCTTCTCTTTGCAGTTGATCTCGTAGAGCGGCGACTCGGCGATATACACGTAGCCCTCGTCGATAAGCGTGGGCACTAGGCGATAGAGCATGGTGAGCACGAGCGTGCGAATGTGATAACCGTCGACGTCGGCGTCCGTACAGATGATGACTTTGTTCCAGTTGAGGTTGTCCAGGTCAAAGGCACCGAGGTTCTTGATGCGCTTGTCCTTGATCTCTACGCCGCAGCCCAGCACGCGCATGAGGTCCATGATGATGTCGGACTTAAAGATGCGCGGATAATCTTCCTTTAGGCAGTTGAGGATCTTGCCGCGGACGGGCATGACACCCTGGAACTCGGCATCGCGCGACGTGCGAATGGCGCCTGCTGCCGAGTCGCCCTCTACGATGTAGATCTCGCGACGGTCCTTGTCTTTGGAGCGGCAGTCGATGAACTTCTGCACGCGGTTGGCCATGTCGGTCTTCTGTTGCAGGTTGGTCTTGATGCTCTGGCGCGTCTTTTCGGCGTTCTCGCGCGAACGCTTGTTGATGAGCACCTGCTCCATGATCTTGTTGGCAGCGTCTTTGTTCTCGATCAAGTAGGTCGAGAGGCGCTCCTTAAAGAAGGCCGTCATGGCCTGCTGGATAAAGCGGTTATTGATGGCTTTCTTGGTCTGGTTTTCGTAGGACGTCTGAGTGGAGAAGCAGTTAGTCACCAGAACCAGGCAGTCCTGGACGTCCTGCCATTTGATGCCGCTCTCGTTTTTGTTGTACTTGCCCTGTTGCTTGATGTAGGCATCGATGGCGCTAGTCAATGCACTGCGGGCTGCCTTCTCGGGCGAGCCGCCGTTCTCGAGCCAGGAGGAGTTGTGGTAGTACTCCTGCATCGTGAGGGTGCGCGAGAAGCACATGCATGCGGTGATCTTTACGTTGTAGTCGGGCAGGTCCTCGCGGTCGTGACCGCGGCGGTCGGCCTCGATAAAGAAGGGTTCGGTGAGGTAGTCGGCACCGACCTTCTCGAGCACATAGTCCTCGATGCCCTTGGGGTAGCAGAAGTCCTCTTCGGAAAACTCGCCATCGTCGCCCTCGATGCGCAGGCGAAAGGTCACGTTGGCGTTGACCACGGCCTGGCGGCGCATGGTCTCGCGATACCAATCATGGGGAATGCTGATGGAGGTAAAGACCTCAAGATCGGGGCGCCACTTGATGGTGGTGCCGGTACGGTTCTCGTCGCTGGGCTCAATCTCGAGCGCCTTCTTTTTGGCGCCGACGACCTTGCCCTTTTTAAAGTGCAGGGAGTACTTGTTGCCGTCGCGCCAAACCGTGACGTCCATGTACTCGGAAGCGTACTGGGTCGCGCAGGAGCCCAGGCCGTTGGTGCCGAGCGAGAAGTCGTAGTCGCCGCCCTGGTTATTGTTGTACTTGCCGCCAGCGTAGAGCTCGCAAAAGACGAGCTCCCAGTTAAAGCGCTTTTCGGAAGGGTTCCAGTCGAGCGGGCAGCCGCGGCCGTTGTCCTCTACCTGAATGGAGCCATCGCGAAAGGCGGTAAGGGTGATGAGTTTGCCGTAGCCCTGGCGCGCCTCGTCAACGGCGTTGGACAGGATCTCGAAGGCAGCATGCGCGCAGCCGTCGAGCCCGTCCGAGCCAAAGATGACGGCGGGGCGCAGGCGTACGCGCTCCTCGTCCTTGAGCTGACGAATACTGTCGTTACCATAGTTTGCGGTGTTTTTTGCCATGCTCGCTCTCTCGATGCTCCTTTGCTGCGTTTAAGTCATATAGATAGTCAAGGTAGCATAGCCCGGCCCATAGGCGATTCCAACCA
>JBPGZF010000054.1:0-6651 GCA_052033095.1 Collinsella sp.
CGCCCTCTACTGCGCCGCCGCCATCGGCCTCAACCTCACCACGAGCGCCTGCGTCGCCGGCGCCGAGCTAAATGCCGAGGCCACGCCGATGGCATTGCGGTTTTGGCACGGCACCTCCACGAGGCCGCCCACCGGGTCGCAGACCAGGCCCAGCAGGTTGCTCAGGGCGATGGAGCTGGCGTCGAGTGCCTGCTCAGGCGTGCCTCCGAGCATCTGCACCAGCGCGGCGGCGGCCATGGCGGCCGCGCTTCCCACCTCGGCTTGGCATCCGCCCTCGGCGCCGGCGACGCAGGCGCTCGTGGTGAGGTTGAGGCCGATGGCGGCGGCGCAGTAGAGGGCGTCCATGACTTGCTCATCGTCCAGTTGCAGATGGTCGGCGAGCGCCAGCACGCAGCCGGGCACGACGCCTGCGGAGCCGGCCGTGGGGGCGGCGACGATCACTCCCATTGTGGCGGAGCGCTCAAGGACGGCCATGGCGCGGGCCACGGCATCGGTCTGGACGGCGCCCATCAGGCTTACGCTCAAGTCGTTGCGGTCGGTGGCATCAACGAGCTTGGCCTCGCCGCCGATAAGCCCGCCGAGCGAGCGCTGAGGATTGGCGATGGGGGCCGTGGTCTCCTCGCGCATGACGTCGAGCACGCGGCGCATGGCGGCGACGGCGTGGGCCTCGCCGGTCAGACGCGCCTCGCGCACGGCCATAACGGCGCCGATATTCAGGCCGAGCTCGGCGCACGCATCGAGCAGCTGCTCGCCGTCGTCGAAGATCTCCTTTGCCGAGACACCGGGGGAGAGCGACGAGGCAGAACCGGGGAGCTCGATAAAGGTCGCGTAATCGACATTGTCGAGTTTGCGTAGCATGGGGATAACGGTGTCGTCGGGCGCGCCGTCGGTCTCAAAGACGGAGTAGGCCTGGCCGCCCACTTCGGTGCGGTAGGTGCGGCAGAAGGCGATGTTCACATGGGCGTAGGCGAGGAGGTTGGTGAGCGCGGCGAGCACGCCGGGGACGTCGTAGTGCGCCACGAAGAGTGTGGAGTACATGCCCGAGATGTCGACGCCGACGCCGTTAATGCGGCTGATGCGCATCTTGCCGCCGCCCAGGCTCTCACCGCGGACCTGGGCCGTGGCGCCCGTGTCGTCGACCATGTCGATGTCGACGGTGTTGGGGTGGATGGAGGCGTCGTCGCCCTTGATGTCAAAGTGATATTCGAGGCCCTGCTCGTGCGCGAGGTCGAAGGCCTGCTTGATGTTCTCGTCATCGGTGTCGAGGCCCAGGATGCCCGCGACGAGCGCACGATCGGTGCCGTGGCCGCGGTAGGTGTGGGCAAAGGAGTTCCACAGGCCAAAGGTGACTTTGGTAATGCGGCCTTCCAGCAGGCTGGCGGCAACTTGGGCGCAGCGCAGGGCGCCGGCGGTGTGCGATGAGCTGGGGCCGACCATGACGGGGCCCAAGATCTCGAATGCCGAGGTCGTAGCTAGTGTTTGCGGCTTGCCTGCCATGGGTGCTCCTTTACGTGGCTCGTCGTCCCTAGGGTCGGGGCATACTCTGTCCCGCCGTTCCGAGGGCTTTAGTATTTGGTCGCCTGCTCGGACAGTCCTGACTCGCACGGAGAGCACATTAAGTGCTCTCCGGCTCGTGCGGAACTCGCGATCGACCAAATACTAAAGCCCTCGGAACTTAGGATACATGGTAGGGGCACGCTTGCTGCAAAATTCATCAGCTGGGAACCTATTCTGCGTCCCATGTCGACTCATCTTCGCCACCGGTTAATAAAAAAGAGGTACCGGTTGTTCCGGTACCTCTTTTTGGCGTGTTTCTATTTGGCTGTGGCTTTTCTCGTAAGCCTACAGGCCACAGGCTGCTTTGAGTTCTTCGACTCGGTCGGTATTCTCCCAGGTGAAGTCGGCGTCTTCGCGGCCGAAGTGACCGTAGGCTGCTGTCTTTTCGTAGATGGGGCGACGCAGGTCTAGGTCGCGGATGATTGCGCCCGGGCGCAGGTCGAAGGTCTTCTCGACGGCCTCGACGATCTTGTCCTCGGCAACATGCGCGGTACCGAAGGTGTCGACCATGATTGAGAGGGGCTTGGAAACGCCGATGGCGTAGGCGAGCTCGACTTCACAGCGGTCGGCCAGACCGGCGGCGACCACGTTCTTAGCGACCCAGCGCGCGGCATACGCGGCGGAACGGTCGACCTTGGTGCAGTCCTTGCCGCTAAAGGCGCCACCGCCGTGACGGCCGTAGCCGCCGTAGGTGTCGACGATGATCTTGCGGCCGGTGAGGCCCGTGTCGCCCATGGGGCCGCCCACGACAAAGCGACCGGTGGGGTTCACGTAGATCTCCGCGTTGTCCCACGGCATGTTCTCGGCGGCCATGACCGGGGTGATGACGTGCTCGATGAGGTCGGCCTTGATCTTGCCCATGTCCTCGATCTCGGCGGCGTGCTGCGTGGAGATGACGATGGTCGTGACCTCGACGGGCTTGCCTTCCTCGTAGCGCACGGTGACCTGGGTCTTGCCGTCGGGACGCAGATAGGCGAGGGTACCGTCGTGACGCACGGCGGCCAGGCGCTCGGCCAGGCGGCTTGCCAGGTAGTGTGGCATGGGCATGAGGGTCTTGGTCTCGTTGGAGGCATAACCGAACATCATGCCCTGGTCGCCGGCACCGATCAGGTCGATCGGGTCGGTGGTAGCGCCGGTCTGGGTCTCGAAGGACTCGTCAACGCCCTGGGCGATATCGGGCGACTGCTCGTGGATGAGGCTCATAACGCCGCAGGTGTCACAGTCAAAACCGAACTTGGCACGGTTGTAGCCAATGCGGCGGATAACGCCGCGGGCGATTTCCTGTACGTCGACGTAGGCCTGGGTGCGAATTTCGCCGGCAACGATGACGGTGCCGGTGGTCACGAGGGTCTCGCAGGCGCAGCGGACGTTCTCCACGTTGGCAGGCACGCCGTTGGGGGCGATGTAGCCCTGCTCCTGGAGCTCTATTTCTTTGGCGAGGATTGCGTCGAGGACGGCGTCGCTGATCTGGTCAGCGATCTTATCGGGATGACCTTCGGTCACCGACTCCGACGTAAAAACAAAGGACCCGTGTTGGGGTGGAATGGAACGAAGTTCTTCTGACATGATTGTCCTTTCAAAAACGTGTCCCGGCGACCGTTACCATTCCGCCGGGCTCTCTATGCAAGGGCACATCATAGCGCGTAAATCAAACATTCACACCCTTTCCGCACCCACTCATTGGGGACAGACTTAAATGACCAGTCGGGTGCTCATTGGGTAGTCATTTAAGTCTGTCCCCAATGAGTGGGTCGGTGCCCTTTGTGCGGAGGTTGCTTTGTTGCTTTATACTAGTGCGGCTAGACATCCATCCTGCAATCGAGGAGATTTCCATGGCATCAGACGTTCGCGTCCGCTTTGCACCCTCACCGACGGGCAAACTGCACATCGGCGGCGCCCGCACCGCTATCTATAACTGGGCTTTCGCCCGCGCAAACGGCGGCACGTTCATCCTGCGCATCGACGACACCGATCCCACCCGTTCCACCGACGAGAACACGCAGATCATTTTGCGCGCCATGCGTTGGCTGGGCTTGGACTGGGACGAGGGCCCCGAGGTGGGCGGCGACTATGGTCCCTATGCCCAGACCGAGCGCCTGGACCTGTACAAGCAGGCCGCCCAGAAGCTTTGGGATGAGGGCAAGGCCTATCCCTGCTTCTGCACCAAGGAGCAGCTCGATGCCGACCGCAAGGCCGCGCAGGAGCGCAAGGACCCCTTCCAGGGCTATCAGCGTCGTTGCCGCGATCTTGATCCCGAGGAGGCCCGCCGCCGCATCGAGGCCGGCGAGTCCTACGTCCTGCGCATCAAGGTGCCCGAGGACCGCGGCGACGTTGTCATCCACGACGCCGTTCACGGTGAGGTGACCTTCGACGCCAAGGAGCTCGACGACTTTGTCATCTTCCGCTCCGATGGCACGCCCACGTACAACTTCGCGACCGTCGTCGACGACGCCATGATGAAGATCACCCATGTCATCCGCGGCGACGACCACCTGTCCAACACCCCGCGCCAGGTCATGGTCTACGAGGCCCTCGGCGCGCCCGTGCCCACGTTCGCCCACATCTCCATGATCCTGGGCGCCGACGGTAAGAAGCTCTCCAAGCGCCACGGCGCAACTTCGGTGGAGGAGTACCGCGACGCCGGTTACCTTTCCGACGCCTTCGTCAACTACCTGGCGCTGCTCGGCTGGTCGCTCGACGGCGAGACCACGATCATCCCGCGCGATGTCCTAGCCAGCAAGTTCTCGCTCGACCGCATCTCCAAGAACCCGGCGACCTTCGATCCCAAGAAGCTCGATTGGATCAATGCCGAGTACATCAACGGCATGTCCGACGCGCAGTTTGCCGATGAAATCATGGTCCCCGAACTGCACGAGGCAGGTCTCATCGAGGGCAACGTCGAGTACGGTGAGGACTGGATTGATGCGCTTGCCGCCATCGTCAAGCCGCGCACCAAGATGCCGGCCGACGCCGTGACCGTCGCCGCTCCCATCTTTGCTACGGCCGAGACGCTCGAGTATGACGAGAAATCCGTTAACAAGGGCCTGGCTAAGGAAGGCATGGGCGCCATTCTGGATGCCGCCAAGGCCGCGCTCGAGGGCGTGGACAAGTGGACTGCCGAGGCCATCGACGCCGCGCTTGAGCCGCTGCCCGAGCAGATGGACCTCAAGAAGCGCGTGGTGTTCCAGGCCGTGCGCGTCGCCGTCTGCGGCAACATGGTGAGCCCTCCGCTGGGCGAGACCATGGCGCTCGTCGGCCGCGACGACTGCCTGGCGCGTATCGACCGCGCTCGCACGATGGCGCTGTAGTAGACGCGCAAATGCATGTATCCGAGCCCCGTTCACCCGAGCGGGGCTCTTGTTTCTGCACCGATGAGTGGGTTGCTGGGACAAACACTACTGATTATTCTGTCCCAGCCCTTTCAGGTCCGTTCGCTAGAGGTGGTGTATGGCTCAACAACTGTCGCTTTTTGGTTTGCCGGAACCGGAGGAGACTCCGGCGAAGCCCGTGCCTGCCGCTGCCTCGGCTCAGCCTAAGCCTGCACCTGAGCCCATCGCCGCCTATGCGAGCGTGGTTCTCGACATCCCAACGCGCGCGCTGTCCGAGCCGTTTGCTTACGGCATTCCTCGGTCCCTTGCCAACGAGGTCCAGGTCGGATCCACGGTCCTGGTCCACTTTGGTAACCGTGCCGCCGCAGGCTATATCGTCGATATCGCGCCCGAGCTGGGCGACCTGCAGGGCAACAACACCCTCGATCCCGTGCGTATCAAGCCTATCGAGGCTATCCTCAGCAAACCGCTCTTTACCGCCGAGGCCGCCCGTATCGCACGCTGGATGAGCCGTGAGTATGTCGCGACGCTTTCCGAGTGCCTGCGCCTGTTCTTGCCCCCGGGCGGCAGCCCGCGTGTGGTCAAGGGCGACGACTGCGTGTGGATGGTTGAGCGCCCCGCCGTCAAGCCTATCCAAAACCGCTGGGTCATGCTCACGCCCGAGGGCTTTGACTATACGCCGCCCAAGACCGCGGTCCGTCAGCGTCAGCTCATCGAGGCGCTGCAGTGCGGCCCGGTCACGACTCGCGACCTCAACCTTCTCTATAACAGCATGTCGGCGACCATCAAGGCGCTCGAAAAGCGCGGCGTCGTGGTGGTGGAGGAGCGCCGTGCGTGGCGTGGCTGCAGCGAGCAGACCACGCTGTCCTCGGCAAGTGGCAAGGCGCCGGTCTCCCTTACCAACGGCCAGCAACAGGCGCTCGCGCAGATTGAGCGCGCCCGTCTGGACGCTCATGGCGACGTGGTGCTGGTCGACGGCGTCACCGGCTCCGGCAAAACCGAGGTTTACCTCTCCGCCATCGAGCACGTGCTCGCAGCCGGTCGCTCTGCCTGCGTGCTGGTACCCGAGATTTCGCTGACGGCCCAGACCGTCGGCCGCTTTCGCTCACGCTTTGGCAAGACGGTCGCCGTGTTCCACTCGCGCCTTTCGGCCGGCGAGCGCCTGGACCAGTGGGATATGGTTGCCAGCGGTGCCGCGCGTGTGGTCGTGGGAGCCCGCTCAGCGCTTTTTTGCCCGCTCAGCGACCTTGGGCTCATCATCATCGACGAGGAGCATGAGACCAGCTACAAGCAGGGCTCCAGTCCGCGCTACCACGCGCGCGAGGTGGCTGCTGAGATGGCGCGCCGCTATCGGTGTCCGCTCGTACTGGGCTCCGCCACGCCCTCGGCCGAGGCCCTCGACCGCTGCCGTCGCGGCACGTATAACGGTGCCACCTGGACGCGTGTCGAGATGCCCGAGCGTCCGGAACACGCCGTGCTGCCCACGGTCCGTATTGCCGACCTGCGCCGTGAGTTTTCTCGCGGCAGCCGCTCCATGTTCTCAAAACCCTTGATGGAGGGCTTGGAGCGTGTAGTCGAGCGCCGCGAGAAGGCCGTGCTGCTGCATAACCGCCGCGGCTTTGCGCCGTTTTTGATGTGCCGCGAGTGCGGCTGCGTTCCCACCTGCAACCACTGCTCCACCGCGCTTACATATCACGAGCGCACGCACACGCTGCAATGTCACACATGCGGTTCGTCTTGGCGCGTGCAGCCGTATCCCGCGCCC
>JBPGZF010000055.1:0-6472 GCA_052033095.1 Collinsella sp.
GGTGTGACGTATAACGCCGATGTCGAGGTCTACGGTGCGAGTAGCTACAAGGCGCATAGAGCGCCTTGTAGCTACTCGCACCGTAGACCTCGACATCGGCGTTATACGTCACACCCTTCCCGCTTGACAGGTCGTAGAACACCGCACCCACATCGCCCAGCTCCTGGCCCCGACTCAGGGCGTCCTGGAGCGCGGCGAGGCTCTCATCCTCCAGTGCGGGAATCTGGTCATCAACCAGTGAGAAGGTCTGCACGGTATCGCCTGAGGGAATATCGTTAAAGTCCGCCTTCGAAAGCCTCATCTTGAGGCTCGCTGTCGACAGGGTTTGACTTGCGGTGGCTTTAGATTCAGAAACCTTTTTGTTTTGCATCTGTACCGTTGACGCATCTGGGTGCGCCATTCGCTCCGACGCGTAGGTTTTGGCGGTAATTCCGAGGATAATAACCGCCAACGTTAGCATCCCAATGGCGGCAATCTTCACCCCGCGGATGCGAGCGTCTGCAAGGCCACGCGAAGACGTGCCCTTCGTCTCATATCTGCTGCCATGCTGCGGCACATACTCGTCCCGCGATGCGCCCTTTCGCACGTGGTCTCCTGACTGTTACCATTCATATACGAGCAGCATAATACCGAGCAGGCATTTCTTACCGAAGACATTCAGTCGCGTTTAAGGCGTCTCTAAATAAAATACAGGCGTTTCTATGCAAACACACCGATTCTGCTGCGCATCTTTGCCCAAAACGCAGTTGCGGTGAAATAGTTCCTGTTTGGGCGGCATAAGCCGAAAAACAAGAACTATTCCGCCGCAACTTGACGGGGCTCCTTAGCAATCAACTAGGTGCCGGGGGCACTCATTTAAGTCTGTCCCCAATGAGTGCCGCTAGCCGATGGCGTTTTTGAGTTCCGCACGGCGCTTTTTCATGCCCGTCATGACTGCGTTGCGCAGCTCGGGCATGCGCACGGTATCCATCTGAGGCACGCCCTCAAGTTTATAGGGAATGCCCAGTTGCTCGTACTTGACGACACCCATCGTGTGATACGGCAGCATCTCCAAACCCACCACATTGTGCCATGGAGCGATCAGGCGACCGAGTTTCTCGCATTCCTCCACCGTATCGGTGATACCCGGCACCACCACGTGGCGAATAACAACCTTAATCTTGCGACGGGCAAGCTCATCGCCAAACGCCAGGATGCGTGCAGGATCGCAACCGGTCAGCTTTTTATGCTCGACGGGATCGGCATGCTTAATGTCGAGCAGCACCATATCGGTCTCGTTGAGCACAGCATCGAACTTCTCGGGGTGGTTGGGGTCAAACGCATATCCGCAGCTGTCAAGGCAAGTATGCACGCGGCCATCGGGGTTGTTGTGCATTGCACGGAACAGGTCGGCCAAAAACTCGGGCTGCAGGAGCGGCTCGCCACCCGAAACCGTAATTCCGCCGCTGCGGTAAAACTCATGGTTACTCTGGAATTCGTCCATCAGGTGCTCGACGGTCACCATGGTGCCGCCGTTAACCGACCAGGTATCGGGGTTGTGGCAATACGCACAACGCATGGGGCAGCCCTGAACAAACACCACAAAGCGGATGCCGGGTCCGTCGACCGTTCCCATCGTTTCAATCGAATGTACGCGACCCAGGGTAAACGCAGAGTCCTCGGGACGAGCATCCACACCCTCAAGCGTCATCTCAGCCATTCCCGCAACCTTGCCTCTCTTTGGTTATTGCCAATTAAAATGCCAGAGCCATTCTAGCCCATACGCATGATGGTGAAACGGTTTGGCGGCCAATTGGGTTGTCCTATTTGGCCCCACGCAAGAGCGGCGGAAAGGTTATCGCAACCCGCCCGCCGCCGAGGCAATAGATATCGATAGACGCCAGGCCTTACGCCTTAAGCGTAAGCACCGCACCAAAGGCGGTCGGGCCGCAATGGCTCGAGATCACACCGCCGACCTGAGTCCAGGTGATGTCCTTAAAGCCGAGTTCATGCGCGTAGACCTCCATGTCGTCGCGCAGCTCCTCGGAAAGACCCACCGAATACGCCAAACCAATGTGCGAGTAATCAATATCGCCCTTCGCAACCATGTGGTCAATAAAGGCACGGGCACACTTGAGCATAGAGCCGCGGAACTTCTTAGTCGCCACGAACTTGCCACCCGTTACCTCAATGCAGGGCTTAATCTTGAGCAGATGGGCGCCAAGAAACGCGACGTTGGACAAGCGACCACCCGCCTTAAGGAAGGCAAGGTCCGTAGGAACAAAGCCCAGCAGCACGCGGTCCATCACCGAATTGGTAAAGGCGAAAATCTCGTCGACGGTAGCATCCGGATGGGCTTCGATATACTTGGCGGTCTCAACGGCGACAAGCGACTGGCCCACCGACACAAAGCGCGTATCCATGGAGAAGACGTAATCGCGGCCCTTTGCCGCAATCTTCGACGACTGATGCGAGCAGGTCGTAACCTCGGAATACGCAAGATGCAAAATGGTCGCATCGGGCCGCTCGGCGTGGATGCGGTCGTACACATGCGCAAAATCCGCCGGCGAGCAACCGCTGGTCTTGGGCATCACACCAAACTCGTTGCAGCGCGAGTAAATCTCAAGCGGGTCGATCGATCCGTCTTCGACGGTCTCGTCACCAATCGTGACATGCATGGGCACGCGCACGATGCCGTAGCGTTCGCAGAGCTCCGGCGTCACATCCGACCCAGACTCAACCACGATTACGTACTTGCCCATTCTTATCACGACCCATCTCGACGTTGGTTATTTATTACACGCACACGCCCGTCGCCCAATTGAACAACGACTCCCAAGCACCAGAGAGACGCCGCCCTTCGCCACAACAAAGGACAGCGTCTCCCTGAAATACTCCGTGCTTGCATGAGATTCTACACGGTTTAGTAATGAGTGTTACTTACTCCGCAAACGGTCGCTATACGCGATAAACGGTAGCCACCAAGCAAGTATCCAGAACGCTCAGCCCATTAGGAGAGTTCCGCCTAAAGGGTGACTACACAGGACCCCGCCGGGGCCGTTTGGGCTACCTCCCAAAACATTCCGCAGGACGCAAGAAGCCCTCGCCGCACGAAGTGCGCAGCGAGGGCTTCTTACATGTCCGAGGACGTTTTGGGAGGTAGCCCAAACAGCCCCGGCGATCCTGCGGGAGTTAAATCCCTTTAGAACTTGTTGTGGAAGGTACGCGAAATGACCTCGTCCTGCTGCTCCTTGGTGAGCGTGTGGAAGTTCACGGCATAGCCGGAAACGCGGATGGTCAGCTGCGGGTACTTCTCGGGGTGAGCCTGAGCGTCGAGCAGCGTCTCACGGTTGAAGACGTTGATGTTCAGGTGGTGGCCACCCTTCTCGGCGTAAGCGTCGAGCATGTGGACCAGGTTATCGGCCTGAGTCTCGGAAACTTCAGAAACCTTCATAATGTGTCTCCTTCGATCGATAGGCGCCGGCCGAAACCGGCGCGCTAATCAGTAATCGTTATTGTTAGTATAGCACTAACAATAGTTACTCGCCCAGCTGATCAAGGTCGATATCGCCAAAGAACACCTGGTCCTCCTTGCCGAGCGCACCCGGGATGATGGAGAAGGTGTTGGAGATGCCGTCCTGAGCATCGCGGAACGGGAGCTTGGAAACCGAAGACAGCGAAGCGATGGCGCCGTGGCTATCGCGCTTGTGCATGGGGTTAGCACCCGGGGCGAACGGCTGGCCAGCCTTGCGGCCGTCGGGGGTGGAGCCGGTCTTCTTGCCGTACACGACGTTGGAGGTGATGGTCAGAACCGAGGTCGTGGGCACGGAGTTGCGGTAGGTGTCGTTCATGCGGATGTACTCCATGAACTGGTGCACAACGTCGTGAGCGATCTGGTCAACGCGGTCGTCGTCGTTACCGTACTTGGGGAACTCGCCCTCGGTCTCGAAGTCGACGATGATGCCGTTCTCGTCACGGACGGGGTGGACCTTGGCGTACTTGATGGCGGACAGGGAGTCAGCCACGACGGAAAGGCCAGCGATGCCCGTAGCGAACCAGCGATGCACGTGCTTGTCGTGCAGAGCCATCTGGATGCGCTCGTAGCAATACTTGTCGTGCATGTAGTGAATGATGTTCAGCGAGTTGACGTACACGCCAGCGAGCCACTTCATCATGTCGTTGTACTTGGCCACAACGTCGTCGTAATCGAGCGTGTCGCCCTCGACGGCGCGGTACTTGGGGCCGACCTGCTTCTTGGAGACCTCGTCAACACCGCCGTTGAGTGCATACAGCAGGCACTTGGCCAGGTTGGCACGGGCGCCGAAGAACTGCATCTCCTTGCCAATGCGCATGGAGGACACGCAGCAGGCGATGCCGTAGTCGTCGCCGTGGTAAACGCGCATGAGGTCGTCGTTCTCGTACTGGATCGAGGAGCTGGCGACAGAAGTCTTGGCGCAGAACTTCTTGAAGTTCTCGGGCAGACGGGTCGACCACAGAACGGTCATGTTGGGCTCGGGGCTGGTGCCCATGTTCTCGAGCGTGTGCAGGTAGCGGTAGCTCATCTTGGTAACGAGCGTACGGCCGTCGACACCCATGCCGCCGATGGACTCGGTGACCCACTGCGGGTCGCCGGTGAACAGGGCCTGGTACTCGGGGGTACGGGCGAACTTGACCATGCGGAGCTTCATGATGAAGTGATCCACGAACTCCTGGATCTGCTCCTCGGTGAAGGTGCCGTTGGCAAGGTCGCGCTCAGCGTAGATGTCGATGAACGTGGAGGTACGGCCGATGGACATAGCGGCGCCATTCTGCTCCTTAACGGCAGCGAGGTAGGCGAAGTACATCCACTGGATGGCCTCCTGCGTGTTGGTAGCAGGGTTGGAAATGTCGAAACCATAGGTCTCGGCCATCATCTTGAGCTCGCCGAGGGCGCGGATCTGCTCCTGCAGCTCCTCACGATCGCGGATGTTGTCGGCGGTCATGACCGTCGGGGTGGAAGCCTTCTGGGCCTCCTTGTCCTTGATCAGGTAGTCGACACCGTACAGGGCGACACGACGGTAGTCGCCAATGATGCGGCCGCGGCCATAGCCATCGGGCAGACCGGTGATGATGTGGGCCGAACGGCAGGCGCGCATCTCGGGGGTGTAGACATCGAAGACGCCGGCGTTGTGGGTCTTGCGCTCGAAGGTGTAGCGCTCGACAACGTTCTCGTCGATCTTGTAGCCGTGCTGGCTGGCAGCCTGGCAAGCGATGCGGATACCACCGTTGACGTGCAGCGCGCGCTTGAGCGGCTTGTCGGTCTGGAGGCCGACGATGGTCTCCTTGTCGCGATGGGCGTTATCGATGTAGCCAGCGGGGTGGCTCACGATACCCGTGACGGTCTTGGTGTCCATATCGAGGACGCCGCCCTGCTCGCGCTCCTTGAGCAGCAGGTCGAGAACCTCGCCCCACAGCTCCTTGGTACGCTCGGTCGGGCCGGCGAGGAACGACTCGTCGCCCTCGTAGGGGGTGTAGTTCTTCTGGATGAAGTCTCGGACGTCAACCTCTCCCGTCCAGATGCCTTCCTTGAAGCCTTCCCATGCCTCCTGCATTGTGTAACCACGCTCCTAGTTACGTGTAATGCGGCGCTCTCTCACACCGCTGCTTATTGAATTCTTGAATGTTCGGCTTGCACTACCGGCTTCTTCCGTTCTTCACCACACGTTGGTGCAGGGAAAACGTTTGTCCACCTTGGAACTACAACCCAAAACCCAAGATTTCACCCGTTTGAGAAGGATAACATAGCGACCCTCTCCATCTGGGCTGTTATATGTTTCTTTTTTTATATCATAAAGGCGTTTTTTACAAACCCGCAGGAAATGCGAGCGCGAACAACTACCGTTCACCGATTTGTTTGGTATTTTTCCTTGCCTTTGTACGACGTTCACTCTAGCTGTTATGCCAGCTTTAGCAGGGTAAAGTGTTCCAGAGACCCCGCAGAAACTGCAGGGCGGCCACGGGATTTCCCCCGGGACCGCCCTGTGGCATGGTTAGTTATTTAGCTTTGATTGCCGCTTGGCATTAGGCGGCTGCGGCGGCCTTGTCGGTCGTTGCCTTGCTGTGGCCCTGACCCTCAAAATGCTTGTAGCACCAGCTGGTGACCAGCGGGGTCAAAATGGCCGTCACGATAGCACATGCTGCAACCTGCGCCGTAGCCGTCGCGAGCACCGCGCCGCCGTACATGGTCTCGTTGACGCTTGCCATGGCAGCAGGCGTGGCCACATTGGCTCCGGCGCAGCTCGAAATGGCTGCACCTGCGACACCTGTACCGCCCGTGAGCTTATCGACCGCGATGACGGGAATTGCAAAGACCACCGAGCAGATCACGCCGAGCAGAATACCGGGAAGACCGCCATTAATGAGCTGGCCAAAAGTCATGGTCGAGCCCATGGCAAAGAAGACGAGCACGATGACGGCGGAAAGTGCCGGTGCCATCATCTTCTTAAAGCTGGGG
>JBPGZF010000056.1:0-5338 GCA_052033095.1 Collinsella sp.
TGGGCAGACCGCACTGGTGCAGCAGCAGCTTGGGGTCGGTAACGATAACCGAACGGCCGGAGTAGTCGACACGCTTACCCAGCAGGTTCTGGCGGAAGCGACCCTGCTTGCCCTTGAGGGCCTCGGCGAGCGACTTGAGCGGGCGACCGCCACGGCCAGAGACCGGGCGACCACGACGGCCGTTGTCGAACAGGGCGTCCACGGACTCCTGGAGCATGCGCTTCTCGTTGTTCACGATGATCGCAGGGGCGTCCAGGTCGAGCAGGCGCTTGAGTCGGTTGTTACGGTTGATCACGCGACGGTACAGGTCGTTGAGGTCGGACGCGGCGAAGCGGCCGCCGTCGAGCTGGACCATCGGGCGCAGATCGGGCGGAATGACCGGGATGACATCCAGAATCATGTTCGCGGGGCTGTTGCCGCCCTTCAGGAAGGCGTCAACGACCTCGAGGCGCTTGACGGCCTTCTCGCGCTTCTGCTTCTGAGAGTCCTCGTCGGCGATGATGGCCTTGAGCTTCTCGGCCTCGGAGGGGAGGTCGATGGCAGCGAGCAGGTCGCGGACGGCCTCGGCACCCATGCCACCCTTGAAGTACATGGAGTAGTAGTGGGTCATCTCGCGGAACAGCGGCTCATCGGAGATGAGGTCGCGCTCGGTGAGCTTCATGAAGGCGTTGAAGGCGTCCGTGCGGAGCTGCTTCTCGTCCTTGCACTCTTCCTCGATGTCGACGATGCCGGAGGCGATCTCCTCGGGGGTCAGCGGCTCCTCGTCAGAGAACTCGTCGAAGTTCTCGGGGTCGCCCTGCTCCTTGAGGGACTCAATCTGGCGGGCGCACTCGGCATCGATCTCTTCCAGATCGGCGGCGAGCTCCTCGCGCAGGTCGTCGGCGTCGGCCTCGCGGGCCTCATAGTCGACCTCGGTGATGATGTAGCTGGCAAAGTACAGAACCTTCTCGAGGTCCTTGGACTTGATGTCGAGCATACGGCTCATCGGGAAGCTCGTGGGGCTCTTGAAGTACCAGATGTGGGACACGGGAGCGGCGAGCTCGATGTGGCCCATGCGGTCGCGACGCACCTTGGCCGAGGTGACCTCGACGCCGCAGCGCTCGCAGACGATGCCCTTAAAGCGGATGCCCTTGTACTTGCCGCAGGAGCACTCCCAGTCCTTGGCGGGACCGAAGATCTTCTCGCAGAACAGGCCGTCCTTCTCGGGCTTGAGGGTACGGTAATTGATGGTCTCCGGCTTCTTGACCTCACCGTGCGACCAGGAACGGATCTGGTCGGCGGAGGCAAGGGAGATCTTTACCGAGTCAAAATCAGTAGCTTCGAAATCTGCCACAGTCAACTACTCCTTATCAGTGGTCGTGGCGGCGACAGCCTAGGGTGCCTCGGCGGTCTCGGCATCCTCAGCCTCGACGTCGGCGTCAACGCCGGCGAGCGCAGCCAGGTCGTCGAGAGCGGAGGTCTCCTCGGCGGTCACAGGGGCGGAGGCGTCCTCGTCGGCATCGTGCATGGGCTCGATGTCCAGTGCGAGGGAGCGAATCTCCTTGACGAGAACCTTGAAGGACTCGGGGATACCCGGGACAGGAACGTTCTCGCCCTTGACGATGGACTCGTAGGTCTTGACGCGGCCCACGGTATCGTCGGACTTGACGGTCAGGATCTCCTGCAGGACGTTGGAAGCACCGTAAGCGTACAGTGCCCAAACTTCCATCTCGCCGAAGCGCTGGCCGCCGAACTGGGCCTTGCCGCCCAGAGGCTGCTGGGTAACCAAGCTGTAAGGGCCGGTCGAACGGGCGTGGATCTTGTCGTCGACCATGTGGCCGAGCTTGAGGATGTAGGACGTACCCACGGTAATGGGCTCGCGGAACTCCTCGCCGGTGCGGCCGTCGAACAGGCGGGTCTTGCCGCGCTCGTCAAGCTGGGTGACGAACTCGGGACGCATGTGATCGCCAAAGGCAGCGGTGGCCTTGTTGAGCATGTTCTTATTGGCACGACGAATGACCTCGGCGATCTCGTCCTCCTTGGCGCCGTCGAAGACGGGCGTGGCGGTGAAGAACGGACCGGGGACGTACTTGTCGGAGTCGGCCTGCTCGGTATCCCAACCGCAGGCAGCAGCCCAGCCAAGGTGGCACTCGAGCAGCTGGCCGACGTTCATACGCGAAGGAACGCCCAGCGGGTTGAGGATAACGTCGATCGGGGTACCGTCAGCCATGTAGGGCATGTCCTCGACCGGCAGAACGTTACAGATAACGCCCTTGTTGCCGTGGCGGCCGGCGATCTTATCGCCCTGCTGGATCTTACGACGCTGGGCGACGTAGACGCGTACCTGCTCGTTGACGCCGGGGGCCAGGTCGTCGCCGTTCTCGCGGCTAAAGCGGACGACGTCGATGACGCGGCCGTAAGCGCCGTGAGGCATCTTAAGGGAGGTGTCGCGAACGTCGTGGGCCTTGGCACCGAAGATGGCGCGCAGCAGGCGCTCCTCGGCGGTCAGAGCGCTCTCGCCCTTAGGCGTGACCTTGCCGACCAGGATGTCGCCAGGGCCGACCTCGGCGCCGATGCGGATGATGCCGTCCTCGTCGAGGTTGGCAAGCATGTCCTCGGAGAGGTTCGGGATCTCGCGGGTAATCTCCTCGGGGCCGAGCTTGGTGTCGCGGGCATCGATCTCGTGACGGGTGATGTTGATGGTCGTCAGCAGGTCCTCGGCCACCAGGCGCTCGGACACGACGATACCGTCCTCGTAGTTAAAGCCTTCCCACGGCATGTATGCCACGGTGAGGTTCTGGCCCAGTGCGAGCTCGCCATGATCGGTCGAAGGACCGTCAGCCAGGGGCTCGCCCTGCTCAACGGTGTCACCGACGCGCACGAGCGGACGGTGGTTGATGCAGGTGGACTGGTTGGAGCGCTGGTACTTGGCCAGGTGATACTCGTCCATGCCACCGGCATGCTTGACGATAATCTTGGCGGCGTCGGCAAAGATGACCTCGCCGGCGTTCTTGGCCAGGGTGACCTCGCCGGAGTCCAGGGCGGCGCGACGCTCCATGCCGGTACCGACATAGGGAGCGGCAGGGTGAACCAGCGGCACGGCCTGACGCTGCATGTTGGCGCCCATCAGCGTACGCTTGGCGTCGTCGTGCTCGAGGAACGGGATCAGCGTGGCTGCGACGGAGAGCATCTGACGCGGCGAGACGTCCATGTAGTCGACGTCCTCGACGGGCACGTCGGCGGGAGCGCCGAAGGAGCCGTCGAAGTCGCGGGTACGGGCGATCACGGTGTGCGGACGGACGATCTTGCCCTCGGCATCGGTCGTGATAAACTCGTTGGTCTTGGGATCGAGCGGCGTGTTGGCCGGCGCGATGACGTGCTTCTCTTCCTCGTCAGCGGTCATCCAGTCGATCTGGTCGGTGGCAACGCCGTTCTCGACGCGACGGAACGGAGCCTCGATGAAGCCGTACTCGTTGACGCGGGCGTAGAGGGCGAGCGAGCCGATCAGGCCGATGTTGGGGCCTTCGGGGGTCTCGATCGGGCACATGCGGCTGTAGTGCGAGTTGTGAACGTCGCGGACGGCCGTCGGCACGTTGGTGCGGCGGCTGGAGCCGGACTTGTGGCCGGCAAGACCGCCAGGGCCGAGTGCGGACAGACGGCGCTTGTGAGTCAGACCGGTCAGGGGGTTCGCCTGGTCCATGAACTGCGAGAGCTGCGAGGAACCGAAGAACTCCTTGATGGAGGCCACGATCGGGCGGATGTTGATGAGCGACTGCGGGGTGATCTCGTCGATGTCCTGGGAGCTCATGCGCTCACGGACGACGCGCTCCATACGGCTCATGCCGATACGGAACTGGTTGGCGACGAGCTCGCCGACGGTACGGATGCGGCGGTTGCCAAAGTGGTCGATGTCGTCGACCTTGAAGCCCTGCTCGCCGGCAGCGAGGGACAGCAGGTAGCGCAGCGTCGCGACGATATCCTCGTCGGTGAGCACCGTGACCTCTTCCTCGGTGGTGAGGTTGAGCTTCTTGTTGACCTTGTAACGACCGACGCGGGCCAGATCGTAGCGCTGCGGGTTGAAGAGCAGGCCCTCGAGCAGGCTGCGGGAAGCGTCCACGGTGGGAGGCTCGCCCGGGCGCAGGCGACGGTAGATCTCGATAAGGGCATCCTCGCGGGTGAGGGCGGTATCGCGCTCCAGGGTGCGCTTGATCACATCGGAGTTGCCGAGCAGCTCGATGATGTCGTCGTTGGTGACGGCAATGCCAAGGGCACGCAGGAACATCGTGGCGCTCTGCTTGCGCTTACGGTCGATGGAGACCATGAGCTGGTCGCGCTTGTCGACCTCAAACTCAAGCCAGGCACCGCGGGACGGGATGATCTGGGCCTTGTAAATCTGCTTGCCCGAATCCATCTCGGAGCTGTAGTACACGCCCGGGGAACGGACGAGCTGCGAGACGACGATACGCTCGGTACCGTTGATGATGAAGGTGCCCTGATCGGTCATCATGGGGAAGTCGCCCATGAAGACGAGCTGCTCCTTGATCTCGCCGGTCTCCTTGTTGGTGAGACGGACGTCGGTCAGAAGCGGGGCCTGATAGGTCATGTCCTTCTCGCGGCACTCCTCGACGGTGTGCGCGGGGTCGCCGAACTGATGCTCGCCGAAGGTAACCTCGAGAACATGGTTCTGGCTCTGGATGGGGCTGGATTCCTTGAACGCCTCACGAAGGCCCTCGTCCTTAAAACGCTCAAAGGATTCCCTTTGAACAGAGATAAGGTTGGGGAGCTCCATGGCCTCCGGGATTTTCCCGAAGCTGACGCGCTTGCGCTCAGTGGCAGTGTATGCGTAGGTCACCAGGTTTTTCCTCCTTCACGGAAATGCTCGGTGGGTTGGCGAGGCATAGCTTCGCCAGTTATCGCAACCTAATAGTTTATCAGGTACCGACCGTTGGGCAAGAAAAGCCTTGACGCGATTGAGTTTTTGGAGTAGCAAAGTTTTTCGACAGAAAACACGCAGGTAGATGTATGTGTATCGAACATCTGTTCATATATTTTCTGTGAACAGAGAGTCGGCAATCGCAGCTCTTATAAAAAACGGGCGCGAACCGAGGTCCGCGCCCGTAAATGTCGATGCCCGAAGGCTTACTTGCGCATCAATCCGCCGCGCTCGTCGATGGCATCCCAGAAGGCATCGGCAAAGCGGGGGTCGCTTGCGGCCATGAGGGCGTTGGTGGCCATCCAGCCAGAGGGAGTGCCGGTGTCGTAGCCCGACAGCGGGTCGATGACGACGGCATACATGGCCTCACGGTCGAGCGAACGGGCCATGGCGTCGGTGAGCTGGATCTCGCCGCACTTGCCGGCC
>JBPGZF010000057.1:0-5229 GCA_052033095.1 Collinsella sp.
CCTCGGGGCGCTACGGCGAGTACTACCGGGCCTGCAGGGCGCGGGGCATGGGGCACGGGCGGGCGCTCAAGGCCGTCGCGAGGAAGCGGCTCAGGGCGATATACGCCGTGATGCGCGACCGGGTGCCCTACCGGGAGTAGCCCCGACGGTTGACAAAACTATAGGAACACCCAATGACTACCCGATGACTATTCGGATTGCTAATTTGTGCGGGTTGTGGTTTTGTGACCTGCTGAAATTAAAGATACTGTACAACTGTACGTTAATTCGTCTTCGTAGTATATTGCTACCCGCAAAACTCAATACCATTGTGCTCTGAGACGCTAAAGCGCTTACGTACAATGGTTATCGATAGTACGATTCGATTCAACGACAGGATGGATGGTCCAAGCGTGAGTCTCGGCAGCAAACTATCCAATGCAAAGGTCTCCTTTGCGATATTTAAGCGCGACATTAAGCGACTGCTTGTGAACCCCGTCGCCTTGGTGGTTACCCTTGGCGTGTGCGTTATTCCCTCGCTGTATGCCTGGTACAACATCGTGGCCAACTGGGATCCGTACGGAAACACCCAGGGCATCAAGATTGCCATCGCCAACAACGATCGGGGCACCCAAAACGACCTGGTGGGCGAGCTCAATGCGGGCGACAAGGTTGTCGACCAGCTCAAAGAGAACGATCAGCTGGGCTGGACCTTCGTCGATTCGGCCGCCGATGCTAAAGAGGGCGTCGAGAGCGGTGAATATTACGCTGCCATCGTGATCCCCAAGAACTTCTCTGACAATCTTGTCTCAATGCTCGACGGCAATTACCATCAGCCCAAGCTCACGTACTACGTCAATGAGAAGAAGAGCGCTATTGCGCCCAAGGTCACCGACACTGGCGCCAATACCATCGAGGAGCAGATCAACTCGGAATTTGTCTCTACGGTGGGCGAGACTGTTGCCGGAATCGCGAAAGATGCCGGAGTCGATTTAAAGGACAAAGCGACCCAGACCCAGGATTCGCTGGCTGGTTCGGTGTCCGAAGCGTCTGATACCCTGGGCGAAGTACGTGATTCCATCGGCGACATGAACACCGCCATCGACAAGACAAGCAGCTCGATTGCTTCGGCCGATGCTGCGTTGGCGGGCCTGCAGGGACAGGCGCCTTCGCTAACGCAGGCAATCGCTCAGGGTAATGATTTGCTGGGCGAAGCTCGCACCACGGCTGGCAAGTCCATCACCTCGCTCTCCAAGGCACTTTCGGAGGGCAGCCTTGCGCTCACCAAGACGTCAGCCTCCGCGAACGCTGCGATTGGCAAGCTGACGGGTACGGTCACATCTACGACCACCCGCATCAACAACTCGCTCGAGTCTCTCCAAGCGACGATTGATCACAATAAGGCCGTTATCGGGCACTTGGAGATTCTCGTCAATGACACGTCGACAGGTTCCGAGGAAATTGACGCGCGCATTGTATCGACCATCGATTCGCTTCGCGAGCAAAACCAGAAGCTGCAGAGCATCAAGGATGGCCTTTCTGCACAGTCGCGCGCCATGGCAAACGACGCTACGCTAATCTCGAACGCGAGCAACGCACTCAACACGGCAATTAAGACCGGTACGGCTAACCTCGGTCAGGCTCAGACCGATCTGGGGCAGAACGCGCTGCCGAAGGCTTCGAGCGCGCTTGACTCCTTTGCCGCCGTTTCGGGCGATTTGACCGGCATTGTATCGGGTATGACCCCCACGATAGCGAGCGCGCGCGGCACGCTGGCGCAGCTCGACGCCACGCTCAAGCAGGCAAAGACCACGCTGTCCCAAACCGATGCCTCCCTTGCCAAGGTTCAGGACAAGCTCGCGACCGCCGCTAATGACATTGCGGCGCTGCAGACCTCTGAGTCTATGGGCGAGTTAGCCGACCTCATGGACGTCGACGTCAATGACGTGGCAGATTTCATGGCATCTCCGGTTGAGCTGACGTCCAAGTCAATCTATCCGGTCAAGAGCTTTGGCTCGGGCATCGCGCCCTTCTACACCAATCTGGCGCTGTGGGTAGGCGGCTATGTGCTCATCGCTATCTACAAGCTCGAGGTCGACCGCGAGGGCATCGGTAGCTTTACGGCGCGTCAGGGCTACTTTGGCCGCTGGCTGCTGATGGTGATCCTGGGTGCGTTCCAGGCCATTATCGTTACGGTGGGCGACCTGGTCATTGGCGTTCAGTGCGTCAATCCGCTGCTCTTTGTGCTGGGCGGCATCGCTATCTCGTTCACTTACGTCAACATCATCTATGCGCTGTCCACCACCTTTAAGCATATCGGCAAGGCAATCGGCGTCATCCTCGTCATTGTGCAGATCCCCGGTTCGTCGGGCATGTATCCCATTGAGATGATGCCCGGCTTCTTCCAATGGCTGCATCCGCTGCTGCCCTTCACCTATGGCATCAACCTGCTGCGCGAGACCGTCGGTGGCATGTATTCGTTCAACTACCTGTTCAACCTGTGCATCCTGGGCGTGTTCCTGATCGTGGCGCTCTTTATCGGTCTGCAGCTGCGCCCGTTGCTGCTCAACCTCAATCTGCTCTTTGATAAGCAGCTTTCCACGACGGGCCTCATGATCTGCGAGTCCAACGACCTGCCGCGCCAGCGCTATTCGCTGCGCACGGCCATGCGCGTCATGCTCGATTCGGATTCGTACCGTCGCGAGCTGCTCGATCATGCCGTGGCGTTTGAGCATCGCTACCCGTACTACATCAAGGGCGGTTTTGCCGCCGTGGTAGGCGTCCAGGTCCTGCTCTTTGTACTTTCGACGGCGCTCGATATCGACAATAACGGCAAGATCATCCTGCTTGTTATCTGGATCATTTCGGTCATCGCCATCTGTGGCTGGCTCATCAACATCGAGTACATCCGTGCGAGCCTCAATACCCAGATGCGTATCTCGGCGCTTTCGGATGAGGACCTGCGTCGCGAGATGCGCGAGCACACGGCCGCCATTCCGGCCGCTCGTCGCATGTTCGGCTTGAATGCGAGCGAGCGGGGGTCTGAACCCAAGACTCAGGCTGTCAACCAATGTGGTCATCGCGATGCGGCCCATGTGCCCGAGAACGGGGATGACACGTTTGTGATGAATGAAAAGAACGCCCCGCTCGGCAAGCACTCCAAAGGAGGTGAGGCATAAATGAAGAACATCCTGCATCTGTTTAAGCGCGATGTCCAAAACGTGTCTCGCTCCGTAATCGGCTTGGTTGTCGTGATGGGCCTCATTATCGTACCGTGCCTGTACGCGTGGTTTAACATCGCCGGCAGCTGGGATCCGTACGGCAACACCGGCAATCTTAAGATCGCCGTGGTCAACACCGATGAGGGTTACGAGAGCGATCTGATTCCCGTCGAGGTCAACGTGGGCGAAAACGTAACCTCCACCCTGCGCGGCAACGAGAACTTCGACTGGGTCGTCCTCAACGACCGCGATAAGGCGATTGAGGGCGTTAAGTCGGGCGCGTACTACGCTGCCGTCGTTATCCCTAAAACGTTTAGCGCCGACATGATGACGCTTTTCTCGACCGAGGTGAAGCACGCCGATATCGAGTTCTATGAGAATCAGAAGGCCAACGCCATCGCGCAGATCGTGACTGAAAAGGGTTCGAGCGCCGTCCAGAGTCAGGTCAACGAGACCTTTACCAAGACCATCACGACCATCGGCCTTAAGACCGTGTCCAGCCTGCTCGACTATATGAGCACCGACCAGGTGAGCAACTTTATCGCCAATCTGTCCTCGACGCTGGGCGATTCGGTCCAGGACCTGCAGGACGTTCAGGCCAGTGCAACGTCGCTTGCGGGCATTTTGAGTTCTACGTCCGATTCACTGACATCGGCGGGCGGCATGCTCAAACAGTCCGGATCGACCGAGGAGTCGGTGAAGCAGCTCATGCAGCATGCCGAGAGCGGTATTGCCGATTCCGAGCAAGCGCTCAAGTCCGCCAGCGATGCAATCGATGCCGCTATTGATGGGAGCGCAGGTTCGTTCGATAACGTTTCTACCGAGCTCGCAAAGGCATTCGACGCTGCAAACCTGCATGTCAATCTTACGGTGCGTCAGCTCAACGATGGCGCAGCGTCACTCAAGAACCGTGCCGACGAGATTGATGCCACGGCGAATGAGCTCCGTAGTCTTGCTGGCCAGGTGAGTAACGATAAGCTCAAGGCGGGGCTTGAGGACGCGGCTGCTGAGCTTGACAAAACCGCGGCGGAGTACCGCAACAATGCCAATGAGCTGACGAACATCGCGACGTCGCTCACGAACAGCATGGCCGAGGTCAACAGCTCGCGTGCCGAGGTCGACCAGGCCATCGCCGATGCCAAGGCGGGTATCTCGGGTGCCAAGTCCGACTACGATTCTACGTTCTCGGTTAAGGCCAAGGAGCTCAAGAAGACCATTTCGGGCGTTCTGGATTCCCTGAACGGTATCTCGGGTGACCTAGATAGCGCCGTGAGCGGTCTGACCGACGCCTCTGGTTCGCTCGCGAAGGGTCTCTCCAAGGCTGCAAGGCTCGTCAACAAGGCTTCCGATCAGCTGGGTGAGGCATCGGACAAGATTAGCGCGTTCAAGGACGAGCTCGACGGTGCCCTTATGTCGGACGATCTGGCCACGATCAAGACGATGATCGGCAACGACCCCGATGGCCTCGCCGTGTCGCTTTCCGGCCCCGTTGCGCTCGATCGCAAGCCGGTCTATCCGATCCGCAACTACGGCTCGGCCATGGCGCCGTTCTACACGATTTTGTCGCTGTGGGTGGGCTCGATTGTTCTGGCGGCCATGATGAAGGTCTCGGTTGACGATGAGCTCATCAACGAACTCATCCCCGTGCGCCTGCACGAGATCTACCTGGGCCGTTATCTGTTCTTTGGCGGTCTGGCCTTGCTGCAGGCAACGCTCGTGTGCGCGGGCGACATTCTGTTCTTTGGCATCCAGTGCGACAACCCCCTGCAGTTTGTGCTTGCCGGCTGGGTCGCGAGCCTCGTGTTCTCCAATATCGTCTACACGCTCACGGTTTCGTTTGGAGATATCGGCAAGGCCCTCGCCGTCGTGCTGCTGGTCATGCAGGTCGGCGGTTCGGGCGGTACGTTCCCCATCGAGATGACCGGTCCCGTGTTCCAGGAGATCTATCCGTTCCTGCCGTTTACCCACGGCATCAACGCCATGCACGCCGCCATGGCCGGTGCCTACCATATGGAGTACTGGATTGAGC
>JBPGZF010000058.1:0-5218 GCA_052033095.1 Collinsella sp.
GCTGCTCTACAGTCCTGCGCAAGACGGAAAGCACATTAAGTGCTTTCCTTTGCGTGCGGAACTCGCGACAAACTTAAAACCTGGGCCGCCCGGTCCGGGAATCCGACGTGCTCGTTGGGGCAACGCCACCTGCCAAAAAGGGACAGGTTTATTTTGGTCGGTTTTATCTGGGGAAACGTCGCGCTCCGGCGGTGATCTGCTTTCGTCTTTCGCATGGAAATCGGCGGCGTTTTCGGAAGTATATCGCTCGGTCTAACCGTCCATTTAATGCAAAATGGGCCGCCTCCCCTAGTAGGAAGCGGCCCCAAATCTTACGAATAGATGATGGTAAAGGGTACTTCTGTTTCGGTCTCTCCTGTTGATGTGTATCTCGTGCCCTCAAGCGTTACTGAGACCACTTGATCGACATTGATCAGTTTTGTCGGCACCCAAATGTTCTCTCCGCTATTGCGTGCCATCGAAACATAGAAATTGTACGCCCCTGCGTCGTCATCTTCGATAATCTGCTCCGATCCATCCTTGTAGCTGACGGTCAGTTTATGATCAACTGCTTCATAGCCCAGATCATCGATGTGCGTCTGGATGGAAAACGGGCTAATCTCGAGAGGCGAGTCATCAGAGCGGAGTTCCTTTGTATCGACGTGCGCTCCGACGTTAAACTCTGGCGTCGATACCTCGATCACCTTCGCATCCTCACCTTTGCCCTCCGTCCAGCTGATATTCCAGGTGACCGCATGTCCCAAATCTCGCTCGCGATTCCACGAGGCAAAGTACATCGTGCCATTAATGACCGTGTCGCTTGATGTGTCCTTATCAATTGTGCAGCGTGTGTCAGCCCATTCCTCGCCGAAGTTCATGCTGGGTGTACCGATGCCTTGTTCTTCTTCACCATAGAGAACAAGTTCGCCTGTCTCTGCTGCCGGCTTGTAGTAGTTAACGCCATTTGGATTGGACAACGTAAACGTCACGGCTCCGCAGCCGTTTTGGTCAATAGCCATCTCATGGATATCAAGCGTATAGCCGTTACCCTCGACGGACAGATTAACCTCCTGGACTGCACCCTCCAGGCTTTGGGGCGCGATGCCGTCACCAAACTCTCTGGTGTAGGTATATTTAGTTCCCGATGAGCCTCCGTTGGTCCAGGTAATGGAATCCCCATTGCCGTGGTTTCCCCAGGCTGAGGCAAAATAGCTGGAATTGACAACGGCGTAGGCGACCCCTCCGGTCGCCAACACTCCGGCAAGACATCCGATTACGGCAACATACAGAGGTTTCGCGTGACCCTTTCGACGAAGCGGCTTTCCAGCCGCAGCATCAATAACACGGTCGGCAAGATCGCTATCGGCTTGGATGGACTCGAAGGCCTGCTTGATTTGATTGGATTTCACGGTCGCCCTCCTCTAGGATGAATTTGAGCTTCGATCGACCACGAGCTAAACGCGTTCGAGCGGTCGCGGCTGGCACATGCAGTAACTCGGCAATCTCTGAGGTCGAAAAGCCCAGATAGTAATAGAGCACGATGGGAACACGGAATCGCTCCGGAAGTCGCATAACGTCTGACAGGACCGCCTTGGACTCCTCCTGCGCCGTCGAAAGCGAATCGGCCAGGTTCTCAATATCCTCCACACGCCTCCATGGCTTTCGAAAGAGCGATTTGCATTCATTGATCGTGACCCGGATAAGCCAGCGGCGAAGATGCTCCCGACTTTCAAAGTGTCCATCGCTTTTGAGCAACTTAAGAAAGACGTCTTGTGCAACATCGTCGGCATCGGCGCGATCGCGCAGGTACGTCAATGCGATTCGAAACACGACATCCCGGTGATCTTCGACCGCCTGTCTAAAAGCTTGTTCTTCCATAATCACCTCCCGGTGATGCTGATATTTCTTGCTGAGGCCCTCACCATAGATACGCTCTGGCCGGACGAAATGTTTCAAATTCAAGCAGGAATAACCTACCAAAATAAACCTATCCCCTTTTGGCAGGTTTTCTTCAACAAAAAAGACCCGCTTCCCTGTTGGGAAACGGGTCTTTGGAAGGGCGGTTAACGTACTTGGAAGTTACTCCTCGTCGTTGTCCTTGGCCTCTTCGGCGTCGTCGGTGTCCACGAGCTGGTTGAGCAGCTCGTCGAGGGACGCCATGTCCTCGTTGATGGCACCGTTGGCGGGAGCCTTCTTGTCGTCGATCGGAGCGCCCAGGAGCTCCTCGTCGGCGTCGGCGTGATGCGTCGGCGCGGCAGAGGTGCCCAGCAGGATGTCGTCCGGACCGTCGGGGCTAAAGACCATCTGCAGCAGCTGCGAGAGGTCTTCCTCGTCGGCAACGTCGTCGTTGTTCTCGAGGATGTAGAGCAGGTCGTGGGCCTCGAGGCCGTCACGGAGCTCCTCGATCGCCTTGGCACCGATGCCATCGATGCGCAGCAGATCTTCCTCGGACTTGCCGACCAGGTCGCCGACCGTCTCGATGCCGACCTCGCTGAACTTGTTGGTCCAGCGCTGCGACACGCCCAGGTCGTCGAACAGGTACAGGCGAGCCTTCTCGGCGGAGATGGTGTGGCCGTTGCGGGTGAACGAACCGTCAGCACCACCGAACTCGTCGTAGCCGGCCCAGTCGAGCTGCTGCGGGAGCTGCTCGTCCAGGTCCTTGAGCTCCACAGGAGCCCACTCGGGCAGCGACTTGGCGTTGGGCGAAGCCGGGCCGTCGATGTCCACGTAGCCGTCGGCCGTACGATACGTCAGCTTGGCGTTGGCGTACGGCTTGAGGCCGGTACCGGCCGGGATCTTCTTACCGACGATGACGTTGGACTTAAGGTCGAGCAGGTGGTCGACCTTGCCCTCGATGGCAGCCTCGGTAAGGACGCCGGCGGTACGGATGAACGAAGCGCTCGACAGCCAGGAGTCGATGTTGGACGCGACCTTGAGCGTACCCAGGATGACGGGCTCGGCCACAGGAGCCTGACCGCCCAGACGGGCAACGCGCTCGACCTCGTCGGCGAACTCGTAGCGGTCGACGTACTGACCAAGCAGGTACTTGGAGTCACCGGGGTTGGTGATCTGAACGCGACGCAGCATCTGACGTGCGAGCACCTCGATGTGCTTGTCGTTCAGGTCGACGCCCTGGCTGGTGTAGACGTCCTTGACGCTCTCGACGAAGGTGTGCATCGTCGACTCGATGTCAGTCAGCTTGCGCAGGTTGCGGAAGTTGACGAAGCCCTTGGTGATCTGGTCGCCGGCGCGAACCTCGCAGCCGTCCTCGATCTCGGGCATAAAGCGAACCGAAGCGGGGACGCGACGCTCGTCGAGGACACGGGTGTGGTCCTCGGAGTCGGTGAGCGTCAGCACGTACTCGGACTTCTCGGGCTTAATCGAGAGGTGGCCGGAGTACGGAGCCAGCTCGGCCTCGCGACCCAGAATCTTCTCGTTGACGTTGCCGACGATATCGAACATACGGCTGACCGTAGGCAGACCCTGCGTAATATCGTCGACGCCAGCGACGCCGCCGGAGTGAATGGTACGCATCGTAAGCTGCGTACCGGGCTCGCCGATGGACTGGGCGGCAATAATGCCGACCGCGGTACCGATGGCGACCGGACGACGGGTGGAAAGATCCCAGCCGTAGCACTTCTGGCACACGCCGTACTTGGAGCGGCAAGTGAGCAGCGCGCGGAGCTTGACCTTCTTAAGGCCGGCATCGACCATCTTCTGAATGTCGGCAACCTTCTCGATGTAGCCGTCCTGCTCAAAGAGCACGGTGCCATCGGGAGCCACGACGTCCTCGATGAAGCAACGGCCGACGAGGTCGGTGTTGAGGTCGGTGGTGCCGGGGATGATGAGGTTGTAGGTGACGCCCTCGTGCGTGCCGCAGTCCTCCTCGCGGACGATGACGTCCTGGGCCACGTCGACCAGACGACGGGTCAGGTAACCAGAGTCCGAGGTGTGGGATGCGGTATCGACCAGGCCCTTACGGGCGCCGTAGGTCGAAATGAAGTACTCGAGCGGCAGCAGGCCCTCGCGGAAGTTCGCCTTAATGGGAAGGTCGATCGTCTCGCCGGACATGTCTGCCATCAGGCCACGCATGCCGCCGAGCTGACGCAGCTGGGTCTTAGAACCACGGGCGCCGGAGTCGGCCATCATGTACAGCGGGTTCTCCTCGTCGAACATGTCGAGCATGAGCGCTGCGACCTTGTCGGTACAAGCGGTCCACTCGTTAACGACTTCGATGTGGCGCTCCGTCTCGTTGATGAAGCCCTCCTCGAAGTACTCGTTGATCTGGTCGACGTTGGCCTGGGCGCGATCGAGCAGCTCCTGCTTCTCGGCAGGGATGAGAGCGTCCCACACCGAGATGGTGAGGCCGGCGCGGGTAGCGTAGTGGAAGCCGGAGTACTTGATGGCGTCGAGGATCGGGCCGACCTTGGCCTCGGGATAGCGATCGCAGCAGTCCGCAACCAGCTTGGCCACGTCGCCCTTGACCATCTTGTAGTTCATGAACTCATAGTCTTCGGGCAGGCACTGGCGGTTGAAGATGATGCGGCCGATGGAGGTCTCGAAGCGCGCGGTCTTGTTGCCGGTGACGTCGTAGTCGACAAACTCGTTCTTGCCGTTCTTAACGCGGAAGATACGGGTGCCGTCCTCGTTGATGACATTGGCGTTCTCGGCAGACACGCGGACCTGGATCTTGGCCTGCATGTCGACCTCGGAGCGGCAATCATAGGCGTGCAGCGCGTCGTCGAAGCTGGCGAACACGTGGTTCTCGCCCGGCAGACCGTCGCGGACCTGGGTGAGGTAGTACACACCGATGATCATGTCCTGCGAGGGGATGTTGACCGGCTTGCCGGATGCCGGCGAGCGCAGGTTGTTCGCAGAGAGCATGAGCACGCGAGCCTCGGCCTGAGCCTGGCTGGACAGCGGCACGTGGACAGACATCTGGTCGCCGTCGAAGTCGGCGTTGAAGGGCGAGCAGACCAGCGGGTGCAGGTGGATAGCCTTGCCCTCGACCAGCACCGGCTCAAAGGCCTGGATAGACAGACGGTGCAGGGTCGGTGCACGGTTGAGCAGCACGACGCGGCCGTCGATGACCTCTTCGAGGATGTCCCACACAAAGGTGGCGCCACGGTCGATAGCGCGCTTGGCGCCCTTGATGTTCTCGACCTTGCCGAGCTCGACCAGACGCTTCATGACGAAGGGCTTGAAGAGCTCCAGCGCCATGGTCTTGGGCAGACCGCAC
>JBPGZF010000059.1:0-4456 GCA_052033095.1 Collinsella sp.
CGGCATCGCCATCATGAGCCAACGCGAGGGCCTGGCGTTTTCGAGCGCCATCGAAAGCGACGCCGCGCCGCTCAATCATCTGATTGCCGATGTGCTTGCCGCAGCACCCGACACACGCTGCTTCCGCGACCCCACGCGCGGTGGCCTGGCCTCGACGCTCAACGAGTTTGCGCAGGCCAGCGGCGTTGCCATGGAAATCGACGAGGACGATGTGCCCGTGCGCCCCGACGTGCAGGCAGCCTGCGAGATGCTCGGCTACGATGTGCTGCAGGTGGCAAACGAGGGCAAGATGGTCGCCGTGGTGCCGGCCGAGCAGGCCGATGCCGCGCTGGCCGCCATGCGCGCCGCCCGCTACGGCGAGAACGCCGCCATCATCGGTCGCGTGCTGCCACTTGCCGAGGGCGCCCGTCCCGCCGTGCGCGTGCGCACCGGCTGGGGTTCGACCCGCATCCTCGACATGCTCGTGGGAGAGCAGCTGCCGAGGATTTGCTAACGACAAAGGCTCAGGGCTATTAAAGATATTCAGATTCCAAACATGCCCGGCACGCATGCCCAGTATTATGGGGTGCGTTTTACAACTCAAGAGGCAGGAGCACCCATGGCAGCGGATTATTCCCATGTGATTTTTGATCTGGACGGCACCATCCTCAACACGCTCGAGGACCTGGCAGCCGCCGGCAACCATACCTGCGAGATGCACGGCTGGCCCACGTTTGCCGTTGACGAGTACCGCTACAAGGTGGGAAACGGCATGCTCAAGCTAGTCGAACGCTTTATGCCTGCCGAGTATGCGGGCGACGGTCGCATGTTTGAGCAGACGCTTGCCGAGTTTAGGGCTTATTACGGCGAGCACAAGGAGGACCACACCGCTCCCTATGCCGGCACGACCGAGATGCTCGACCGCCTGCACGCGGCAGGTGTGCAGCTTGCCGTGCTCACTAACAAGGACCACGTCTCGGCGGCTCCGCTTATCGAGAAGTATTTTGGTTCCGAGCGCTTTGCGCTGGTACAGGGCCGTGTCGATGCGTTTCCGCCCAAGCCCGAAGCGCCCGTCACACTGCATGTGATGGAAGAGCTAGGCGCCGATCCGTCGACCACGCTCTATGTGGGCGATTCCAATGTCGATATCCTGACCGGTCACAACGCCGGCCTTCAGAGTGCGGGCGTCAGCTGGGGCTTCCGCGGCCGCGCAGAGCTGGAAGCCGCCGGCGCCGACTACGTGGTGGACACCCAGGACGAGCTCGCGGCGCTGATTCTGGGCGAGTAGCGGGGCTGTCGCTCAACACGGCTGCATAGATTCTGTCGTGCGGAAAGCGCATCCCGTTTTGCCGCCTCAGAATGGGATGCGCTTTCCGGTTGAGTCTTGTCGGGGAAACGGCATCCCGTTTCAGAGCAATATTCCGGGTCGCACTTTCCGCAACCCACGCCATCCGGAAACCGTGACCCGCTATTCGGCCAAATACCGGCTCGTATTTTCCCGAGCATTCGATGCAACGCTGGCGCAAGGAGTGTCCCCAACTGCCGGCAGAAAAGAAACGTCCCCAAGTGCCGCCCCAATGACTACCATGGCAACGCCGCAGGTAGAGGACGGACAGCGAGCGGGCACCAGAGCGAACAAATTGGCATGAAAAGAGGACGGCATAGACCTTCTGGTCATGCCGTCCTCTTTGAATGACAAGTTGTCGCTCTGGTGCCCGCGCAGCGTCGAGCAGTTGCGGCGTTTGGTAAAACGCCGCAACAAACTAGCTCAGCATTGCATCCATCATCTCGGAGTTGACAGAGTCGTCGGCAGACCACTCGCCGTCGTCGTTGCAGGTGTACTTGAAGATAACCGTGGTCTTCCTGGGCTCGGTGGCCTTGGTCACATCGACCATAACCTGACCGGCCATCTTGTACAGCTCGTCATCGGAAGGAACCGTGTCAAGCGCAGCGACCTTCTCCTGATACTGGGTGGAGAAGTCCTCGACGATCTTGTTCATAGACTTGCATGTGATAGAGACCTCGGCGGTCGCGACACCCTTGTCCTCGTCGACCGTCACGTCGCCGATCTTGTAGTCAAAGCCCTCGAGATAGGTCTTGGCGTACTCCTTGGGATCGATACCCAACTGCTCGAACTCGTCGCCCGAAGCCTCCTCCAGACCAGAGAGGAAGTCGTCGCCACCGTTCTTGACCTCGTCAAACTGCGTCGTAAGATCCTCGGTGATGAGCTCCTCAACCGAAGGACCTCCACAGCCGGAAAGCACGACCACGCATGCAACCAAGACGGCCATGAGGGGCGCAAGCAGCAGCTTCTTTTTCATGTTGTTCCTCCCAATGAGCGGCACCGCGCTTCCCGGACGCGGCGCACGTTGTAATAAGTAAGCCCATACTATCCACTTATGAACGCCCTCGGCAACGCGAAGGCGCGGTCGGTTCGTTTTAGCGTCCGAACGGTTTGCAAGCCCGCCCAACGTGCAATAAAACGCTTCCCCGCGGTGCAATAAAAAAGGTGGCCGGAAAACCCGACCACCCTTGCACATCCTTTGGATGCCGCAGTTTACTTGCGGACGACCTTAACGATGGCGTCACCGGCGGCGACAGCGGAGTCGGCCTCGACGGCGAGTTCGACATCGGCAAACTCGGCGGTGTTGGACACAGCAACGACGACGCAGTCCTTGTAGCCGGCAGCGGCGATCTTGGCGCGGTCGATCTTGAGCATGGGCTGGCCAGCCTTCACGACGTCATCGGCCTTGACGAAGCCCTCGAAGCCATCGCCGTTCATGTTGACGGTATCGACGCCAACGTGCACCAAAACCTCGATGCCGCTATCGGACTGCAGACCCACGGCGTGGCCCATGGTGACGGTCACCTTGCCGTCGCAGGGAGCGTAGACCAGGTCGTCCTCGGGCCACACGGCGCAGCCCTTGCCCAGAACCTCGCCACCAAAGACGGGATCGGGCACGTCGGCCATCTTGATGACCTTGCCCTTGACGGGCGAGCACAGCACGTCGGCGCCGGCAGAAGCAGAGATGGAGGCGGGAGCAGTAGCAGCGGCAGGCTCAGCCTTCTTCTTGAACATGTCAAACAGACCCATACGTTTTCTCCTCTTGATTAAGCGCAACGTTATGCGCATGCCTACGGTGATTATAGTGCTAAATGGCCAAAATACTAAGGCGAGGGCTCGAATCGCAAGCCCTTCCCGGTAGTGCTCGTGGGATGAGCGTCTCCTTTGCATCGCGGGTCGATAAGCCGAGTATCGCCCACGCGCGGGACGGGCAGAAGCGGGCGCGCCAAACCCGACACTTCTTTTCGCGCCCACGGACTGCCGCCGCTCCGTCCCTGACACTTCCTGATACCGGCCGAAACGTGCCAAAATAAACCTGTCCCTTTTTGGCAGGTTTGGCGAGTGTGGGAGTTCGCATGGATATCAAACGCAAGATTTCCGAGGCACAGGGCCTTACCCCTACCGAGCAACAGCTCGGCATCTCGGCCCTTGCCATGGGCGAAAACGTCCGCGGGCTTTCCATTAAGGAATTTGCCGCGTGCGCCAACGTTTCTGTCGCGAGCGTGCACCGCTTTTGCAAAAAAACTCGGCCTCGAGGGATTCAAAGACCTCAAAGTCGAACTCATCCGTCTGGCGACCGAGGCGGGCAACCGGCGCGACGTGGACATCAACTTTCCCTTCGATGTCACCTCCACCCCTGCGCAGGTGATGGAACGCATGGAGGGGCTCTACCAGACCACTTTGGCCGAAACGCAGGAGCTGCTCGACCCCACGCAGCTCGACCAGGCCGCCAAGCTCGTCATGCGCGCCGGCACCGTGGACATCTACACGGGCTCGCATAACCTGTATCCAGCGAGGATGTTCCGCGACCGCCTACTCTCGTCCGGAAAAGCGCCACATGCTACGGCAACATCGAGGCACAGGTGCGCACGGCTCTCACCTCGGATTCAGACCGCGCGGCGATCGTTATCTCCTACAGCGGCCTTGCGCCCAACCTCAAGGAAATCTTGCCGATCCTCAGCAGCCGGCATGTCCCGGTCATCGTCATCGGCACGCCATACTGCGCGCGCATTCACCCCGGCTTTGCTGCCTACCTTACGGTGAGCGATCACGAGAGCATGACGCACCGCATCACGCGGTTCGCAAACCATATCGCCGTGCAATACGTACTCGATTCGCTCTATAGCAGCTACTTTGCCAAAGATTACGCCCGCTGCTCCGAGTTCCTAGAGCGTTCGTTCCCCTACACCCGCCTGCCCGGACTCAAGTAGCGACGAGCGTGGATTTTTGGACACTCAGATAACGAGCGTGGATAATCTCCCACTTTGAGCCCGCACACAGGCCAAAACCGGGAGATTATCCACGCTCATTTTGGGTCCCCTGGGAACGCATGAGGAGGGCGGATAGACGGCCGTTATTTGCGAGGCGTCAGCGACGTAAAGAGTCCGTGTTGGTTGCAGTAAAGATATATCC
>JBPGZF010000005.1:0-75989 GCA_052033095.1 Collinsella sp.
GGTGGAAGAGTTCGTTAAGCGCTCGAGCGTCATTTGCTATACGCCCGAGGGCCTGCTCTCCGATGCTCCCGCTACGCAGCGTTTAGCCGAGGCCGAGGGGCTGTGGGCACACGCGCTTTCGGCCGCCCTACGTCGTCGCGTGCTGGAGCAGGGCGAGGATGCCGTGAGTGCCGAGTCGCTGGCCGCGGCCGACCTGACCAAGGTCGCCTGGCCGGGAGACGCCGTGGCGACAGTAGCCGAGGGCGTGGACCTGGCGGCTGCAGGCGCGGATGGCGCTGACGCGACCGGCGGGGAGGCCTAATATGGCCGAGCTCACGCCTCGCATGAAGGAGCTCGTCCAGCCTTACCTGGCCGGTATTGAGCCCTACGATCCCAACTTTACGCCCACGCGCATCAACCTTTCGGCCAACGAGAACACCTATCCCGTGCCGGCTGGCGTGCGCGAGGCGGTCGACGCCGCCCTGGCTGCCACGCCGCTCAACCGCTATCCCGATCCCATGTCCAACGATCTGCGCGACGAGCTTGCCGCTTGGCATGGTGTGGCGCGCGAGAATGTCTGCGTGGGCAACGGCGGCGACGAGCTGCTCTATAACTACCTGGTGGCGTTTGGCGGCGCGGGACGGACCCTGCTCAACTGCCCGCCGTGCTTTAGCGAGTATGCGTTCTTTGCGTCGCTCTGTCAGACCGAGGTGCGCGACGTGTGGCGCGACCCCGCGACCTTTGAGCTCGACCAGGCAGCCGTGCTTGCGGCGGCGTCCGAGTGCAACCTGGCAATCGTGACCTCGCCCAACAACCCCACGGGTGACGTGGCACCGCTCGACTTTGTCGCGGCGCTGTGCGATGCGTGCCCCGGCATGGTAATGGTTGACGAGGCCTACGTGGAGTTTGCCGACGATTCGTTTGGCGCGGTCACCACGGCGCAGGGGCTTATCGCCGAGCATCCCAACCTGGTGATTCTGCATACGTTGTCCAAGGCGTTTGGCGCTGCCGGTACGCGTCTGGGTTACGTGATCGCGGCACCCGAAGTCATCGACGTGTTCGCGGCGATTCGCCAGATCTATTCAGTTAACGTGCTGAGCCAGGCGGCAGCACTTGCCTGCGTGCGTGCCCGTGATGCCTACACGCCCGTGGTGGCACAGATCGCATCCGAGCGCGAGCGCGAGCTGTGCGCCCTGCGCGCAATGGCTGCCGAGGGCATGCCCGTGGAGGCATGGCCGAGCGCGGCGAACTTTGTGCTCGTGCGCACGCCGCATGCCACGCGCGTGCGCGAGCGTCTGCGCGACGAGTATTCGATTTTGGTGCGCGACTTTAGCTACGCGCCGGGGCTTGCGGACTGTCTGCGCATCACTGTGGGTACGCCGCAGGAAAACGACGAGGTGCTGGCCGCGTTTGCCGCGCTGGTGAAGGAGGAGATGTAGATGGACCGCTATGCCGAGGTAACCCGCAAGACGGGCGAGACCGACATTGTCGTAAAGCTCGACCTGGACGGATCTGGCGTGTGCGATATCTCGACCGGCGTGCCGTTTTTCGACCACATGCTCAACGCTTTTGGCCGCCATGGCCTGTTCGATCTGACGGTGCATGCGGTGGGCGACGTCGAGGTCGACGCGCACCACACCGTCGAGGACACGGGCATTGTGCTGGGCGAGGCGTTTTGCCAGGCGCTGGGCGACAAGGCGGGTATTACGCGCTTTGCCGACGCGGCGATCGCCATGGACGAGACACTCGTGATGGCCGCCGTGGATATCTCGGGTCGCGGGCAGGCCTATTGCGAGCTGCCCGTGCCGACTGAGCGCGTGGGCAGCTTTGATACCGAGCTGGCCGTCGAGTTCTTCTATGCCTTTGCGCGCGATGCCAAGCTCACGCTGCACGTGCGCGAGCTGGCGGGCGGCAATTCGCACCACATTATCGAGGCCGCCTTTAAGGCCGTGGGCCGCACGATGCGCCGCGCCTGCGAACTCGATCCCCGCGTGCAGGGTATCCCCAGCACCAAGGGCTCGCTGTAACCGTCACAAGGGTAAAACCACCACGAAGATGCCTGTCCTCTTTGTGGTGGTTTTGGATGATGAGAAGTGGAGGGGTCGCTTGGGCGAACCGAAGATCGTGGTGGTCGACTACCACAAGGGCAACTTGTCGAGCGTCGTGCGCGGGCTTGCGCGCGCCGGTGCTGCCGCCTGCACGTCGGACGATCCGGAGCAGATCCGCAACGCCGACGGCCTGGTCATCCCGGGCGTGGGTGCGTTCTATGACGCGATCGCCTTTATGCGTCAGAGCGGCGAGGAGGTGGCCGTGCTCGATGCCGTTGCCGCCGGAACTCCGCTGCTCGGCATCTGCCTGGGCCTTCAGCTGTTTTTTGAGCGCGGCAACGAGGGCGTGCCTGCGAACGAGGACGCGGACGCGGACGACGATGCCTCCGAGCAGGCCGGTGGTCCCTGGGTCGATGGCCTGGGCATCATGCGTGGCTCGTGCACGCACCTGGAGTCGAGCCGTCTGAAGGTCCCGCACGTGGGCTGGGACCAGGTGCGCATGACGCCCGCCGGTGCGGCCGATCCGTTGCTTGCCGGTTTTGCCGAGGGCGCCAACATGTATTTCACTCACAGCTACGCGGTGGCCGACGACGTCGATGCCGCCGATGTGTTGGCGCGCACGCACTATACACGGAGCTTCCCGTGCATCGTGCGCCACGGCAACGTGTGGGGCTGCCAGTTCCATCCCGAGAAATCCTCTGCGCTGGGTCAGCGCATCCTTAAGAACTTCGTGAGCATCGTCGAGGGGGCCGGCCGATGATTCTGTTTCCCGCAATCGATTTGATCGGCGGCAAGGTCGTGCGCCTGGAGCGCGGCGACCGGAGCCGCTGTAAGGTGTATTCTGACGACCCCGTGGCCGTTGCCCGCTCCTTTGCCGAGCAGGGCGCGAGCTGGGTGCACGTCGTCGACCTGTCCGCTGCCTTTGGCGAGGACGAGGACGCGTGCGCTGCCAACTCGGCAGCGATTAAGGCCATCTGCGGCGTCGACGGTCTGTCCGCGGACGTGGGCGGCGGCGTTCGTTCGCTCGCGCGCATCGACGAGCTGGCCGGCTACGGCGCGCGTCGCATCGCGCTAGGCACGGTGCTCGTGACCGAGCCGGGATTTGCCGAGGTGGCGGCGCAAGGCTTTGGCGAGTTACTGGTGGCAGACATTGCCGCCCGTGACGGCCAGGTCAAGGTGAATGGTTGGCGCGACGGCGCGGGTGTGGCGCTCGACGACGCCGTGGCGCAGCTCACCGAGCTGGGCTTTAAACATCTGGTGTATACCGATATCGCGCGCGACGGTATGCAGACGGGCATCGACGTGGCAGCATATCGCCACGTGGCCGAGGTCGCGGGCTTTCCCGTTGTGGCGTCGGGCGGCATCTCGACGCTCGATGATATCCGTGCGCTCGCCGCGGTGGGCGAGGGCGCTATTGAGGGCGCCATCACCGGTCGCGCGCTCTACGAGGGCAACTTTACGCTGGTACAGGCGTTGGCCGCCGCGCGAGGGGAGGAGTAGCCCATGCTTACCAAACGCGTCATTCCCTGCCTGGACGTTAAGGACGGCCGCGTGGTCAAGGGCGTCAACTTTGTGAGCCTGCGCGATGCGGGCGATCCGGTGGAGCTTGCCCGTGCCTACGATCGCGAGGGTGCGGACGAGGTCGTGTTCCTGGACATCACTGCCACGAGCGACAACCGTGCGACGACCATCGAGATGGCGGCGCATGCGGCCGAGGAGCTCGCCATTCCCTACACCGTGGGCGGTGGCTTTCGCGACCTTGCGGGCATGCGAACGATGGTGGCGGCCGGTGCCGACAAGGTATCGCTCAACTCTGCCGCCGTGCGCGACCCGTCGCTGATCAGCCAGGCTGCCGCGGCGTTTGGCAGCCAGGCCGTGGTCGTGGCGATCGATGCCAAGCGCGTCGGCCTGCCTGGGCAGCCGGATGCCGACAAGTGGGAGGTCTTTACCGCGGGAGGCCGCAATGCCACGGGTATCGACGCGGTGGCGTGGGCCGAGGAGGCGGCTCGCCGCGGCGCCGGCGAGATCTTGCTGACCAGCATGGACCGCGACGGCACCAAGGCCGGCTTTGACCTGGCGCTCACCCGCGCCGTGGCGCGCGCGGTGCCAATCCCCGTCATCGCGAGCGGCGGCGTGGGCACGCTCGAGCATTTTGCCGAGGGTGTGATCGAGGGCGAAGCCGACGCCGTGCTGGCGGCGAGCGTCTTTCACTTTGGAACTTTCAGCATTCGCCAGGTGAAGGAGTATATGGCCTCACAAGGCATCCCTGTCAGGTTGGACTTCTAGCGCTGCGGCTTGCCCAGGCACCGCATCTTGCCGCTCAAACCGTCGCTCGCGTACCAAAGTACGCGTCGCTCCTCTTTCGCGACAACCTGCGGCACCTGGACAACCCTCGCCGACCTGCGATGTTTACGGTAATTACTTGGGAGAAATGATGACTGAGGTAATAGAAGCGTCTGATCTTACGTACGACGCCCACGGGCTGATTCCTTGTGTGGTTCAGCAATATGACACCGGCGAGGTGCTTATGGTTGCTTGGATGAACGAGGAATCGGTGGGGCTGACGCTCAAGACCGGGACCACGTGGTTTTGGAGTCGCAGCCGTCAGGAGCTCTGGAACAAGGGCGCGACGAGTGGCAACATGCAGGAGGTCAAGGAGCTCTGGGCCGACTGCGATAGCGATACGCTGCTGGTCAAGGTGGACTCACCGGGCCCGGCCTGCCATACCGGCAACCGTACCTGCTTCTTTAAGCGCGTGGAAGGGGGAGTGCGATGAAAGTCGTGACGCCGTTCGAGGTCGCCGAATGCAACGCCGAGCTCCTCCGCGCGGGCGTGCCATGCCGCGTGCACCTGACTGATGCCTGCGGGGCGCAGTCGCTTTGGCTCGAGGCCGAGAAGGAAAGGCTCGATGAGGCCCATGCCGTCATCGTCGAGTTCTTTGAGAAAAAGGGCGCAAAGCCTCGGTTCGATGAGACCGGTACCTACTTTACGCTGCAGTAACGAGAGGAAATAACCATGGGAGTCAGAACAGCTAACGTGCAGCCGGGAAATATCGGCGAGACGCTGACGGGTCTGGCCGAGGTGATTCACGGTCGTCGTGATGCATCGCCGCAGGAAAGCTATACCGCGCGTCTGCTGACCGACGTCGAGGATGAGCTGCTCAAGAAGCTTGCCGAGGAGTCGAGCGAGGTAATCATGGCCTGCAAGGATAACGATCACGATCACATCCGCTACGAGGCCGGCGACCTGATCTACCACCTGCTCGTAACCCTTGAGCGCTACGGTATCACCCTCGACGAGCTTGCCGGCGAACTCAACGCCCGCCGTCACTAGCCGTTTAAGAACGTCCCCAATGACTAGTTAGGCGAGGGGCGTGGACTCCCATTCGCCGGTGGGGTGGGGGATGTCGAAGGTTCGGTAGCCACAGTCGTAGGCGTGTGCCTGGGCCTCACGGATGTTCCAGCAGATGTCGCAGGCGCGGTGTGCGTCCGAGCCAAAAGTGATCGGCACCTCGGCGTGGGCAAAGCAACGCAGCAATCCGGTCGCGGGATAGTAGTCGTCGAGGCCCTTGCGCGGTGCGGCGGTCGAGACCTCAACGCGGCGGCCCGTATCGTGCGCGCACTCGGCCATCTGCTGCCAAAACGGTGCGGGGTCAAAGTCGGGCGCAAAGCCTTCCTTCGAAAAGCGCATGACCAGGTCGGGGTGAGCCATCACATCAAAGTTGAGCGGGCTCTCGCAGGCGCGGCACCAGTCATCGACATAGCGCTCCCACACGCCGCGCACGCCTAAGTTATCCCAAACATGCAGGTCGGTATCATCGTCGATCCAACCGCAGCACGAATCGGGCGTATCGGGACGAACGACGTTCTCTGTCCCCGCCGTGCCCGCAGCGCCGGCCATGATATCGCCGGGGTTGCCGATCCAGTGCACGCTACCCAGGCGCACGACGGCACCCTGGGACCAGCGCTCAACCAAAGGCTCGCAGCCTTCGTACCAATCGCATTCAAAGCCATAGATAAGCTCGAGCTCCGGCGCGATTTGCGCGGCAAGCCTGCGGGCGTCCTCAAAGGCCAGACGATGTGCCGGCAAGTCGCCCTCGACGACCTGCACCTCGCAGTTAGCATCCATACTGGCAGGCAGGGCGAGGTGGTCGGTCGAGACCATGACGCGGCAGCCTGCCGCAGCAGCGGCACGGACGTTGTCATCAAACGAGGCATGGCCGTCCGAAAACGAGGTGTGGGTGTGACAATCGACCAGCGGGCAAGCGGACATGGCGGCTCCTTTGCGTCAAGCGAATCCGCTTCATTGTAATGGCGCAGCTCTCAACACGCCGGGCACGCCGGGGGTCGAAATCGATTGGAAAGGCTGCGCGGCGCGCGGTGCGGCCTCGCTCTAAAATGTGTACGTCAGCCTCCAAAAGCTGCAAAAAATGACATGTTTGGAGGCTGACGTACACGTTTGAGACGAGGGCGAGGGGCGGGGCGGCGCGTGCCGGCGCCGGCGACTACTTGCTTCGTGCCGCCGCGCGTTTGGCCTGCACTGTTACCATCGCGTGTCTCACGGCGGTGATGGGGCGATAGCGGATCATACGCGGTCCCGACCAACGCATAACCTCGCGGATCTTCTCGCGCATGGCAGGCCGGTAACAATGCGAAGGACATGCCGAGCAAAATGTCTTGGTGCCCATGTGCGGGCAGTGCTCAATGCGCGCGATGGCGTATTTCTGCAGCTCGGCGCATTCGGGGCAGAGCGTAATGGTTCGAAGGCCGAGTTTCACGCGCACGGACTCATCGTCGCCAGCCTGTTCGACCACATGCCCGCCGCCATGATGCCCACGACACCACAGCGCAATCATCTGCGACACCATTTGGGCCTCACGCTCACGTTTGCGTGCTAGCTCCGGTGTGTCGACTGGGCGCGCCATCTAGCTCAGCCTCCCGTGCTCGACCGAAAGCGAGAAATCGGCAAACGCGCAGGTGCTGGCTCGGTGGCTTACGAGCACGATGGTCTTGCCGCGGCGCTTGAGCTCGTCAACGGCCTGCATTACGGCTGCCTCGTTGAGAGCGTCAAGTGCGCTGGTGGGCTCGTCGAGCAAGATGAAAGGCGCGTCGTTGAGGAAGATGCGCGCAAGGCCGATGCGCTGGCGCTCGCCGCCCGAAAGCGAGTCGCCCAGCTCGGCAACGGGCGTGTCGAGACCCTGCGGCAGGCGGTCGATGAGGGCGGTAAGCGAAGCGGAGCGGCAAGCGTCGAGCAGCTCGGCATCAGTGGCGTCGGCGTGCGCAACCAGCAGATTCTCGCGTACGGTGCCGCAGAACAGATGTGTGTCCTGGGTCATATAGGCCTCGTGGCTGCGCAGGCTCGCCGTGTTGATGTGGCGGGCATCGATGCCGCTCACCGTGATGGTGCCAGCTGCGGGGTCCCAAAAACGCATGAGCAGCTTAAGCAGCGTCGACTTGCCCGAGCCCGAGCGCCCCATGATGCAGGTCATGGTGCCGGGCGCAAAGGTGCAGGTCACGTCGTCGAGGATGAGACTCGCAGCGGGGTCGTTCGCGGCCTGCTCTGTGGCGTCGGCGCCGCCCGCGTCCACGCCGCCCGCATAGCTAAAGCTCACATGCTCGGCTGCGGCGCCGGCAAACTCAACGTCCTGTCCGTCGGCGACCTCGACGCACTGGGGCTGCTCGTCGAGCAAATCGAGTACGCGTGCGCCCGAGGCGAGCGTCTCCTGCAGTGAGGCGCCCAGGCGGCTCACGGCCATCACCGAGCCAAACGACGACACAAAGGTAAAGACGGCGACAAACGCTGCGGCAAAGTCAATCGTTCCCGCAGCTACCAGCTGCAGCGCACGTCCGAGCATCACCAGATTGGCCGCAAGAATAAGCGCATCGGCTACGGCCTCGCTGGCCGCTTGGCGGCGCTTGAGGCGCGCGTCCACGGCGCCGACTTGCTCGGTCAGCTTGCCCAGGGCACGGCTGCGATCGGCGCCACCGGCAAACTGGATGGTCTCGCCCGCGCCGCGCAGACTGTCGAGCACAAAGGCGCCCAGCTTGCCAGCGCCCTCGCGGCTCTGGCGGCCGGTGGTGCCGCATGCCTTGGCCGAGGTCAGGGGCAGCAGCACGCCCAGGACCGCGTAGGCCACGAGCGCGATGCCCGCGAGCTCGGGGCTCACAGCCAGCAAAAAGCCCTCAAACACAACGGTGCAGACCAGGGCGATGGCGATGGGCGAGATGGTGTGCGCGTAGAAGACCTCGAGCAGCTCGATATCCGAGGTGACCAGGCTCACGAGCTCGCCCTTGCCGCGGCCCTCGAGCTTAGCGGGGGCGAGCTGGCGCAGGGCGCCAAACACCAGGTCGCGAATGTGTGCGAGTAGGCGGAACGCGATGTAGTGGTTGCAGAGCTGCTCTCCGTAATGGAGCGGTCCGCGTGCGATGCCGCAGGCGGCGCAGGCCGCGCATGCCGCGATAAGACCGAGCCCCAAGGCGTTGCGGCCCAGCGCGGCCATAAGGCCAAAGGCGCCAAAGGCCGGCACGAACGCGGCGGTGAGCATGCCAATGCTGCCCAGCGCGACGGCTAGCACAAGCCAGCCGGCAAGCGGTCGGACAAGCCCCATCATGCGCCATATGATGGACGGCGCCGAGCGACGGGTGCGGCCGGAGTCAGGCGCCGCGGTAGCGGAAGACGAGCCGGCACCGTTGAGGCCATCGGTACAGGCAGTACTGCCGCCAACAGCCTCAACCGCGCCGGCATCCTCGGCATCATCCTCCGCATACGCATATGCCGAGAGTTGCTCCTGGCTGTTCCACATGCGCGCATAGGCGCCCGCGCCCGACAGGAGCTCATCATGGGTGCCGCGCTCGGCAATGTGACCGCGTTCCAGCACCAGAATCTGATCGGCGTCCACGATTGTCGACAGGCGATGTGCCACCACGATTACGGTGTGCTCGCCGGCGAGCGATGCAATGACGTCGCCGATTGCGGCTTCGCTTGCGGCGTCCACATTGCTCGTCGCCTCGTCAAACACATAGATGGGCGAGTCGTGCAGCAGGGCGCGGGCCATGCACACGCGCTGGCGCTGGCCGCCCGAAAGGTTGGTGCCGCCCTCGTTAATCACCATGTCGAGCCCGCCGTTGGCCTGCACAAAGGCCGCCACGCGCGTGCGGCCGAGCGCGCGCAAAAGCTCGGCGTCGGTGGCGTTGGGCTGGGCGAGCAGCAGGTTGTCGCGCAGGGTGCCGGCAAACAGGTAGCCGTTGGTGGGCACCAGCGTGACGGCGCGCATGAGTGAGGTGGCCGTGGCATCGCGCAGTTCAACGCCGCCAATGCGCACGCTGCCGCGGTAGGCACCCTTGCGGCCCGAGATAATCCCCGCGAGCGTGGACTTGCCGCCGCCGCTTTCGCCCACGAGTGCCACGAGCGAGCCGTGCGCAATGGTCGCGCTGGCGCTGTCCAGCACCGTGCGGTCGCCGTAGACATAACCCACGCCGTCAAGCTCGATATCGCCGCGGCCGTCAAGCTCAACATCGCCGCGCTCGGGCTCGAGCGTATCCAAAATGCCAAACATGCGGCGCGAGGCGGCCATGCCGTTCATGGCCGTGTGGAACAGCGATCCCAGGCGGCGCATGGGCAAAAAGAACTCCTGCGACAGAAAGACGATGAGGAAGGCAGCCTCAAAGCCAATCTTGCCCGTGGCGAGCTGCAGCGCGGCTACGATAATGCCGAGCGCGGCACCCATATAGACGACCAGGTCCATAACGCAAATGGAGCGCAGCTGCATCACCAGCAGGCGCATGGTCGCTGTGCGGAAACGCTCGGACTCGGCGTTGATGCGCTTGTGCCAGTCGCGGTCGGCCTGATACACCTTAAGGGTGGTAAGACCCTGAACGGCCTCCAGGAACATGCCGCCCAGATCGACGTAGCTGCCCCAATACTCGGAACCGATCTTTTTTGCGTTGCGCATGACCATCATGATGGAGACGGGGATGACCGGAACGCAGGCGAGCAGCAGCGCGGCGGGAAGACCCGCCTGGCCCACGAGCAGTACAAACAGCGTGATGGGTGCCAAGCCGGCAAAGAAGAGCTGCGGCAGGTAACCGCCAAAGTACACCTGGAGTTGCGTGGCGCCCTCGACGCTGGTCTGGACGGCCTCGGCGGTGGGGACGGTCTCGGTGTAGGAGGGGCCGAGTGCGGTGAGCTTGTCGTAGACGAGCGAGCGCACGCGGCGGACGGCCTCGAACGCGGCCTTGTCGCCGGCGCGTTGGGCCAGGTAGATGGAGGCGGCGCGCACGATGATGGCGGCGGCGAGCGGCAAGGCCGCCTGTGCGAGGGCATCGACGGCGAGCGCGGCGGAAAGACCGTCCGTGACGATGCCGCCCAAGATGCGCGCAAGCACCCACATCACCGTGATATTTGCCATGAGCGCGATCCACTTAGACAGGACGCTTGCCATAATGTAGGGCGTTGCCTGCGGAACCAGGGAGAAGAGCCGCTTCTCGAACATGAAACCTCCTATGCCGTAACGGTGCCGGGCGGGGTCCTCGGCAGCCGCTTAGTTAGCCAAATGCAACTAGAGTATCATCGGCAGATTGGTAAGTATGCCGAGGGTAATTTTTGAACGATGAACTGCGTATAAAGTTCAAAATTGTTGAGTGCAGCGAACTTTGTGGTGGACGGAGTGCGGGCGCAATTCTGATCGTGTGCGGCCCCGCTCCAAAACGTGTACGTCAGCCTCCAAAACCGACAAAAAATGACATGTTTGGAGGCTGACGTACACGTTTAGATAGGGGCGAGGGCGGCGACGGACGAAAGTCACGCCTGCGCCACGTCCGATGTGCTAGCGTTTGGGTGAACAAAACGAGCCCGCGCGGAAAGGATCCGGACCGTATGCAATGCGATAGCACATCCCCGCTGTCTCGCGAGACCGATGCGCCCGAAACTATCGTCAAGCTGGAGTGCGACATCGATGACGCGTCGCCCGAGGTGCTCGCCTACGCCGCTGACCGCCTGCGCGAGGCCGGCGCCCGCGAGGTGCACTGGCTGTCCCTCTACTGCAAAAAGGGCCGCCCCGGATGGCAGTTGCAGGTGATCTGCTCGCACGAGGATATCGAGCGCCTACAGACGATTATCTTTTTGGAGACCACGACCAACGCCGTTCGTCGCCAGGTGATGGAACGCGTCTGCCTGCCGCGTCGTTTTGAGCAGGTAGCGACGCCTTGGGGCGAGGTGGCCGTCAAAGTAGCCACCCTGCCCGACGGCAGTGAGCGTGCGGCGCCCGAGTACGAGGACTGCGCCCGTCTTGCCCGCGAGCATAATGTGCCGCTCCAGCGCGTGATGCAGGCGGCACAAGCCCCGGCACTGCGATTTGAATAGCGCGGCCGGCGACATCCCGCGCCCAGCCCCATCAACCCCACACCGAAAGGACTCCCCATGAAATACCTCATCGCTTCCGACATTCACGGCTCGGCATACTGGACCGAGCGTCTGGTCGCCGCCATCGAATCCGAGCAGCCCGACCGCATCGTTCTGCTGGGCGACCTGCTCTACCACGGCCCGCGCAACGACCTGCCGCGCGACTATGCCCCCAAGCGCGTGATTCCGCTGCTCAACGCCCTGGCCGACCGCATCATCGCGGTGCGCGGCAACTGCGACGCCGAAGTCGACCAGATGGTGCTCGACTTTCCCGTCATGGCCGACTACGCCACGCTGTTCGACGAGACCGGCCGCGAGCTGTTCCTGACGCATGGCCACGTCTTTGGCGCTGGCATGCATAACAGCGTTGACCACGCGCCCGCGCTGCCCGAGGGCTCCGCGCTCGTCTACGGCCACACGCACATCAAGGTTAACGAGGCAAGCGAGGCGCACCCGGGCCTGTGGCTCTTCAACCCCGGCAGCGTGAGCATTCCCAAGGACGGTACGCACAGCTATGGCATCTACGAGGACGGCGCGTTCCGTCACGTGATCCTGGAGGAGGAATAACCATGGCAGAGCAGCTGGCTCAGCAAAATGCCGAGGGCTCGCGCGATCTGTCCACGCTGGTCGACGCGTCGGCCGAGCTGCAGCATCTGGTGCAGACCATCTGGCGCCTGCGTCAGCCCGACGGCTGTCCGTGGGACCGCGAGCAGACGCACCGCAGCATTGGCAAGAACATGATCGAGGAGGCATATGAGGCGCTCGACTGCATCGAGGCCGACGATGCCATGCATCTGCGCGAGGAGCTGGGCGACGTGCTCATGCAGGTCGTACTGCATGCGCAGATTGCGGCGGACGCCGGCGAGTTTTCGCTGGCCGATGTGGCACGCGATATCGACGCCAAGCTCATCCGCCGCCACCCACACGTGTTTGGCGATGCGGACGCCGAGAGCTCCGACGAGGTTCTCAAGATCTGGGACGAGGTCAAGCTTGCCGAGAAGGCCGCCAAAGACCAGGCCGTGGCGGCAGGCGAGGCCGCGCCCGAGGGTCTGCTCGACGGCGTGCCCACGCACCTGCCGGCGCTGATGCAGGCTCAGAAGGTGTCGCGCAAGGCGGCTGCCGTGGGCTTTGAGTGGGAGACGGTCCAGGACGTGTGGGACGAGGTCGCCGAGGAGCGTGCCGAGTTTGAGGCCGAGGCTTCCGGCTCGCCCGAGCGCGAGATGGAGTTTGGCGACCTGCTCTTTGCCCTGGTTAACGTTGCGCGCAAGGAGGGAATCGACGCCGAGAGCGCCCTGCGTGCCAGCACGGCAAAGTTCCGCCGCCGCTGGGCCGCGATGGAGCAGATGGCGGCCGACGCCCACGTGGATCTGGCCGAGCTTTCGACCCACGGCCTCAATGACCTCTGGGATGCCGCAAAGGCAGAGGAGTAAGACTGCGGGGGCGACGGGACGGACTTGTCCCATCGCCCCTATTATTTTTAAAAAAGATTGTATCCCTTGGCTAACTTAGGGCATAATGCAAAAAGTGCGATAAGGCTAACTTATGAACCTGCGCGCCACTGTAGCGTGCAAGCCGTGTCGCCAAGCATTCAACCCGTTTCCAAGTGAGAGGGAGACAACATGAGCGATATTTTGGACGTCTACGGTCGCGAGGTGCTCGACAGCCGCGGCAATCCCACTGTCGAGGTCGAGGTCGTGCTCGAGGACGGTAGCTTTGGCCGCGCAATGGTGCCTTCGGGCGCTTCGACCGGCGCCTTTGAGGCCTGCGAGCTGCGCGATGGCGACAAGGGCCGCTACCTGGGCAAGGGCGTTTCGCAGGCCGTCGAGCACGTCAATAACGAGTGCGCTAACGCCGTCGTGGGCCTCGACGCCTTCGACCAGCGCGCCGTCGATGCCGCGCTGATTGCCGCGGACGGTACCCCCAACAAGACCAAGCTCGGTGCCAACGCCATCCTGGGCGTGTCGCTGGCCGTTGCCCGCGCCGCTGCCGAGTCGGCGGGTCTTTCGCTGTACCAGTACCTGGGCGGCGTCAACGCCCATCTGCTGCCCACGCCCATGATGAACATCCTCAACGGCGGCGTGCATGCCGACAATAACGTCGACTTCCAGGAGTTCATGATCATGCCGGTGGGCGCCCCGAGCTTTGCCGAGGGTCTGCGTTGGTGCGCCGAGGTCTACCACACCCTCAAGGGCGTGCTGCACGAGGCCGGCCTGGGCGGCGGCGTGGGCGACGAGGGCGGCTTTGCGCCCAACCTCAAGACCAATGCCGAGCCGTTCGAGTACATCACCAAGGCCGTGGAGAAGGCCGGCTTTAAGCCCGGCGTCGACTTCATGTACGCCATGGACCCGGCCTCGACCGAGTTCTACAACGCCGAGACCGGCATGTACGAGCTCAAGGGCGAGGGCGTGGAGTACACGAGCGCCCAGATGGTTGATTACTGGGAGAAGCTCGTCGACACCTATCCCATCATCTCCATCGAGGACGGCATGGCCGAGGAGGACTGGGACGGCTGGGTTGAGCTCACCCGCCGCATTGGCAACAAGGTGCAGCTGGTGGGCGACGACCTGTTCGTCACCAACACCGAGCGCCTCAAGAAGGGCATCGAGCTGGGTGCCGCCAACGCGATCCTGGTCAAGGTCAACCAGATCGGCACACTCACCGAATCGCTCGAGGCCATCGAGACCGCCAAGGAGGCCGGCTATGCTTGCATCGTGAGCCACCGCTCCGGCGAGACTGAGGACTCCACGATTGCCGACCTGGTCGTGGGCGTCAACGCCGGCCAGATCAAGTCGGGCGCCCCGTGCCGCAGCGACCGTATCGCCAAGTACAACCAGCTCATCCGCATCGAGGACGAGCTCGAGGGCAGCGCGCGCTATGCCGGCAAGGCCGCGTTTTACAACATTCGCTAAACGGGCGAATTTGGCGAGGGGGAGGCTGACTCGGTTCCGTCCCGCCTTGACTGGATGCTGCAAAGCGCCATGGGCGCTGGGCCATACGGCTCAGCGCCTTTTTTATGTCGAGCAAAGGCTGGCGAAGGCGGTGCGGGCGCTCGTGCTATAACTAAAGGACTTAGCGCAAACAAACCTCAACCGCACAAGGCGCACATGGATCAGATTTACGACAACAGGTACTATTCCGCCGGTTCGCGCGAGCCGTCGCCTCGCCGTGCGCGCACGGTGCAGCTCGGTGGGTCCGCCTACGCCGGCGTCGATCGCTCCACGCAGCGCCCGACAAGTACCTCGCGCTCCAATGCTCAGGTGAATACTTCGACAGATGGACCGGTGCGCCCGGCACGTTCGTCGCATACGTCGCGCCCCTCGACTCAGGCACACGACAAATCGAGCAGGCCCTCGAACCGTTTTTCGGGCTCGGACTTTATGCGCTACGCCAACGACAACGCGGTGGTCAAGGCGATCTATGACTTTACGCATGGCCCTCTGCGTCCGCTGTTTATCGGTATCGTGGTGGCGCTGATGCTCGTGAGCCTGTATTTCCCCGTGCGCGATCTGTACGTGGCAAAGCGTTCGAGCGATATCTTGGCCAAGCAGGTCGAGATTCGCCAGCAATACAATGATGAGCTGCAAAAAAGCGTCGACAAGCTGCTCTCGGAGGAGGGTATCAAGGACGCGGCGTCCGAGGACCTGGGCCTGGTGATGCCCGGCGAGAAGAAGATTGACGTGCTAGGTTTGGACGACGATTCGGACTCGTCGTCGAGCAAAAAGTCCTCAAACGCCAAGAAGGCCAGCGAAGTGGCCAAGGAAATCGAAGAAGTCGGCAAGGACGCGCCGTGGTACATCCAGGCGCTCGACATGCTGTTTGGGTTTAACGGCGTCGAGGGCCAGACAGTCGTGTCCAACGGCAAATAGCGCCCGGAGGGGAGCCCGCAATGACAAATTGCAAACGCTATAAGGTAGCCGCGATCGACCTGGGAACGGTGTCGTCGCGACTGGTGCTGGCGCAGGTCGAGGCCGGGGCGATCGTGGAATCGTCCAAGCATACCGAGATTACCGACCTGGGCGAGGGCGTGGACGCGACGGGCCGCTTTTGCGAGGCGGCCGTTGAGCGTGTGCTCGCTGCGTGCCGTACGTTTGTGGACGAGGCGCGCGCCTTTGGGGCCGTGTGCGTCTGCACCACGTGCACGAGTGCCGCGCGCGATGCGTCCAATGCCGCGTTGCTGCTGGACGGCCTGCGCGAACTGGCGCTCGAGCCGCAGGTGATTCCGGGCGAGGTCGAGGCGCGCCTGACGTTTTTTGGCGTGGCGCACGACTTTGCAGGCGAGCGCATCATCGTTGCCGATTCGGGCGGCGGATCCACGGAGCTCGCGACGGGCGTCTATGCGCCGGAGCGCGGCGTCTTTGCGCTGGAGGGAACGCGCTCGCTGGACATCGGTTGCCGCCGCGTGACCGAGCGGTTTTTCTCGGCACTGCCGCCAGCGGACAGTGAGCTTGCCGCCGCTGGCGCATGGGCATACGAGCAGTTTGCGGGCTACTTTGAGAGTCTGCCTGTCGACTTTGAGCGCGCCGAGCGCCTGGTCGCGGTAGGTGGTACCGTCACCACGCTCGTGGCACTCGTTCACGAACTGGAGCCGTATGATTCGAGCTTTGTGCACCTGCGCGAGCTTTCGCTGGAGCAGGTTTCGGCCGCTATCGAGCGCATGTCCGCGCTGGATGTTGCGGGCATTGCCGCTCTGCCGGGCGTGCAACCTAAGCGCGCAGGCGTGATCTTGGCAGGTGCCGTGGTAATTCGCGAGCTCATGCGAGCCGGCGGCTACGACACGCTTACCGTAAGCGAGAACAGCCTGCTCGCTGGCATGGCCACCACCATCAACGAGACCCTCGACGGCAAAACCCCTACCATCGCCTGGACCCCCAGCCTCAGCACCCTCTAACTATTCCACCGCAACTTAGAGTCCCGCCGGCGTGAAAAAGAAACGAGCCCGCATCCCTTGGGGACACGGGCTCGAACGCTTCATATGGTAGGGGCGGTGGGACTCGAACCCACAATCCTTGCGGCGAGAGATTTTAAGTCTCCTGCGTATGCCAATTCCGCCACGCCCCCGTGAGACTAGAAGTCTAGCACAAGCCGTCCGTTACGCCTTGACGGCCATCGAGTGTTGGCCCGACTTCTCCAGGAACTCCTGGAACTTGGCTTCGTCGCCCTTGTTCTGGTACTGCAGGGCCAGCAGGTACTCCAGTCGGCAGCGCTTGACCGGGTCGTCGCCGACATCCTCGAGCATGCGCTCCAGCTCGGGAATGTCGTTGTGGCGCTTGAGGATCATCGTGTCATACATCAGCTGGCATTCGTGTGCGACCGCCTCGGCCTGACCGCCCTCAAAGCCCTTGATCTCGTGCAGGAGCTCCTTGGACTTTTTGCGGTCCTCCTGACCAACGTAGTAGTTAAAGGCCTTAATGACCAGGTCGACGCGCTGCATCTTGGGCAGATTGAGCCCCAGCAGCAAATCGAACATCTCATCGGCGCGCTTGTGGTCCTCGCGCAGCAGATAGGAGTTCAGGCGCAGGTAGTCGCGGTTGTAGCGCGGGTACAGCATGCTGGTGAGTTTGCCGTCGAGCAAACGATCGAACTCGTCCCACTGCTTAGCGGCCATAAGCTGCTGCAGGCGTTTAAACGTGGTGCGTTTTTTGACGCTAAAGAACACCGACACGGCGATGCAGATGATAACGACGGCGGTCCAGAGTGTGCGGGAATCGGGCATATTGGGATCCTTAGTCGCTCATATAGCGAGCGGTATGACAACACGTACTAGATGTATTATACGCAGCGCGCAAGCAAACTGGCATAAAAGCTCATCGAGGCTGAGTGCCATCGCTCGCTGCGGTACACTTACCTAAAGTAAACCATGAAGGGAGACATTACCTATGAAGAAGATCGTTTTGGCTTGCGGTGCTGGCGCTGCTACTTCCACGCTCGTTGCCCAGAAGGTCGCTACCATGCTCGACGCCAACGGTTATGCCGGCAAGTATGAGATCGTGCAGTGCGCCATCTCTGAGGCCAGGGACGCTTGCGACGAGGGCGCCGACCTGCTGATCGCCACCACCGTTGCCCCCGAGGGCCTCACCTGCCCGTACGTGAGCGGCGTGCCCTTCATGACCGGCATGAACCGCGTCGCTGCCGAGAAGGCCGTCCTCGACGTCATGGCTCAGTAGGCGCTGACTGTATGAGTGAGCAGAACGCCAATCCGGTCGAGCTCTTTGGCATGCGCGTTGCCCATGTGGGCATTAACGCCACCGACCCGGCAGATGCCCTGGGGATCGCGGAGCTGTTCTCGACGATGATGGGCCTGCCCGTTATCGAGACCCCGGTTTCGTACTTTAACGATTCGCTGATCGAGGTCATGAAGCAGAACGGTCGTGGCACCAAGGGCCACATCGGCTTTGCCGTCAACGACATCGATGCGGCCGAGAAGTGGTTTGCCGAGCGCGGGCTCGAGGTCAACGAGGAGTCGCGCGTGTTGCTGCCCGACGGCGGCACCAAGCTCGTGTACTTTAAGCGCGAGTTCGCCGGCTTCGCCGTGCACCTGTGCCGCGAGTAGCGCACAAGCTGCCATAGCTAGCAAAAAGGGATAGGGCCGTGTGGCCCTATCCCTTTATTTATGCCGAGGGGCTTCCTAGCGCGGCAGGCGAATCGTAAAGCGGCTGCCGACGCCCTCGACTGAGGTCACGCCAATGACACCGCCATGGCTGTCGACGATCCACTTGGCAATGGCGAGCCCCAGACCCGAGCCCTGCGCGCCGGCATCGCGTGCGTTGTCGGCGCGGTAGAACCGTTCAAAAGCGTGAGCTGCGGATTCCTGGTTCATGCCGATACCCTCGTCCTCAACACTTATGTCGATCGTGCCCGCGCCCGCATCCGGCACTACGCCAAATCTGATGGACGTGCCCGCGTCCGAATACTTGGCGGCGTTTTGCACGATCACGCGCAGAGCCTGCTTCACGAGCGCCACGTCGACAGGCACGTCACAGCGCGGGTCGCTGGCGAGCGCGGTGTCGTACGCCAGCCGATACGCGTGCTTGGCATCGATCATCTGCGATTCCTCGCATACCTCGCCGACCAGTGCGGCCAGGTTGGTGTTCGCGCGCCGCAGGACCGTGCGCCCGGCATCGCCGCGCGCCAAAAAAAGCAGCTGCTCCACGAGCTCTTGCATGTGCTCGCTTTCGGCCTTGAGCGACGCGATGGATTCTTCCAGCACGTCCGGGTCGTCTTTGCCCCAGCGGTCGAGCATGTTTACGTAACCCTGAATCACCGCGATGGGCGTGCGCAGCTCGTGGCTCGCATCGTTGACAAAGCGCATCTGCTGCAGCTTGGCCTCTTGCATCTGGCGCAGCAGGCGGTTAAGCGCAACCTCGATGCTCGCCAAGTCAGCGTCGCCGGTGGTGACACTCGGCGAGTCGACACTCGCGCGCTCGATTGCCTGCTCCAGTGTTTCCATCTTGCCGCTGGAAAGCTGCATGCGACCGAGCTCGTCTACGCGCAGGGCCAGGTCGTTGAGCGGTGCCATGGTGCGGCGCACGCGGCGGGCGCCTCCGAGCATGTTGAGCACGCTGATAACCTGCCAGCCCGCAACGACAAGGTAGAGAGGCCATAGCGTGACGAGGTCCTGTGCGAGGGGAAAGGTCTTGGTGCTACGCGCAAGCTCGACGGTATAGGTGAGCGTGGTCAGGTCCCATCCGCGTGCGGGCGCCAGCGACATGCCGTGAACGGCGCTGCTAGGGATCCATCCTGCGGTAAACGCGCCATCGGGCAGCGTCTGGTTGTAGCCATAGACGAGGATTGCCACCGCAACAAGCAGCAGTAACAGATCCAGCCAGACGTAGCCCATCAGGCGGCGCCACATATAGCTCCAGTTGATGGCGCGGGCGATGGAGGTGACGCGCTTGGTCTCGTCGTTACGCGCGGCAGACATAGCCCACCCCGCGCACGGTCTGGATGATGCGGGCACCGCCGGCGTCCTCGATCTTGGCGCGCAGATGCGCAATGTGCACGTCGATGTTGTTGGTGTCGCCCACATATTCGTAGCCCAGCGCCTCGTGCGCGATGCGCTCGCGCGTGAGCACGGTGCCGGCGTGCCCCATAAGCAGGGCGAGGACATCGAACTCGCGAGCGGTCAGCACGATGGGTGAGCCGCCGACCGTGACTTCGCGGCGGTCGGGGTCGAGCGCAACCGAGCCCACGGCGAGCGCGGCGGGGGAGGGCGAGGCGGAAGCCTGGGTCGTGTCGGTTGCCGGGGACATTGTGGCGATACCGGCGCCCGCGTCGCCTGCCGCGCCCGCCCCAGTACCGGCGCCGCCAACGCCCGAAGCCGCCCGCACGGCCTCCGAGCGCTTCAGTGCCACGCGGATCCGTGCGAACAGCTCCTCAATCGCAAATGGCTTGGTCAGGTAATCGTCGGCGCCGGCATCGAGCCCGGCCACCTTGTCCATCACGGCATCGCGCGCGGTGACCATAATCACCGGCACATCCTTGTGCTTGCGGACACGTCGCAAGACCTCCATGCCGTTGAGCTGCGGCAACAGTACGTCGAGCAGAATCAGATCGTAGTCGCGCTCCAGCGCCAGGTCAACGGCGGTGCGGCCATCGGCGGCGTGTTCCACCTGGTAGCCCTCGTGCTCCAGCTCGAGCGTCACAAAGCGGGCGATTTTCTCCTCGTCCTCTACGATCAAGATCCGTGCCATGCGTGCCCCCGTCTGCGATTACTTGTCGTCGTTGAGATTTTGCTTGATGTCGTCCGCGGCGTTGGCAGCGCTATCCATCAGGTTGTTGATGCTGCCGGGCACGTCGCCGTCGCTGTCGATGCGGTAGCGCATGCCAAAGAACAGGCCAATCAGCATCAGCCATATCGTGGCGCCCCAGGCAAACAGCGCGACGATGGGGATCAGGATGGGGATGTTGAGGATGATCGCATCGCGGCGCGTGGCGATAAACTTGGTGTCCAGACTCAGGCGGAAGAGCTTTTTGAGGTACTCCCACACGCTGTCCATCTTCTTGGAGAAGTCGGTCTTTTCGCTCGACTTTTCGTAAGCGACCTGCGCGGCGACCATCTCGGCCGAGGGCTCATCGACCGGTGCGGACTCGGTGGCGGCGTGCGCCGACGTAGTCTGGGTCTTGCCCTGCGACTCGAGCCAAATGATGGCGTCCAGAACGTTGCCGTCGGCGGCGTCGAGTGCGGCCTTGGCGTCAGTGTAGCTCACGTTGCACTTGGTGCGGATGGTTTCAACTTTTTCGAGGTCGTCCATGACCTGTCCTTTCGTTCGATGGGCGCGACTCCGGGCGATCTGCCCGGGCGCGAGCGTTGCGTTCGGCGGTCTGCGTTGCGCGGTGCCGCCCCGCCCTTGGTCGAACTCTATAGTGCAGGTTATAGATTAAGCGATTCTTGAGCCAAGATTAATGTTGGATGAGTTTTTGGGTGTGTATAGAGGGGTCATTATTAGTGGCCCGCGGCGAGGTCTAATACTTTTCCCGAGAAGTGAACGAGCAAAATCGGACCCCCGAAGCATTGACACTTTGAGGGCGCCGTTCTCTGCGGTTTTGATGCCAGAATCCTGCGTTTATGCCGTTGAAAAATGCGGATGCTCCAGGGGTCCAAAAACAGACGCTCACTTCGCGGAAAAAGTAATAGAGCCCGATAGCGGGGGATGGGGTACCGATGCAAAACGGCGTCAAGGGTTGGTCGAGCAGGCGGTTTCTCCATTGATGTCCGCACGATATGTGACACTTACCCTGCCACCATGCTCCGCCGCGGCGGCATGCATCTGAACAACGACCCTCTAAGGAGTTCGATATCGATGAGTGACAACGCAAAGCATCTCGCAAAGAAGTGCGTTAAGGACGCAGGGCCGTGTCTTGTGCTGTGCGCGGCCGGCGTAGCGGTCGCGCTGCTGGCTGTTCTGGGGCCATTTGACGTGCTCCGAAGCGCCAGTTCGCTGCACGTTTGCATTGCCTTCGCCGGCGCCATGGCGACCGGCGGCGTGCTCGATCTGGTCTTTTGGGTGTTTGACCCGTTTGGATGGAAGAACGAGGGGTAAGCCCTGAGGGATGGAAGGGCTGGAACGGTTGGCTTAGTGATCGTGCAGAATGTGGGCTAGCGACTTACAGGGAAGTGGTGATCCGATGACGGTCTATGTGACGGGCGATATTCACGGCGGCCTTGACATGCAAAAGCTGCGCGACTGGGAGCTTGGGGATAGCCTGACGAGTGACGACTATCTGATTGTCGCGGGCGACTTTGGCTTTCCCTGGGATTTTTCTGCCGAGGAGTGCGCCGACATCACTTGGCTGGAGTCGCGCCCCTATACCGTGCTGTTCGTCGACGGCAACCACGAACGTTTCGACCACTGGGCGGAGCGACCCATGGAGTTGTGGCACGGCGGACTGACACAGCGCCTGTCGGACACCTCGCCCATACGGCGCCTGACGCGCGGCGAGGTTTTTGAACTCGACGGCTCAACGGTCTTTACCATGGGCGGCGCCACGAGCGTGGACAAGGAATACCGCATTCCATATTCCAGCTGGTGGCCGCAGGAGCTGCCGGACGAGCGCAACTTTGAGGAGGCGCGGACAAAGCTCGACGGCGTGGGCTGGAAGGTCGGCTACGTGATCACCCACACCTGCTCCACGCGCATGCTTTCGCCCACGCTCTATCCGGGGCCCGGCTGGAATTGCCCTGCCGTTGATCGGCTTACGGCATTTTTCGATGAGCTGGAAGACCGCTTGGACTACAGGCGCTGGTACTACGGGCATTTTCATCGAGATGCCAACCCTGCCGAGCGTCATACCGTGCCCTACGACTGCATCGTTCGCTTGGGCGACGAACTCCAGCCCTGGGATGTTGCGTAGGGGTGGGGTGCCTGATTACTCAGCCGTTACGGTGATGTTCTCCCTGTGCTTGCGGATAACATCCCAGCTAAAGTGCTCGACCAGCCGCTCAGCAGAGCGCGGCGTGGTGTCCGGCGCGATGCCCGTTTGCCCGGCGAGCCAGCCCAGCAGTGCCTCGGGTGTGCTAAAGCGGGCGCGGAGCTCGCCCAGGTCCAGATCGCGATCGCGCTTGGAAAGGCGGCGGCCGTCCGGCGACATGAGCAGCGGGATGTGCGCGTAGTGCGGCGTGGGCAGTCCCAGCAGATGCTGCAGGTAGATCTGGCGCGGCGTGGAGCCAAGCAGGTCGCATCCGCGTACGATCTCGGTAACACCCATGGCGGCGTCATCGACCACCACGGCCAGCTGATAGGCAAACACGCCGTCGCTGCGGCGTACCAAAAAGTCGCCGCACTCGGTGGCGAGCGCCTCGCATTGGGCACCATACGTGCGGTCCACAAATTCGATCACATCGTCTGCGAGGTCGTCGACGGCGGGCACGCGCAGGCGCGTGGCCGGGGCGCGCAGGGCACTGCGGCGGGCAACCTCCTCGGCAGAAAGGCCTCGGCAGGCGCCGCGGTAGATGGGCGTGCCGTCACTGGCGTGCGGCGCGCTTGCGGTGTGGAGCTCGGCGCGCGTGCAAAAACAGGGGTAGGTGAGGCCGGCGTCTTGCAGCTGGCGCAAGGCGCTCTCGTACAGGTCTAGGCGATCGCGCTGGTAGTAGGGGCCTTCGTCCCACTCCAGCCCCAGCCAGGCTAGGTCCTCGATGAGCTGGGCGGCAAGTTCCGGGCGCTTACAGCGATCGTCCAGGTCCTCGATGCGCAACACAATGCTGCCGCCCTGGCTGCGGGCCGAAAGCCACGAGCACAGGCAGCTGAACACGTTGCCCAGGTGCATGCGGCCCGAGGGCGACGGGGCAAAGCGGCCCACGACGGGCGCGGGAGCGGCCGGCGTCGTTGGCGCGTCGGCGGCGGTTGTTGCTATGTTGCGTGCGTTGATGTCCATGCGGACGAGTATAGCGCGGGGCGCGGTGGGGGAGACGCTGCCGTGGCCTGCAAGTTGCTGAGGCCACACGTTGCGCGTGCCGGACCACCGGCTCGGCGCCTTAATCGTCGGCTTATAGGACAAAATGTGTGTCCCGATAGAACACCCGTTTCCATCCATTAATCCAGCCAGAACGGGTACGGGTCCCTGTGGTGGAGGTCCTCCCACACGGCCCCGTCGCCCCACTCCGGCCCTCCGGCCTCGCGCGACGGCGAGGCGGAGTAGACGCTGAACAGGAAGTCGATGTCCGCGTCGGTCGGCATCGCGGCGAGCTTCTCGCGCGCCGTCCTCGCGTCCCCCGAGTGCGCCTGGCACCACCAGAACACCGCCTTCACGCGCTCGGCCGACGTCAGCCCCCGGTGGTTGCGCAGGACGGCCCTCAGCTGCGAGTTCACCCCTCCCTCGATCATGTTGTTGGTCGACGGCAGCGGGCCGGCCTTGGCCAGGGCGGGGTCGAGGCAGGTGAACAGCGTCCCCGCCGACACCAGCGACGACAGCGACGAGCGCGCCCGCCTCAGCCTCTCGTGGGTGTAGACCCTCCTGCCGTCCACCACGGTCCTGTCCTCCAGGAAGTCGGCCCAGAACCCGCACCAGTCGAGGTAGCGCTCGACCCAGAGCTCGGCCTGGTGCAGCGTCTCGATGCCCATGAGGTCGCGCGCGATGAGGTAGAGCTCGCGCCCCGCCTGGAGCTTCGGCCGCGTCGTCGTGTAGCGCTTGACCTGCGAGAAGGCGTGGAAGGTGCACCTCTGGACCCTGGTGCGCGGCCAGGTCTCGCGCACGGCCTTGGCGAACCCGCTCCCGCCGTCGGTGACGACCACCTCGGGCGCCGGGATCGGCGACATGAGGGCCGACCACGCCCTCGAGTTCTCCGACCTCGCCATGTACCAGGAGACCACCCTCTCGCCGCTGCAGCATATGAGCACGACGAGGTCGCGCGCGACCCAGATCCCGTCGACGTAGAGCACGCGGTGCAGCTCGCCGTCGGGGACGGGCATGGGCCAGACCTCCCAGAACTCGGCCGTCCTGCGCCTGAAGGACCGTCCGCCGCCCGGCATCGCCGCCTGGGAGTCCTTGGAGAGGAGCCACCCGAGGAACTCGTCCAGCCTCGTCGCCGTGTCGTCGTACCTCACCGTCGTCGACGCGCCGCAGGCCGTGCACCTCCACCGCTGGGACCCCGATGAGGTCCTGCCGTTGCGCTTGGTCCGACCGCCGCAGTAGGGGCAATAAACGGCCTTCATGGGCACCTCTTCCGAAAGGGTATTTAACGGTTCCGGAAAAGGTTATCTACCTGCAGGAACGATAGGCAACCGGACACACATTCTGTCCGAGCGGTTAAAAGCGGGCACGGAATTTAAACGGCTGAAAAAGGGGCATCGACCTGCGCCGATGCCCCCAACGTGGACACACATTTTGTCCTATAAGCCTAATCGTCGTCAATCAATCTAGCCCTCAAACGACAGAAACCCCGGCAGCTCTTCGCAACTGCCGGGGTTTCCGCGGAAAAGGGGGACATGATCCTCAAGCGGACGGCAAAGGGGCAAACCGTTTTCGCTCAACTGCTTTATGCCCCTCAACTGGCGGCTCAATCAGCGCATGCCGCGCCCACACAAAGCCGCTACACCTGTGATGGAGCTATGAAGTGGTATCTATTGCCGGAGCGGGCTATGCCAAGGAGTGTCCCAGATTGCCGGCAGATAAGGAACGTCCCCAGGTGCCGGCGGCGGGCGTGACTTTTGTCCCGTTTTGGCGCTCCGCTGACCTAGATGTTCGTCACATGAACTCGCAAACGTGGGACAATGACGCTACTGGTACCACAGACAAAGGATGTGCCTATGAACGCCCCCGTTGCCCAGCCCTGTCGGCAGCGCCGCCTGTTTGCGCGGTTCGCTTCCGTCTGCGCACTCGTCGCGCTTGCGTTGTTGCTGCTGCCTGCCGTCGCGCACGCCGACGGCTACTCCATGAGCCAAACCTATATCGGTGTCACGGTTGAGGCCGATGGCTCGCTGACCGTTGTCGAGGGACGCCAGTTCGATTTCGACGATGACATTAACGGCGTGTATTGGGATATCAATACAGGCTCTAACCAGCAAGGCGGCTCGGTGGTCGTCAATGTGCTGAGCGTCGAGGAAGACGACACTGCGTTTAACAAGGTCGACAGCGCAAATAAAGGCGATGACGGCGTTTACACGGTGGAACAGTCCGACGACGGTGTAAAGATTAAGGTGTTCAGCCCTCACGAGAGCGGCGACAGCGCAATCTACTACGTGAGTTATTCCATGACCGGTGCGGTTATGAACTGGGCCGATACCGCCGAGCTCTACTGGAAATTCGTCGGCGACGGCTGGTCGGCGGACTCCGATGACGTCGAGATGGAAGTCTACTTTGCAAATGCCGCTGCCGGGACGGCGGCCGTCAAGGGCGATAACTTCCGCGCATGGGGCCACGGCCCGCTGACGGGCGACGTGTCGCTCGATGCGGACGAGCCCATGGTCACCTATACCATTCCCTGCGTGCATGAGGGCGAATTCGCCGAGGCACGCATCGCCTTCCCCAGCGACTGGGTGCCGCAGCTTGCCGTCTCGGGCGAAAAGCGCATGTCGACGATTCTGAGCGAAGAGAAGGAATGGGCCGACGAGGCCAACGCTCGCCGTGAGCACGCGCGTGCGGTTGCCGGCGCGATTGCCGTGGTGTGTGTTGTCGTGGCGGTTGCCTATACCGGTGTGATCGTGATGCTTAAGCTGCGCAGGCCCAAGCCCAAGCCGCTCTTCCAGGACGAGTACTTCCGCGATGTGCCCTCGGCCGACCATCCCGCTGTGCTTGCAGCTCTCATGAGCTGGAACGACGTGCCCGATCAGGCATATATCGCCACGCTTATGAAGCTCACCGACGACCGCGTGATCAAGCTGGAAGAAGCGACCGAGACCAAGAAGAAGGGTCTGCTCCGTCGCGAAAAAGAGGAGCAGACGTATCGCATCACAGTGACCGACGAGGCCTGGAAGGCTGCCAAGAAGGACGGCATCGATCGCGATGTGCTCAAGGTCTTCTTCGCCGGCGTTAAGCCCGATAAAGACGGCGTCCGTTCACGCACGTTTAGCGAGCTGGAGGAGTATGCCAGCGAGCGTACTGAATCTGTTGGCAACAAGCTCGAGGACTATCAAAGCACGGTTAAGGGCAAGCTGGAGACGCGCGAGCTTATCGCCTCGGACGGCACTATCGCGATGGTGGCCGGCCTGGTTCTCGGCATCATCATTGTCTTTGGCATTCTGGGCTCTCTGTTCTATACCGACTTTGCGGACGCCAACGTCGGTGCCGCTATGATCTCGATCCCCGTTACGATCGTGGGCTTTGTCCTGAGCTGCACCTTCCGCCGTTACACGCCGGAGGGCGCCGAGGTGGCGGCTCGCTGCAAGGCGCTCAAGCATTGGCTCGAGGATTTCACACGCCTAAAGGAAGCCGTCCCGGGCGATCTGGTGCTGTGGAACAAGCTGCTGGTGATGGGCGTTGCCCTGGGCGTTTCGAAAGAAGTGCTGCGACAGCTGGCCGAGGCCGTGCCAGCGGACCTGCGCAACAGCGACGATTTCTACGACAACTACCCCTGCTACTGGTGGTATTACCATCACTACGGCAACGAGTCCCCGCTCGATTCGTTCAACGATGTGTACCACGAGACCATCCGCGAGCTGGCTTCGAGTTCCGATAGCTCGAGCGGCGGCAGCGGCGGCGGCTTTTCCGGTGGCGGCGGTGGCGGCGTCGGCGGAGGCGGCGGCGGAACGTTCTAGCGAGCGCTTGCTTTGGGGTGGATCTTTCTGGGCGGTTGCCAGGGAAGATTCATCCCATTTTTGTGCATCGAAACGGGTCAAACTTTCCGCTGCGGACCTTCGTGCAAGGGACAGTGGACAAAAAATGCCAAATATGAGTACTGTTGCTGCGTTGGTCACATATGTTTGCACATAATAATGGGCTCCTAATGAGAGTACTTCTCGTTAGGAGCCCATTTTATTGAACATTTGGGGAGTTACGTCAGCTCGTGCAGCTGGTCGTCATGCCTATAAGCATCAAAAATGCCCCGAATCGCTGCTACTAAAAAGGTAACAGTACTCATATTTGATGTATTTTGACCACGGCTATCTACAAACCCCCTAGGCCACTCATTGGGGACAGACTTAAATGACTAGGTGTGGCTGCTTGGGCTAGGCTGTTAGGTCGAGTTCGTAGAGAAAGCTTTCGCGCGGCATGTCGTGACGACGCTCTTCGCGGTTGGCGCGGTGCGTGGCCGTGCGCTTAAAGCCGTGCAGCTCGTAGAATTTCCACGAGCAGTTGGAATCGGTATACAAGTGCGCCCTTGTCGCCCCGCGCGAGGACAGGTACGAGACCACGGCATCGAGCAAAACCGAGCCAACGCCCAGGCCGTGGACATCGGGATCGACGGCGAGCAGCGTGACTTCGTTGTCGTGCGGCAACGGGCTGCTCTCGAGCAGGCGGTTGTTGGTTCGGATGGTTGCGCGCACAAACGAGAGATACTCGGCGCAGACATCGGGCTCTAGCTCGCGCATCTGCGAAAGCAGCGCGCGTTCGGTATCCATCCAATGTTCCTTAACGGTGGTGCCGGAGCTCTGTCCCGCACGCGCGAGCGAAATGCCACGCGCCTGACCGTCGATTACGGCAACCTGCGAAAACGTCGATGACGAAAGGCAATAGGCGAGGTCGCACGCGGCCTCAAGGCGGTTGTACTCATCGTTATCCGAATTGTTATGCCAAAGCTGCTGCAGAATCAGCGTGATGGCGTCGAAGTCTTCGGTATCAAACGGTCGGTAGAGAACCCGCGAGACCATGGTGCCTCTTTCTTTTGCGGATGCATATCGAGCACAGTTCTACCACGCTATTGGCATCTAATTATGGTGCCCCTGTGTTCCATGAACTCACCGTGCCCGGTGCCGTGCCCATCTCCTCTGCTCGCAAACTTTTTCTGCACATGCGCCCGTTGCGGGGTGCATCGATGTGCTTGATGCGCTACATTGAATCAGTATTTTCAATGCCGCTGCGCGAGCGCTGCAGATCGACGTATCACCGACTCACAGAGCACGGCGGCGTACCAGACAGGAGGACTGCATGGGATCTGATGTGAAGATCGCACGCGCGTTGATCTCGGTTACCGATAAAACGGGCGTCGTCGATTTCGCACGGACGCTGGTCGATGACTTTGGCGTCGAGATCATCTCTACGGGCGGCACGGCTCGTGCCATCGAGGACGCGGGCGTTCCCGTAACCCCCATCGAGGAGTTCACGGGCTATCCCGAGATGATGGACGGCCGCGTTAAGACCCTGCACCCCAAGGTTCACGGCGCGCTGCTGGCCCGCCGCGATTCCGAACAGCACATGCAGGAGGCCGCTCAGCACGGCATTAAGCTGATTGACCTGGTCGTCGTCAACCTGTACGAGTTCGAGAAGACCGTCGCCAACCCCGAGGTCACCTTTGCGGATGCCATCGAGCACATCGACATCGGTGGTCCCTCCATGCTGCGCTCCGCTGCTAAGAACGCCGCGAGCGTTACCGTCATCTCCGACCCGGCCGACTACGATGCCGTCCTGGCCGAGATGCGCGAGACCGGCGGTTGCACCACGCTTTCCACCCGTCGCCGTCTGCAGGTGAAGGTCTACCAGACTACCGCCGCCTACGACACGGCTATCTCCCGTTGGCTTGCCGCCCAGGCAAGCGACGTGGCGGACACCTCTGCCAAGCTCGAGATCTCGCTGGAAAAGGTCGACGACCTGCGCTATGGCGAGAACCCGCAGCAGAAGGCCACGGTCTATCGCTTTGCCGAGGGCTGCGAGAACACCGCGAGCTCTCAGTTCCCGCTCGTGGGCTCCGAGCAGATCCAGGGCAAGCCGCTCAGCTACAACAACTATCTGGACGCCGATGCCGCTTGGAACCTGGTCCGCGAGTTCGACGAGCCGGCCTGCGTGATCCTCAAGCATCAGAACCCCTGCGGTTCCGCCGTTGCCGAGGACATCACGGCCGCCTACGACCGCGCTTTTGCCTGCGATCCCAAGAGCGCCTTCGGCGGCATCATCGCCTGCAACCGTGAGGTTCCCTTTGAGCTGGTTGAGCACTTTGCCGATCAGAACAAGCAGTTCGTCGAGGTCATCATCGCCCCGAGCTACACCGATGAGGCACTCGAACGCATGGCTAAGCGTCCCAACCTGCGCGTGCTGGCTACCGGCGGCGTGGACCACGGCGCCCAGGTGGAGCTGCGCTCCATCGACGGCGGCATGCTGGTGCAGGAGGTCGACCACGTGACCGAGGATCCCGCGACCTTTACGTTCCCCACCGACCGCAAGCCCACCGACGCCGAGATGGCCGAGCTTGAGTTTGCCTGGAAGGTTTGCAAGGGCGTTAAGTCCAACGCCATCCTGGTCTCCAAGGGCAAGGCCGGCATTGGTATGGGCCCCGGTCAGCCCAACCGCGTGGATTCCGCGTTGCTGGCCTGCGAGCGTGCCGAGGACTTCTGCGAGCGCGAGGGCGTGGAAAAGGGCGGCTTTGCCTGCGCAAGCGACGCGTTCTTCCCGTTCCGCGACAACGTCGACGTGCTTGCCGAGCATGGCGTGACCTGCATCATCCAGCCCGGCGGCTCCAAGCGCGACGACGAGAGCATCCAGGCCTGCAACGAGCATGGTATTGCGATGGTCTTCACAGGTGCCAGGCATTTTAGGCACTAAGTTCCGCCCTGGGACAAAATAATCTCTGCAAAAGACGGCTGCTCCGTTTGGAGGGCCGTCTTTTTGGTATAAGAGGACGGAATGACTAACACGAAAGGTATGACCATGCCCCAGATTGATGATGCCGAGCTGTTTGGCAATGCCGAGGATCAGCGTGCGTACGAGGACTTTTGCGCCAATCAGGAGGCGGTCGAGAAGTTCACGCTCGACAAGCCCGCGCTTGTCTGCCGTTGGCGCATGTCCAATAAAAAGGTGCCCATGCTCAACCGCCACATCCGTGCACTGTCCGAGCGTCTGGTGCAGGGCGAACCGCTTACCCATAACATGCTCAGCTGGGCCAAGCAGCACGTTGAGTGGTCGCTTGCCGAGGGCGATTACACCGCGCACGACGGCGTGCTTATGCTGGTGATCGACATCAACGGCAACGCCGCCATGACGGTGGGGGAGTACGAGCCGCTGGCCGACACGTCGGCCAAGGCGTTGCGTGCCCGCTCCGCCGAGGCCCGTTCCGAGGCCGACGAGACCGGCGTGGCGCCCGAGCTGCTCGCTGCCGTCAACGACGGTGAGCTTGCCTTTGTGGCGCCGGCAGACGAGTGCCTGTGCGGCACGGCGACGCTCATTGAGCAGCTGGCCCAGACCAAGGGCATTCCGGTCACGCGCGTGGACATTCCCGCACAGCTCAAGGGTGCGCTGTTCCTGGTGAGCGACGAGCACGGCGTGGTGCCTGCCACCGAGACGGACGCTGCCGACGCCGACGCCGCCACGGTCGCCTTCTTCGCTGAAGGCTACGAAAAGCTCCGCGCCCGCCGCTCCTAACCTCAAGGCGGGGTGGGGTTACTGAAGTGAGCGAGCGCGTTCGATGGCGTAGGCGAGCGACAGCTGCTCCATCTCCGGGGCGCATTTGTAACTCAGCCCGGTGAGAGCTGTCACCTTATCGAGGCGATATCGAATCGTGTTCGGGTGCTGGTTAGTCTGCTTGGCGGTTCGCTCGATACGTCGGTCGTTCTCGATGAATGCGGCGAGCGTGGATTCCAGCTCGCTGCCATGCTCACTGTCGTGCTCGCGTATCGGCGAGAGAATCGCCTCCGAGAACGATCGCATCTCCGGGGTTTCCGCAAAAGGCATCACGGTTCTCAGGATGCCGAGCTGCGCATAGCGGACGGGGCCCTCGGCTCGTTGACAAGATAGGCGCTGCGCGTAAATCGCCTGCGAGATCGCCTGCGCCACTGCCTCGTCTCCAAACAGAATATCGCTGATGCCAAGCCCTTCCGCTCCGCCATCGATGCCGCCAGCCTCGATGAGCTCCGTGAGCGCCTGCACGATTCGCTCCACATCGAGCGTCTGCTCCGAGTCGCTTGTCGCTACGAATAACAAACCTCCGTCATAGGGTGCCAGCATGTTGTGGCATCCGGCGAGGGTCGATTTTGCACAGAGACGTTCGATTTGCAAAAACGTACGCGGGTCGAGGGGTTCTGCAAACGATACGAACAGGGCGACCGCTTCGTCCAGAAATGACGGGTTGAGGCTTCGGATGCGTCGGCAGATGGACTCGGGCGATACATCTGTCCTCAGGGCATCGATCTCGCGCTGTGCGAAGTCGATGGACGCGAGCTGCTCGATATGCCGTTTGACCTCATAGATGACGCTATCAAAGAACAGTGAGTCGTCGGTCGTGAGAAAGACCGGGTAGTGCCGCGCGTTGGCGTAGCGGATGGCTTGGTCGGGAATCGGGATGTGCAGGACGTTTTTGATGAGGAGACCGCTCGTCCCCTTGGCGACGAGGTATTTCACGGCTTCAGTGATGAGGTACGGGTCGTCCTTCGCATAGAGGAAGGTGCTGAGGACGATCTCGTCTGAGCTGAAGTTGACGCGCTGGTACTTGCTCTTGAGGCCGGGCATGAGTTCATAATCGAGGATCCCGACGCCAGAGACGGCACGCGAGACGCCATCGCTGCCGGCGATTAGACGGACCGACCCCTCATATTCCCGTGAGAAGTCCGAGATGGTGTATAGCATCAACATCACCCTGTAAATCACTACAATAAATACCGGCATAAAAAGGATAATCGCACATCCGTATGCCGTTGATGCGAGAAATAGTTCAAATATCTGCTGATAGAGCAAAAAATCAGATTAAGAATTGTTGTAGATTCCAACAAAAAATGATCCTTGGCGGCATCGTTACTAAACCGTACAGTGAAGCAACGTAAAGCTTTCGCTGAAAGGAGCGATGATGGGGCAGATGGTGGTGCTTTCGGCCGAGGAAGTTTCCAAGGTGCTGACGATCGAGGATGCAATCGCTGCCGTGGAGGAGGCATATCGCCAGAAGGCAACGGGCAAGGGTGTTGCGTGGCCGATGGTATATGAGCAGTTCGAACCCGGCGTGGCCGATATGGATATCCGCTCGGGCGAGTTGGCGGGAAGCGGCCTCTTCGGCCTGAAGCTCACTGCCTGGTTCTCTCAGAATCCCAAAAAGGGGTTGCCCGAGATCTTTGGCACCATGCTGCTGTGCGACAACGCGACGGGCGAGCCGCTGGCGCTGCTCAACGCCTCTGCCGTCACTGGACTTCGCACCGGTGCCGCCGCTGCACTCGGTGCCAAGTGGCTGGCTCGGGCGGATGCGTCCAAACTGCTTGTTGCGGGCGCCGGCCATATGAGCACCTATATGGTGGCGGGCGTGCTCGCCGCCTGTCCCAAGGTGAGCGAGGTCAAGGTGTGGGAGCCGGTTTCCGATGCCGCGCCCGAGGCCCGCGTCGAGCGCATGCGAGACGAGGTCGCCCATATCTTGGGCGCCTGCGAGCATGCTCGCGAGGCATCCACCTATTCCATCGAGGCGACGGCCGACGGCCAAGGTGCCGCGGCAGAGGCCGACATCATCGTGACGATCACGCCGGCGACCAAGCCCATCATCCCCGATGCATGGGTGCGTCCCGGTACGCATATCTCCTGCGTCGGCGCCGACATGCCCGGCAAGCAGGAGCTCGCCTCGGCGCTTGTCGCCCGTTCCGCTGTTTACGTTGACGACCGCGAGCAATCGGTCGCGTCCGGTGAGCTGGAGATTCCGGTTGCCGAGGGTGCCATCACGCCCGAGGACATCAAAGCGGAGCTCGGCGAAGTCATCGCCGGCACGGCTACGGGGCGTTCGGATGACGAGCAGGTGACGGTGTTCGATACGTCGGGCATCGCCGTTCAGGACCTTTCGGTATCGAAAATCGCCTATGACCGCGTCGTCGAGGCGGGGCTGGGCACCGTGGTGGAACTGTAAGAAAGTCAAGGAAAGGAAACGACAATGCAGATCAAGGATTTCGCCGTCGAGCAGTGGATGAACGACTGGGAGACCAAGTGCACCCACAACGTTGCGGAGACGTGCGTCTACTCCCTCACGCTCGACCAGCTGTTCGAGCTTACGAACACCGACAAGAAGGCATGGCTCGATAGCCTGTGCTCGCGCCGATTCACCTACGGAGACATCGAGGGGCAGCCCGACTTCCTCGAGGGGGTCGCGCGTCTCTATAAGACGGTCGAGCCCGGGCATATCGTGCCCACGCACGGCGCGACCGGCGCCAACTCCCTGGTTATTTCCACGCTCGTCGAACCGGGCGATCATGTAGTCTCCGTCAAGCCCACTTACCAGCAGCTTTATTCGATTCCCGAGATGTGCGGTGCGAAGGTCGATATCCTTCAGCTCGATCGCAAGAACGGTTACCACGTCGACGTCGATGCACTCGATGCCTTGGTGACCGACGATACCAAGCTCATCTGCATCAATAATCCGGACAACCCCACGGGCGCCCTGCTCGACACCGATACGCTCAAGGCGATTGTCGAGGTCGCACGCAAACACGACGCGTGGGTGCTCTGCGACGAGGTCTACCGTCTGCTTACTCAGACGGATGAGTACTCCGAGTCCGTGATCGACCTATACGACAAGGCCATCGTCACCGCATCCATGTCCAAGGTCTGGTCGTTCGCCGGCCTGCGTCTGGGCTGGGCGGTCACCAAGAGCCCGGAGCTCCGTCGCGCGCTGCTTTCGCATCGCGACTACAACCTGATTTCCGCCGGCATATTCAGCGAGTCGGTGGCGGAGCTGATTCTGGGCAACGCTTCCGTGATCCTTGAGCGCAGCCGTCGCATCGTCCGTCAGAACCTTGCTGTTCTGGAGAAGTGGGTCGAGAGCGAGCCGCACCTGTCGTTCGTCAAGCCCGAGGCGGGTAGCACCGCGCTCGTGTATTACGACTACGACATTGACTCCAGGACGTTCTGCACCGACATGATTAAGAAGTCCGGCGCACTCGTCACCCCGGGCGATTGCTTCGAGGAGCCCAAGAGCATGCGCATTGGCTATGCATACTCCGATAATACCGACGACCTGCAGAAGGGCCTGGATGCTATCTCCGCGTACATGCGTACGCTCGAGTAGAGGCTCGAGGTCGAAGCGATGGGGCCGATCGGTTTAGGACCGGTCGGCCCCTATTTTCTCTCAAGGCTACCGAACACTATTGTCACATTAGATGCCCACGGGGTCGCATCGCTGCGACGCCGTGGGCATAATGGTGTGGAAAGTGCAAGTTACGAGAAACGGGAGGACACATGGCGCTGATTTATGTCGTTGAGGACGACGAGCCCATTCGTCGTGAGCTTGTCGACATCCTTGCCCGCGCCGGGTTTGAAATCGAGGCCTGCGAATCGTTCGAGCATGTCTCGCGCGATATTCTCGCCGCCGCGCCCGACCTGGTGCTGCTCGACCTCACGCTTCCCGTCAAGGACGGCCAGCATATCTGCCACGAGGTTCGCCGCGAATCCGAGGTCCCCATCATCGTCCTCACCTCGCGCACGACCGAGATCGACGAGGTCATGGCCATGACGCTCGGCGCGGACGACTTTGTTCCCAAGCCCTATAGCGCGCGCGTGCTCGTGGCGCGCATCAACGCACTGCTGCGTCGCACCGCGGCGTCAGGCGAGCGCAGCACACTTGTCCACAAGGGGCTGGAGCTTGACCTCGCCCGCTCCATGGTCACCAACACGCAAACCGGCACTAGCACCGAGCTCACCAAAAACGAGCTGCGTATCCTCTCGCTGCTCTTGGGTCGCGCGGGCAAGATCGTTTCGCGCTCGGCCATCATGCAGGACCTGTGGGACTCCGACGCCTTCGTGGACGACAATACGCTCACCGTCAACATCAACCGCCTGCGCACCACGCTCGAAAAAATCGGCATCAAGGGGTATTTGACCACGCATCGCGGCCAAGGCTATTCGGTCTAGGGGCCGGCTATGTCGTTTGGCAAGTTCTTTAAAGATGCACTGCTTCCCGTCGCCGTGTGGACGTGCGGCGTTCTGCTGAGCTGCTTTGTGCTGACGGTCGCCGGCGCCCCCGTTTCCATCGTGGCCGTGGCGGTCGGTGTGTCCTTTATCTTCGGTATGCTCGGCATCGTGATCGAGTACGCGCGCCGTCGTCGTTTTCTGCGCCAGCTGGAGCGTGCGGCAGAGGAGCTCGAGAGTCCCGCATGGGTGCAGGAGATGGTGCAATGCCCGACCTATGCCGAGGGCGAGCTCGAGTACGAGGTCTTGCGCCGGGTGGGCAAAGCCGCTTGCGACGAGGTTGCCGAAGGCCGACGTCAGACCGATGACTATCGCGACTATATCGAGAGCTGGGTCCACGAGGCCAAGCTGCCTCTGGCGGCGGCCCATCTGATTTTGGAAAACCTGGATGGCAGCGAAGACGACCTGTCGCGTGTGGATGACCTGGGTCGCGAGCTGGCTCGCGTGGAGCGCTATATCGACCAGGCGCTGTACTACGCGCGCTCGGAAGTCGTGGAGCGCGACTACCTGATTCGTCGCTGGGATCTCAAGACCTTGGTGACGGGCGCGATTAAAGCCAACGCGCGCGAGCTTATCGCGGCGCACGTGGCTCCGGTGTGCGAGAACCTCGACTTTGAGGTCTTTACCGACGAGAAGTGGCTCGAGTTTATTCTAGGCCAGCTTATTCAGAACAGCATCAAATATGCGCGCGAGGACGGCGCAAAGATCGTGTTTTCGGGCGCGTTGCTGGACGAGGGCCTGGCGAGCGAACGCATCGAGCTTACCGTCGCGGACAACGGCTGCGGCGTGAGCGCGGCCGACCTGCCGCGCGTGTTCGAGAAAGGTTTTACCGGCGACAACGGCCGCACCACCAAGCGCGCAACGGGCATCGGCCTCTACCTGGTGGCGCGCCTGTGCTCCAAGATGGGCATCGACGTCACCGCGGCATCCGACTCCGGAGAAAGCTTTGTCGTAACGTTTTCCTTCTCAACGAACAAGTTCCAATACTTTGAGTAGCCGGGCCGTCTTGCGCTGCGGACGGCTATGTTCCCGAACGTGAACTTAGCTAAGGCAACTGGCGCTATGTTCCCGAACGTGAACATAACTATGAGGCTCAAATGGATCTCCCAAAACAAAAACGTGCAGCCCAAACAAAACGTGCCGCCCCAAACGGGGCGGCACGCCATCTTTTATCAGCCAACTCGCTGAAGTAAGGCTGCGAAGGCCGCGGGGCCGGGAGGGGTTTCCTAAGGGCACATCCCGCAGCCGCAACGCGGCGAGGACGTGCCCGTGGAAACCCCGCAGGCCCCGCGGCCGGTGGGAGCAACGCTACTTCACGACCAAAATGTCGCAGTCCGTATTGCGCAGCAGGAACGTCGAAATCGAACCCAGGAGCGCATACTTGATCGAGGACAGGCCGCGGGCGCCGCAGAGCACCAGGTCGGGCTTGACCACGTCGAGCATCTCGTCCTTGAGCGTCTCGCGAATGCGGCCGGCGCGAATCATGACCTCGACCTCGGGAATATTGGGATTGGCCTTGGCCTCTTCGAGCTGCTTGGCGATGGAGTTCTTAAATGCCTCCTCTAGGCCGTTGACCAGATCGACCGGATAGGAACCGGCGCTCTCGAGCGCCGTGGAATCGATAACGTGGCCGATGATTAGCTTGGCGCCGTTGTTCGCGGCGACCTTGATGGCGCGTGCGAGCACAAAATCCTGCTGTTCAGTACCGTCGAGTGAAACAAATACCTTGGTGTAGCCCTCGTTCATGGTTTCCTCCTTGGTCTATCGCACGGGCGCGGGGCTCGTGCATCGGGCGGGCGCGGGCGCGTTGGCCGCCGGACACTTTATCTTGTTGCAGTTATACCCAAGGATTTGGGTTTGACCGCTCGCAATTCTGTGAACGGGCGAGTTTTTTGGTAAGGGTAGGCGCAGGCGCGCCGCCAACGGTTGATAATGGGACATCGCCCGCACCGTCCGCAGAACAATATCGGCGGGTGTCTAACGAGGGGGTCCCTTTGGATATCATCGAGCTTTTAAAATCTGCCTTCATGGGCCTGGTCGAGGGCATCACCGAATGGCTGCCTGTTTCGTCGACCGGTCACATGATCTTGGTGGACGAGTTCGTCAAGATGAACGTGAGCGAGACGTTCTGGAACATGTTCCTGGTCGTGATTCAGCTTGGCGCCATTTTGGCCGTCTGTGTGCTGTTCTTCCATGAGCTCAATCCGTTCTCGCCCAGCAAGGGCAAGGAGGGCCGTCGCGACACCTGGGTGCTGTGGGGCAAGATTGTGCTCGGTTGCATTCCTGCGGCGGCGATCGGCCTGCCGCTCAACGACTGGATGGAGGAGCATTTCTACAATGCTCCCGTCGTGGCGCTGGCGCTCATTGTGTACGGCGTGCTGTTTATCGTGATCGAGAACTGGCGCGCGAGCAAGCGCGAGGAAATGGCCGTTGCCGGTTCGTTTGGTTCGCGTGCTGTGGTGTCGGGTGAACGTCCCGCCGGTGCGCACTTTGCGGCGCCCGCCACGGCTACCGCTGAGGATGAGGACGATGACGAGAATCTGGACTTTGGTTCCATCGCCACGCTCGAGGATCTAAGCTGGAAGACTGCGCTGGGTATCGGCTGCTTCCAAGTGCTTTCGCTGGTGCCTGGTACGTCTCGCTCCGGTTCTACCATCATCGGCGGCCTGCTGCTGGGCTGCACGCGCTCGGTGGCGTCTAAGTTCACGTTCTTCCTGGCCATCCCTGTCATGTTTGGCGCGAGTGCGCTCAAGCTGGTCAAGTACTTCATCAAGGGCGGCACGTTCGGCACCAACGAGATCGCTATCTTGGGCGTGGGCTGCGTCGTCGCCTTTGTGGTGTCGCTCATTGCCATCAAGTGGCTTATGGGCTTCGTTCGCCGTCACGACTTCAAGTGCTTCGGCGTCTACCGCATCATCCTGGGCATCGTGGTGCTCGCGTACTTCTTCGTTCTGGAGCCTATGCTCGGCCTGTAACTTGGTTGACGCTGCGCGGCGGCCAGAGCGACAACTTGTCATTCAAAGAGGGTGGCATGACCAAAAGGTCTATGCCGCCCTCTTTTCATGCCAATTTGTTCGCTCTGGCCGCCGCTCGCTGCTGCTGCCATGACATCGGCGGTTTCGTGATTGTCAATAGATTGGTGCAAAGTAACCTGAACCCATTGCGCCAAATCCGCTGGGACGGGCCTGACGGCGGCGCACGGAGTCGTGGTGTGATTTGCGTCGGTGTCCGCGCGGCTCGGTATACTGGTACGGCTCAAACTATGGCGCTGCCCGCAGGCGCGCCGTCCGTTAGATGAGGAGTCGCCCATGACCCAGCCCTTGCCCTGGGAAAAGAACGCCGCGGTACCCGCGCCGCCCGCGCCGGAACCCGTGCCGCTCGATGCATACACCGCCCCCGCTGCACCGGAGCCCGAGCTCGTGCCGCTCGACATCTACGACGCCCCGGCTCTGGCGCCCAAACCTGCCAAGCCGCTCGTCGACATCGATAGCCTTAACCCCGCCCAGCGCGAGGCGGTCCTGACCACCGAGGGCCCGTTGCTGGTGCTCGCCGGCGCCGGCTCGGGCAAGACCCGCGTCCTGACCTTCCGCATCGCACATATGCTCGGCGACCTGGGTGTTAAGCCTTGGCAGGTTCTTGCCATCACGTTTACCAACAAGGCCGCGGCCGAGATGCGCGAGCGTCTAGCGGCGCTCATTCCCAGCGGCACTCGCGGCATGTGGGTGTGCACCTTCCATGCCATGTGCGTGCGCATGCTGCGCGAGGACGCCGACCTGCTGGGCTACACCGGCCAGTTCACCATCTACGATGACGACGACTCAAAGCGCATAGTGCGTGACATTATGCAGGCGCTCGGCATCGAGCAAAAGCAGTTCCCCATCAACATGATCCGCAGCAAGATCAGCTCGGCCAAAAACGCCATGATCGGCCCCGAGGACATGCTCAAGAGCGCCGATAGCCCCAACGACAAAAAGGCCGCGCAGGTCTACCTGGAGCTGGAGCGCCGCTTGCGCGCCGCCAACGCGATGGACTTTGATGACCTGCTCGTGCGCGCGCTCGAGCTGCTGCGCACCCGCCCCGAGGTGCTCGACAAGTACCAAGAGCGCTTCCGCTACATTAGCGTCGACGAGTATCAGGACACCAACCACGTCCAGTACGAGATCGCCAACCTGCTGGCCGCCAAGTACCAAAACCTCATGGTCGTGGGCGACGACGACCAGTCCATTTATAGCTGGCGTGGCGCCGACATCACCAATATCCTGGACTTTGAGAAGGACTTTAAAAACTGCAAGACCGTCAAGCTGGAGCAGAACTACCGCTCCACGGGCCATATCCTGAGTGCCGCCAACGCCGTGGTACGCCACAACTCGCAGCGTAAGGACAAGCGTCTGTTTACGGCCGAGGGCGACGGCGAGAAGATCCAAGCCTTCCAGGCAAGCGACGAGCGCGACGAGGGCCGCTGGATTGCCGGCGAGATCGAAAAGCTGCACTCCAAGGGCACGAGTTACGACGACATCGCCGTCTTCTACCGCACCAACGCCCAGTCGCGTATTCTCGAAGATATGTTCCTGCGCGCGGGCGTGCCCTACAAGATCGTGGGCGGCACGCGATTCTTCGACCGTGCCGAGATCCGCGACGTCATGGCCTACCTCAAAATGATCGTGAACCCGGCAGACGAGATGAGCGTCAAGCGCGTCATCAACACGCCGCGTCGTGGCATCGGCTCCACCTCGATCCAAAAGATCGAGCAGCTGGCGCGCGACAACCGTTGCTCGTTCTTCCAAGCTTGCGAGATCGCGACGGCCGAGACGGGCATGTTTAGCGCTAAGGTCCGCAATGGCCTGTCGAGCTTTGTGTCGCTGGTGCGCGAGGGCCGCCGCATGGACGGCGAGCTCAAGGACGTCGTCGAGATGATTGTCGACAAGACGGGCCTGCTGCAGGCATTTCGCGCCGATGGCACCATGGAGTCCGAGAGCCGCGCCGAGAACATTCAGGAATTCCTGGGCGTCGCCGCCGAATTTGAGGAGACGCATGAGGATATCGAGGGTACGCTCGAGAGCTTGGAAGAGCTGCGCGCGGCCGGTGTTGCCGATGTGCCGGCCGGCGCTGAGCCCGAGCCCGTTGTGGTGAGTGCGCCCGCGCCCGAGCCGGGGCCGTCCGCACCTGCGTCCTCGTTTGAGGCGCTCGTTGGCGCGCGTGATGCCGCGGGCTCCAATCCGCTCGATAGCTTGGCCGCTCCGGCGCTCTCGCCGCAGGATGCCCTGGCCGCCGCCATCGCGGGCAACGCGTATGCCGCGCCGACAGAGCTGCCCGCGGGCGCCGTGCATGCCGACGAGATCGAGCGCACCTACGGTCCGCTCACCTGTAAGGCGCTGCCGGCACTCATGGAGTGGCTGGCCCTACGCTCCGACTTGGATTCCCTGGCCGGCGAGACGCATGCCATCACCATGATGACCATCCACTCCGCCAAGGGCCTGGAGTTCCCGGCGGTGTTCGTGGCCGGTATGGAGGAGGGCATCTTCCCACACGTGCATGACTTTGGCGGCAGCGATGATCCGGGCAAGCTCGAGGAGGAGCGTCGCCTGGCCTACGTCGCCATCACGCGTGCCCGTAAGCGCCTGTTTTTGACCTATGCGGCCACGCGTCGCACCTACGGCTCGACCTCTGCCAACCCGCGCTCGCGCTTCCTCAACGAGATTCCGTTTGAGGATATCGAGTTTAGCGGCATCGGTTCTGCCGGTTTTGAGGGCACGGGCTGGGAGAAGCGCGGCGACCGTCACGGCACCTTTGGATCGGGCATGGGCTCGGATATGTACGGCGGCAAGGTGTTTGGCTCGCATACGCGCTCGACCGGCGGCTCTGGCTCGCGCGGCGGGTCGAGCTTCGACGATTTCTTTGGCGGCAGCAGTTACGGGACCGAGCGCCATCGTGGGGTTTCGCCCGACGCCGGCCGTGTTGCCTCGACCTTTGGATCGGGCGCGCCGCGAGCCAAAAAGCCGTCGTCCAAGGTGTCGCCGACGGTGGAGCGCAAGGTCGATCGCGCTAGCGCGTCGCAGGACTTTGCCGCGGGCGATACCGTGAGTCATAAGACCTTTGGCACGGGTACTGTGATCTCGGTCGCCGGAGACATGATCGAGGTCCAATTCGAAAAAACCGGCCAGACCAAAAAGCTCATGAAGGGCTTTGCGCCTATCGTCAAGCTGTCGTAATCCCGGCGGACCTGGGCGGGCGTATAGGGCAACATCGCCTGCTCGGGCAGTCCTGCGCAAGACGGAGGCCACATTAAGTGGCCTCCTTTGCGTGCGGAACTCGCGATCGATGTTGCCCTATACGCCCGCCCAGGTCCTTGGGTAACGTTGCTGGACGAACGTCGCTCTGCTCGTTCGCTTTTTGGTCTGGAGAGCCGGGTGGGCTGATAGAAAAATAGATGTGAGTAGGGGCTCCTCCGTTGATGAACGGGGGAGCCCCTTGTTTCGTTTTGGTTGTTGTTGCGACCTAGAGGTGGCTGATGATCAGTTCCATTTTGCCTTCGAGTTCGATCTGGTCCACGGTGCTCGGGGCCAGCAGGTGGCTGCCCTTGTGAACGGGCTCGCCGCAGACGGTGCCTTCGCCGTCGATGACCGACAGGCACATGAAGGGCCAGCGCTGCTCGAGGGTCTTGCTGCCGTCGACGCGCACGCGATCGACGGTGTAGCAGGAGTTAGACTCGAGCTCGGTCACGCCGTCGATCTCGGGCGCGGTCACCGTGCCGTCGGTCGGAGCCTGAGCATCAAAGTCGATGCAGTCGAGGCTCTGCTCAATGTGCAGGGGACGCAGTTTGCCGTCGGTGCCGGGACGGTCGTAGTCGTACAGGCGATACGTCACGTCGCTCGACTGCTGCGTCTCCAAAATGAGCGTGCCGGTCTTGATGGCGTGGACGGTACCGGAATCAATCTGGAAAAAGTCGCCCTTGTGAATCGGCAGCACGTTGAGCATGTCGTCCCAGCGGCCGTCCTCGATCATACGCGCGGCCTCGGCGCGGTCGTGCGCGCGCTGTCCGACGATGATCGTGGCGCCGGGCTCGCAGTCCAGTACATACCAGCACTCGGTTTTGCCCAGGCTGCCGTTCTCGTGCTCGGCGGCGTACTCGTCATTGGGATGGATCTGGATCGAAAGGTCGTCCTTGGCGTCTAGAATCTTAATGAGCAGCGGGAACTCCTTGCCCTCGCAGTTACCAAAGAGCTCGCGGTGCTCGGCCCACAGCCACGAAAGCGTGTGACCGGCGTACGGGCCCTCCGCGATCTGGCAGTCGCCGTTGGGGTGGGCCGAGATAGCCCAACACTCACCGATGGGACCCTCGGGAATGTCGTAACCAAATACGGTTTCGAGCTGGCGGCCGCCCCAGATCTTCTCGTGGAAGATCGGCGTGAGTTTAATCAAATCGGACATGTGCATACTCCCATAAGGTTGTGCGGGTGCCGCGTAAGACAGCTCAAAACGAGCACCCGCCGGATTGCAAAACTAGGCCAGCGTTACGTTGTGTAGCTCAAAGCGGTCGCCTACGTTGTGCGAGATAGAATATTCAAACGCGGTGCCGCTATCCAAGAAGCCAATCTGGTTGAGTTCGAGCAGGGGAGAGCCGGGTTTGGTATCCAGGCGCTCAGCCTCTTCCTCAGTTGCCGCGACGGCGCGAATGGTACGGTGGAAACTCGAGATCTTGAGTCCGCACTGCTCGCGGATGAAGCTGTAGACCGACGCGTACAGGTCTTTTTTCTTAAGACCCGGAATCAGCTCGAGTGGCATATAGGTGTACTCGATAACGATGGGCTGACCATCGACCTCGCGTACGCGCACGATGTGATAGGCAAAGTCGTCTTCGGCCATTCCCAGCTGGGTCGCAACCTCTGCCGGCGGATTGACGATCGAGAAATCGTAGACCACCGAGGTCACTTTCTCCCCGCGATGCTCGTACGAAAAGCCTTGGGCACGGTCGTTCTTGCCTTGAAAAAACACCTGGCCGGGAAGCCCCGCCGTGTCCTTGACGTAGGTGCCCGATCCGCGGCGACTTGTGACCAGGCCCTCCTCGGTGATCTGCTCGATCGCGCGCTTGACGGTGATCTTGGAAACGCCATACAGCTCGCAAAACTCTACGACGGTGGGCAGTTTGTCGCCCGGCTTAAGGGAGCCGTCCTCGATGCTTCGACGGATATCTGCAGCTATCGCCTCGTATTTGGGAATCATGCAATCCTCCCTTCATATTTGCGTTGATATAAAAGAGAGTATACCTACTTAAAAAGCATCCATATGGCTTTCATCAAAGAAGTTCGATAAAGAAAAATAAAAAAGACGCTTTACGTAATAAATTAGAGCGCTATAGTTACAGACAACAAGCGAGATGCATTGGCGTTTGCTTGTGCTGTTTGGGGACGGATTTGTTTTGGCGGGCAGGGTATCCAGATACCTGGTGCGCGCCCGCGCCGGATGGCCTGCCAAAGCAAATCCGTCTCCAACCGAAAGCTTTAGACACGAAAGCGAGGACTTTGATGGCTCAGTATCAGCTGCCCAGCGACTTCTTCTTTGGCGCCGCTATGTCCGGCCCGCAGACTGAGGGTCAGTGGAACCAGGGGGGCAAGCTCGAGAACCTGTGGGACACCTGGTCCATCCAGGATTTGGGTTCGTTCTACAACTGCGTTGGCTCGTATGCCGGTAATGACTTTATGGCCAAGTACCAGGAAGACTTTCGCATTTTGAAGGACTTGGGCCTGAATACCTATCGCACTTCCATCCAGTGGAGCCGTCTGCTCGATGCCGACGGCAACCTCAACGAGGAGGGCGCTGCGTGGTATCACGAGCTGTTCCGCGCCTCTCGCGAGGCCGGCCTGGAGCCGTTTGTCAACTTGTACCACTTTGACATGCCCACCTACCTCTTTAACCGTGGCGGCTGGGAGAGCCGCGAGGTCGTCGAGGCTTACGCGCATTACGCCGACGTCGCCTTCCACGAGTTTGGCCAGGAGATTAAGTACTGGTTTACCTTTAACGAGCCCATCGTCGAGCCCGAGCAGCGCTATCAGGAGGGCGTGTGGTTCCCGCAGCTCCACGACTATAGCCGCGCTCGCACCGTGCAGTATCACATCTCGCTGGCACATGCGCTGGCCGTGGCCAACTATCGTCGCGCCTATGACGAGGGCGCTATTCGCGCCGATGCCAAGATCGGCATGATCAACTGCTTTACCCCGGTCTATACCAAGGAGAACCCCAGCGAGGCAGACCTCGAGGCCGTGCGTATGACCAGCGGTATCAACAATCGCTGGTGGCTCGACCTCATTACCAAGGGTGAGCTTCCTGCTGACGTGCTCGACAGCCTGGCCGAGGGCGGCGTTAAGCTCCCGTTCCGTGCCGGCGATCAAGAGATTCTCAAGCAGGGTGTTGTCGACTGGCTCGGCTGCAACTACTACCACCCCACGCGTGTTCAGGCTCCGGCGAGCAAGGTCGACCAGTACGGTCTGCCGCACTTTGCCGACGAGTACGTGTGGCCCGACGCCGTTATGAACGAGAGCCGCGGCTGGGAGATCTACCCGCAGGGCCTCTACGACTTTGGCATGGACTGCGCTAAGAACTACCCCGATCTTGAGTGGTTCGTTTCCGAGAACGGCATCGGCATCATGGACGAATACAAGAACCGTGACGCCGAAGGAACCATCCAGGATGACTACCGCGTCGACTTTGTACGTCAGCACCTGGAGTGGGTGGCCAAGGCAATTGCCGAGGGCGCCAAGTGCCGCGGATACCATTACTGGGCCGTCATCGATAACTGGTCTTGGGCTAATGCCTTTAAGAACCGTTACGGTTTTGTCGAGGTTGACCTTATGGACGGCTACAAGCGCCGCCTTAAGAAGTCGGCGGCCTGGCTCAAACAGGTCGCCACGACCCACGTGGTTGATTAGCGACCGGGCGAACGCCCAGATCGCGCGCCGCTGCGCGCAACACATGGCACATTTGGTGGCAGAGGGCGACAGACCACCGTGCGCATAGGAAAAGGCCGGATTTGAAAGTTAGGAGCAATCATGGCCAGTGACAACGGAAAGAGCTTCCTCGACAAGTTTGCCGAGGTCTCTGCGAAGGTAGGAAACCAGGTTCACCTGCGTTCCCTGCGTGACGCCTTCGCGACCATCACGCCGCTCTATATCCTTGCGGGTATCGCGGTTCTTATCAACAACGTCGTGTTCCCCCTGTTCCCGCTCGATGCGGCGGGCCTTGCCAACCTTCAGACGTGGGGTTCGGCAATTACGCTGGGCACCCTCAACGTCTCTGCAATTATCTTGGCCGGATTGATTGGCTACAGCCTCGCTAAGAACAAGCGTTTCGATAACCCGCTCGCTTGCGTGGTCGTCGCTATCTCTGCTTTCGTCATCATGATGCCGCAGCAGATCACCGCCACGCTTGCCGCCACGAGCCCGCTGCTTACCGACAAGATCACCTCCGCCGAGGTCACGGGCGCCCTTTCGACCGCCAACACCGGCACCAACGGTCTGTTCTCGGCTATTATCATCGCCCTGCTTTCCGTCTCGCTCTTCATCAAGATTTCTGGCATCGAGAAGCTCAAGGTTAAGCTGGGCGAGGGCGTGCCCCCCGCGGTTTCCAACTCCTTCAACGTCATGATCCCGATGCTGCTCAACCTCTCGATCTTCGCTCTTGCCGCAGCTCTGCTTGCCGTGTGCGCCGGCACCGATCTGTGCGCCATCATCTCCACGTGCATCTCCAACCCGCTCAAGAGCATCATGAACGCCGGTCCGTGGGCTGTTATCCTCATCTACACCCTTGCTAACCTGCTGTTCTGCGTCGGTATTCACCAGTCCACCATCTCTGGCGCTACCGTCGAGCCGATCCTGACCATGCTCATCGTCGACAACATGGCTACCTTTGCCGCCGGTGGCACCATCCAGCCCGATCACTACATGAACATGCAGATCGTTAACAGCTTCGCCCTCATCGGCGGCTCGGGCTGCACCCTCATGCTCCTGCTCGACACGCTCCTGTTCTCCAAGAACAAGGCTTCCGAGACCGTTTCCAAGATGGCTATCCTGCCTGGTCTGTTCAACATCAACGAGCCGGTTATCTACGGTTACCCCATCGTGTACAACCTGCCGCTCATGATCCCGTTCGTCCTCCTTCCCGACCTGTTCATCGGCATCACCTATGGCCTTACCTGCGCAGGCATCATCAGCCCCTGCATCGCCCAGGTGCCCTGGACTATGCCTCCCGTCATCAATGCCCTGCTCGCTACGGGCTTTGACTGGCGCGCCGGCGTGTGGCAGGCTCTCGAGATTGTCATTGGCATGGCCGTCTACCTGCCCTTTATGAAGATTTCCGAGAAGGCAATCGCCAAGCAGGAGGCTCTCGCCGAGTAGAACGCCTAACGTTCGTCCCTTTCACCGTTGCGGGCACCGGTACGCGGTGCCGGTGCCCGCGGCTCTCTCCCTTGTGTAAAGATGCAGGGGGTGGGCGCAATAGCCGCAAGGAATAAAACCAGTCGTCGTCTGCGCGCCGCGCAGTTATAAGGAGGAAACCATGAAGAAGATCATGCTCTGCTGCAATGCCGGTATGTCCACGAGCCTGCTGGTCCAGAAGATGCAGGCCGAGGTTGCAAACCGTGGTCTGGATATTGAGGTCGAGGCTCGTCCCATGAACGAGGCCCACGATCACCTGGGCGAGTGCGACATGTTGCTGCTTGGTCCGCAGATCGGCTACACCAAGGGCGATTTTGAGAAGGAGGCCACCGGTCGTTTCCCGGTCGAGGTCATCAACATGGTCGACTACGGCCGCATGAACGCTGCCGGCATCATCGACCACTGCGTCAGCGTGATGGGCTAGGTGCTCCGCATGGAGGATATGAACGAACTGCAGATGACCTGCTTTGAGATCATCAGCTACGTCGGTACCGCCAAGAGCATGTACATCAATGCCGTGCAAAAGGCCAAGGAGGGCGATTTTGACGCCGCCGAGGAGCTTATCAAGCAGGGCGACGAGGCCTATAACGGTGGCCACGATGTTCACATGGGGCTTCTGAAGAAGGAGGCCAACGGCGAGCGTAACGGTGAGGCTCCGTTGATTCTGCTGCATGCCGAGGACCAGATGGCCGGTACCGAGACCATGCGCGTCATGGCGACGGAGCTCATCGAGGTTCACAAACAGTTGCAGGCACTTAAGGCCTAGTCAGCGTTATCGCCGCGAAGGACCGTGCGGTCCGACAGACAACATAGTCCCTTTGACGGGCGCCGGGAGTCTCCGCCTCCCGGCGCCTTTATATTTGGGGAAGGTCTTGCGCGATCTATTGAGTGACCATTCGCGTTTTCCCAGATAAAACCTGCCAAAACAAACCTGTCCCTTTTTGGTAGGTTTTTGCCTTGGGAGCGGTACCATACAGGCAATGTTTAAACGAGAAAGGTGGGCTCCCATGGAACCTAAGCAGTATTACATCGGCATCGACGTCGGCGGCACCTCGGTCAAGGAGGGTCTGTTCGATGAGGACGGAAACCTGCTTGCCAAGGCCAGCGTGCCCACGCCTCCCATCGTTGACGCTGCGGGCTTTGCCGCGGTGACCGAGGCTATCGACCAGGTGGTCGCCAAGGCCCAGATTCCGCGTGCCTTTGTGTCGGGCATTGGCCTGGCCGTTCCGTGCCCCATCCCGGCATCGGGCGATGCCAAGGTCAAGGCGAACATCGCCATCAACCTGCCCGAGCTCAAGATCGCCATCCAGGAGCACTGCCCCGACGCGGTCGTTAAGTACGAGAACGACGCCAACGCTGCTGCTATGGGCGAGGCCTGGCTCGGCTCTGCCAAGGGCGTACAGAACGTGGTGATGGTCACCATTGGTACCGGCGTGGGCGGCGGCGTTATCGTTAACGGCGACGTGGTATCGGGCGTTGTGGGTGCTGGCGGCGAGATTGGCCACATGTGCCTGAACCCGGCCGAGGAGCGCACCTGCGGCTGCGGCGGCCATGGCCACCTGGAGCAGTATTCCAGCGCCACCGGCGTGGTGAGCAACTACCTTGCCGAGTGCAAGAAGGCGGGCGTCGAGCCCATCGAGCTGACCGGCCCCTCCGATTCCAAGGACGTGTTCCAGGCTTGTCGCGAGGGCGACAAGCTCGCGCTGGCCGCGGCCGATACCATGGCCGACTATCTCGGCCGCGCACTGGCGCTTATTGCCAACGTGGTTGATCCCGAGATGTTCCTCATCGGCGGCGGCGCCTCCGCCTCGGCCGATGTCTACCTCGACAAGGTTCGCGAGCACTTTAAGCAGTACGCGCTTTCCGCCTCGCGCGAGACGCTCATTAAGGTCGCTTCGCTCGGAAACGACGCCGGCATCATCGGTGCCGCCTACGTAGCCCTGCGCGCTGCCGGTAAATAGCTGGTGCAAGGGGGACAGGTTACATTGCACCAACATGGTGCAAAAGGGACAGCCTTGGCCCCCGTGCCTGCGCCCCAAAATATGCCGTGGCCCTTCCGTCTGCGAAGGCTCGGCATCGGCGTGCTACCATAGCTACGTCCAAGCACACATATCAAGTGGAGGATATCCATGGCAAACGTTCTTGTCTTTGGTCACCAGAACCCCGATAACGACGCCATCATGAGCGCCGTCGTCCTGTCTCAGCTGCTCAACCAGGTTGAGTATGCCGGCAACACCTACGAGGCCTGCGCCCTTGGTCAGCTTCCGGCCGAGTCCGCCAAGCTGCTCGCCGACGCCGGCATTGCCGAGCCCCGCGTGATCGAGTCCGTCGAGGCCGGTCAGCTCGTCGTCCTCACCGACCACAACGAGTCTGCCCAGTCCGTCGCCGGTCTTAAGGACGCCACGGTCTTTGGCGTCGTCGACCACCACCGCATCGGCGACTTCGAGACCGCCGGCCCGCTGCACTACATCTGCCTGCCCTGGGGCTCCAGCTGCACCATCGTCACCAAGCTCGCCGGCGTGCTCGGCGTTGAGCTTTCCGACGTTCAGGCCAAGCTGCTGCTCTCGGCCATGATGACCGACACGCTCATGCTCAAGAGCCCCACTACCACCGATGTCGACCGCGCCGTCGCCGCCAAGCTCGGCGAGCGGGTGGGCGTCGACCCGGTCAAGTTTGGCATGGAGGTCTTCCTCACCCGCCCGTCCGGCTCCTTCACCGCAGCCGAGATGGTCGGCAACGACATCAAGATGTTCGAGCCTGCCGGCAAGAAGCTGCTCATCGGCCAGTACGAGACTGTCGACAAGACTCGCGCACTCGGCATGATCGACGAGATTCGCGAGGCCATGCGCGCCTACGCCGCCGAGAAGGGTGCCGACGGCATCGTCCTGTGCATCACTGACATCATGGAGGAGGGCTCGCAGGTCCTGCTCGAGGGCGAGACCGAGGCTGCTCAGAAGGGCCTGGGCATTGCCGACGAGCACGACGGCGTCTGGATGCCGGGCGTCCTCTCCCGTAAGAAGCAGGTCGCTGCCCCCATCATGGCCGCCTGCTAGGTTTAGTTGACCAAACGCCACGACCGGATCGCGGAAGCCCCGCGCTCCGGTCGTTTTTTGTGCACGGCGCCGCGTCGTCTCTTGGATAGGCGCGCCCGTGCCGTTGAGCAAATAATGTTCAACCTGTGGTTCCGCTTTTCGGCCACGCCTGCGTGCCTGTCGTGCAGGGTAGGCTAGATGCAAGCGTAATACGTTAGAGCGCGGCACCGCCACTTGGGCGGGCCGTGCTTTTTTAAGACGGGAGCTTTCCCGTGAAAGGAGCCGCCCATGGCAGCACCCGAGCAGCTGTTTAACGTTCGTGAGCGCAAGCGTTTTGAGCGCCATGACATTTGGGAGCGCATCACCGAGAACGGCACGATTTCCGCCGCCGTCATGGTCTTCGCCGCCATCGCCGCCGTCATTTGCGCCAACACCGATGCCTACGAGGCCATCCATCACTTTTTGGAGACCCCGCTGTATGTGGGTCTGGGCAACCTTACGGCCGGTCTCACCGTTGAGCTTTTCGTCAACGACTTCCTCATGGCGATTTTCTTTTTGCTGGTGGGCATTGAGCTCAAATATGAAATGACGGTCGGCGAGCTCAAAAACCCGCGCCAGGCTATGCTTCCCATGCTGGCGGCCGTGGGCGGCGTCGTCGTTCCCGCCTGCATCTATCTGATCTTTAACCATGCCGGCGCGCACAACGGCTGGGCCATTCCCATGGCAACCGATATTGCCTTTGCGCTGGGCGTGCTGTCGCTTTTGGGCAATCGCGTGCCCAACGGCGTGCGTGTGTTCTTCTCGACGCTCGCCATCGCCGACGACCTCATCTCCATCGCCGCCATCGCCATCTTCTACGGTCAGAGCCCCAATCCGTTTTGGTTGGGCGCCGCCGCGCTTGTGACGTGCGCGCTCGTGTGGCTCAACAAGACGCAGCACTACCGCCTTGCCCCGTATTCGGTGCTGGGCCTGCTGCTGTGGTTCTGCATGTTCAAGAGCGGCGTGCACGCTACGCTTGCCGGCGTCATCCTGGCCTTCACCATCCCGGCCAAGTGCGGCGTCAAGCTCGATAGCCTCACCGATTGGTTGGGCGAGTGCCTGCCGCTGCTCGATGACCGCTACGACGACGAGGCGCACATCCTGGGCCAGCATGACTTTACCGTCTCGACCACCAAGGTCGAGCGCGTCATGCACCGCGTGACCCCGCCGCTCATCCGCATGGAGCGTCTGATCTCCACACCGGTCAACTTTGTGATCCTGCCGATCTTTGCGTTCGTCAACGCACAGGTTCGCCTAGTGGGCGTGGACATGAGCACGCTGCTCACCGACCCGGTGACGCTCGGCGTGTACTTTGGCATGCTGCTGGGTAAGCCGATCGGTATCTTTGGCATGACGTTCGCCTTGGTCAAGCTCAAGGCCTGCGAGCTGCCGCACAATGTCAACTGGCATATGATTGCCGGCGTGGGCATTCTGGGCGGTATCGGCTTTACCATGTCGATTCTCATCAGCGGCCTCGCCTTCCCGACGGCCCAGTTTGAGGTTCTGGCTGCCAAGGCCGCTATTCTCGCCGGCTCTGTCACCGCGGCCGTACTTGGCATGATCTACATGAGTGTGATCTGCAAGCACCCCGCGCCCAAGAACGAGTAGGCGCGTAGAAACAGACGCCAGAGCCTGCTCGAGCGCGTGTAAAACGCGGTTTTGAGTGGTACTTGCCACCTGCCGGACACCCCAGTGGCCAAAAAACGCCGTTTGTGAGTACTGTCACAAACGGCGTTTCATTTTAGGCGCGAAAAATAATGTACAAATCTATTCTGTCTGTGCATTAACGATTGCGTGGCTGGACGAAAAATGCCGATGCATCCTTCCAAAACCGGACACAAAAGGCCAAGACTGGCCTTTTTAATTCAAAATCGCTGTTACTAAAAAAGTAACAGTACTCATATTTGCTATTTTTTGACCACAGGCCCCAATGACTAGGTTTATTCCACGGTGCCGTAGATGGCGCCCCAGCCGTGGGCGGCCAAGGCGGAGTTGAGCTGGTCGCAAAGTGACTGGCGGTCGTAATAGCCGGGCGGTAGCAGGTTGACGATTTCCATGAGATCGGGCGCCAGGTCCAAGATTTCGGCCTGTACGATCAGATCCAGGCGGTCGATGGCGTGACGGTCGTAAAATAGTCCGTCGACCAGGCGCTGCAGGTCGCCGAATTCCTCGGCCTGGAATGATCCGTACTCCATAGTGCCTCCTTGGGCGCTTCACGCCGGCATGCGCGGCGATTCGTAATTCATTGCGATGGACTTAATCTATCACGGCTTCATAACGTTGCGACGGTGGCGGTCTATACTTAGAAGAATTGCAACGTACCGCTTCGTGAAAGGTCGCACCCATGCAGACGATCTACCAGAAGATGGAAACCACCGAACTCGATGCCGCCATCGAGGCGCTCAAAGCCGAGGTCGCCGAGGTCAAGGCCAAGGGCCTGGCGCTCGACATGGCCCGCGGCAAGCCGTCGCCCTCCCAGGTGGACATCTCTCGACCCATGCTCGATATCCTCAATGCCGATGCCGATCTGCACGACGGCAACGTCGACTGCTCCAACTACGGCTGCTTTGAGGGCATTCCCTCGGCACGCAAGCTGGCGGGGGAGTTCCTGGGTTGCCCCGCCGAGCAGACGCTCGTGCTGGGTTCGTCGAGCTTGCTGATCGAGCACGATATCGCCGGTATGTTCTGGCGTTGCGGCTCGTGTGGTAGCGATCCTTGGGAGGCTTACGAGGCAGCGCACGACGGCAAGAAGGTCAAGTTCCTGTGCCCGGTTCCCGGCTACGATCGCCACTTTGGCATTACCGCCGACTTGGGTATCGAGAACGTTCCCGTCGCGATGACCGACAACGGCCCCGATATGGACGAGATCGAGCGCCTCGTTGCCGCCGACGATTCCATCAAGGGCATCTGGTGCGTGCCCAAGTATTCCAACCCCACGGGTATCACCTTTAGCGAGGACACCGTGCGCCGCCTGGTCGAGATGCACACGGCCGCGCCCGATTTCCGCATCTTCTGGGACAACGCCTACTGCGTGCACGACCTGTACGACGAGACCGACGAGCTCGCCAACATCTTTGATCTTGCCCGCGCGGCGGGCACCGAGGACCGCGTGGTGGCATTCGCCTCGACGTCCAAGATCACCTTCCCGGGTGCCGGTATCGGCTTTATCGGTGCGAGCCCCGCGGTTATCGCGGAGTTCTCCAAGCGCCTGAAGGCCGGCCTCATCAGTGCCGACAAGCTCAACCAGCTGCGTCACGTGCGCTTCCTTCCCACCATCGAGGCGGTCAAGGAGCACATGAAAAAGCATGCCGAGTTCTTGCGCCCGCGCTTTGAGGCTGTCGAGCGCAAGCTCACCGAGGGCTTGGGCGACACGGGCTGCGCCACCTGGACGCACCCCCGCGGCGGCTACTTTGTAAGCTTCGATGGTCCCGAGGGTTCAGCCCAGAAGGTCGCCGCGCTCTGCGCCGACCTGGGCGTCAAGCTCACGCCGGCTGGTGCCACCTGGCCTTATGGCAAGGACCCGCGCGACACCAACATCCGCATCGCGCCGAGCTATCCCACGGTCGAGGACCTGGAGGCCGCGCTCGATGTGCTGGTGCTGGCCGTCAAGCTTGTCGCTGCCGAGCTTGCGCGTGCCGAGCGCGCCTAACGCGCGGCTTCCCGTACTATCCGCACTTTCGATACGTAAAGGAGCGTATACATGGATTTGGGTATTTCTACCAACCCCACGCCAGAGCTCTACACCATTAAGGTAACCGGCGAGATCGATATCTCTAACGCCGATAGCCTGCGCAATGCCATCGACCTGGCGCTCGAGCAGCCCACTGAGGCCGTTGAGCTCGATTTTGCCCAGGTGAGCTACATCGATTCGACGGGCATTGGCGTGCTCGTGGGCGCCGCACACCACGCGGTCGACCACGGCAAACTCTTTAGCTGCACCAATGTGCAGCCCCCGGTGATGCGCGTGGTTCAGCTGTTGGGTGTCGACCAGGAGATTTCAATCACCGCTGCATAATCTTTGCCCCCAAAAGGGCGTGCCATTTGGCATATGTTTGTGATGCGCTCGGACGTTTTGGTGTCCGGGCGCTATACTTGACCGAATGAATAGACGAGTTCCGGCCGAATGGCGCGGTGCGGGCTCGACTCACATCGAGCCTTGGAGGTATGTGTGTTTGGTATTGGAGAGGGTGAGCTCGCGATCATCGTGGTCTTCGGCTTTTTGCTGTTTGGCCCGGATAAGCTCCCACAGATGGGCCGCACGATCGGCCGTGCCATTCGTCAGTTCCGCGAGACGCAGGAAAAGATGACGGCCGTTGTTCAGTCCGAGATAATCGATCCGGTGAGCGAGGCCGCTTCGGCCCCGGTCAAGCCCAAGAAGGCTGCTGCGACCGACGACGATTCCGATGCGGACGAGGATGCCGCCGAGACGGCAGCGCCCGCCAAGAAGGAGACCTTTGCCGAGCGTCGCGCCCGTCTTGCTGCCGAGAAGGCCGCGAGCGAGGCTGCCGCCGAGGGCGAGGGTGCTGCTGAGGAGTCCGAGGCCGAGGGTGCCGAGCCTGCCGCTGCCGCTGAGCCTGTCGTCGAGCCTGAGCCTGCTGCAGAACCGGAGCCCGAGCCCGAGCCGGCAGAGCCCACGACGGCCGACCTCTACGCCCGTCGTCCCCGCAAGCGCAAGGCCGTCGTCGACCAACTTGCCCGCGAGCTCGAGGCCGAGGACGACGCCGCTGCCGCCGATGCACCGAAGGGAGGCGATGAGTAATGCCTATCGGACCTGCGCGCATGCCGCTCTTCGATCACCTGGGCGAGCTCCGTCGCCGCCTGACCATCGTGGTCGTGTCGGTGTTTGCCGCCGCCATCGTGCTGTATTTCGCCACGCCCGTGGTGCTCGACATCCTGGAAGACCCCATCCGCTCCTTTGTGCCGGACGGTAAGTTCTACATCACCACCACGCTCGGCGGCTTTGGCCTGCGCTTCTCGCTGGCCATCAAGATGGCCGTGGTCATGTGCACGCCCATGATCATCTGGCAGATTCTGGCATTTTTCCTGCCGGCACTGCGTCCCAACGAGCGCAAATGGGTCGTGCCCACGGTGCTCGCCTCGACGGTGCTGTTCTTCCTGGGCGCCATCTTCTGCTATTTCATCATCATCCCGGCGGGCTTTGAGTGGCTTATCGGCGAGACCTCGGCCGTCGCCACGGCGCTGCCCGACCTGGAGAACTACGTCAACATGGAGCTGCTCTTTATGATCGGCTTTGGCGTGGCGTTTGAGCTGCCGCTCATCATCTTCTACCTGTCCGTCTTCCACATCGTGTCCTACGCGGCCTTCCGCGGCGCCTGGCGCTACGTGTACGTGGGCCTGCTTGTGGGCTCGGCTGTGATTACGCCCGACGGCTCGCCCGTTACGCTGGGCCTCATGTATGGTGCCCTGCTCTCGCTCTACGAGATTTCGCTCGCCATTGCCCGCGTGGTCATTACCGCGCGCGAGGGCAAGGAGGGCTTGTTTGTGAGCCGTCTGGACCTGTTCTCGGACGATGAGGACGACGAGGAGTAAATCGGTATGCACGAGGTTGGCATTGTCAACGGCATACTCGATACAGTGATTCGCGCGGCGCGTGGGGCGGGGGCCTCGCGCGCCGTTTTGGTAACGCTGCGTATCGGGGATATGACCGAAGTTGTGCGCGAGGCGCTCGACTTTGCGTGGGAGACATTTCGCGATGAGGACCCGCTCACGCGGGGCTGCGAGCTCGCGGTTGAGGAGATTCACCCACAAAGTGAATGCCTGGACTGCGGCGAGGTCTTCGACCACGATCGCTTCCACTGTCGCTGTCCCCAGTGTGGTGGTGCCAACGTGCGCCTACTGCACGGCCGCGAGCTCGATATCGCGAGTATCGAAATCGAAACACCCGACGATTAGCCCGCTAGCCATCTGGTGATGGGGTATAAAGGGGCCAAAGTAAGGAGCGCTAAGTATGGCTGAGAAAACGATTGATATCGCGTCGCCGATTCTGTCGCGCAACGAGCGCCTGGCAGATCAGCTGCGTCAGCGATTTAATGAGACAAACACCTATGTGATCAACGTCTTGTCGAGCCCCGGTTCGGGCAAGACCACCACGATCCTGGGCACCAACGAGCGCCTGCGTGACAAGGCCGGCCTGCGCTGTGCCGTCATCGAGGGCGATATCGCCTCGGATGTCGACGCCATCACCATGAAGGAAGCCGGCATGCCCGCCATCCAGATCAACACGGGCGGCCTGTGCCACCTCGAGGGCAACATGATCATGGAGGCCGTTGACGCGTTTGACCAGGCTGTGGGTCTGGAAAACATCGACGTCATCTTTATCGAAAACGTGGGCAACTTGGTCTGCCCGGTCGACTTTGACCTGGGTGAGAACCTGTCCATCATGATTCTCTCGGTGCCCGAGGGCGACGACAAGCCCATCAAGTACCCGGGCATCTTCCAGCACGTTGGCGCGCAGCTGCTCAATAAGGTCGACGTGGCCCCGGCTTTCGATTTTGACATGGATAGGTATACTAAGACACTCGATGACCTCAATCCGCAGGCGCCGCGGTTTGCCGTGAGCGCGCGCAAGGGCGAGGGCATGGATGCCTGGTGCGATTGGCTCATCGGGCAGATCGAGCAAGCAAGGGCGTAAATCGGCCGCCATACGGGCGGGCGTAGCCGCAGAGACACGAGATAGGAGCCTCTTTTGAAGCTCATCATCGCCGAGAAAAATGACGCCGCGCGTCAGATTGCCGAGCGGCTGTCCACGGGTAAGCCCAAAAAGGACAAGGTGTACAACACCGCAATCTACCGTTTTGAGTGGAAGGGCGAGGAGTGCGTGACCATCGGCCTGGCCGGTCACATCCTTGCGCCCGATTTTTGCGACAGCGTGCTGTTTGATAAAAAGCTGGGCTGGTATTCGGTTACCGAGGACGGCGAGATGCTACCGGCCGACATGCCCGATGGCCTGGCACGCCCGCCCTACGACACCAAGCGCAAGCCGTTTCTTGCCGACGGCATCTCCATCAAGGGCTGGAAGCTCGAGAGTCTGCCGTATCTCACCTGGGCACCCGTCATTAAGCTGCCGGCCGAGAAGGAACTCATCCGCTCGCTTAAGAACCTCGCCAAAAAGTCCGACAGCGTCATCATCGCTACGGACTTCGATCGCGAGGGCGAACTGATCGGTTCGGACGCCCTCAACAAGGTGCGCGAGGTTGCGCCGGACTTGCCGGTTGCCCGCGCCCAGTATTCTTCGTTTACCAAGGCCGAGATCACGCAGGCCTTCGATAATCTCGTCTCGCTCGACCAGAACCTGGCCGACGCCGGCGAGAGCCGTCAGCACATCGACCTCATTTGGGGTGCGGTGCTCACGCGCTACCTGACGCTCGCCAAGTTTGGCGGCTTTGGCAACGTGCGTTCCGCCGGCCGCGTGCAGACGCCGACGCTTGCCCTGGTGGTCGAGCGCGAACGCGAGCGCATGGCGTTTGTGCCCGAGGACTATTGGCAGATTCGTGGCATGGGCGCCGCGCAAGGCGCTGCCGAGGACGATCGCTTTAAGATCGCGCACAAGACGGCGCGCTTTACCGACAAGGATGCTGCTGAGACGGCGTACGGTCACGTTGACGGTGCCAAGACGGCAACCGTCGCCGCGGTGACCAAGCGCTCGCGCAAGCAGCAGCCGCCCACGCCGTTTGCGACCACCTCGCTGCAGGCTGCCGCCGCGGCCGAGGGCATCTCGCCTGCGCGTACCATGCGCATCGCTGAGTCCCTCTACATGGCCGGTCTCATCAGCTACCCGCGTGTCGACAATACCGTGTACCCCGCGACGCTCGATCTGGGCGCCGTGGTGAGCGACCTGGCAAAGATCAACCCGGCGCTGGCGCCCGTATGCAAAAAGGTGCTTGCCGGCCCCATGAAGCCTACGCGCGGCAAAGTCGAGACCACCGACCACCCGCCTATCTATCCCACGGGCGAGGGCGATCCGTCCACGCTCGACGGCGGCCAGCGCAAGCTCTACGACCTCATCGCCCGCCGCTTCCTGGCGACGCTCATGGGTCCCGCGACCATCGAGAACACCAAGCTCGAGCTCGATGTGAACGGTGAGCCGTTCGTGGCTTCGGGCGATGTGCTCGTGACCCCGGGTTTCCGCGAGGCCTACCCGTATGGCCTTAAACGCGACGAGCAGATGCCGCCGCTTGAGCAGGGCGATACGGTCGACGTATTCGACATTAAGCTCGAGGCCAAGCAGACCGAGCCGCCCGCGCGCTACAGCCAGGGCAAGCTCGTGCAGGAGATGGAGAAGCGCGGCCTGGGCACCAAGTCCACGCGCGCGAGCATCATCGAGCGCCTGTACGCCGTGCGCTATCTCAAAAATGATCCCGTTGAGCCGAGCCAGCTGGGTATCGCCATCATCGATGCGCTGTCGCAGTTTGCCCCGCGCATCACGAGCCCCGATATGACCAGCGAGCTCGACGGCGACATGACCCGTGTGGAGCGCGGCGAGGATACCGAAGAGCATGTCGTGATGCACTCGCGCGCGCTGCTGGCTGGCGTGCTCGACGAGCTGCTCAAGCACACGCAGGAGCTGGGCGACGCCATCAGCGACGCCGTCACGGCCGATGCGCGCGTGGGAGCTTGCCCCAAGTGCGGCAAGGACCTGGTTATGAAGACGAGCGCCAAGACCCGTGGCAGCTTCATTGGCTGCATGGGCTGGCCCGACTGCGATGTGACCTATCCGGTGCCGAGCGGCGTCAAGGTGAGTCCGCTCGAGGGCGAGGCGGCCGTGTGCCCCGAGTGCGGCGCGCCGCGCATTAAATGCCAGCCGTTCCGTCAGAAGGCTTTCGAGATCTGCGTGAACCCCACGTGCCCCACCAACTACGAGCCCGACCTTAAGGTGGGCGAGTGCAAGGTGTGCGCCGAGGCCGGACGTCATGGCGACCTGATCGCGCACAAGAGTGAGAAGAGCGGCAAGCGCTTTATCCGCTGCACCAACTACGATGACTGCGGCGTAAGCTATCCTCTGCCGGCGCGCGGTAAGCTCGAGGCGACGGGTGAGACCTGCCCCGAGTGCGGCGCCCCCATCGTGGTGGTCAACACGGCGCGCGGCCCGTGGCGTATCTGCGTCAACATGGACTGCCCGACCAAGGAGAAGAAGCCCGCCCGCGGCCGCAAGACCACGACTAAGGCGAGCACGGCCAAGAAGACGACGGCGGCCAAGAAGACGACGGCTAAGAAAGCCACTGCCGCCAAGAAGACGACCGCGAAGAAGTCGACTGCCAAGAAAGTAGCCTCCGACAACTAACGGCGCGGTCGAAACATTGCCTAAAAAACGAGCGAGGACCCCACGATCCTCGCTCGTTTTTTTTGACCGGCAGTTAGGGACGTTCCTTTTCTGCCGGCAGTTTAGGAACGTCCCTAACTGCCGGCTCGGGAACGACAAAGCGCTAGTTCACTTCGACGGGTTTGGCGCCGGGATAGCGCTCCTCAAAGTCTAGGCGATACTTATTGTCATTGGTGCCCGCCACGTTGTCGCGCGACAGCGGCGCCACGATCTCATTCTTGTGGTCCGCAGGCTTGGCGTATTTCAGGCTGATCTCCCAGGCATCACAGATTGCGTCAATGCGGTGATCCAGGTCGTCGTACAGGGCGATGATGTCCTTCCAGGAACTGTAGTTCTTGGAGCTCGTCGGGACGTCCAGGTCCTCGACGATGTCGTAATACTGCTCGATGGTGTCCTCTGTGCGCTCGGCGACGTCGGCGAGATTTTGACGGGTGGTGCGATCTTCTTCCAGATAGCTGCCGTTGAAGTTCTGCGCGCAGCCACGGACGTAGTTGTCGAGGTCTTCGAGCAAGTCGTAGTATTCGCTCAGTCGGCGGTAGAGGTTCTGCTCGGAGAGCGTTGCTTCGCCGCCATCCTCGTCGTCATCGTCATCATCGTCGTACAGGCTGTTGGGATCGCCGAGAGGCTTTAGGTCATCGTCGTCGACGTCATGGTGCAGCTTAGCTACCTCGGCAGTCGTCTGCGTGGCGGCGTTGTCGAAAGGCTTGATCACAAAGAAAACGACCAGGGCGATGATGATCGCCACCAGCACAACGATAACGGCGATAAGCGGCCCGGTGCCGCTCTTTTTGGGAGCGGGGGTCTGTGGCGAAGCGGGCGCGTATGCGGGAGCCGGCTGCTGTTGGGGCGAGCCGCTCGCGACGGGTATGCGCTGCGTGGTCTCGACGGCCGCGGGGCCTGCGGCGAGGTCGGGGCGATAGGCGAGGGGGTCGTCCGCCTTGGCTTGCGGCGTATCGAGGGAACCGGTCTGCTCAAAAGCGGGCTGGCTATCGCTCGCGGTTGTTTGTTCAACGGATGCACCGCACGAGGTGCAGAACTTGGCATTATCTGCAAGAAGCTTGCCGCACGAGGCGCAATACCGAGACATTGCCACTCCTTTCGCCACATTTCAATGCAATATGACGATTATACCCACCGCTCAAAATTCCCCATCATAAGTTGCGGTGAAATAGGGACTGTTTGTCGGTCTCAGAGCTTCAATCAGTCCCTATTTCACCGCAACTTCGGAACGACTAGGTGGGATTTGGGGTGCGCCTGCCCCTGGGGTATCATGGCTTGGTTGATATATCCGCATTTACGCGCCTTGTAGGAAGGGGCTGCGCCCATGGCTTTTGAGCCCTCTCAACATAGCTTTATCACGCTCGAGGGCGTCGATGGTGCCGGCAAGTCCACGCAGGCGCGCCTGCTTGCCCGCGTGCTCGAACTCGCTGGCTACCAGGTTGTGAGCCTGCGCGAGCCGGGCGGCACCGCCATCAGCGAAAAGATCCGCGCCCTGCTGCTCGATCCCGCCAACACGGCCATGGGAGATACCTGCGAGCTGCTGCTCTACGAGGCCGCACGCGCCCAGCTGGTGCACGAGGTCATAGCTCCCGCCCTCGCGGCCGGCAAGGTGGTCCTGTGCGACCGCTTCTACGATTCCACGACCTGCTACCAGGCGTTTGCCGACGGCCTCGATCGCCAGATGGTGCGCGACGCCAACAACCTGGCCGTCGCGGGTACGCACCCGGCTCTCACACTCGTCTATCGCATCACGCCCGAGCAGGCGGCGCTGCGCATGGCCGCCCGTGGTGCGGCCGACCGCATGGAGGCCAAGGGCATGGCCTTCCAAGAGCGCGTCTACCAGGGATTTTGCGCCATTGCCGCCGAGGAACCAAACCGCGTAAAGCTCATCGACGCGACCGCGTCCATCGAGGACGTCTTCGCGCAGACGGTCGAGCAGGTTCGCGTCTACGGCCTCGACATTCCGCAAGATGTCGTCGCCGCCGCGCTTGCCAAGGAGGCCGAGTAACATGGCCCCCGCTCAGGCAAGCCTGCTGGCCAAGCTCGACACCCAAGAGCGCGTGCGCGACTTTTTGACCAATGCCGTCGCCAGCGGTCGCGCATCGCACGCCTACCTGTTTTTGGGCGCGCCCGGAGCGGGCAAGCTCGACGCCGCGTGGGCGCTCGCCCAAGCCTTCCTGTGCGAGCAGGACGGCTGCGGCTCATGCGATAGCTGCGTGCGCGTCGCCCGCCATACACACCCCGATGTGCACTATTACACGCCCGAGAGCGCCACGGGCTACCTCATCGCCCAGACCCGCGAGCTGCTCGACGACGTGCCGCTGGCGCCCATCCGTGCCAAGGCCAAGGTCTACATCATCGACCGTGCCGAGCAGCTGCGCGCCAACACCGCCAACGCACTGCTCAAAACACTCGAGGAGCCGCCCGAGGACGTTATGTTCATCCTGCTGGGCACCTCGGCAGACGTGATGTTGCCCACCATCGTGAGCCGCTGCCAGTGCGTGCCGTTTCGGCTGGTATCGCCCGCCGTCGCCGCGCAGGCCGTGAGTCGCGCCACCGGTCAGGACCCTGCGCGTTGCCGCATGGCCGTCGCCGTAGCGGGAAGCCCCACGCGTGGCATCGAGTTCCTCAAGAGCGCCGAGCGCCAGGACGCCCGCCGTCAGATGGTCCGCGCCATCGATTCGCTTATCGCCGCCGACGAGGCCGACGTGCTCAGTCGCGCCAAGTCACTCATCGTCGCCGTTAAGGCGCCGCTCGCCGAGGTCAAGTCCACGCAGGAAAAGGTGCTCGAGCAAAACGCCGACTACCTGTCGCGTGGAGCATTGAAGCAGCTTGAGGACCGCAACAAGCGCGAACTCAACGCGCGCGAGCGTTCGGGTATCATGGAAGCGCTGGCGAGCGCGCGGACGCTCATGCGCGACGTGCTGCTGACGCTTCAGGACGAGGCGGCCGACGTGGTAAACGAAGACGTGCGCGACACGATCGGTCGGCTTGCCGCCGCGACCAATGTTGCGGGTGCCACCCGGGCGCTCGAGGCAGTCGCGACCGCCGAGCGCAACATCGCCAGAAACGTTACTCCCCAGCTGGCCATCGAGGTCATGCTGTTCGATATCAGGAAGGCACTGAAATGCCGTTAGTCGTACCCGTTAAGTTTACCTACGCCTCGCGCGACCTGTGGTTCGATCCGCAGGATCTGGATATCCTCGAGGCCGATTATGCCATTTGCTCCACCGAGCGCGGAACCGAGATCGGCCTGGTCACGGCCGATCCCTTCGAGGTGCCGCAAGATGAGATCGGTCAGCCGCTCAAGCCCGTGCTGCGCGTGGCGAGCGACATCGACCTGCAGCTTGCCGACGACCTGGCCATCCAGGGCGACGAGGCCATGGTCGACTTCCGCCGCCTGGTCAAGGAGCTCGACCTCGAGATGAAGCCGGTCGGCGTCGAGTACCTGTTTGGCGGCGAGAAGGCCGTGTTCTACTTTGCGGCCGAGGAGCGCGTCGATTTTCGCCAGCTCGTCAAGGACCTGTCCTCGACGCTGCACATTCGCGTCGACATGCGCCAGATCGGCGTGCGCGACGAGACCCGCCTGGTGGGTGGCTACGCCCAGTGCGGACAGGAGCTCTGCTGCACGCGCTTTGGCGGACAGTTTGAGCCCGTCTCGATTCGCATGGCAAAAGAGCAGGACCTGCCGCTCAACTCGTCCAAGATCAGTGGCGTGTGCGGTCGCCTGATGTGCTGCCTGCGCTACGAGTTCGAGGCCTACAAGGACTTTAAGAGCCGAGCGCCCAAAAAGAAGACACTCATCGATACGCCGCTTGGCAAGGCGCGTATCCAGGAGTATGACACGCCGCGTGAGCAGCTGGTGCTGCGCCTGGAGAACGGCAAAGTCTTTAAGGTCAACCTGGCCGATATGACGTGCTCGGAGGGCTGCAAAAAGAAGGCCGCCGAGCAGGGCTGCAACTGCCGCCCCGACTGCGTGACGCGCGACGTGCTCGAGCGCATCGAGTCGCCCGAGATGCGCCTGGCGCTCATGGAGCTCGATCGCGAGAACGGCGTCGACGTGGGCGATGGCCTGTCGAGTGCCGACCGTCTGGCCGGCACGTCGATGCCCAAGCGTCGTCGTCGCGATGCCGAATCCGATGCTCGCGCCGGTCAGGGTCAGGGCGAGGGCCGTGGCCGTGGAAAGGGTCGCGGCAAGGCCGAGGCACCCGAGGCCGAGGGGGCGGCCGATGGCCGTCGCCGCCGCAAGCGCGCGGGCTCGGGCGATGCTACCGAGGCTGCAGCCGCGGGCAAGAACGCCTCTCGCGAGCGCGAGGTTCAGCAACCCCAGCAGCAGAATCGCGGCGGTGGCATGAACCCCACACGTCGCCGCCGCCGTCATCTGTCGAGCGAGGAGCGCGAGGACGCCTTCCGCGCCGCAGCTGCTCGCGAGGCTGGTGCCGCTTCCAAGGGCGCCTCGGCCTCCGATGCGCCTGCCGACAAGGGCGGCAAGTCACGTGGCGAGGAGGAGCGCACGCCGCGTCCGCGCCGTCGCCATTCCTCGGGCGCGCAGCAGAAGCCCTCAGTGCCCTCCGTGGCCGATCAGGTCTCGGATGGCGAGGTCAAGGTCACGCGCCGTCGTCCCGGGGATGGCGGGGGAGCGGCTGCCAAGGCTTCGCGTGGCGCCGCTCGCGACGAGCGCGAGCCGCGCGGTGGCGAGGGCTCGGCCGACCAGGGTCAAAAGCGCCGTCGCCGTCGCCGTTCCCGCAAGCCGCGCCAGGATGGCGGCGAGGGCTCGACTCCGTCTTCGTCCGCACCGCAACCGCCCGCCGGCGAATAACGCCCGCGAGCGGATTTAGCCCGCCTTGCCCCGAGCGCATCGGGGTATCATAGCGCCGAATCAACAACCCTCCCCGCGACCGAACGTAGGGAGGGTTGTGTCTTGAAGAGCCATCTGAACATATTGAGCCGTCTGCAGGGAGCCGGTGCCCTACCGTTTGCGGACGAATTGCTACCGTTTGCCGAGCACGCGACGTACGAGGCGCTTGAGGCGTTGTCGCCCACGCGATGTGCCGGCTGCGAACGCGCCGGTGCGCTTATTTGCCAAGACTGCCTGGCCGCGCTCACGCTCATCGACCCACGTCATAGCTGTACCCGATGCGGCGCCCCGTTTGGGGATTTGCTGTGCACTGAGTGTTCGGTCGAGGGCACGTCCTCGGCAATGGCGGAGGCACTCGATCGCTGTCTGGCGTGCGCCGTCTATGCGCATCCGCTGCCGCGCATCATTAAAGCGTACAAGGATGCGGGCGAGCGACGTCTAGCTCCGTATCTGGCGGAGCTGCTCTACGACACCGCCCTGCATGCCCAGGTCGTAGCGCCCGATCGCTACGGAGGTGTGCTGTCCGGCGCGGATGCGGTGGTGTTTGTGCCTGCGACGGCGGCAGCGTTTCGGCGGCGTGGTTTTGATCATATGGAGGCTATTGCGCGCCCATTTTGCGAGCTGTCGGGTGTTCCCCTGCTCGATGCTCTCGTCAAGTACGGGCATGGCGACCAGCGCGAACTCGGTCGTGAGGAGCGCCGCGAGCGTGCCCAAGGCATGTACGAGACGGTTGAGGACGTGCACGGCCGCCGCCTGCTGCTTATCGATGACGTTATCACCACGGGCGCGACGATGGCCGCGGCTTCGGCGGAACTCAAGCGCGCCGGTGCCGCGGCCGTTGATGGCCTCGCTATCGCACGCGTTTGGTAGGGGTGGTTTTGTGGCAGTGAAGATTGAGCGGCGCAACGAGCCGACAAGCGAACAGCTAGCGGCTTCCGTAATTCTGACGGGTGCCTCGGCGCTACGCATGATGCGCGCCGAGCGCCGACAAATGGGTTACATCAGCTGGAGGGACCTCGATCCCGATGAAGAGCGCCGCGCGCTGCGCACGTCGTCGCCCTCGACCGAGGACATCTATCTTCCCGACTTGGTGCGTATTGGAGCCGCAAGCGGCGAGGTGCAAGAGGATTTGTGCTTGCTGGTGGGATCTGCGGCGCAGCGCCGCCGCATGCTTGGCGTGGGCTGGTCCGTGTGTTCCGGGTTGCCTGCCGGCTCGATTCTAGAAGTGGAGCCGGGTGTATACAGTCTATCTCCCGAGGCCCTTTGTGTTGCCGTCGCCCGCGAGGTCGGCTGTATCCAGGCATTTGCCCTAGCCCAGGAGCTGTGCTCTAAGATTTCGCTGAGTGACCGCGGGCAGTATCTACCTCCCTACACATCGCCTGTCGTGAACAAATTGGCAAAGGACAAAGACCAGCCGCCAGATGTCGGTTACTTTGAGGTCGAGCCCGTGCTGACACCCGATCGCCTGGTAGATTACCTTGCGGCGTGCAAAGGAAGCACGGCCAAACAGCTGCTGCGCCTGTGTCCCTACCTGTCAGAAAACCTGCTGTCGCCCATGGAGTGCATCATGCTCGCTCTGTTTTCGCTTCCGTTTTCCTATGGCGGATTTGCCTGCGGTCCTTTTAAGACCGACTACAAGATCGAGTTCGATGACCGCGCGCAGGCAATCTCTGGGATGTCGCACGCAGTTTGCGATGCGTATCAGGAAACAGCCCGGTTTGACCTGGAATACAACGGTGAGCTGGGCCATTCCTCCCGGAGGGGACGTATCCATGATGAAAAACGCAACACGGGCTTGATCACTATGGGAATCGAGATCGCGACGGTCAACAACGAAATGCTCTGTGACATGGAAGCGATGGAAGCGCTCGCATGGCGCATCCACCAGCGCATGAGTAAGCGATATCGCAACCGTGTTGACGCTCGCAGAAAGAAACAAGAGACGCTATTTAACACGTTGCGGGCGTGTTTTGGGCTTAAACCCGCCTAACAATGCTCTGAAACAGGGGGTTGGATATATGCTTTGGCCAAAATATAGCAAATATGAGTACTGCTACAAATTCAGTAACAGCAAAATCAGGGATTTTGGGACTTGAAGATGGCGTAAATTAGAAAATTATTAAACAAATGTGGAATATCCTGGCATCAATCTGACGTTATAGAGCGTGAAAACAGCTTGCAGAGCCAAAAACTCCTGCTACTAAATTGGTAACAGTACTCATATTTGCTATTTTTTGGCCACGGCGCCCTAAGACGGGTGTGTTGGGGCTTTCCATGGGGGAGCGACGGGCTTAATCAGAGCGCGTGCGGCCCGTCCTGACCTGCGAAATCTGTACTCGCGATGCGAATGACGCCCCTAACCTTAAACTTTAGCTTGAACTTAGCTATAATGCGCTACGTTCCTACCAGGCTGTGGTTGCGGACGGACGAAATGCCCGTCCTAGTCCAAGACAGACGCGGTCAAAGGGATCCACGTAAGCGACCGCGTGCGCGCGGCGCGATCATGGCGCGTCCTAGATGTAAGCCGCACCGTCCGTTCTACTTTCTTTGGGGCAATACCGCCTCGCGGGCGAGCGGGCCAGTCGTGAAGGTGGCTGCGGCCTCCCGAGCAAACACCCCGGTGCGCAAGTGTGGGGTCAAATACCAGGTCAGCTGGTGGGAACAATCTGATATTTCGTGCAACGCACGGATCGTATACGACACAGAAGGCAGGGTAGTGGACATGGTGAGGGGCAGCTTGATGCACGCGGCTCGGTTAGGTGCTGGGACCGCAGCGGTCATCGCCGTTTTGGGCCTGAGCGGATGCGCGTTCAACCCGCTGTCTACGTTCACGACTCCCACGATCGACCAGATCGAGTACGAGACCGTCACGCCCGCGGTGTCGGATGATGCCCTGGTCACCCCCGGTACCCTGACGGTTGCCCTCGATACCTCCGATGCGCCGCAGGCCATGCAGGGCGCTGACGGCGAGCTCACGGGGTATGCAGTCGACGCTGCCCGCGCCCTCGCAAGCCGCATGGGCCTTAAGGTCGCCTTTGTCGATGCGTCCTCGGCAGGTTCCGCGCTCGGTGACAAAAAGGCTGATATCTTTATCGGCGAGATCAACTCCACGGATGGGGACGTTAGCTCGCTCGGCACCTGCCTGTACGATGCCGCTTCCGTGTTCGGTAAAACCAGCGATGGTGGGTCGCTAAGCGTTTCCACCGATACCCTTAACACGTCTACTCTGGGTGTCCAGATGTCCTCGGCCTCGCAGGAGGCGCTTGCTAAGCAGAGCATCACCGCCAACCAAAAGACCTACTCCAACATCAACGAGTGCTTTGAGGCACTCGAGTCCGGCGAGGTCGACTATGTAATCTGCGACTCCACGGCCGGCGGCTATCTTGCACGCCTGATGAGCGAGGTCTCCTATGTCGGTGCGCTCGAGGCGCCCTCGACGCTTGGTGTTGCGGGCCTCTCGTCCAATGACGAACTGTGCCGTGCCGTGAGTGATGCCCTCGACGACATCACGGTCGACGGCACGCTCGAGGCGGTTCACTGCGTCTGGTACGGCCAGATTCCCTACGACCTCACCACTAAGACGGTTTCGGGCGCTAACGTGCAGCCGGGCGACTCTGAGTCCAGTGAGACCACGTCCTCCGGCAGCGAGTCCTCCGATTCCAACAATGAGACCGCATCCTCCGAGGACAAATCGTCCAGCCAGGAAGGCACCATCACTGACGACGACATTAACAAACTTAATAGCTAGTTATTGCTAGGGGTGGCGTCTCCTATGCGCTAGGAGGGACGCCTCTTCACGGTTTCAACACGCATCGCCGGGCTCTCCCAACAGGGGAGCCCGGCTTTTTCGTTTCCATAAAACCAGCAGGTCAAAGACATTTTTTAGGTGCAAAACCAAAGTCGCCGTCGCTCTTCCATAGCGCACTTTGCCACAGAAAAGTGCGAGACTTCGGTATGCGGTATCAAGCAGTCGTTATTCGGGTCTTTAGGAATCCGCGTGATTAAATGCACGGCAATGGGTACATAGCCAGTACAGTAAGTCCCCGAGGCAGATTGGAGCCACGTATGGATATCAAGGTTTCTGGACGCAAGACGACGGTAACCGATGCTCTGCGTGCGCATGTGGATGAGAAGATCGGCGAGGCGCTCAAGGTTTTCGATATCGAGCCCATGACGGTCGACGTTGTACTTCGTTATGAGAAGAACCCCTCGAACCCCAACCCGGCAATCGTCGAGGTTACGGTTCGTGCCCGCGGTTCGGTAATTCGCGTTGCCGAGCACGGTGCAGATATGTACGCCGCCATCGACCTCTCTGCCGATAAGGTCACCCGCCAGCTGCGTAAGTTCAAGACCAAGGTCGTGGACAACCGCCAGGGCGGTGCCAGCGCCGCGGATGTCGCGCCGGTCGAGCGCGTCGAGGATCTGGCCGACCTGCTGCTGCCCGAGGAGGAGGACGACCTGCTCGTCCGCGAGAAGGTTATCGACGTCACCCCGATGACTGAGGAGCAGGCGCTGGTGCAGACCGATCTGCTGGGCCACGACTTCTACGTGTTCGAGAACGCGACGACTGGCCTCATCAATGTGGTGTATCACCGTAAGAATGGTGGATATGGCATCATCAAGCCCCGTATCGAAACACTTGACGAGTAAAATACGTTAACTTGCATGAGTTAACGGTTGGCGGCCATCCCATGCGGGTGGCCGCCTTTTTACGTAAGGAGTCGCTTTGATGGACAAGGCTGCATCTACCGGCCATTCTGACCGTTGCCGCATCGTCGTCGATACCTGCTGCGACTTTAGCCCCGAGGTCGCTGCGAACCTCGATGTCGATATCTTGGGTTTTCCCTTCATTATCGATGGCGAGGAGCGCACGGATGACATCTGGTCGAGCATCACACCCAAGGAGTTCTACGACCGCATGCGCGCCGGTGCCCGCGTGTCCACCTCGGCTGTGTCGCTCGGTCGCTATATCGAGTTCTTTACCGAGTGCGCCAAAGAGGGTACGCCCACGGTCTACCTGTGCTTTACCTCGGCGCTGTCGTCGAGCTACAACTCCGCGTGCCAGGCGGCGGACGCCGTGCGCGCCGAGTATCCCAACTTTGAGCTGTACGTGGTCGACAACGCTCTGCCCTGTGCGACCGGCGAGCTCTTGGCGCTTGAGGCCGTGCGCCAGCGTTCGGCGGGACTGACCGCCAAGCAGCTGGTCGACTGGGCAAACGAGGCCAAGACCTATGTCCACGGTTACTTTACGCTCGAGAGCTTTGACGCGCTGGCTGCCGGCGGCCGCATTCCGCCCGCGGCGGCACAGCTCACGGCAAAGCTCGACGTCAAACCCGAGCTGTCCTACGACCTGGCCGGCTCGCTGTCGCTGATCGGCGTCAACCGCGGTCGCAAGAAGGCGCTCAAGTCCATTCTCAAGTCGTTCCGCGAGAACTATGTGCCCGATCGCACCATGCCCATCGCCATTATGACGGCCGATGCCGAAAAGGACGGCGACTGGCTCGAAGCCGCCATCCGCAAGGAGGAGGGCTGCGCCGACGTCACGATCATTCGCAGCTCCGTCGGTCCTACCATCGGCTCGCACGTGGGCCCCGGCATGGTGGCCTGCGCGTTTTGGGGTAAGAACCGCGCCGACAAGGCGTCGCTTTCCGACCGCATCGCCCGCCGCGTGCGCGGTCAGTAGGCAAGTAACGCGGCCGTAATCGATCCCAACTCACAGCCCAAACGCTGGCACCGAGTATTCAACCTGGTAATAACACCCAACCCAAAAGGAAAGGTTTCATGGCAAACAAGCTCTCCGTCGCATTCATCGGCACCGGAATCATGGGTGCCCCCATCGCCGGCCACATTCTGGACGCCGGCTATCCCGTCACGGTCAACAACCGCACCAAGTCCAAGGCCGCAGCGCTTATCGAGCGCGGTGCCGTCTGGGCCGATACGCCGGCCGATGCCGCGGCGAACGCCGATGTCGTCTTTACCATGGTGGGCTATCCCTCCGAGGTCGAGGAACTCTACCTGGCGGGCGACGGCCTGCTCGCGTGCACCAAGCCGGGCGCGGTCTTGATCGACCTCACCACGAGCTCGCCCGAGCTTGCCCGTGACATTGCCGAGGCCGCCCAGGTTTCTGGTCGCATGGCGTTTGACTGCCCCGTCACCGGCGGCGAGTCGGGCGCTATCGCCGGTACGCTCACGGCTATCGTGGGCGCTACCGAGAACGACATCGCGCCGGTCCGCGACATCCTTGCCACCTTTGCGGCAACCATCTGCTGCTTCGATGGTGCCGGCAAGGGCCAGGCTGCCAAGCTCGCCAACCAGGTGTCGCTGGGCGCCTGCATGGTCGGCATGGCAGACGCCATGGCATTTGCCGAGCTGAGCGGCCTTGACCTGGAGAAGACCCGCCAGATGATCCTGGGCGGCACCGGCAAGTCCGGTGCCATGGAGAGCCTGGCCCCCAAGGCGCTCGACGGCGACTACAAGCCCGGCTTTATGGTCGAGCACTTCATTAAGGACCTGCGCCTGGCCCTTGCCTACGCCGACGACCGCGAGCTCGCGCTGCCCGGTGCCGACGTGGCCTTTACGCTCTACGATATGCTTGACGCCATCGGTGGCGCCAAGCTGGGCACCCAGGCCATCACGGTCCTCTACAAGGAGGAGGCCGACGCCATCGCCGCCGGTCTGGACTGGTCGCAGTATCGCCCCGAGGAGCACGGTGCCCACGAGGACGGTTGCGGTTGCGGCGAGCACGGCGACGACCATGAGTGCGGTTGCGGCCACCATCACGGCGAGGACCACGAGTGCTGCGGCGGCCACGGCCATGATGACGGCCACGAGTGCTGCTGCGGCCACCATCACGGGGAGTAGCGCCCATGAGCTGGACGTTCGTGGTGCTTGCGCTGGTGCTCTTTCTCTTTGCGATCTACATCGGCTTTTTGTGCGGCCAGTGGGCCTGCGAAAAGCGCGTGATCACCAAGCGCGACTACTGGATTGCCAACTTTGCGGGTGCGGCGGCAGTCGTCCTGCTGACCTGGGTGTTCTCGCTGTTCCCGCTGGTTCAGTTTGCGCCGATCGGCTGGCTCGGCGGCTTTATCGCAGGCCTTAAGATGAGCTTTGGCGAGTCCGTCGGTCCGTGGCGCAAGCACGACGAGGTCTTTAACGTCAACAAGGCTCATCGCGCCGCCGCCGACGCGGGCGACGCCGAGGAGCGCCGCCGCGCACGTCGCAATGGCGTGGCCGACCGACAGCTCATCTCGGTCGCCGATGACAGCAAGGGTGCTGGCAAGCACGCTAAGAAATAGTAAGAAGAGGTAACTATGGCAGAAAACAAAGACGAACAGCTCACCGACGAGGAGCTGGCACAGCTCCAGCTGGCAGAGGAGAACGAGAACGCCGTCGACCGTCTGGTCAAGGAGCTCGGCTGCCCCACGCGCCGCATCCGCCAGTTTGCCGCCCGCGTGCTGCATCTGCTGGCCGAGCGTGACCCGCAGCGCGTCGTGCCCTGCGTGCCTGCGCTGATCGAGGCGCTCGACCGCCCCGAGGCGCAGACCCGCTGGGAGGCCCTCGATGCCCTGACGGCGCTCGCTACCACCTGCCCCGAGCAGCTGGGCGATGCCTTTGAGGGCGCCGAGACTGCACTGTTCGACGAGATCTCCTCCACGCTGCGCTATGCCGCCTTCCGCCTGCTGTGCGTGTGGGGTGCCACGAGCGTCGAGCGTTCGCGCGAGGCTTGGCCCATCCTGGACGAGGCCATCCAGTGCTACCACGGCGACCTCGAGTATCGCGACATGCTCGGTTGCCTGTACGAGTTTTGCCAGGGCGAGATCGACGCCGAGGTTGCCGAGAAGCTCGCGCTGCGCCTTAAGTTCGATGCCGAGAACGGTAAGGGCAGCTATCTCAAGGCCCGTTCGAGCGAGATTTGCGAAATGCTTGTTAAACGTTTTGGCCTGGATCTCTCCAAAAAGAAGAAGCGTGCTAGCGTTAAAAAATCTGACGACGCCGAAGACGAGGAGTAACAGATTATGGCGCACGATGTAGTCCTGATTCCCGGTGACGGCATCGGTCCCGAGATTACGCAGGCCATGCGCCGCGTGGTCGAGGCCACCGGTGTCCAGATCAATTGGAACGTCCAGGAGGCCGGCGCCGGCGTCATGGACGAGTTTGGCACGCCGCTGCCCCAACATGTGCTCGATGCGGTTGCCGAGACTAAGGTCGCCATCAAGGGGCCCATCACCACGCCGGTCGGCACGGGTTTCCGCAGCGTCAATGTTGCTCTGCGTAAGCACTTCGATCTGTACGCCTGCGTGCGCCCCTGCCTGTCGCAGCCGGGCGACGGCTCGCGCTTCCGTGACGTCGACCTGGTCATCGTGCGCGAGAACACCGAGGACCTCTACGCCGGTATCGAGTTCGATGAGGGCGCTGCCGAGGTCGAGGAGCTTTCGCAGCTCGTCGAGCGCTCGGGCCAGAAGACCTTCGCCGCGGATTCCGCCATCTCGATCAAACCCATCTCCATCGCCAAGAGCCGCCGCATTGTGGAGTACGCCTTTGAGTACGCCCGCCGTTGCGGTCGCAAAAAGGTGACGGCCGTGCACAAGGCCAACATCATGAAGGCAACCGACGGCCTGTTCCTGCGCGTTGCGCGCGAGGTGGCCGCCAACTATCCCGACATTGAGTTCAACGACAAGATCGTCGACGCCACCTGCATGGGCCTGGTCCAGAACCCCAACGACTTCGATGTCCTGGTGCTGCCCAACCTGTACGGCGACATCGTGAGCGACCTGTGCGCCGGCCTGGTGGGCGGCTTAGGGATGGCCCCCGGCTCCAACATCGGCGCCGACTGCGCCATTTTCGAGGCGACGCACGGCTCCGCGCCCGATATCGCTGGCAAGGATATCGCCAACCCCACGGCCGAGATCCTGTCTGCCGCGATGATGCTCGATCACCTGGGCGAGAACGACGCCGCCAATCGTATTCGCGCCGCCGTCTCCGCCACGCTCGACGAGGGCAAGCAGGTTACCGGCGACGTGCGTCGTGCCCAGACCGGCTCCGTTGAGGGTGCCGTGGGCACGCAGGCCTTTGCCGATGCCGTTATCGCGCACCTGGTCTAAGGCATGCAGGCTGCAAACGCCTAAATAGTACTTAAGTGTTTGCGTATAACCTAAGAATCAATACGCCCGGCGCTCCGTCGGGCGTATTCTATTGAGGACTATGTTTCCTAACAAGGAGTAACTGATATGGGTCTGATTCAAAAGAAGGACGAGAAGGACGAGATCGACGGTATCCAGATCATCGAGCGAGGCGAAGGCCCCGACGGTGATGAGGACGAGAAGATCGACCTGGTCGCCGGTACGTCTGCCGAGCACATTGCTGCTGGCACGACGGCCGAGGAGGAGGATGCTCGCCTGGAGGCAAAGATCGCCGCGGACGCCGCCGACGAGAACCTCATGCCCGAGGAGCAGGACGAGGACGACGACTCCGACGCGGACGATCATGCATTCAAGCACAAGAAGACGATGATTGCCGCCTTTGTGGTCGCAGTCGTGATCGCTGCCGTGGTCGGCTTCTTTATTGGCAATGGCGGCTTTGGCGGCAAGGGCGTCGGTTCGTCGACCCTGACCGAGGATCAACTCGATTCGACCGTGGCAAGCTATAGCTATAACGGCAAGAAGAGCGACATCACTGCGCGCGAGGCCATCGAGAGCCAGTACAGCCTTGATACCGTCAAGGATAGTGATGGCAACTACACCGCTCCTTCTGCCGATGTCATCCTGTCCTACGTGCGCAACAAGATCCTGCTCGATGCTGCCGAGGACGAGGGCATTATCGTCTCTTCCAAGGAGATGAAGAAGTACGCCGAGGAGTCCATCGGCACCTCCGACTACAAAACCATGGCCACGCAGTATGGCGTGTCCAAGGACCAGGCCAAGCAGATCGTCCGCCAGTCCGCGACGCTGCAGAAGCTCTACAAGAAGAAGGTCGGCGACAGCTCCGCAAGCATGCCAACCGCCCCGACCGAGCCTGCTGACGGCAACGAGGAGACCGCGAGCAAGGACTACGCCGACTACATCATCAACCTTGCCGGCGACGAGTGGGATAGCGAGAAGGGCACCTGGAAGGACGCCGATGGCACCTACGCTAAGGCCTTTGCCGACGATGCCTTTACTGCCGATAGCGCTACCTATAAGCAGGCCATGACCGCCTATTACACCGCCTATCAGCAGTACTCCTCGCAGGCTTCGAGCGCCAGCTCCAAGTGGACCGAGTATGCTAACGGCCTCTACGCCAAGGCCAACATCAGCATCTACGGCCTGTTTGCGTAAAGATTGCCTGAGCTTTCGAGCGCGAAGTCGAAATATCTGATTGAGCCCGCTAGAACGTCCGTTCTAGCGGGCTTTTTGCGTCGGAGTTACTGAAGGCTTAATAATTTCCATCAATCTTTAAGCCCAAAGAGGCTATCGGCTTCATCGTCAGGTATGTATTCCAGAACATCGCCCGGTTGGCAGTCGAGTGCCCGGCATATCGCGTCAAGAGTTGAAAAACGTATGGCAGAAACCTTGCCTGTCTTAATGCGTGACATATTGACCTGGGAGATGCCCACGCGTTCCGCAAGCTCTTTGGATGAGATCTTGCGTTCGGCGAGCATGCGGTCAAGCCGCAGAATAATCATGGATTCCCCCTAGAGCAACTCGTCATCTTGTTTTTGCAGGATACACCCGTACTGGAAGACGCTGGCAATCAGGCTAATAATCAGGCCTGCAAAGACCATAGAGAGGTCGAGGTGCTGGCCGCCAAGCGCATCCGTAAAGTTGCCGCCAAATCCTGAGAGTATCAGCCCCGTGACTATGGCACCAAGAAGCTTCACAGCAGCGCCGCCAATAAGGAACAAATGTCCTATTTGACGTAGTATGCGGATGCATTCGAGGTCAAAGGGCCTGCCCGCCTTTTCAATGGCGGAGAAAAACCTGTATGCGCTTAGCACGATGGCAAACGCAAGGCATGTCATCATGGCGCTCCCTATGGCAGTATGACCGTCGTGCGCGACAAGCATAAGAGGGGTGTGTTCATCGGCGCCGACGAGAGCGAGAATTGGCCCTTCGCCAGCCTCAAGCTCTACGGATTGGAGACAGAACCCTTGGGAGAGGCTAGGCAATATGAGTAGATCGTAGATTGCAATGACTGCGAGGAGTCCCAGAGCGAGCGCCACGGCGGTGCAGATTGTGGCCCATTTGCAGTAGCGAGTGAGCTTCCTCAGTTTGGCTATTGCCTGTTCACGGTCGATGGCTTCATTCGATTTGGATACGTTCCAGCGGATCATAGCTCCTCCAACCAATGTCTTGGATGATACTTAAATCTTATAACATACTTAACGATAAACGATAAACAATTACAGAATAGAGTAAGTAATGTTTGTAAGACGAATAGCGAGAGCTTATGGCACATTCAGGGAGTGGGAGTTTGGCACGCGGGGGGATGGACGAGTATTGAAATATCCTGCAACCGCGCAAGTGCTTCATCGGGTCTCCCCAATTCATCTAGGAAAACGGCCGTAAACGAATGCAAATAACCGGTGAACGGTCGAAAACTACCGTTCACCGATAATTTCTAAACTGGTTCTAACTGGTATTAAGTCAAAAAGACCAATTCACAAATCTTCACAATGACCTGCAATTTTTCTTTACGCTATTTTTAGCCGCCCTGCGTTGTATTGACACGAAAAGAGTTCCGATCTTTTGCCAAAGCATTTCGAAATGGTTTCAAAACTGCAGGTAGAAGTGTTAACGAGCGGTAAACGGTCGATTTTTTACCGTGAACGGTGCAAAAACGTTTTACTGTATGAATCAACGAAAGCAACCTCTTCTGTGGTGATATAGTGACAACAACACGTCACGTGGTTACTACCAGTTGAGAGACCACTGGTTCTCAAAGAAC
>JBPGZF010000060.1:0-4114 GCA_052033095.1 Collinsella sp.
GTGGAGGGCTGCGGCGTCGGAGCGGGTGTCGGCGTAGGAGCCGGAGTGTTGCCGCCCTGGTTGTTATTGCTGGTCTGGCCACCGTTGTTGGTGTTCTCGGTCGTACCGGCAGTCTCGTTGCTCACCGTGGCCTTCTCGGCGGTGCTAGCGTTGATGCCGGCCTGCAGCGCGGCATTGGCCTCGGCCTCGGCGGCAAGCTCGGCCTGCAGCTGCGAATCCAGGGAATTTACGACGTTCTGGGCTTCAGCCTGCTGAGCATTAAGCTCGTCGACCTTCTTTTGCGTGGCGGCGACGTTCTTCTCCTGCTCGGCCTGTTTATCGGTTAGCTGCTGCTTAAGCTCCTTGACCTCTTGAATGGTCTGAGCCTGCTTATCGGAAACTTTGCCGTAGTAGAACAGACGGTTGAGCATATCGCTCAGATCATCGACACCCGTCAGAACCTGAAGCAGGCTCAGACCGCCGGTTTTGTACTCGCCGGCGACATAGGTCGAGAGCTTGGCCTGACCATCGGCGATCTCCTGCTGCTTTTGCGTGATCTCGCCGGCAGTCTGATCGAGCGCCTGCGTCTGCGTGGCGAGCTCATCGTAAATCTGCTGGGTTTGGGTACCGATCTGCTCGAGCTTCGTACGAGCAGCGGCAAGGTCGGATGCGGTATCGGCGTAGGCAGGAGCCACGAGGCCCAAGCCCAAAACACAAGCGAGGGTTGCCGTAGCAGCGCAGCGTGCCATGTTTTTGTGCGTGTTTGCTGTGCGCATGTAGCTTCCTTTCCAGTAACTAAGGGTAACGGCTAGTCTACCGTCACCAGGCTAAAGAGCTCCACATCGTCATCAGACGGCGTGAGCTTCTCGCGCGGGTTGAGAAACGCAAGCTCAAGTATACAACCGTAACCGATAAGCTTTGCGCCCATATCTCGCACCAGTTTACCTGTTGCCTCGACGGTTCCGCCCGTCGCGACCAAGTCGTCCAGAATCAACACGGTATCTTTAGAGCTGATAGCGTCGGCATGGATCTCAATTGAATCGGTGCCGTACTCGAGCTCGTAGCTCTGGCTTACGGTCTCGCGCGGCAGCTTGCCCGGTTTACGTGCGGGAACAAAGCCGGCGCCAAGGGCTACAGCCACCGGTACGCCAACCATAAAGCCGCGGGCCTCGGGACCCACGACCTTGGTGATTCCCTTGCCGGCAAAGTGCTCGGCGAGGGAATCGGTCATGGCTTTGAGCGCCTCGGGATTGCCAAAGAGCGGCGTGATGTCTTTAAAGATGACTCCGGGCTCGGGATAGTCGGGGATGTCGACGATTTGAGATTCGAAGTCGTACATTACATGGCCTTTCAATGGGTTGCCGAAATATCAGCAGCGGTTATTTGCCCGCGGTGACGGTGCCGGATTGCGAAGGGGCGACGACCTTGAGCGGCTTTACGAGAGAATCCTCGTGCGAAGCCGGCGTGGCTATCTCTTCGTTTTTGGCTTTGGTGGACTCGGAGCGAGTGATTTCCTCATCGAGTGCATCGATGTCGGCGTCCTCGACCACGGCGTTGAGCGACTCAAAAACGCGGTTCTTGAGCAGCGCAGTGTGCACACCTTCCGTCAGGTCGTGAAGCTTCTTAAACGCACGCTCGAGCTTGGCGTCGCGCTCGTCATCGGAGGTATCCATTCCGAGCATGCTCACGAGCACCTGCTCAAACATCGAGGACTCGCGGTTGGCGGAAGACACGTACTGACGCAGGTTGCGCGGCTCGATATGGAAGCGTGACAGCTCGGAGCAGTAGCGGATGATCGGGAAATCGCGACCATCGACGAGCTCACGATTCTGCGGACTCTTGATGATGCGAATGAGGTCGTTCTCGGCGAGCGAGCGGATAAACGAAATCTCGACGCCCAGCATATCGGGAATGGTCTCAATGGGATGCAGCTTTTGCTTAGTCTCCTTGGGCTCCGTCTTGAGCGGAACATCGGACAGCAAGCCCACCTCGTAAGCGAGCGTTGACAGGTCCGTGGCGTTTTCCAAGCGCTGCTTAATCACGTTGAGCGGCATGTAGCGGGTCTTCTGCAAGTGCAGGATGACCTCCAGGCGATCAACGTCCTCCTTGGAGTACTGACGGTATCCCTTAGGCGTACGATGAGGGGTAATGAGCCCCTCATCTTCTAGAAATCTAATTTTTGAGTTCGAAAGATCGGGGTATGCGCCTCGAAGTAGGTTGACGACTTGGCCGATACTCAGATAGTTGCGTTCGGCCATGCCCTACTCACCGGTTTCGATGCGCTCCGGCGTGCTCTCGTGGTAGATGAGCGTAAACGTACCGATCTGGACGGAAGAACCGTCGTGCAGCGGGGCTGCATTGACGATGGCACCGTCGACCCAGGTGCCATTGAGCGAGCCCAAGTCCTCGATGCGAGCGCCGAGGCCCTCGCGGATAATGCGCGCGTGGCTGCGCGAAACGGTCATGTCATTGAGGAAGATGCCGTTCGCAGGATCGCGGCCGATGGTGGTCACGTCGTCCTCGAGCTCAAAGGCGGCACCGGTCTGCGGACCCTTGACGATGGACAGAACGGGGGCGGTGATGCGCACGTTGGCCATGAGGTCGGGAACGGTGACGTCGCTTGAAGGCACGCGGAATACGCAGGTAGCGTCAGCAGTCTTATCATTCTGAGGCATATTGTTAACCATGTTGTCCATGACAACCCCTAACTTATCGCGGACGTGCCGCAAATAATGAACCGTACGTAATCATACCCCAACGAATCAGTCTTCGATTTCAGGGTTCAGAAAGTCGATGTCCTCGTCCTCGGGATGCGCGAGAGCCTGTTTAATGGCCACTCCGCCCTTAATGGAATAGATGACAGCCGTGAGCATGGAGAAGATCACGCCGCCGTACACAAAGAAGATGCCGAGGGGCACCGAGCTTCCGTTGAGGCCCGGGAAGGCCGTAAGGGTTGAAGGTAAAAGATGCAGGCCGTCAATAACGGGGAACCCGAGCAGCATGAGCGAGAAGCCGGTCATGAGCAGTGCAGTGGCAATCTTTCCGGGAAAGACGACATCGATGGGGCGACGGTGATAATGACGCACGATAAGCGTGCCGATGCCCAGATAGATGTCGCGGCCAATAATGAGCACGCAGACCCAGATGGGCAGCTCTCCGCGAACCACCAGTCCCAGCACGCCGGTGAACAGCAGCGCACGGTCACAAATGGGATCCATGACCTTACCGAGCCACGAGACCGTCTTGGTCATGCGGGCGATCTGACCGTCCATCCAGTCGGTAGAGGCGGCAACGGCGTAGATAACGATGGCGATGACGCGGTTGTTATCCGTCACAAACAGGTACAGAAATACCAGGGTGAGGATCAGGCGCGTAAAGGTGATGAAATTGGAGATCGTAAAGATCTTATTCGACGGGTAATCGGAAGTGCCGATAAGCTCCTTTTTGATCTTCTTTTTGATGCCCACAGGACTCCCCCGCTGGTTAACGACAAAACTTTCGCTACTATACCCGTTCCGGCGATGTCTATCCAGCGTAAGCATAGAGAGTCCAGACATATGGAGGATGCTACTGGGTTGTGCGGGATTCTGCATTTGTGTACATCAGCCTCCAAATATGACATTTTTCGGCATCTTTGATGGCTGATGTACACGTTTTGATTCGGTGATTACATCGATCGGGAAAGTTGTTGCTTTAAGCAAATTAATCATGATGTGCGGGTCGAGAAGGGCTGGCGCCAAAAGAACCCAACGGCCGTTATGGCTTCGTTAGAAACGCGCCCCACCATGGATGGTGAACCCGAAAGGTAAGGCGCGCGGGCACGGTGACTCGGCCCGCGCGCCCGGAAGAGAAAGGATAAACCCATGGGTTACATGCTCGAGACGCGTGGGCTCACCAAGCGCTTCGGCCGCGGCGACCAGGCGCAGGACGCCGTGGCCGACGTGAGCCTTCATATCCGCGAGGGCGAGGTGTACGGGCTGCTCGGTCCCAACGGCGCCGGCAAGTCGACAACGCTCAAGATGATCTGCGGGATGCTGCGGCCGACGGCCGGGGAGATCCTCTTTGCCGGGCACGCCTGGCGCCGCGAGGACCTCTACGCAATCGGCAGCCTCATCGAGGAGGCGCCGCTCTACCC
>JBPGZF010000061.1:0-3682 GCA_052033095.1 Collinsella sp.
ATATGGGTCTTGCCAACGGCGGTAAACAGTACGTGCCTCACGTGTTTTTATCTGCCGTGTCGCGCGATGGCGACGGCGATGCCTATAAGTACAACGGCAAGGGCAAGAAGAAGCGCCTGGAGGCCAAGATCAACAGCGATTCGGATTTGGCTCTAGTTCGCAACGGCATGCACGACGTGATTTACACGGCATCGACGTCCCTGGCGGCGCACTTTGGCACCCTGACGCCGCAGGTATACGGCAAGTCGGGCACGGGCGAGAAAAGTGGCGAGGACGAATACGCGTGGTTCTGCGCCTATGCACCGGCCGATGATCCCAAGTATGTCATCGCTACTGTTCTGGAGCAGGGCGGCGGCGGCTCAGATACCGCGATGCATGTCGTGCGCGACGTGCTCGGCGTGATTTATGACGAGCCCGATACCTCTTCGGCCTCGGGCGATTCTTCGGTTCGATAGGAGGTTGCGATGGATTTTTCTCCGGCGGATCTGTTCCGTTCAACCAAGACCGGCTCTCGCAGCAGCCTGGACCGCGTCAACAAGCAACTTTCGGCCTCGCGCGGCACGTTTCGCCAAAAGGTGCATATCGGTGTGCTCGTGGCTACTGTGGCGCTCGTTGCCTACGGTGCCATCATCATCTGGTCGGCTTCGCAGTTTAAGGCCGATGCCTCGTTCTCACGCCATCTGCTGGGAATTGGCATCGGAGCGGTGCTGGCGGTGCTGGTCTGGCGTACCGATCTGCGCGGTATTTCCAATTACTCGACGGCGTTGCTCGTCATCGACCTGATCGTGATCCTCTCGCCCAAGATTCCGGGTCTGTCCTATACGGGCGGTCTGGGCATGACGGGCTGGATCAAGATTCCCGGTATCGGCTTGACATTCCAGCCGGTTGAGCTTGCCAAGCTCATCACCATCTTCTTTATTGCTACGCTTGGATCGCAGTATAACGGCCGCATCGATACCGTTCGCGACTACGTCAAGCTCTGCGGCATGCTGTCCATTCCGTTTTTGGCCGTCGTCGCCATGGGAGACCTGGGCTCGGGCCTGGTCGTGCTGGTTTCGGGCGCCATCGTCATTTGTATGAGCGGTGCACGCCGCGAATGGGTGCTGTCGACCCTGGCCCTGCTCGTGGGCCTGGTGGCCCTCGTCCTGGCGCTCGATTCGGTCTTTGATTCGTTGCTCGGCCACGATGTGCTCATCAAGCAGTATCAGATGAACCGTCTGACGGTCTTTATCGACCCCGATAATGCCGATTCGGACGATGCCTACAACCTGCAGCAGTCGCTTATCGCCGTTGGCTCGGGCGGCTTCTTTGGTAAGGGTTTGGGCCATGCGACGCAGTCTGCCGGCGGCTTTCTGCCCGAGTTCCATACCGACTTCGTCTTCGCCTTTTTGTCCGAGACCTTTGGCTTCTGCGGCTCCTTTTTGCTGCTGTGCTTGTACGTGCTGCTGATCTTTTCGACGATTCGCGTCGCCTTTAAGTGTGAGTCGCTGTTTTTGCGTCTTTCGTGTGTTGGCATCGTTGGCATGTGGGCGTTCCAGACCTTCGAAAACATCGGCATGTGCATCGGCATGATGCCGATTACCGGTATTCCGCTACCGTTTATTAGCTTCGGTTCGTCTTCGATGATGATTCAGCTGCTGACGGTGGGTATCGTACAATCCATATGGCGGCATCGTTCGGGCGCCGCGTAACCGCTGGAGGGGTTTGCTATGAAAATACCCGTAGATAAGCTGACCCGCGCTTTTAAGATGGGCGCGTCCGTTAAGAAGGATTCCGATACGCCGGTGCGCGTCTCGGTCTATCTGGATTCGTCCGCCTCGCGCTTTCTGGCCGAGACGGTGCGAGACGCCTTTGTGCCGCAGACGACCTCGGGCATTGTGCGCGTCGAGCGTCTGGGGGAGGAGCGAATTGCTCCAAAGACCGATACCGATGTGGTGCTGGTGCTCTCGTGTGGTTCCGACCGCTTGGAGAGTGCCGTGCAGGAGCTCGTGATCGCCGGCGCGCCCGTGTGCGTGCTTGCCGAGTCTGCTGTGGAGGTGCCGTTTATCGAGGAGTCCACGCCCATGCTCGGCGTGGTAGCGGCAACCGATAAGACGTATCTGCTCGAGACGCTTGCCCGCTGGATTCTCGACCGCACCGACAAGGAAACGGCTTTTGCGGCGAACTTTGCCTTCATGCGCATCGCGGCGGCCAATCGTATCATCACCTCGTGCGCGCTCACCAATATGGCGACCGGTGCACTGGTGTTTTTGCCAGGCGCCGATTATCCCGTTATGGCGCTGGCGCAGGTGGGCATGCTCTTTGAGCTCGCTGCCGTCTTTGGACGCGGCATTAAGCCTGAGCGCGGCTACGAGGTCGTGGGCGTGCTTGCCGGCGGTCTTGTGATCCGCGCGGTCACCCGCGCGCTCGTCAAACAGACGCCGCATATTGGGTTTGCCGTCAAGGCGCTCACTGCTGCCGCGGGCACCTACGGCATGGGCCGTGCGCTTGTTTCGCTCTACGAGCGCGATGTCGACTACAGCCGTGCCAACGAGGCGGTCACTGCCACGTTCTCCCGCGTTCGCGATCTGGTGACCACGGTCGCGGGCGCTACCCGTCCTATGGCGTCCTACCAAGACGCATCCGATCTCGCTGCTTAGGGGTTTTCCGTTGCGCGTTGCATACCAAGACTGTTTTCATTTAATTGAGCCGCTGCTCGCCAAGGTCGAGAAACCGAGCCGCTATATCGATCACGAGTGGGGCACGCTTTCCAAGGCCGATACCGATTACCGTTGTTGTCTGATCTATCCGGACGTATACGAGGTCGGTCTGCCCAACCAGGGTATCGCCATCCTCTACAACATTCTTAACCAGGCCGAGGGCATCTCCTGCGAGCGCGGCTATGTGCCGTGGCCCGACATGGGCGACGCCATGCGCGAGGCAGGCATTCCGCTGCTCTCGCTCGAGGGTGCTGCGCCCGTCGCTTCGTTTGATATCGTCGGCCTGCATGTGCCGCACGAGATGGCGGTGACGAACTTCCTCGAGGCACTCGACCTCGCTGGCATTCCGCTGTTAGCGGCCGACCGAGGCGAAGACGACCCCATCATCATCGCTGGCGGTCCCTCGGTGTACAACCCCGAGCCGTACGCGGCCTTCTTCGATGCCATCCTCATCGGCGAGGGCGAGGAGTCGCTGCTCGAGACCTGCCAGCTGCATCGCCGCCTGCGCGATGAAGGAGTCCCGCGCGTACAGATTGTTGAGCAGCTTGCATCCATTGCCGGCAACTACGTGCCGTCGCTCTATGAGGTCCGTCATGACGAGCCCTGCTCGCCGCATGGCTACACCGTGCCACGTGAGGGCAAGGATGCGCCGACCGTGGTCTACAAGCGCGTCGTCGAGGATTTCGGCGCCACGAATCCGCTGTCACAGTCATGCGTGCCCTACGCGCAGCTGGTTCACGATCGCCTGTCTATCGAGATCCTGCGCGGCTGCGCCCGCGGCTGTCGTTTTTGTCAGGCCGGCATGACGTATCGCCCGGTGCGCGAGCGCTCGGCCGACCAGATCGTCTCGTCGGTGATTCAGGGTCTGGAAAAGACCGGCTATGACGAGGTGTCTCTGACCTCGCTCTCCACGACCGACCACTCCTGCATTCGCGACGTGCTCGGCAGGCTCAACCGTCGCCTGGAGGATACGGGTATTCGCG
>JBPGZF010000062.1:0-3639 GCA_052033095.1 Collinsella sp.
CGGCCCGTTCTGGGCGCGCCTCAATCGTAGCCCGAGACGGTCCCGGGCTGACAATTTCGACTGTAATGGACGTTCTTGTTTGACTAGTCGTTTAAGAACGTCCCCAACGACTACATAGGATGAGAGTGGATAATCTCCCGGTTTGAGCCTGCATTCAAGCTCAAAGTGGGAGATTATCCACTCTCATTTGTTGTATGTCCGAAAATCCACGCTCGTTTAAATTCTGCCTACATTTGCATGAACAGTTCGTGGAGGTGGGTGTCTTCGTCGAGCTCGGGGTGGAAGGTGACGCCGAGCTGGTTGCCTTGGCGGGCGGCGACGATGCAACCGTCGACTTCGGCTAGGGCCTCAGTGTCGCCGTGCACTTCGACGATGCGGGGCGCGCGGATAAACGTCAGCGGCACCTCACCGTCGATACCGCCTACCTGCCCCTTGGTGCGAAAGCTGCCGAGCTGTCTGCCGTAAGCATTGCGCTCAACGAGCACATCCATGGTTGCCAAGCGCGGCGTCCCCTTATCGTCGTGGGCGGCAAGATCGCGCGCCAACAGAATCAAGCCGGCGCAGGTGCCCAGGACGGGCATGCCCTCAACAATGCGGGTGCGAAGCTCATCGAGCATACCAAGCTCGGCAAGTAACTTGCCCTGAACGGTGGACTCGCCGCCGGGGAGGACCAGGCGGTCAAAGTTCTGCTGCAAATCGGCCGCCTGCCTCATCTCGATACAACGTGCGCCCAGCTCGGACAGCCTCGCCTCGTGCTCGGCAAAAGCACCTTGGATCGCCAGCACGGCGACCGTCTGGTCTGCGTAATCACTCATGTGCGATCCTTTCTGCCGGACTAGCGTCCGCGCTCCTCCATGATGATCTCGATCTCGTCAGCGTTGATACCGACCATGGCCTCGCCCAGGTCCTCCGAAAGCTCAGCGATGAGTTTGGCATCGGTGAAGTTTGCCACGGCCTTGACGATGGCGGCTGCGCGCTTGGCGGGATCGCCGCTCTTAAAGATGCCCGAGCCGACAAAGACGCCTTCGGCGCCCAGCTGCATCATCAGCGCGGCGTCGGCGGGGGTCGCTACGCCGCCGGCGGCAAAGTTCACGACGGGAAGCTTACCCGTGGCATGGACCTCGCGCACCAGCTCGACCGGAACCTGCAGTTGCTTGGCTGCCTCAAAGAGCTCGTCGTCGCGCAGGGCAACAACGTCACGGATCTGCTTTTGGATCTTGCGCATGTGACGCACGGCCTGAACGACGTCGCCCGTACCCGGCTCACCCTTGGTGCGAATCATCGTGGCGCCTTCGGCAACACGGCGCAGCGCCTCGCCCAGATCACGGGCGCCGCAGACAAACGGCACGTCAAACTGGGTCTTGTCGATGTGATAGACGTCATCGGCAGGGGAGAGAACCTCGGACTCGTCGATGTAATCGATCTCGATGGCCTGCAGGACCTGCGCCTCGACAATGTGACCGATGCGGCACTTGGCCATGACGGGGATGGAGACGGCCTCTTGGATGCCCTTGATCATCTTGGGGTCGCTCATGCGCGAGACGCCGCCTGCGGCGCGGATGTCGGCCGGAATGCGCTCGAGTGCCATGACGGCGCAGGCGCCCGCCTCCTCGGCGATGCGTGCCTGCTCGGGCGTGGTGACGTCCATGATGACGCCGCCCTTGAGCATCTGCGCGAGCTCGCGATTGAGTTTGACGCGATCTGCCTTGCTGGTCTGTTCTGCCATGGTTGCTCCCTTGGTTGGCATGTGCATTGCTTGACGGAACATCCTATCGGGGAGCTGGGTATGGCAAAATACTCAGTTTTCGAGATAATAATAAGGTCAGCTTAATACCAGATTGAACAGCTCGATAAGGTCAGGTGACAAACTCATGCTTGACTACAATTTGGAAAAACGCGGCGAGGCATCGCTCTATGAGTACGTTTACCAGCAAATCCGAGATGATATCGTAGCTGGACGCATTACGGCGGGGGAGCATCTGCCGTCCAAGCGCGCCTTTGCCAGTCATCTGGGAATCAGTGTTATTACCATCGAGAATGCATATAGCCAGTTACTCGCCGAGGGCTATATTTGCTCAATGCCACGTCGTGGCTACTACGCTTGCGAGCTTCCGGATGCACCGGTTTTGGCTTCGGCTGCGGAGGGCATCGACCGAGATGCCGTCTCTGTGGACCCCAGCGTGCATGATGTCAACGGACAGGTCAAGCGATTCGATGCGCTTTCTCCTTCTGCTTTGGAGGCGGCGCGGCTTTGGCAAAGCGCGCTACGGGCGACGCTGACGTCCGAAGACGAACGCGAAATCTTTTCGCCCGCACCGGCGCAGGGCACTGCTCGGCTGCGACGCGCAATTGCTCACCATCTGCGCGGGATAAGGGGTATGAATGTCGACCACAACAACATTGTTATCGGTGCGGGCGCCCAGCTGCTCGATACCATGTTGGTTCAGTTGCTTGGAGCCGACAAGGTATATGCCGTTGAGGATCCGGGCTATTTGCGTCTGACGCGCATCTATCAGGCTATGGGCTGCCAAGTACGACATATCCCGTTGGATGACGACGGCGTGGACCTGAGCGCTCTGCAGAAAACTGGGACCGATGTCCTTCACCTTATGCCGTCCCATCAGTATCCGACTGGCCTTGTGACGAGCATTGCGCGTCGCTATGCGCTGCTGAGCTGGGCCGCCGAGCGACCAGGTCGGTATCTCATCGAAGATGACTTTGATTGTGAGTTTCGCCTTGCCGGCAAGCCGATTCCTGCGCTCGCATCGATCGATGCCGCCCAGTCGGTTATTTACACCAACACGTTTTCGAAGAGCCTGTCATCGGCGTTGCGTCTAGCGTACATGGTGTTGCCCGATGAGCTAATGGAGCGGTTTAGGCGCAACCTTGGTTTTTACGCCTCGTCGGTGAGCTCTGTTGACCAGGTTGCTTTGGCGCGTTTACTGGAATCGGGTGATTACGAGCGACATGTGAACCGCGTGCGCGTTCGTGCTCGCGAGGCGCGTGATGGCCTGGCGGCGCTTGTACGGAAGGCATTTCCGGCAGGGGGAGTCTCGATCGAGTATGCAGACGCGGGCCTTTACTGTATCGTGGTTGCGGAGCGTGGAACGGGCGGAAGCACTTTTGCACGGGCCCTCACGCGCTCGAGCATCCCTTTTATCGATATCGGTGACTGTTTTTGGTGTGCCGATGGCGCATCTGTCCCTGAAAACTCAACTCAAATTCTTGTTCAGTATGACGATCTGAGTCCAAAAGTACTAACTACCTTGGAATTGCAGCTAATGGGGGGCACTCTGCAACCTAAGTGAGTAGACTTTTAGCACTTTGGCGACCAGGCAGTTTTGTAACAAGCTATCTACCTGCGGTTTTGAAAAGCAGGATGACCGGCCTGCTCGGGATGTTCAAAAAAGTCTACTCACTTGCCGCGCAAAGCTCCTGCATGAGAAAAAATGGGGTTTTCAACAGGGCTTCGTCCAGCTCTCGGCAAGCTTTTGGCCAGTTGGGGAGGGCTGTTGAAAACTTGGCAGTCCGTTCGGCGCCATTTTTGGTGCGTTCGCGCCAATGCGTGACTGACTGGGTTGAAATTCGTGTTTTCCTGTGCCTATGAAGGATCTACTTTGTGACATATCAGCTTTTAGG
>JBPGZF010000063.1:0-2739 GCA_052033095.1 Collinsella sp.
CTACTTCCGCGTGCCGTCCATTTTGGGAGAGGGGGAGAGCGAGTAATGGCGCAGAGCTTCGATTCCCTTACCGCCGCCCAGATCGCCGCGGGCGTTGCCGCCGGCGACTTTACCGCTACCGAGGTGGCCCAGGCCTCCCTTGCCGCCATCGAGGCGCGCGAGGGCGGGGTCCAGGCATTCCTGCAGGTGGCGCCCGAGCTTGCGCTCGAGGCCGCTGCGCGCGTGGATGCCGACCGTGCCGCAGGCAAGCCACTGCCCCCGCTCGCGGGCGTGCCGCTGGCCATCAAGGACAACATGAACCTCGTGGGCACGCGCACCACCTGCGCTTCCCGCATGCTCGGGGACTACCAGAGCGTCTACACCGCCACCTGCGTCCAGCGCATGCTCGATGCCGGCTGCCTGCCCATGGGCAAGGCCAACATGGACGAGTTTGCCTTTGGCAGCTCCACCGAGAGCTCGGCGTTCCACCGCACCAACAACCCTTGGGATACCGAGCGCGTGCCCGGCGGCTCTTCGGGCGGCTCCGCTGCCGCCGTCGCCGCGGGCGAAGTCGCGCTCTCGCTGGGCTCGGACACCGGCGGCTCCATTCGCCAGCCGGCGTCGCTGTGCGGCGTGGTGGGCTTTAAGCCCACGTATGGTGCCGTGAGCCGTTACGGCGTGGTTGCCTTTGGCTCGTCGCTCGACCAGGTGGGCCCCTTTGGCCGCACGGTCGAGGATGTCGCGCTGGCCATGAACGCGCTTACCGGCGCGGGCCACGATCCGTACGACTGCACCAGCCAGGATTGCGCCGTCGACTTTACCGAGCATCTCAACGACAGCATCGAGGGCAAGCGCGTGGGCATCATCCCTGCGTTTATGGAGGCCGAGGGCCTGACGCCCGAGGTCAAGGCCGCTGTTCAGCGCGCCGCCCAGGAGCTGCAGAACCAGGGCGCCGAGCTGGTCGAGGTCGACCTGCCGCACCTGGACGCCGCCATCGCCGCCTACTACGTCATCGGCCCGGCCGAGGCGTTCTCCAACTTGGCCCGTTTCGACGGCATTCGTTACGGCTATCAGGAGGAGGGCTGCGCCAACCTGTCCGACCAGAGCTCGCTTTCGCGCGCCCACGGCTTTGGCGCCGAGGCCAAGCGCCGTCAGATGCTCGGCGCCTACCTGCTGAGCTCGGGCGTGTACGACAAGTACTACTACGCCGCGCAAAAGGCCCGCACGCTCATCACGCAGGACTACGACGCCGCGTATGCCAAGGTGGACACTATCCTCATGCCCGCCTCGCCGCGCACGGCCTTTAAGTTTGGCGAGATCAGCGACCCCACGCAGATGTACCTCTCCGATCTGTACACCATCTCGCTCAACATATGCGGCAACGGCGGTATCTCGGTGCCACTGGGCCTGGGCGAGGATACTCAGCTGCCCGTTTCTGCCCAGCTGGTTGGTCCGGCGTTTAAGGACCGTCAGCTGCTCACGTTTGCCCGCGCCCTGGAGCGCGGCTTTGCCGATACCGTCACGGGCACGCCCGCGCTTTCCGTCGCGCCCGATTTTGCCGGGAAGGGAGGCGAGCTGTAATGAAGGAGCTTTCCGAGGTCCTGCAGGATTGGGAGGCCGTGATCGGCCTGGAGATCCATACCGAGCTCACCGCACTCGATACCAAGATGTTCTGCAACTGCAAGCTCAGCCACGATGACGAGCCCAACGCCAACGTGTGCCCGGTGTGCCTGGGCCTGCCCGGCGCCCTGCCGGTGCCCAACAAGCGCGCCATCGAGAGCATCGTCAAGGCCGGTCTCGCCACCAACTGCGAGATCCAGCGTCACTCGATGTTCTACCGCAAGCACTACTTCTATCCCGACATGGCCAAGAACTTCCAGACCACGCAGGGTCCGGTCGCCTTTGCCATGTACGGTCACCTGGATCTGGATGTGACCGGTCGCGGTGCCGCCGAACGCCCCGACTGCGCGTTTGGCGAGGCCGAGGCCCAGAGCCTGGCGAGCGCCTCGGCCAACGCCGAGGGCCTGTCCACGTCCATGACGTCAACCATGCGCGAGGGTAACCAGCGCGCCGGTCACCTGGCCAGCTACGATGCGTCCAACCTGCAGATGCCCGAGCGCCGCGAGGACGGTTCCTACACGGTGCCCATCCGCATCCTGCGCATCCACATGGAGGAGGACGCCGCCAAGATGGTGCACGTGGGCGGTGCCGAGGGCCGCATTACCGCCGCGGCCGAGTCGCTCGTCGACTACAACCGCTGCGGCACGCCTTTGATTGAGCTCGTGACTGAGCCCGATCTGCGTACGCCCGAGGAAGCGCGCCTGTTTATGGAGAAGCTCCGTCGCATCTTTGTGACGCTGGGCATTTCGGACTGCTCCATGGAGAAGGGCTCCATGCGCTGCGACGGCAACGTGTCGCTGCGCCGCCGCGGCGAGACCAAGCTGGGCACCAAGACCGAGCTCAAGAACCTCAACTCGTTTAAGAGCCTGCACGACGGCCTTGCCTACGAGATCTGCCGTCAGGCCGAGGTGCTCGAGGAGGGCGGCATCATCTATCAGGAGACTCGCCACTGGGAGCCCAGCCGCAAACGCACCGTGGTTATGCGCGTCAAGGAGACGGCCGACGACTATCGTCTGTTCCCCGACCCCGACCTGGCGCCGTTCGATCTGGACGACGAGTTTATCGACCGCTGCCGTGGCGAGATTCCCGAGCTGCCCGATGCCAAGCGCGCCCGTTTTGAGGCCGACTTTGGCATTAAGA
>JBPGZF010000064.1:0-2609 GCA_052033095.1 Collinsella sp.
GAGGAGCGCGGCATGGCGAAGGACTTCGACTTCTGCGACATCGACACCTTCGACATGTCCGACCCGGAGGCCTATTCGCAGTACGACTGGTCGCTCTACGGCGCCGTCATCAACTGCGGCGCCTACACGGCCGTGGATAAAGCGGAGACCCCCGAGGGCCGCGTGACCGCCTGGAAGGCCAACGCGACCGGTCCCGCCCTTCTCGCCCGCACCTGCGCCGGGCACGGCATCACGCTCGTCCACGTCTCCTCCGACTACGTCTTCGACGGCACGGCCGAGGTCCACACGGAGGACGAGCCCCTCAGCCCGCTGTCCGTCTACGGCCAGACCAAGGCTGCCGGCGACATCGCCGTGGCCGGGTGCCCGCGCCACTACATCATGCGCAGCTCCTGGGTCATCGGCGAGGGGCACAACTTCGTCAAGACCATGAAGGCGCTCTCCGACCGCGTCGCCGACCCCGAGGACGGGCTCACGCAGGTCACGGTCGTGGACGACCAGCTGGGCCGCCTGACCTTCACGCGCGACATGGCCGAGGCCATCTTCCACGTGCTGGGGACGCACGCCCCCTACGGCACCTACGACTGCACCGGATCCGGCGCCGTGAGGAGCTGGGCCGACATCGCCCGTGTCGTCTTCGAGGCCGCCAACGGCAACGGTGACAGGGTCGTGCCGGTTTCGACCGCCGACTACTACGCGAACGCCGCCGGCCCCGTTGCCCCGCGCCCGGTACACTCCGCGCTCGAGCTGTCCAAGCTCGAGTCGACGGGCTTCCACATGCCCGACTGGGAGGAAGAGCTGGGGGAGTACCTCAAGACGCTCTAGCCGCTATTAACTTTTCGAGAGTAAAAGCCGCCGCTTGTTAACGGCGGCTTTTCTTGTTGGTGGCTATCTGCGCAGTGGTGCCAATAGTATTTTGCGGAAGATCTACCTCTCGCTTGGCATGGAAGTAGGGTGGCCGGGCTGGTCGTCGTAGGCGTATTTGCTGTACACGTTGACCTCCCACTGCTTTTTTTCGACCTTTGCTACAGAATCTAGGATGAAGCCGGTCGCAAGGCTCAGGCCGCACAGGAACATAAACGAGGCGGCGAGCATAGCGGTGGGGAAGCGCGGGACGAGGCCGGTCTGGAAATATTCGACAACGATGGGCATGCCCAGGGCGAGGCCGAATACCGCGAACAGAAGCGCAACGAGGCTGAAGAACTTCAGCGGGCGGTAGTCCTTGAACAGCGTGCCGATCATCGCAACGACTTTAATGCCGTCGCTCACGGTGTTGAGTTTGGACTCGGAACCCTCGGGACGGTCGCGGTACTCGATGGGCACATCTTTGATGCGCCAGCGGTGGTCGACGGCGTGGATCGAGAGCTCGGTTTCGATCTGAAAGCCCTCGGAAAGCACTGGGAAGGTTTTAACGAACGGGCGGCTCATGGCGCGGTAGCCTGTCATGACGTCATCGAAGCTGTAGCCATAGATCCACTTGATCATGGCGCGGACCAGATTATTGCCAAAGCCGTGGAAGGCACGCTTGTTCTCCTCGGCGTAGGTGCCGTTGGAAAGGCGATCGCCTACGGTCATGTCGGCCGTGCCGTTAAGGATGGGCTCGCAGAGGGCCTTGGCCGCCTCGGCGGGGTAGGTGTCGTCTCCGTCGACCATCAGGTAGCAATCGGCGTCGATATCGCGAAACATCTGGCGGCACACGTTGCCCTTTCCCTGACGGGGCTCAAAGCGGACTGTGGCGCCGTGCTCGGTGGCAATGCGTGAGGTATCGTCCGACGAGTTGTTGTCATAGACATAGACCGTCGCCTGCGGAAGCTCGCGGTGAAAGTCGTCGATGACTTTGCCGATCGTGAGCGCTTCGTTGTAGCAAGGGATGATGACGGCGATGGATTCAGAATTCACTTAATGCTCCTTATACATTCAATCCTAGAAAGTATAGCCGTTTGGGCCTGGCATCCTAAGATGTGGGTTAGTTCTCCAGTTTTGTTGCGCGAATCGTTTGCATGGCCGTCGGGTCTATACTGTTCGTTTGTCAACGATTACGAGTAAAGGAGTTGCATCCGTGTCGGATCAGACAAAGCAACAAGAAACTCGCAGTCTGCCTGCGACGTTTGCTAAGAACGAATTTGAGAAGGACGCGTTTATCCTTCGTCAGCTGGTTACCAAGGATTTTAAGATCAAGTATCGCCGTAGCGTTCTGGGCGTCGCATGGTCGGTGCTCAACCCGCTGCTGATGATGATCGTCATGGCCATCGTGTTCTCGACGATTTTTGGCCAGGGCCGCAATGGCTCAATGACGCCCGAGATGTACCCGCTGTACTTGATCGTGGGTAACATCACCTTTGCCGTCATGTCTGAGTCTACTAACCAGGCCCTGACGTCGATCGTGGGCGCTGCCCCTCTGCTCAAGAAGGTTAAGGTGCACCGCTGGGTTTTCCCGGTGCAGAAGGTGCTCTTCTCGCTGGTCAACTTTGCCTTCTCGCTGGTCGCCGTCGCCATCGTCATGCTGTGGTTCCGCGTTACGCCTTCTTGGCACCTGATTCTGTTGCCGGTTTGCCTGCTGCTGCTTATGTGCTTCTGCATGGGCCTGGGCATGATGCTCTCTGCCCTTACGG
>JBPGZF010000065.1:0-2426 GCA_052033095.1 Collinsella sp.
GGGGTCGCGGGTTCGAGCCCCGTTGTCCGCTCCATTGCATTTCCGGACCGTCTCAAGCGGTCCTTTTTCGGCGAAGTGGCCAAGTGGTAAGGCAGAGGCCTGCAAAGCCTTTACCCCCGGTTCGAATCCGGGCTTCGCCTCCAGGCAACATCCGGGCGCTCCGGCGCCCGTTTTGTTTTACATATGCGGACATGGCTCAGTTGGTAGAGCACAACCTTGCCAAGGTTGGGGTCGCGGGTTCGAGCCCCGTTGTCCGCTCCAAGCGTAACAGCCCGGCTACCACGGTAGCCGGGCTTTTTTCGTACCCATCGCATGGGCTCGAACCCGAGAGGGGGCGAGCGTTTTGGGGCGTGGCTGTGGCGTTATTTGCCGTGAATGTCAGCTTTGGGCGTATCATCGTGGGCATCTCGAAAACCTCGTTGCAAGGGAGATACACCCCATGGCTACGGAAAAGTCCTCCTCGCGCTCATGGATGTCCGATGCCGCGATCTATCAGATTTACCCGCGCTCGTTTAAGGATTCGACTGGTTCGGGTCTGGGCGATATCGCGGGCATTACCCAGCAGATGGACTATCTTGAGCGGCTGGGTATCGAGGCCATCTGGCTGAGCCCGTTTTACCCATCGCCTCTTGTCGATGGTGGCTATGATGTGGCAGACTACTGCGATGTCGATCCACGTCTCGGCTCGCTTGACGACTTCGATGACATGATCGCCGCGGCTCACGCGCGCGGCATCAAGGTCATCGTCGACATCGTGCCCAACCATTCGTCCAACCAGCACCCCTGGTTCAAAGCCGCTCTTGCCGCCGGCCCCGGATCGCCCGAGCGCGCCCGCTATATCTTCCGCGATGGTCGCGGCGAGCACGGTGAGCTGCCTCCCACCAATTGGAATGCCAACTTTGGCGGCCCCGCCTGGACGCGTGTTGCGGACGGTCAGTGGTATCTGCACATGTTTACGCCCGAGCAGCCGGACTTTGACTGGTCATGCCCCGAGGTTCGCGCGTTCTTTTGCAACGTTCTGGCGTTTTGGAGCGATCGAGGCGTCGACGGCTTTCGCATTGATGTGGCACACGGTCTCGCCAAGGATCTCGACCGCGATGATCTCGACCAGTGGCATCTCGCCGAGGGCGATGACATGGTTGACGACGGCACCCATCCGCTGTGGGATCGCAATGAGGTTCACGAGATCTATCGCGAGTGGCGCCGCGTGTTCGACCGCTATAATCCGCCGCGCAGTGCCGTTGCCGAGGCGTGGGTGCTGCCCGAGCGCCAGTATCTCTACGCGCGCCCAAGCGAGCTTGGCCAGACATTTAACTTTGAGTTCGCCAAGGCCACTTGGACCTATGATGACATGCACGCTGCAATTGAGGAGGGCTTGAAGGCAGCCATCGAATCCGATTCCGCCTCGACCTGGGTACTCTCCAACCACGATGTGCCGCGCGTGGCGACGCGCTATGCCCTGCCGCAGATCAAGGCGACGCGCTACCACCAGATTGCGCTCGACTGGCTCTTACGCGACGGGTCGTCTTATGACGAGGACCGTGAACTCGGCGAGCGCCGCGCGCGGGCGGCCCTTTTGCTTGAGCTGGCGCTTCCGGGATCGGCATACGTGTATCAGGGTGAGGAGCTCGGCCTTTTTGAGGTGGCTGATATCCCGTGGGCTGCACTCGAAGATCCCACTGCGACCAATACGCACGGACCGAAGCGCGAGAAGGGGCGCGACGGCTGTCGTGTGCCCCTGCCGTGGGTGGCGGCGGACGATCCCACGCAGGGCGGATCGTTTGGGTTTTCGCCGGCGGACGCCGATGCGGCGCCCCATCTGCCACAGCCTGCATGGTTTTCCGATTACGCTGTCGATAGGGAAGAAGCGGCCCCGACATCGATGCTTGCGCTCTATCGTGACGCCCTCTGGCTGCGGCGCAAGCTGCACGGGTGCGCTAACGATCTTGCGTGGCTCGATCTTGACGGGCGCACCGGTCTTGCGGATGGTGCCGAGGGCGCTGAGGGCGGCGTCATCGCCTATCGCCGCGACAACGGCTGGGCGTGTGTGACGAACTTCGGTGCAGCACCCGTGGAGCTGCCGGCGGGCAGGGTCCTGCTCACCTCATCACCGCTCGCAGATGGCAGGCTCGCGCAGGACAGCTCTGTCTGGATCATGCTCGCTGAGTTGTAGGGGCCTCTTGCGGCGAGTTTGCGTTTGCCTGTGCCTTCCGTGGTGGCTGATGTCTTCGCGAGGGCGTCGCAAAATATTTCAAAAAAAGTTCTTGCATAGGATGCGGGCATCACGTATGATTAATCCTCGTAAGCGGACATGGCTCAGTTGGTAGAGCACAACCTTGCCAAGGTTGGGGTCGCGGGTTCGAGCCCCGTTGTCCGCTCCATTTGGGCGTTTAGCTCAGGGGGAGAGCGCTTCCCTGACACGGAAG
>JBPGZF010000066.1:0-865 GCA_052033095.1 Collinsella sp.
GCATTACACTACGGTAAAGACAAATACCTTTAATGGAATCACTCATCCATCAATAGGAATCGTACATTTAGATGGAAAATTGGAAATTCTAAGAGATTTCAGCTACGAAGATTATCGCAGTAGGATGGATTAGTATAATTTCCATTTTCCCGATTTTTCTGCCGGATGAGTTTAAAAATCGGCAAAATAAGGCTTAAAATGTGTGTTTTGCTCACTAAAAAGGGCAAAATGCACATTTTTTTTCAAAAAAATCGAAGAAAAGTTTGGTAATTCAGAAAAAAGTAGTACCTTTGCACTCGCATTCAGAGGAACGCTCCTAAGTAATAGGAAAAACTGCGGAAATAGCTCAGTTGGTAGAGCACAACCTTGCCAAGGTTGGGGTCGCGGGTCCGAGTCCCGTTTTCCGCTCATTTTTTTTGGAAACAACATCAAGTTTTATCTTGGTTAGATAATTGATGGCAATATACTTGGAGAGGTGGCGGAATTGGTAGACGCGCTACTTTGAGGGGGTAGTGACAATTGTGTCGTGGGAGTTCGAGTCTCCTCCTCTTCACTTCTTGAAGTTGTAACAAGCGGAAATAGCTCAGTTGGTAGAGCACAACCTTGCCAAGGTTGGGGTCGCGGGTCCGAGTCCCGTTTTCCGCTCGAACATTTTTGTATTAAACCAAGATAGGTTTAAGTTTAGGGCCCAAGTGGCGGAATTGGTAGACGCGCACGTTTCAGGTGCGTGTGTTTCACAACGTGCAGGTTCGAGTCCTGTCTTGGGCACAATGTTTAAATTAGCTTAGTGTTGGAGAGGTGGCGGAATTGGTAGACGCGCTACTTTGAGGGGGTAGTGACAATTGTGTCGTGGGAGTTCGAGTCT
>JBPGZF010000067.1:0-727 GCA_052033095.1 Collinsella sp.
TCCCTGGTGTCAGAGGTTTGTCTCGTTCTGTAACAGTAAGCAGAAGAACTGGGTTCCAGATGTTACAGATCGAGACGTTTGCCAGACGGCCCCTCCGTTTGTCTTGATTTGTAACAGTAAGAGGAGAAAGGAGAAAATCGGTCCTATGTGTTACAGATTTAGATGAACCTATCAGTCGGTTTCGAATGTCTAATCTGTAACGGTTAGACCTGTTTTTGCCGAGTTGTTGTTACAGATCGAGATTTAAGTTGGGGAAAGAAAAGTTTGTCTAAATCTGTAACATCTGGGACTGTTTTTGCCGAGTATCTGTTACAGATTGAGACATTCGGCCTGGACGTTTTCTTTTGTCTCAATCTGTAACAGTTAGCCGATGATTTGGGTTGCAGATGTTACAGATCGAGACAAACCTTCCGACGGATTTTGAATGTCTCGTTCTGTAACAGTAAGAGGGGTTTTGGGGCGCAAGATGTTACAGATGGAGATTGAAGTCGGGGAGGGGCCCTGTGTCTCAATCTGTAACAGCAAGATGGGAAATTTGTTCCCAGTTGTTACAGATTGAGACGTTTGCTCGGCGGCCCTCCCGTTCGTCTCGATCTGTAACATCTAGACCCGGATTCCGCTCCCACCTGTTACAGATTGAGATGTTTGTGTCCGCGCCAGCCCCGTATCCAACCGTAGTCCCATATAAACAAACCCCGTGGTAAACTTGACCGGACTGTAATTATTC
>JBPGZF010000068.1:0-689 GCA_052033095.1 Collinsella sp.
GCATTGCACCGCAGTTGATGCCAATCTGCTGAAGGGCAGCAGCCAACTGCTTCACCTTCATCTTGCTGCCGCTGAACACGATGACGCGCTTCATATCGCCAGCCTTGAAGATATCCTTGATGATGGTCATCTTCTGGGTCTCGTAACAAACGTAAGCCTCCTGCTTGATCTTCTCGGCAGGCTTGCTTACGGCAAGCTTGATCTCTACAGGATCCTTGAGCAGGGCCTTGGCAAGTTCCTCAATCTTCTCAGGCATGGTGGCAGAGAACATGATGGTCTGGCAGGTCTTTGGCAACTTGGAAGCGATGGTATTGATGTCTTCAGAGAAGCCCATGTCGAGCATGCGGTCGGCCTCATCGAGAATGAAGAAGCTTACCTTGCTCAGATCTACATTACCCAGGGAAATGTGGGTGATGAGGCGACCTGGAGTAGCAATCACGACATCAGCACCCATGCGGAGACTCTTCAGCTCCTGATCGTAGCGGTTGCCGTCGTTGCCGCCATAAACAGCCACGCTGCTCACATCCTGCAGGTAGTAGCCGAAGCCCTGCATGGCCTGGTCTATTTGCTGGGCCAACTCGCGGGTTGGCGACATGATGACGCAGTTGATGGCGTCTTTCGGATAGCCGCCATCATCAAGCTTGCTCAATACTGGGAGCAGATAGGCTGCTGTCTTACCCGTTCCGGTC
>JBPGZF010000069.1:0-668 GCA_052033095.1 Collinsella sp.
GGCCTGTAGCTCAGTTGGTTAGAGCGCACCCCTGATAAGGGTGAGGTCGATGGTTCAAATCCATTCAGGCCCACCATTTCTAAAACTGTTAAACATGGGCCTGTAGCTCAGTTGGTTAGAGCGCACCCCTGATAAGGGTGAGGTCGATGGTTCAAATCCATTCAGGCCCACCATGTTTATTTAAAATTTTTCTGGGGCCTTAGCTCAGCTGGGAGAGCGCCTGCTTTGCACGCAGGAGGTCAGGAGTTCGATCCTCCTAGGCTCCACCATTTTTATTGGTCTGGTAGTTCAGTTGGTTTAGAATGCCGCCCTGTCACGGCGGAGGTCGCGGGTTCGAGCCCCGTCCAGACCGCCATTTGTAATTTAACACTTCTTCGGAAGTGTTTCGTATTATAGAACTAGAAGTTATTCAAGTAATAATTCTAGTTTTTTATTTTATCTAGAAGTGATATCATATCACTGAAGAGAAGTTAATCATTATAACTTGAGACATCCGTAAGGTAAGCTCGTAAACAACGATTGATAGCTACGACTATTAATGTATCGTTCTTCTCTTCACTAAATAAACATACTGACTAGAAGTTGCTTATATTTAACTTCTAGTCTTTTATTTTGTAGGCATACATTATAATAGACTTAAGAAAGCAGAGAGAGGGATTGTTGGAAAC
>JBPGZF010000006.1:0-74261 GCA_052033095.1 Collinsella sp.
CCGTTGGCCAGACGGGCATCACCGCCCAGACGGTCGCATCCGTTGCCGGCTCCGACGAGGAGGACGTCTTCGGCGACGAGGACGGCATCTAATGGCCGATTTCGGAGCCAGCGTCCTGAGCTCCTCGGTCGCCCTTTTAGGCCTGCTTGTCATCATGGGCTTGATTTACACCATCTGGTCGCAAATCAACATGAAGAAGAAGCAGAAGTACTTCAAGGAGCTGCACACGGAGCTCAAGCCGGGTCAGGAGGTTCTTTTCGCCGGCGGTATCTACGGAACCGTCAAAGGCATCGAAGGCGAGAAGGTCCAGATCAAAGTCCGATCCGGCGCCGTTGTAGATGTTTCGCGTTACGCGATTCAGGAGATCAAGTAACTGTCGTCAGCAAATAACGAAAGGAAGCTGATCAACATGGCAGAACCCAACATTCTTCTTACCCGCATCGATAACCGACTGGTTCATGGTCAGGTCGCTACCCAGTGGAACTCCACCCTGGGCTCCAACCTTATCCTCGTCGCCAACGACGATGTGTCGACCAACACCATGCGCCAGAACCTCATGAAGATGGCCGCTCCCGCCGGCGTCGCTACGCGTTTCTTCTCCCTGCAGAAGACCATCGACGTCATCGGCAAGGCGAGCCCGCGCCAGAAGATCTTCATCGTGGCCGAAACACCGGAAGACGTGCTTACGCTCGTCAAGGGCGGTGTGCCTATAAAGAAGGTAAACATCGGCAACATGCACATGTCGGAAGGAAAGCGCCAAGTCGCCACCTCCGTCGCAGTTAACGACGAGGATGTCGCTGCGTTTAAAGAGCTGCAGGAATTGGGGGTGGAGTTGGAGATCAGGCGCGTTCCGAGCACGCCTGTTGAGGACACGAGCAAGCTCTTCTCGTAGTCTTCGTGATCCACGTTGTCAGGAGTGAAACCCTGACACTCTGTACGTGAAATCCAAAGTGCGTACATACATTTTGAAAGGAGGAGCAAGATGGAATACTCGATCATCCAGGTCGCTCTGGTCTTCATCGTCACGTTCGTCGCGGCAATCGACCAGTTCAACTTCCTCGAGTCTCTCTATCAGCCCATCGTCACCGGCGCCGTCATCGGTCTTATCCTTGGCGACCTCAACACCGGTCTTCTCGTGGGTGGTACTTATCAGCTCATGACGATCGGCAACATGCCGATCGGAGGCGCTCAGCCGCCTAACGCCGTCATCGGCGGCATCATGGCAGCCATTCTCGCTATCGCTACGGGCCTCGAGCCCAACGCGGCAGTCGGCCTTGCCATTCCGTTCGCTCTGCTTGGTCAGCTCGGCGTTACCCTGGTCTTCACGCTTATGTCGCCGCTCATGTCCTCTGCGGACAACATGGCTCACAACGCTGACACCAAGGGTATCGAGCGTCTGAACTACTTCGCCATGGCTCTGCTCGGCCTGATCTTCGCCGTCGTCGTCACCCTGTTCTTCATCGCTGGCGCCACCATCGGTCAGACCATCGCTTCCGCCATCCCGACTTGGCTGCAGACCGGTCTTTCCGCTGCAGGCGGCATGATGCGCTTCGTCGGCTTCGCCGTCCTGCTCAAGGTTATGATGAACCGTGATATGTGGGGCTTCTTCCTCATGGGCTTTGGCCTCGCGCTCATCACCGTTGCCAACGATTCTCTGGCAACCCCTGCTCTGCTCATCCTCGCTCTCATCGGCTTCGGCATCGCTTTCTGGGACTTCCAGCAGCAGACCGAGCTGAAGGGTGCAGCTGTTTCTGACGGAGGTGACTTCGAAGATGGCATCTAATGAGTATGTGATCCCGGAGCACTACGAGGATCTCACTCCTGCTCCGCAGCTCGACCAGAAGACCCTCAACAAGATGGCTTGGCGTTCCTGCTTCCTGCAGGCCTCGTTCAACTACGAGCGTATGCAGGCCGCTGGTTGGCTCTACTCCATCATCCCCGGTCTGGAGAAGATCCACACCAACAAGAACGACCTCGCGGCTTCCATGAGCCACAACCTGGAGTTCTTCAACACTCACCCGTTCCTCGTCACCTTTGTTATGGGCATCGTGCTTTCGCTCGAGCAGAACAAGGTTGACATCCCCACGATTCGCGCCGTCCGCGTCGCCGCAATGGGCCCGCTCGGTGGTATCGGTGACGCCCTGTTCTGGCTGACGCTCGTGCCTATCACGGCCGGCATCACCTCCAACATGGCCATCAACGGCAACGCCGCTGCGCCGATCATCTTCCTGGTGATCTTCAACGTCGTCCAGTTCGCACTGCGCTTCTGGCTCATGAACTGGTCCTACAAGCTTGGCACCAGCGCTATTGACGCTCTGACCTCCAACATGCAGGCCTTCACGCGTGCCGCTTCCATCATGGGCGTCTTCGTCGTCGGTTGCCTGGTCGTCACCATGGGTGGCACCCAGATCAACCTCCAGATCCCCAATGGCACCACCCGTGGCCTCTCCGCTACTACCGTGATCGTCTCCGAGAAGGAGGCCGAGAACTTCACCGGTATGGAGGGCATCGATACCGAGACCGCTGAGGCCGGTACCATCGCCATGACCGATAAGGACGGCAACGCCCTTACCGCTTCCGATGCCGACGGCAACGCTGTCGAGTGCGGCGTCACCGATCTGGGCAACGGCATGGAGTCCGTTACCTACGGTACCGTCACCGAGGATCCGGTCAACTTCTCTGTTGCCGACACCCTCAACACCATCGTCCCCAAGCTCGTCCCGCTTATGCTTACGCTGCTGCTTTACTACATGTTCGCTAAGCACAGCTGGACCCCGACCAAGGGCATTCTCCTGCTCTTCGTCCTTGGCATCCTGGGCGCTGGCCCGCTTGGTCTCTGGCCGAGCATCTGGTAAGGCTCTAGCTTGAGGGGTGTGTCCCTACGCGGCTCACACCCCGACCCCTTAAGCCATGTGTATGTTAAAAGCCGCGTGCTCGAAAGAGCGCGCGGCTTTTGTTTTCTTGATGATTCGGGTGTGGCAGACAGATAATGCTTAACACCCTGGGTAGTTAGCCGAATTCGAGCAAAAGGGAGGATAGGATGGCGATCGGAGCGCGTAAGCAACCGCTGTACGATCAGCTGGTCGATATTCTGACCGAAAAGATTGACCATGAATATCGCGCCGGTGACATGATTCCTTCCGAGCGCGAACTTTCGGAGCGCTATGGTCTCTCGCGCACTACGGTACGTCTGGCTCTGCAGGAACTGGAGCGTTTAGGACTGGTGGTTCGGCAGCACGGTCGCGGTACCTTTGTGACCGACCGTTCGGCAAAGGCAACCAATCTTATGCAGTCCTACAGCTTTACCGAGCAGATGCGCGCGATGGGTCGTGACCCCGAGACCACGATTCTCGAGTTTTGCGAGATGGAGGCCAATAAGAATCTGGCCGAGCATATGGGATTGCGTATCGGTGATCGCATTTTTAAGCTCAAGCGCCTTCGTTCTGCCGACAACATGCCCATGATGGTCGAACGCAGCTATCTACCGGTTCGTCAATTTCTGTCCCTAAAGCGACCGCTGCTGGAGCGTAAGCCGCTTTACGATGTGATTGAGCAAGACTTTCAGCAAAAAATACGTGTGGCCGAAGAGGAGTTCTATGCGAGCATAGCCCGTCCCACCGATGCCCACCTTTTGGAAATTGTCGAGGGCTCGCCTGTGCTCGATTTGGTTAGGACTACGTATAACGAGTCAAACGAGGTTGTGGAGTATACGCTCTCGGTTGCTCGTGCCGATCAGTTTAAATACAAGGTTTACCACCAGCGTAGCGACTAGTGTTGGCATCGTTTCCATATGATGATTCTTTGTATTTAACTGGTTACTACCAGATAACCAACCGAAGTGTATAATTGCACGTCAGATGATTACTTCTAGAGAGAGGTATTAGAAATGTTCGAGAAGAGTGTCGAGGAGCTCACCGAGCTCGGCGCCCAGATCACCACGGCCGAGATTGCTCAGCAGCCCGAGCTTTGGCGTGATACGCTCAACATCTATCGCGAGAACAAGGAGGCCATCGAGGCCTTTCTGGCCGAGGCTCGCGCTATGGGCGAGGGCCGTCTGTCCGTTGTCTTCACCGGTGCCGGTACGTCCGACTATGTTGGCGATACCTGCGCCCCGTATCTGCGTCACGCCGGCAACACTGATCTCTACGACTTTAAGCCCATCGCCACGACCGACATCGTGAGCGCCCCGCGCGACTTCCTGCGCGCTGAGGATCCCACGCTCGTGGTTTCCTTTGCCCGCTCTGGCAACAGCCCCGAGAGCCTTGCCGCCGTTGCCGTTGCCAAGGAGCTCGTCCACAACGTCAAGTTCCTCAACATCACCTGCGCGCCCGAGGGCAAGCTCGCCGTCGAGTCCGCCGATGATCCCAATGCGCTGACGCTGCTCATCCCGCGCGCCAACGACAAGGGCTTCGCCATGACCGGCTCCTACACCTGCATGACCCTGCTCTCTACTCTCATCTTTGACGAGGCTTCCGACGAGCAGAAGGCCGAGTGGGTCGAGACCATCGCCAAGATGGGCGAGGAGGTCATCGCTCGCGAGTCTGAGGTTGCCGACTACCTCGCTGGCGACTTCAACCGCGTGACCTACCTTGGCTCCGGCTCCTTTGGCGGCCTTGCTCAGGAGAGCCAGCTCAAGATCCTCGAGCTTGCTCATGGCCTGGTTGCCACTTCCTACGACACCTCCATGGGCTATCGTCACGGACCTAAGTCCTTCGTCGACGATAAGACGCTCGTCTTCGTATTCGTCAACAACGACGCCTACACCCGTCAGTACGACATCGACATCCTCAACGAGATCGGTGGCGACGATATTGCTCAGCGCACCGTTGCCGTTCAGCAGGATGGCGCTACTGTCTACGAGGGTGAGTCCTTCACCTTTAAGGGCTATGAGGCACTCCCCGAGGGTTACCTTGCTCTGCCGTTCGTGATGTTTGCCCAGGCAATCAGCCTGCTCAACTCCGTGCGCGTGGGCAACACGCCCGATACGCCGAGCCCCACCGGCACGGTCAACCGCGTGGTCAAGGGCGTGACGATTCACCCCTTCACCGCTTAATCGCGTCCCCCTGTAAGGGCGCCCGTCCGCTCATAACGGCGGGCGGGCGCTTTTTGTTTTACGTGAGCTGGGTATAAGCATCACCACAGTCAACTGCTTTAGAAGCAAGGAGTGCATATGAGCACGTACGCAATTAAGGCTGACAAGTTCTTCTTGCCGGCAGGCCCGCAACTGGGCGGCTATCTTATGGTCGAGGATGGCGTCTTTGGCGCCTGGCAGGCCGACGAGCCCTCTTGCGAGATTAAGGATTACACGGGATCGTGGATCGCACCGGGTATGGTCGACACCCACATCCATGGCTTCTATAACCACTCGACTACCGATAACGATCCCGAGGGCATCGATATCAGCTCGACCGAGCTCGCCCGTCGCGGCACCACCAGCTGGCTGCCCACGACGTTCACCGATGGCGTCGAGCAGATTAAGGACGCCTGCGCCGCCATCGCCCAGGCGGACGAGGGTCGCGGCCCCGACTTCTGCGGTGCTCGCATTCAGGGCATCTACCTGGAAGGCCCTTTCTTTACCATGAAGCACGTGGGCGCGCAGAACCCCGCTTATCTGATCGACCCCTCCGAGGAGGTCTTCGATCAGTGGCAGGAGGCTGCGGGCGGTCGCATCGTTAAGAGCGCCATGGCGGCCGAGCGCGACGGTGCCGCTGCTTATGCGGCTGCTCTGAACGCCAAGGGTGTGGTGACCAGCATCGGTCACTCCGACGCCACCTACGATGAGTGCATCGCTGCCATCAACGCCGGTGCCAGCTGCTTTACGCATACCTATAACGGCCAGCGCGGGCTGCATCACCGTGAGCCCGGTGTCGTGGGTGCTGCTATGTCCACGTCCGAGACCTACGCCGAGATCATCTGTGACGGCAAGCACGTAAACCCTGCCGCCATCAAGGCGCTGCTGCAGGCCAAGGGCTGGCAGCACACGGTACTCATCACCGACTGCCTGGGCTGCGGCGGCATGCCCGAGGGCAGCTACACCAGCGGCGGCATGGACGTCATCATGAAGGACAACCTGTGCTGGCTCGCCGATGGCAAGAGCATTGCCGGTTCGGTGCTCACGCTTGCCCAGGGCGTCAAGAACATCGTCGACTGGGGCATCGCCAGCGCCGATATCGCCATTCGCATGGCAACCGAGGTGCCGGCACGCTCCGCGCACATCGAGGATAAGTGCGGCAGCATCATGCCGGGTCGCGACGCCGACTTTGTCGTGTTCGACCATGAGCTCACCCTCGTCGAGACGTATGTTGGCGGCCAGAGCGTCGGCAACGCCTTTACCGAGTAACGAAAGAAAAAGACGGCGGGCCCGAATCTGCTCGGACCCGCCGTACGGGTTAAACGCTCAAAAGCACCTTTACAGTTACAGCTTGCTAGCGATTTTCTTTGCCGTACGCTTAACGCCGGCCACCAGGCCTCCTGCAGGATGCTCCTTCTCGTATGCTAGGCGCTTCTCGCGCTTGGCGTACTCTTCGACGATGATGTCTCCATACTCGTCTTCGATCTTGTCGAAGAAGTCGACGGCACCCTTAATTTCCTCAGCGGTCGGGTGCCCCTTTTGGACACCGCCGGCGAGTTTGAACGGCCCCCACGTATCAAAGCCGGGGCAGCCGTAGACACCCATAAAGATGGCCTGCCTCATGCGGCAGATGCCATCGATATCCTTGCCGTACCACTTGTTTTTGCCACCGTAGGTCATAAGGCCAAACACCTTGTCCTGCGGCTGCAACACGTTAGTGAGCACGCGTGCCATGTCCTTGTCGATCTCGGAGTAATAGATGCCCGTGGCGACACCAATCAGATGGTATTCGTGCAGGTTGGGATACTCGTTTTTGCCGAGTGTTTTCACGTCGAGGGTATCGATTTCGGGGTGCGCCTCGACGATGGCGTCCACGAGCTTTTTCGTATTGCCGTGGTGGCGTGAGGCATAAAGAATGATGGTTCGCATAAGAAGGCCTTTCAGCTGTAATTGCATCAATGTCTGTATGGTACCCCGTTACATGGCCGGGATACCGGACGCATCGATGAGCGTGCGGGTTTGTCCATTGGTCAGAGCCGAGACGGGTACTTGCGAGCAAAAAGCAGTTGTTCGAAAGGATGGGCAATGGAATACGCTCTCTCCAACGATTCGATTTCTATTAAGGTGTCCACGGCTGGTGGTTCGTTTACCTCGATTGAGGCCGGAGGTCGCGAGTACTTGTGGCAGGGTGACCCCGCCGTGTGGTCCGGCCAGGCGCCGGTCTGCTTTCCGATTTGCGGAGGCCTGCGCGATGGTAGTGCCATGACGTTTGCCGGGCATCATGTAAAGCTCGCTCGCCACGGCTTTGCGCGCAAGCAGGAGTGGAAGCTGCTGAGCCAAGGCGAGAACGAGTTGGCTGTGTGTCTGGCGTCCGAGGATAACGCTGCGTTGCTGAGCGATTATCCGTATCCGTTTAGGCTCGTCGCCCGCTATACGCTCGAGGACGCCGCCGTGCGTGTCTCCTATGAGGTTACCAACGAGGGCACCGAGGACATGCCGTTCTTTATCGGTGGGCATCCCGGCTTTAGGTGCCCGCTCGATGAGGGCGAGGCCTATACGGACTACGAGTTGCGCTTTGAGAAAGAAGAGGCTGCAGAGCTTTGCACCGCTGTCCCTTCGACTGGCTTGATTGACGTGGACAAGCGCTCCAAGAACCCCATGGTGGGAAAGACGCTGCCCCTGTCGCACGAGCTCTTCGATTTTGCGGAGACCATCTTTGACGTGCTCGAGAGCCGCCAGGTCACGCTTTCCAAAAAGGGCGAGGACAAGGGCGTTCGCCTGAGCTTTGAGGGCTTCCCATATCTCATTGTGTGGAGCAAGCCCGAGGGTGATTTTGTGGCAGTTGAGCCTTGGGGCGGCCTTTCGACCTGCTCCGATGAGGACGACGTGCTTGAGCATAAGCGTGGCTGCCTTGTCGCCAAGCCCAAGGAGACCGTCGTTCGCTCGTTCACGATTGAGATTCTGTAATTCCGTTTTGTCGACTCGTATCGCGAGGCACAAGGAGCCTGCGAGATAAGGAGCTAAAAATGATCCTCACCGTTACGATGAACCCGTCCGTCGATACACGCTATCAGCTCGATGAGCTCATTATCGACGACGTTAACCGTGTGACGCCCGAAAAGACCGCCGGCGGCAAGGGTCTCAACGTGGCCCGTGTACTGGGTCAGCTGGGCGACGACGTTGTGGCAACCGGTCTACTCGGCGGCCACATGGGCGCCTACATGGCCGAGCTCATGGATGCCAACGGCATTAAGAATGATTTTGTACCCATCAAGGGCGAGACTCGCATTTGCCTTAACATCCTCCACGCCGGCAACCAGACCGAGCTACTCGAGAGCGGCCCGACGATTGCCCCCGAGGAGCTCGATGCCTTTACCGCCAAGTTCGCCGAGCTTGCGAGCAAGGCCGCTGTCGTTACCATCTCGGGTTCGCTGCCCCGTGGTGTCGAGGCGGGCTACTACGCCAAGATCACGGGTATTGCCGAGAACGCCGGCGCCAAGGTGCTGCTCGATACCTCGGGTGCTTCGCTCGAGGCCGCCCTTAAGTCCGAAATTAAGCCCGAGCTGGTCAAGCCTAACCTGACCGAGATTAACGGCCTTCTGGGCACGAGCTTTACCACCGACGATGTGGACGAGCTCCGCGCCGCGCTCGCCTCTGATGCCCGCTTCTCCGATATCCCCTGGGTCGTCGTGTCCATGGGCGCTGCCGGCTCCGTGGGCTTCCATAATGGCCGTGCATTCCGCGCCAAGACCCCCGATATCCCCGCCGTTAACGCTACGGGCTCTGGCGATTCGACCATTGCCGGCTTCGCGCATGCGATTGCTGCTGGCGCGGATGACGAGACGGTGCTGCGTACCGCCAACACCTGCGGCAAGCTCAATGCCATGGATCCCATGACCGGCCATCTGGTCATGGACCGTTGGGACGAGGTCTACAACGGCGTTGTCGTGACCGAGCTGTAAAAGCCTGGGCGTCGGCCCCGGCATTGCTTGCTAGCTCATGTCGACGACAAGTGCGGTAGCATTATGCTGGGGCGCGACGCCGAGTTTGTCGTGTTCAATCCCGACCTTACCCTGGTCGAGACGTATGTGGGTGGCAACAGCGTCGGTAATGCATTTACCGAGTAGCTGCCAAATAAACGATCCGAGAGGGGATTTAGATGATTTACGGTGCATTGGGCGATATCGAGGAATACCGCGGAATGCTCAAGGGCCTCGACGTGCTGATCGACTGGCTCGAGGAGAACGACCCGGCACAGCTCGAGGTCGGCAGCCATCCGATTTTGGGTGAGAAGGTCTTTGCGAACGTCATGTCTCCCACGACGCGTCCCGAGGCTGAGGCTCACTATGAGACGCATCAGCGCTATCACGACCTGCAGATCGACGTCGAGGGTCGCGAGGCCTTCAAGGTCGCTACGGGCAGCCTGACACTGGTCCAGGAGTTTGACGAGAAGGACGACTATGATCTGGTCGATTCCGACGCCTCGATCGCCGGCGATCTTGCCGACGACAAATTCGCGCTGTTCGTTGCCGGCGAGCCCCACATGCCCACGCTCGAGTTCCCGGGCGATGGCGCACAGCCGGTCAAGAAGATTTGCTTTAAGCTGCTTGCAGATGCTTACTGGGAGGAGTAGCGAGTTGCTCGTGAACTAGCGTGATTCCTCTTGGGGAGCGCGTTTGAGCCCCGCCGATCGCGGTTCCTTTGGGAGACTGCGGTTGGCGGGGCTTTTATATTGGGCACACATCTTTTGCAACAGCTGAATAAGACCTCATAGCGCTGCTATTGGGACTCAATTGATACTAAGTGCATGAAGATTAATTAGAATAATTAGGGAAACAGAGAGAACTAATTGACAGGAGATTCCTCATGAAGCTCAGCGCGACCGCTTTAATTCCAAGGCGTGCATTCTTGGCATTGGGGCTTGCGGCTGGTTCCGCTTGCCTCGCCGCCTGTTCAGGAAAAGACTCCAAGGGGAGCTATGATGATGGCTATGCCGCGGGCTATGCTGCCGCACAGGCGGATGCTGCTGGAAAAAAGAGCGGCAGCAACGGGAATAGCGATATCCCAGCATCAGGTATTGAGTACACCATCACAGGGGCGCAGCGCGGAGTAGAGAGCTTTGGTGACGGTAAGCCACTGTTGATTCTGAACTTGACCGCAAAAAATGTGTCGGAAGACCTTCAGACTGTCATGTTTTCCGGTAATGAGATATTGGCTTTTCAGGACGGAAAGGGGCTTAATCCGAGCATGTTGGTGGAAGGCCTTGATCTTCCTGAGTCGCGTCAGATACAACCTGGCACGGTTCTTGAGGGCTGGCTTGGTTACGAGCTGATCGACGAAACAACGCCAGTTGAATGTGAGGCTGGCGGCCAAATTGCTTCTTCCGATAATAATGAAGCCATCTATGGGCTGACTAATCCGCAGACTATCGATCTGAGTACTCTTTAATCCCTATTCATGCATATAAAAGCCGCTGTGGTTCTTCTGGGGGACATATTTGAGTCTCGTTGATTGTGGTCTACTTGGGGACCGCAGTTGGCGGGGCTTTTGTTGTTGGAGGGAGCTGTTTGCCGTCGGGGTTACTGCAGTTTCTTGGTGTAATGCACTCAATTGGCAACAAAAAAGCCGCCCGATGGCGGCTATCTTGTGCAATGGAGCCAGCGACCGGGCTCGAACCGGTGACCCCCGCTTTACGAGAGCGGTGCTCTACCAACTGAGCTACGCTGGCGGCCATGTGGTGACGCAACTGAGGCGTCAACGGCTGTCTATGATACGGGACATCGCACATCCGCGCAAGGGTTCTGACGGCTTTTCTCACTTTAAATGCACTAATATTGGAGACGTGATGTCTTGCTCTTACGGGTCTCAAAGAGAATGGGGCAGCGATGGCACAACCCAAGATTCTTCTCACACGCATCGACGACCGGTTTATTTACGGGCAAGACGTTGAGCTGTGGAACGAAGCCGTGGGTTCCAACCTTGTCTTAATCGTCAACGACGAGATTGCGGCGGATTCGCGCCAATGGGCACCCATGAGGGTCGCGGCGCCAGAAGGCGTTTGGACACGGTTTTTCTCGGTGCAAAGGACCATCGACATCATTCATACCGCAACGCCGCGTCAATGGATTCTGATCATGGTGGCCTCACCCACCGATGCACTCGCGCTGGTTAAGGGCGGTGTGCCCATTACCAAGATCAGCATAGGTCACATGCGGACAGGGGAGGGCAAGCATCCCATAACGCCCGCAGTCGCCGTAGACGACGCAGATGTCGCCGCCTTCAAAGAGCTGCAAGAGCTCGGCATAGAGCTAGAAATCCGCTACCTCCCCAGTTCCGCCCCCGATCCCATCGGCAATCTGTTCAACTGATCCTTGGGGACGGAGGAAAACGGATCATTTTGCCCTTGCGAGGGACGCGTGCGATGCCGCCTGTCAAAAACTATGCCCATTTACTACGTTCGATCGGCTATCGCCGAGCATGTCGAATTTGAGAAAAACAAAACCGCAGGTAGACGGCTCGCGAATTAAACAAAAACTGGTGCATGGTCGAGCATTCCGGGCTAAACGTAGTAAATAGACATAGTTTTGATATGTCACCCATACAGTCACAGCGAAAATGAGCCCAAAAGATGAAGAAGCGCCCGTCGGCGGTGGTGCCGGCGGGCGCTGCTGTGCGATATGTTGTGTTATGGGCTTAGTGCCTCATAAAGTGGTATTCGATCGCATTGCTGTAGGGGTGACCCGGGCCCACAATGCCCTGCGGGAACAGCGGCTGGTGCGGCGTGTCGGGGTACATCTCTGCCTCGAGGGCAAAGCCGGCGCCCCAGCCATAGTTGGCATCGTCCTTGGCGTGCTCGTCGCCCAGCCAGTTGCCGGTGTAGAGCTGCACGCCCGGGGCGGTGGTGTAGTAGTCAAGCTCGCGGCCGGTCCACATCTCCTCAACATGCAGGGCACGGCGCAGATTACGGCCGTACTGATAGCCATCGATGCACAGGCAGTGATCGTAGCCACGTGCCTGCTTAATCTGCGGATCGTCGGCCTCCATGCCGGGAGCGACGGGGTGCAGCTCGCGAAAGTCAAACGGTGTTCCCTCGACCGGAGCAATCTCGCCGGTAGGGATGTTCTGCTCGTTAATGGGCAGGTAGTGAGTGGCGTTAGCAACAAAGAAGTGCTCACAGTCCATGCCGGCGTTATGACCGGCAAGGTTAAAGTACGTGTGGTTGGTCATGGACACGTAGGTGGCGCGGTCGCTCTCGCAGCCATACTCGATACGGAAACGTCCGGTGTGCGTCACGGTAAACACGGCCGTAAAGGTGCGGTTGCCGGGGAGACCCAGCTCGCCATCCTCAAGCGAGGTGGTCATGCGCACGGCATTGTGGACCTCGTCGAGTTCAACATCCCATACGCGCTTGTGCAGACCATGCTCAAGATCGCTGTGCAGGTTGTTGACGCCTTCGTTGGCCGGCATATGCCAGTCCGTGCCGTCGATGGTGATCGTGGCACTCGCAGTGCGGTTGGCCACGGGGCCGATGGTCGCGCCAAAGCAGGCGGGGTTGTCAAAGTAATCCTCGAGCTTATCGAAGCCCAGCACCACATCGCGCACGTTGCCGGGAATGTCGGGCACATCGATGCCCAACACGGTGGCGCCATAGTCCATAATGCGAACGCAGATCTCGGGCCCGTTGAGGGTGTAGCGATGAACGGGGGTACCGCACGGCGCGGTGCCGAAAAGCTCGGAAGTGATCATTTGGTTCCTAACATCGAGGTATTTCGGACAAACTGTAGCGCGAACAGGCGAGATTATCACTACACCCCACTAAAGCAGGGGGTATTTTTCTCAAAAAAGTGATGATTGGGGCTGTGTGGGCGCTCATTTTTTGGCGCGCGATTCTGATACAATTTGTTCGTTACTGTTTGAACGGTATGCGCGCATAGAACAGCGAGGATTCATCGTGATTAAGGCAGAGCGACAGGATAAGGTTCGTCAGCTGCTCGAAGAGCAGGGCACGGTCTCGGTTAAGGAGATTTCGGATGCGCTGGGCGTTTCGGACATGACGATTCGCCGCGACCTCGAAGAACTTGCGAGTCTGGGTGAGATCGAGCGTGTGCACGGCGGCGCCCGCAGTGCGCAGGGTCGTCCCCACGCTATGTTGCGCCATGAGTATTCGCACAGCGAAAAGCGCACCAAGCATGCCGAGGAAAAACTGCAGATCGCACGCCGTGCTGTGGAGCTTATCGAGGAGGGCTCTACTATCTTTTTGGGCACGGGTACCACGGTTGAGCAGATGGCCTCGTTGCTGCCGGCGTTTCGCCTGCGCATCGTGACCAATTCGCTTTCGGTGTTTAACCTGCTCGAGGCGCGCGAGGACTGCGACCTGTGCCTCGTGGGCGGCATGTACCGTCGCCGCACTGCCGCTTTTGTGGGGCCAACGGCCGAGGACACCCTGCGTGCGCTGGGCATCGATGCGGCGTTTATCGGCGCCAACGGTATCTTGGACGGTGACGTATCCACATCCAACATGGACGAGGGCCGTATCCAGCAGCTCGCCTTTAGCAAGGCCGACTCGCGCTATCTGATCGCCGATTCCAGCAAGATCGGCAAGCGCGACTTCTATACCTTCTGTCGCCTGGATAACTTGGACGCCGTGGTGTGTGAGCCGAGTATCGCCGCCGAGGATCGTGCCGCCATCGAGGAACACACGCGGGTCATCTGCTAGCTAGCGCTGTGGGCTATACGTTTGCCCTGCCGTGGCGAGGGATTGGCGTGTCAACGCAACGCGACATGAAGCGCAAATGGGGACTTCACTATCAAATTGTCTCAATCTGTAACAGTTAGGACTTAAAAACTCGGCTACGTGTTACAGATCGAGACAAAAGAAAAAGAACATTAGGACTTGAAAATAAAGTTTTGATAAGGGATTTGTCCAGTTAAGACGGTGCGGCAAGTAATGGCAATTAATTTGCCTCCGGAGTCATAAGCATGACGAGTTAGTTCGATGACCGGAAGTTTTGCAACACCATAATTGCTGGCTTCGGAATCGCTAAGCTGACGTGCTCTATAGCTTTCTCGAGCAGATTGGACAGACTTGGACAACTCGTCCATGATTTTGCTAAATGCCTGAAAATCTAACTGATTATTCGGAACGCGCGACTTTGAAATGAAGAACGTATCAGCGCCTATGAAGCTGCCTTCAAGTTCGTAGGTCAGTTCAAGACGCTGAATCTCATCACGACTTTGGCATCCAAATTGCTGGAGCATCATTACGGAAATTGGACGACCTGATGTGCGGCCGCCGAAATGTTTGGTGATGGTATCCGGATCAACACCATCGCAATGGCTTGCAAAGTCAAAGTCTAAAAGTGAATTGAGCTCGCTAACGCGTTTCGGTGCAACAAACGATCCCTTACCTTGGATTCGATAGATACTTCCACGACGCTCCAGCTCACTCATGGCAAGTCGGACGGTTGTTCTGCTTACGGCGTATTCGTCGCAAAGTTCCATTTCTGTTGGAAGTTTATCGTCTGCTTGATATACATCGACGATCTGCTTGAGCAGCGCGTCGGTGAGCTGTAAATAGAGTGGCCGTTTTTCGTGTGTATCGAGCATTGGAGCCTCAGTTTGCATGTTGGTGGTATCCGATGGGTGCCTCAGTCGGGATGTAGCGTGGGCGAGGCTACCTTAACGTATCACAGAGCGGCTCAGCATGACGATCTGATGCCTGTAGCCACGAAGGGCTTGTCCAAGCGTGAAGATATTCTGGGGCAGACAAATACCGTTCATGGAGTCCCCGATATGTTGGAGGTCAGCGCCAGCGGCTTTTGCTGCAAGGCCTATTTTCTTAATGGTCTCGCTGTCGCAGGAGTCTTGACTTGTCCCGTTCGCCGCCATGACGAGAACCTTTTCTTCAATTGACTTGTCTACGTTGTGGGATCGTACAAAGTCTACGATGGCGCGCAGGTCTGCTTCTTGGAAGCAAGGGACAGTGTAGGGGGCTGGCACGAGAAGGATGTCGACGCCGAGATCAACAAACTTGCGCGCTATTTCGAGTGTCATGACAGGTTCCGCAACGCCCGCTCCATGCATTTTCCCGGCTATGACCAGGCCATCGAAATGCTCTTTGGAGAGTTTAATCGAATGGGCGATTGCATCGTTGGAGACGCCAGTTCCAGGGTTGCCTGTGAGGCAAATAAAATCAAATCCGAGTTCGTTGGCCTTTTCTAGGGTCTTGGGAGAGACGCGCCGACCCATAGGGATTTCTGTACGGGATTCAGACATTTCAACCTCAATATCAACTGGTTCCAGATTGACGCCAATGGGCCTTCCGCATGCTCGCTTCACCCAAGTGACCGGGTTTTCGGTGAGTTCATCCGGAATGCCGGCAATCACTGGATTGAACACATCGAGCGCGTTAAACAGAAGCAGGTCGGCACCTGCGGCACGTTCGATTTCGGCATTAGTAACGCCGCCGAGAAATTGGGAAGAGGGTACGTTTTCTGCCATGATGGTACGTCCCTCGGAAGCCAGAATTGCCTGCTTTAGATCCATGGGTGACGTGGCGGCAAAATCGGATGCGGACATGTTCAGCAATCGTTTGGGCATTATTACTTCCTTTGACTAGAGTGACAGGCTTGTGACATTGTCCCTAATATTGTTACAACAATATATTTAATATGTTATATCCAATCGGTAAACGGTTACAAACTTATTGTACTGCTCCAAAAAAATAGCTATTAGCTGGACAAATCTAAAATTAAGCAACTGCCGTTCACCGAATAAAGATTTAAATTCTTGACATGTCGACAAAGCGGAAAAAGAATTGGTTATGACAAATCGCGCAAATGATATTACATTTCGCACGAGAACGTATTCACTTACATAAGCGGATACAAACTGGGATGACGACGGTTGAATCCGGATAAATCGTTGTGTGCCCGGCAATCATGAAAGGATGCGTTATGGACGCTATCGTCAAATTCCTTGAAAAACACCAGGCTCTCTTCGACAAAATCTCAAAGAACATTTATCTGGTGGCGATTAAGGATGGCTTTCTCTCGAATATGCCAATTGTGCTGTTCTCGAGCCTGTTCCTTCTTCTTTCGACGCTCCCTGCCTATGTAGGCATCGCGCTTCCGTCTGAGGTGCTGGATTTCTTTAATAAAATCTATGCATATACCATGGGGCTTCTTGGCATTATGGTGGCCGGCACCACGGCGAGCTCACTTGCCATGTCGATGAACCGCCGCATGCCTTCGGGCAAATCTCTTAACCCCACCTCGTGCATGGTTTGCGCCATGTGCGGCATGTTCTTGCTATCGGTGACGAACGATGTTGTCTCGATTGGCGGAGCAGATACATCTGTTTTTGAAACCGGCTATATGGGAACCAAGGGTTTTCTCGCTGCGTTCGTATCCGCATTCTTGACCGTTAATATCTATAAGGTGTGCATTAGCCATAATGTGACGATCAAGCTCCCCAAAGAGGTCCCTGGCGCTATTGCGCAGAGTTTTCGCGATATCTTTGCGTTTGGGTTTTCAATCCTTGCGTGCGCCGTTATCGATCTCGCGAGCCGTACGCTGCTTGCTGTGCCGTTCGCCAATTTGGTATCTGCTCTAATCTCGCCGCTGTTCTCCGCGGTCGACACCTATCCTGGCATGGCGCTTATCGAAGGCGCGGTCGCACTTTTCCAATTTATGGGTATTCACGGTGCTTCGGTTGTCATGAGCCCGATCAATGCTGCGCTCTACGGCAATACCGTTACCAATCTTGAGGTTTTCCAAGCAGGTGGACACCCGTCAATTGCTCTCACGCAGGACTTTACAAGCTTCATCGGCGGTCTGGGCGGTTCTGGCTGCACGTTCATCGTTCCTATTATCCTGATCATGTTTATGCGTTCCAAGCAGCTTAAAGCCATGGGCAAGGCATCGATTATCCCGGTGATTTTTGGAGTTAACGAGCCCGTTCTCTTCGGTATGCCGATCGTTCTCAATCCCTATATGTTCGTGCCCTTCCTAGCGGCTCCTATGGTCAACGCCATAATCGGTAAGTTTTTCATTGACGTAATTGGAATGAACGCCCCCATGTATACCATGCCGTGGGCGCTTCCCGGCCCAATCGGTGCATTTCTCACCACGGGTCTCGATCTACGTTCTCTCGTATTGATGGCAGTGCTGTTGGTCGTTGACTTTGTGATTTACTATCCGTTCTGCAAGGCGTATGACCATCAGCTTTGTTTGGAGGAGTCTGCAAAGGAAGCTGCAGGAACCTCGGATGCAGATGCTATTGCCGCACAAGAAAATGCCGCAAAAGCTCTGGAGGCGGTAAAGAGCAAGGCGGAGCAGATCCGCGTGCTTGTGCTTTGCCAGGGTGCCGGCACTTCAACTCTCTTGGCAAATGCTCTTCGCGAAGGTGCCGCTGCTAAGGGTATTGATCTGGTTTCTCAGTCCGGCGCGTACGGAAGCCACTATGAGACAATGGATCAGTACAACGTGATTGTTCTGGCGCCCCAGGCACGCATGTACTATGACGCTATGAAGGCCGATACCGATCGCCTTGGAATTAAACTGCTCACCACAAGGGGCAAGCAGTATATCGACCTTACCAACGATCCCGAAGGTGCAATTGACTGGATCGTTCAGGAGCTGGCCAAATAGCGGATGCACTTCGTCGTTGATCCGTCGGTGCGTAGTACGGCCTCGCAGCTTATTGAGCTGCGGGGCCGTATTTCGTTGAGTATCTAATTGAGACAATGAGCGCAACCGTCGTGAGATCGCATTGGCGCTATCCGAGTCACCGACAAACTGCCTTCCATCTATGTGACCCAAAGGTCATCTCCGCTAGGCCGACGATGCAAATGACTCTGCTTCCTTTGGGTCCGAACGGGACATTGGCTCGCCCTTGCCAAATCCCACGAAGATAGAACTCGATTTGCTCGTGGCGCATGCATCAAAGAGTTTTTGATCAAGGTGCGCCTTCTCAACGCATTGATTCAAAACAAATATTCAGTTTGTGGGCTAGACCAGGCGGGCGTAGTCCTGTGACTGATGAAAGATGTGGGCGATATAGATTGTTTCGTGCTCAAACTTGTATAGACACACGTAGTTGTTGACGGGAAACGATCGGTAATTACGTGCCGCCAGCTCTTGCATGTGCGAGAGGGGACGTAAAAGAGGCTGCTCGCGAAGCAGGTCAAGCTGATATTCAAACTCAGCGACAAAATTGCCTGCTGCACGCGGATTCTTGAGGATTTGAGCAAGGTATCCGACAATACTCTCGTACTCATACCGCGCGCTTTTGAGGATTACGACGTTATAGGTCATATTTGTCTCGTATCGAAGCCGCGAAGGATTCGTAGTCGCTGTAGTCGCCTTGCGATATTTCATCTTCTGCCATCATCATGCGAGACAGCAGTTTTGCCTTGGCGATTTCTTCTTGCATGAGGCGATACTGGTCGCTGCTGATGCAGTGCATGGCCTCGTAGCCGTTCTTAGTTACGGTGACGTCGCGCTCAGACTCAACAAGCGTGGTGAATGCAGCAGTGTCCTTCATATCTCGGACGGGCACACAAGCTGACATGGGTACCTCCTTTGCGTTGGGACACAATTGTACCACGGTATATTAAAACGTCGGCGTCGTCGAATTATCTCAATCTGTAACAGTTGGGAGTAGAAAACCGGGTTAGATGTTACAGATCGAGATATTCTGCTTCGGGCTACCCGTTTGTCTCGATCTGTAACAGGTAGGACCGAAAATCCCTGCTAGATGTTACAGATCGAGACAAACGGTCTGCTCGGGCCGAGCCAAAACAAAAAGGCCGCATGCGAACCCGTGGAGGGATTCGCATGCGGGCGACAGGGGGTATGCGGCAAAAGTTAGGCCATGAGCAGGCCGGTCTCCGCGACGTTCTTGTACCAGTACGCGCTCGCCTTGGGATAGCGCTTCTGGGTCTCAAAGTCGATGTAGAACAGGCCGTAGCGCTTGTTATAGCCGTTGGTCCAGGAGAACTGGTCCTGCAGCGACCACACAAAGTAGCCGTCGACGTTCACGCCGCCGTCGATTGCCTTGAGGATCCACGCGAGATGCTGGCGCATGTAGTCGATGCGAGGGGCGTCGTCGATAAAGCCGTCCTCAAAGTCGTCCTTATAGCCCATGCCGTTCTCGGTGATGTAGATCTTCTTGTAGTTGGGGTAATCGTTCTTAATGCGCAGCAGCAGGTCGTACAGGCCCTCGGGATAGATGATCCAGTCCCAATCGGTGGTGGGAACGCCTTCGCGCACGCATGCCTCGCCCACGCCCTTGAGGAACCAGCGCGAAGATCCCTTGTCGCCGGTGCCATTGTGGTTGATGTCGTTTTCGCCCTCGGCGGCACGCAGGAACTGGCACTTGTAGGTGTTGACGCCCAGGCAATCGTTGTAGGGGAGCGCGGCGGTCAGCGCGGCGATGTCCTCGTCGCGGACGTCGAGCTCGCCGCCGGCGATATGCGCCAACTTGGTTGCGGCTTCCATGGTGTCGGCTGCATAGTGGCCGCGGAAGGTGGCGTCGAGTACCCAGCGGTTGTTGATGACGTCGGCCATGCGAGCTGCCTCGCAGTCGGCGGCGTTGTTGGGGTCGAGGGGATACTTGGGCTCCAGGTTCTGGACAATGCCGATCTCGCCCTCAAAGTCGCCCTCGTGGAAGGCGACGACGGCCTTGGCATGGGCCACCATCATGTTGTGCATAAGCTGGAAGGCCTTGTCCAGGCGATACTTCTCGCCGTGCGGCCAGTTGCCAACGATAAAGCTGCCCTCGGCGGTCGCGGGAATCTCGTTAAAGGTGAACCAGTGCTTGACCTCGGTGAACTCGGCAAAGCAGAACTTGGCGTACTCGACAAAGGCGTCGATGGTCGTGCGCGTCAGGAATCCCTCGCCGCCGTCCTGATAGAAGGCCTCCGGCGTATCGAAGTGATCGAGCGTGACATAGGGGATAACACCAGCTTTGTTGCAGGTGGCGAAAAGCTCGTGATAGAAAGCGACGCCCTCGGGGTTAATCTCGCCGGTGCCACTGGGGAAGATACGGCTCCAAGCGATGGAGACGCGAATACCGTTGATGCCGAAGCGCTGGCACAGGTCAATATCGACCGGATACTTGTTGTAGAAATCGCTTGCGGGGTCGGGGGAGAAGCGACCCTGGGCAGCCAGGAAATCGTCCCAGGGCACTTTGCCCTTACCGTGCGTGCGGGTCTCGCCCTCAACCTGGTAAGCGGCGGTGGCGCCGCCAAACACAAAGCCGTCGGGGAACTGCATGGGGTTGGTCATGAGTCATCCTTTCTGTGGGATATGAATAGGGAGAGGTGCCCAAACTGGGGGTCCGGGCACCAACAGAGGGAGGAACTAGTCGAGGTTCTCGCGGAGCCACTTGATGGCGCCAGCGGGGTCGCGAGTAAGGTCGATGTATTCCTTGCCGCGGGGAGCGAGCAGCTTGATGCCCAAACGATCGGTGTCGGCCTTCATGTCGTTGTAGTAGCTACGAACCTGCGGGGCAAGCACGATAACGTCGTACTGATCCATGATGGCAGTGTGCTGACCATAGGCACCGGCGGAGGAAGCGATGTTCTCTCCGGTCTGTGCGGCACCTTCCTTGATGGCGTTGGCGAGCATGGCGGAGGTGCCGGCGCCGGCGCACAGGACGAGGACCTTCAGGCCATCGACATCCTTCTTGGCGGATGCGTCGGCAGCGGGCTTGGGCTGATCGGCGACAGGCTTGCTGTCAGCGGCGGCAACAGTCGTCTCGACGGAAGCGGTAGCCTGCTCGACAGCGGGTGCAGAGGGCTTGGCGGCGATGGCAGCGGCACCGTTGGGCTCAAGACCCAGCTCGGCGGCGCGCTCGGCCTCCTGGTCGCAGAGCAGCTTATCGTATGCCTTTAAGAACGGCAGGTAGATGATGGCGTCCAGCAAGATGATGATCGCGACAAATACCAGGGCAATAAGCTGGAAGTTCGTGGTGATGAAAATGCCGATGGGGGCGGGGGTGGCCCAAGGCACCACGAAGGAGAAGCCGTTCATGCCAACGTTATCGATAAAGAACTTGGCAACACTCACGTTGACGCAGCCGGCGGTAACAAAGGGGATGAGCATGTAGGGGTTAAGGATCATCGGCGCGCCAAAGAGCAGCGGTTCGTTGACGGCGAAGGCAACAGGAACAATCGAGGCCTTACCGACGGCTTTGAGCTGCTTGGACTTCATAAAGAGAATCAGCAGAAGCGGCACGATGAACGTGGCGCCGGTGCCTCCGAACTCACCCACGAGCGACATGTTAAAGGTGAGGGAGTGGGCGGGGTGACCACCGGCCAGCAGAACCTGCAGGTTCTCGGCCTGGTTGGCAAGACGGATGGGGTCGATGCCCGGCTGGACGATCGAGGGGCCGTGGACACCGATGAACCAGAAGAACGCGGTGGCTGCCTGGATAAGGATAAGGCCAGGATAGGTTTCTGCAGCGGTAAAGAGCGGGGAGAGCAGTTTGATAAGCAGCTCGGAGAACGGAACGCCCATGAGGTTGCGCACGATGACATCGATGATGCCGCAGATGATGACGGCGCCGCCAAAGGGGATGATGTCGCGGAAGTTCTGAGCGATGGCGCCCGGGACCTCCTTGGGCAGCTTGATGGTCAGATCGCGCGAGACGCAGAACTTATAGACCCACACGGTAATGAACGCGGCGATATAGGCCGAGAACAGACCGCGCGTGCCCATGCTGGTGCAGTCGAAGACCGAAAGCTCGGAGCCGTTGAGCTTGGTGGTGAACTGCGTGACTGCGAGCAGCAGCATGCTGCACTGGGCGGCCACCATGGTGGAACCGTCGTTGAGCACTTTGCCGGCGGGCATGCGACGGTTCATGGAAGCCGTAAAGTTTTTGGCAGTGGTGCCGGCAACCATGATGCCCATGACGCCCATGGTGAAGTTGTACAGCTTATTGCACCAGTCGAGGAGCGGCTGGGGCAGCGTGATGCCGACCACGCCGGGAAGCGTGGCGATCAGCAGAAAGATCGAAGAGGTGAGGACGATGGGCATGCACCCAAGGAATCCGTCCTTGATGGCCTGGAGGTAGATGTTCCTCGAGATCTTCTCAAAGAACGGTTGATGCTTTTCGAGCATCTTTACGATGGCGTCCATAGAGCTCCTTTGCTGCTCGATGCGCGATGCATGTGGATGGAACTGGTCGTCGATGGATGGTCAGGACTGCCCGGAAACCTTCCTGCTTGAGGAAGGCATTGCGAAATGACAACGTTGTCATTTCGTTAATGACAACGTAAGACATTTTTGGAAGAGCAACAAGGATTTACGGGTGAACGGTCGATATTGTCCGATAAACGGCTGATTTATTAGTCAGGCAGGTAGTGTATGCTAGAACGCAAAAAACAAGCGATGCAAAACCGACTGGAGAAGTAGTGGCAACGATGGACAAGAAAAATGTCTCAATGAACGATGTGGCAGTTGCCGCGGGCGTTTCTCTCAAGACGGTGTCGCGCGTGATCAACGAGCCCGATAGCGTGCGCGAGTCGACGCGCGATAGGGTCCATGCGGCCATGGAGGAGCTTGGGTTCCGGGCGAACTTTGCCGCGCGTTCACTCAAGTTGGGCCGTTACGGGTGCATCGGCGTGGTGCTGTTCCACTTGTCGGGCGGCGCCGTGGACATGATCGACGGTATCGCCGATGCCGCCGAAGAGCGAGGCTTTGCTCTCACGATGATCAAAAAGCGGGCAGGGGAGAAGATGACCCTTGCCGATGCGGCGCGCAGGATGTCGCAGCTGCCTGTTGATGGCATGATCTTCAACCTGCGCCAGATGGTCGACGACTTTGATACCTTTGAGGCGCCGAAAGACCTCAAGACGGTGATTATTACGCCGATGGAGCATTCTACCTGCTCCACCGTCAGTGACGACCAAGAGGGCGGTGCGCGCATGGCGTGCGAGTGCTTCTTAAATCGCGGGCACAAGAACGTGTACTTCGTCTCTGGTAAGAAAGAGTCTCTGTCGAGCCAGTGTCGTATGAAAGGTTGGCGTGCGGCACTCGAGGCGCGTGGCATTGAACCTCCCGAGCCTCTGCAAGGCGATTGGAATGCGGATAGTGGCTATGCCGCGGGCCTTGTGCTTGCCGATAAACCCGATTGCACGGCGGTCCTCGCTGCTAACGACTGCATGGCAAACGGCGTGATGATGGCTCTACGTGACAAGGGTCTGAGTGTGCCCGACGACGTGTCCGTGATCGGCTTCGACGATGAGCTCTACAAGACCATTCCCAACTCGATTCTGACGTCGGTGAAGTTTCGCCACCGCGAGCTGGGCATCCGTGCGCTTAACGAGGTCGTCGCAGGTCTGGAAGCCCCGAGCTCCAGAAGCCGCACGCTCGTCTCGGGCGTGTTGGTCGAGCGTTCCAGCGTAAAGGACCTGCGGGCATAGACGTGCTCGGCTCGTTCATCTCGATCTGTAACAGCTAGAACCCAGAAACTCGGCTAGATGTTACAGATCGAGACAAACGGCTCCTGACCAGCCCAAAAACAAAAAGACCGGGGGCGGCGCGCCGTGTGACGTGCCGCCCCCGGCTGAGAAATGGGGACAGGTTATGTGGGCAGGCAACCCCGCAAGCCGCTAGTCCAGACGACGGGTCTGCGCCACGTGCTTATACCAGTAGGCGCTTGCCTTGGGCGTGCGCTTCTGGGTCTCAAAGTCAACGTAGAAGAAGCCATAGCGCTTGTTGTAGCCATTGGTCCAGGAGAACTGATCCTGCAGACTCCACAGGAAGTAGCCGCCCACGTTGACGCCCACCTCCATGGCCTTGAGTAGCCAGCGCAGGTGCTGCTCGATGTAGTCGATGCGCGGCTGGTCGTCCACAAAGCCGTCTTTGTAGGGGTCCTTGTAGCCCATGCCGTTTTCGGTAATGAAGATCTGCTTGTAGTTGGGGTAGCGCTGCTTAATGTAGACGAGCAGGTCGAACAGGCCCTCGGGATAGATAATCCAGTCCCAGTCGGTGGTGGGGATGCCGGGCTTGTTCACGTGCTCGCCAATACCCTTGACGCGCCAGCGGCCGGTGCCCTTCTCGCCCGTACCGTTGTGATGCAGGTCGTTCTCGCCATCGTAAGCCTTCAAGAAGCGGCACTGGTAGTTGTTAACGCCCAGGTAGTCGTTGTAGAGCGCGGCTTCGCGCATGATTTCCAGATCCTCGTCCAGGATTTCGATGGTGCCGCCCGAGACGGCAGCCAGGCGGTTGGCGCACTCGAGGGTGTCGGGCGCGTAGTCGCCGCGGAAGGTGGCGTCGAGCAAGAACTGGTTCTGCAGCACGTGCTCGTTGTTGGCGGCTTTGATGTCGGCGGGGTCGTTCTCGTTGAGCGGATACTTAAACTCCAGCGACTGGATGACGCCGATTTTGCCCTTAAAACCGCCGTTGTGGAAGGCCAGCACGGCCTTGGCGTGGGCGAGCATCATGTTGTGCTCGCACTGGAAAGCCTCGGCAAGATGCGCCTTGACGCCACCGGGGAAGGTGCCCTCGATGTAGGTGTTGGAGGCGTCCGCCCAGATCTCGTTAAAGGTGAACCAATAGGTCACCTGGTCGGCGTACTCCTTAAAGCAGAAGGTGGCAAAGTTTACAAAGGCATCGATGGTCTCGCGGTTGAGGAAGTCGCCCTTCTCAAAGAGGGCAAGCGGCGTGTCAAAGTGATGCAGCGTGACAAACGGCTCAACGTGGTGCTTGTGGCACTCGGCGAAGAGGTCGTGGTAGAACTGCACGCCCTCGGGGTTGATCTCGCCGGTGCCGTTGGGGAAGATGCGGCTCCAGGCGATGGAGAGGCGGATGCCGTTGATGCCAAACTCCTCGCACAGCTCCAGGTCGACGGGGTACTGGTTGTAGAAGTCCGAAGCGGGATCGGGGGAAAAACGCCCCTGGGCCTCCAGGAAGTCGTCCCAGGCAACCTTGCCCTTACCGTGAGTGCGGGTCTCGCCCTCTACTTGGTAGGCAGCAGTGGCGCCGCCAAAGACAAAGTTCTCGGGAAACTGCGCAGGCGGATTGGTGACGCTAGCAGGGTTAACGGACATGATGATCCAATCGTCTAAATCGAAGGGCCAGCCGGTCTTGGATAGTCGGCTGGCCCTGAGCGTTACTTACTTCGAGAGTTGCTCGGAGACGAAGGCGAGAGACTTGTCACCGTTCTGGGAGAGCTCGATGTACTGCTTGCCACGGCAGGCGACGCACTTGTTGCCCACGCGTTCGCAGTCTTTCTGAAGGTCAGCCAGGTAGCTGGCAGCCTGCGGGGCCAGGACGACCAGGTCAAAGTCGGGGAGCATGTCCACGTGGTTGCCATAGGCCTCGGCGGCGGTTTCAAGATCGATGCCGCGCTCCTTGGCAGCCTTGGCCAGCGCGTTGGCGAGTAGGCCCGAGGTACCGCCACCCTGGCAGAGCACGAGCACACGCTTGCCGTTGAGGTCGCTGGCGGTCGTTGCCTCGGCAGCGGGTGCTGCGGAAGCGGCGGGGGCGTCGGCCTTCACGGCATCGGCAGCGGCGCCGGCGGCAACGCTCTTGGCGTCAGCCTTGCCCTGGAAGGCATCGTTGAGCTTGGCGGCCTTCTCGGCGTTCTTGGCGGCGAGCTCCTCCTGGGAGATCTCGGCTTCCTCGGCACACTTCTGGGCGTCATAGGCACGGAAGAACGGGTAGTACAGGGCAAAGTCGACGACCAGGATGATGGCGAGCATCACAAAGGCGAGCGGCTGGAAGCCCAAGCCCATGATGGTGCCGATGGGGCCGGGGACAGTCCAAGGCAGGGTGTACATAAAGCCGTTCATGCCCAAGAAGTCGATAAAGATCTTGAGGATCCAGATGTTGGCGATCGGGGCAAAGACAAACGGGACAAAGAAAACGGGGTTGAGCACGATGGGCGCGGCGAACAGCAGCGGCTCGTTGACAGCGAAGCAGACCGGGACGATAGCTGCCTTACCGACGGCGCGCATCTCCTGAGACTTGGCCAGGAAGCAGAACATAAAGACCAGGACGAGCGTGGCGCCGGTGCCGCCCATGCAGACGACGAAGTACTGGGCACCCTGGGTCAGGACAGCGGAAGCGTGCTGGCCGGCCTGGAACGCAGCCAGGTTGTCGGTCATGTTGGCAACGAGAGCGGCGGCGATGGCGGGCTCGACGATCGAGGGGCCGTGGACGCCCACGAACCAGAAGAGGCTCATGGCGCCGTAGATCACAGCGAGGCCGATGTAGCCGTCGGCAGCGGTGAACAGGGGCTGGAACACCTGGATGACGCCCTGGGCAAAGCAGAAGCCAAAAGCAGCGCGGAAGACGATGTCAAAGACCCAAAAGACGGTGATGCAGACGGAGAAGGGGATGATGTCCCTAAAGGTCTGCGAGATGTTGGGCGGAACCTGCTCGGGCATCTTGACGGTGATGTTGCGCTTAATGAAGAACTTGTAGATGATGCCGGTCACAAACGCAGCGATGAAAGCGGTCAGCAGGCCTTTGGAACCAAAGTAGGTGGTGTTGAAGCCGCTGGCAGCGTCCGTGGCGATCGTGTCGCTCGAAAGGAGCAAGAAGCCGATGATGGCCGCGCACATGCACGAGATAAAGTTGATCTGGTTGTTCTTGGGCAGATCGCGGTTCTGAGCGTCGGCGAAGTGCTTGGCCGTGGTGGCGGCGCAGGCGATGGCCAGGATGCCCATGGAGTAGTTGTAGCACTTCCACAGGGCGTTGTTGATGTCATCGGGCCAGTAGAAACCCCAGATGTTGGGGACCGAGGCTACGAGGCAGAAGATGGACGAGAAGATGATGATGGGGATGACGGAGATAAAACCGTCGCGGATCGCCTTGAGGTACTTGTTGCGGGCGATCGCGTTGAAAAAGGGCTGGCCCTTTTCGATGGTGGCGATGAGTTGCTCCATGCAAAGCTCCTAAGAGTCGGTGGGTTGGCAACGATGGCAGCTATTGACGTTTGGTTGCCAAAATGTTGACGTTGCCATTTTGCGACACAAAATAAGACGCGAACCGGTGGTTCCTGTGCCTGTGGACCGTCGATTCCTTGCGCGTAAACGTTTGAGCCGCCCGGTGGCTCTGTGTTTGCACAATGGCAACGTTAACATTTGGGCGACAAAAGCCGTTCGGGGAAGCAAAAATGTCGGTGAACGGTAGGTTTTGGGTGGTAAGCGTATTGCAGAGGCGGCGTTGGATATACTTGAAGGCGTTTAATATGACTGCGCAGGATGCCGTCAATGGCATCGTTGACACGGAAAGATCGACCTATGGCCGCTGTTAAAAAATCGGTATCCGTCAAGGACGTAGCGCGCCTTGCGGGCGTCTCGGAACAGACGGTCTCGCGCACCGTGCACGATTCGCCCAGCGTGCGCCCCGAGACCAAGGAGCGCGTGCGCGCCGCCATGCGCGAGCTGGGGTATCGCCCCAATTTTGCCGGTCGATCGCTGCGCCGCGGCAAGTTTAAAACCGTCGGCGTCGCCATGTTCAACATTACCGGCACCGGCAACCTCGACCGTATGGAGGGCTTTGCCGCCGCGGCCGACAAACATGGCTATGCCATCACCCTCACTAAAGTAGACGGGCATCCGTATACCCTCGAGAGCGCATCGTCGCGCATGAGCGCGCTGCCGGTGGATGGCATGGTTGTGATCATGAATCGCATGCCGGCGGACTTTGGCACCTTCGAGCCGCTGCCCGGTATGCAGACGGTGCTCGTTACCATGCTGGAGCACCCGCTCTGTTCAACAGTCGATAACGACCAGTTCGATTGCTCGCGCCAGGTTGTCGAGTACTTGCTGGGGCAGGGGCACAAGACCGTGCACTTTATCTCGTGCCCCGAGCGCTCGCTTTCGGGCATGCAACGCGAGGAGGGCTGGCGCGAGACATTGCGCGCGCATGGTATTGAGCCGCCGCGACTCGTCCGTGGCGATTGGACGGCACAGAGCGGGTATGCTGCCGGTCAGGTTCTGGCGGACGATCCGACCTGTACGGCCATTTATGCTTCTAACGACGCCATGGCCTACGGCTGCATTCGCGGGCTCGAGTCGCGCGGAAAGCTCGTGCCCGAGGACGTGAGCGTGGTGGGTGTTGATGACAGCCTGGGCGATATCGTGCCCGATTGTCGCCTAACTACCGTGCGCTTTGACAATAAACGCGTCGGCATGTGGGCGGTCGACAAGATTGCCGGCGGCGAGGGGGGTGCGTCTGGCGTGGAACATATGTTGATTCCCGGTGTGCTGGTACAGGGCGATACGGTACGCTGTCTGCGCTAGGGTGTGGAACTGTTTGGGTTGCCACTAATTGTGTTCGATATTGTTCGTATTGATTTAAAAACCGTTCACGGGAGAAAATCGACCGTTCATAGCTCGAAATTGCGTTTTGCATTGTTCTGTTTTGTTTGAATGTTAATGTTTCTGTCATACACAGCGCAGCGCGTATGCCCGGACGCGATGCTCTCCATTGGTTCATATGTGAAAGGAACGCAACATGGCAACCAAAGAAGAAATCTCGATGGTTGGATTCGAGATCGTCGCATACGCGGGTGACGCCCAGACCGATCTGCTTGCAGCGCTCGATGCTGCTCGCGAGGGTGATTTTGAGAAGGCCGAGCAGCTGCACAAGGATGCCAGCGATGCACTTATCGGCGCCCACGACACGCAGACCAAGCTGCTTTCGCAGGAGGCCGGCGGCAGCGAGATGGAGATGACCTTCATCATGGCTCACGCTCAGGACACTCTCATGACCACTATGATCCTAGAGAAGCAGACCCGCTTTACCATCGATGCCTACAAGCGCATCGCCGAGCTCGAGGCCAAGCTCGCCTAACGAGTTCTCACAACCAAGTCCCCTTCCAAAAGCCCTGCCGCTATCCGCGGCAGGGCTTTTTCTGTTCTCCTCCAAGTTGCGGTGAAATAGGGACTGAATAGGGGCCGGCGGGCGCAAAACAATCCCTATTCCACCGCAACTCATCCCAAAATAGTCATTGGGGACGTTCTTAAACAACTAGTCGTTGGGGACAGTCTTGGTGCGCTCCGTTCGTCCTCCCGTTCGATTTTTGCTCGGTGGGTATACTTCCTTTCGCATTAAACGCCGGAATGAGGAGGTATCCAAATGCCGGACAACGGATCGATTCAAAAGAGAGACGCGCACGAGATGGCTCATGGGCGTCCTGTCCAGATAACCGAGCACACGACGGTAACAGAGCTGCAGCCCAGCCTGTCCGATGTCGTGTGCGCAAACAAAAAGCTGCAGATTGGCTTTATCGTTGCGCTCGTGGTGCTGGCGCTGCTGTCGGGCTTTGTAGCTCGTCCGCATTTTGCCGATTCCAAGACTTGGGACTCCACCATCGAGGTTATCGACCAAAAGAAGGGCAATGTTTTGGCGCTCACGACCTCGTGCGTCGCCCTATCTGCGGGTATCACTGCGCTGCCGGGCGATACGGGAACGCCGGTTGCCGAGCAGCTCGCGCAGCTTTCAGGCAACCTTGGTATCGTGCTTGCCGTGCTATACCTCGAGAAATATTTGCTCACGATTTTGTGGTCGGTTGGCCTGGGCATCTTAATCCCATTTGCGTTGGTGCTCTTTGCGGTGTCGCTCGGCATTCACGGGCGCTGGAGCACGAGCGCCGTCCTGCGCCGCGTGGCGACGCGCGTGCTGGTGGTTGCCGTGATCGGCATGGCGCTTGTGCCCGCGAGCGTATGGGTATCGCAAAAGGTCGACGAGACATATCGCGTCAGCATTGAACAGGCCGAGCAAAAGGCAGCCGACGCCGCGGAAAAGACCGATACCGCGGAGAAGTCAGGCGAGACCAGCTCAAAATCGAACAAGAAAAAGGCCGAGTCCACAGAGTCCAAGAACGTGCTCGAGCAGTTGACTGACGGGGCCTCGAGCCTGGTTACGTCGGTAACCAGCGGTGCCAAGCAGATGACCGACGAGATCGTGCAGCAGGTGACCGACCTCATCGAAGGCGTCATCGTGATGATCGTGACCTCGTGTGTGATTCCTCTACTGGTGCTCGTGGCGTTCCTATGGCTAGGACACGTGCTGCTGGGGATCGATGTCTCCGGTCCCGCGAACTATCTGACGGGTCGTTTCTTGAGCGCTCCGTCCAAACATGCCAAGAAGAGTGGGCAGTCTGAGTAGGCGGCAAAGCGATCTTTGGAAGATCAACCGTAAGAAGGGCGGCCGAGACACGTTCTCGGCCGCCCTTTTGTTTGTTGAACACATGGTCGCTACGTCTGCGCCGGGCTCAAACGGTCGGCAATCATCCGTGAACGGTATTTGTTCAAAAAAGAACAAAGTTAAACAAATAATGGTTGCACTCGATGTTTGAATGTGTTCAAATAAACATGAACAGTGAAGAACCGCACATTCAGATGCCCGGACCTGAGCGCGATTCAACACTTCCAAACAGAAACTACGCACCTGCGTATCTCTCAAGGAGGATGTCATGAGGGTTGTAATCGCTTCCGATGCCGACGGTATGTCGATGAAGGAGTCCATCAAGGAGATGCTCATCGCCGATGGTCACGAGGTCGTCGACTATTCCGAGACCCCTGCCGCGGACTTCGTCGATTCCGCGACCGCCGTTGCCAAGGACCTGCTGGAGCACAAGGATTCCCAGGGCTTCGCATTCGATAAGTACGGCGTCGGCTCTTATATGGCCGCCGTCAAGATCAAGGGCATGGTCGTCGCCAACATTTCCGACGAGCGTTCCGCCTACATGACCCGCGAGCACAACGGCTCGCGCATGGTCACCATGGGCCCGGGCGTTGTGGGCACCGAGGTCGCCAAGAAGATCGCCCGTGAGTTCCTGCGCGCCCAGTACGCCGGCGGCCGTCACCAGATCCGTGTCGACATGCTCAACAAGATGGCCTAACGAGAGCCACCGAGAACTCGAACTTCTACCTCAACTTGTGAATTCAGACGAAAGGACGTTCTGATGAAGAAGACCATCGCAATCGGTTGCGACCATATCGTTACGGACGAGAAGATCTATCTGGCCGACCGCCTGGAGCAGGCTGGCTACAAAGTGCTCGACTGCGGCACCTACAGCCACACCCGTACGCACTATCCCATCTACGGTAAGGCCGTGGGCGAGGCTGTTGCCAGCGGCAAGGCCGACTTTGGCGTGGCCCTGTGCGGCACCGGCATCGGCATCACCAACGCCGTCAACAAGGTTCCCGGCGCCCGCTGCGCCCTGGTCCGCGACATGACCTCTGCCCTGTATGCCCGTCGCGAGCTCAACGCCAACATCGTGGGCTTTGGCGGCAAGATTACCGGCGAGTTCCTGATGGCCGATATCATGCTTGCCTTCCTGGAGGAGCCCTACGAGAAGACCCCCGAGCACGATGCCCTGATCGCCAAGATCGATGCCTGCAATAAGGCCGACGCCGAGGCTCAGGCTGACCCGCACTTCTTTGACGAGTTCCTCGAGAAGTGGGACCGCGGCGAGTATCACGACTAGCGGGTATCCGGCGAAATTTACTAGTCCGTTGACGGCTCGCGTTTCTGTGAGGGGGCGCGGGCCGGTTTTCTATCAGCCCCACTTACTCGGCGGGCTGGCGTACGAAAGGGAAGGCTCCTATGGAGTTTGTTCTTGATAACGGTTTGATTCGCGTGGCACTGAGCACGGCTGGCGGATCGTTCACTTCTATTGCGGCCAACGGCCGTGAGTACCTGTGGCAGGGCGACTCGGCGGTCTGGTCGGGCCAGGCACCCATTTGCTTTCCGATTTGCGGCGGCCTTCGTGATGGCCGCGCGATGACCATGGGCGGCCGCGAGGTCAAGCTTGCCCGCCACGGCTTTGCCCGCAAGCAGGAGTGGAAGCTCGAGGAGCAGGGCGACAACATGGTTGCGCTGAGCCTAAGCTCTGCCGACCATGCCGAGTTGCTTGAGCAGTACCCGTATCCGTTTAAAATCGTTGCGCGCTACACGATCGATTCGGAAAAGGTGGCCGTGTCGTACGAGGTGACCAATGAGGGCACCGAGGACATGCCGTTTTTTGTGGGTGGCCACCCTGGCTTTAAGTGCCCGCTCGATGAGGGCGAGTCCTACAGCGATTACGAGCTTCGTTTTGATCAGCGTGAGGCCGCTGAGCTCTGTACTGCCGTTCCATCGACGGGCCTGATTGATGTTGAGCACCGCAGCAAGAACCCCATGATCGGCCAGAACCTGCCACTGACCCACGAACTCTTCGACTTCGCGGAGACCATCTTTGACGTGCTCGAGAGCCGCGTGGTTACGCTGACCAAGAAAACCGAGGACAAGGGCGTGCGCCTGACATTCCCCGATATGCCGTACCTGATTGTGTGGAGCAAGCCCGAGGGCGACTTTGTGGCCGTGGAGCCGTGGGGTGGTCTGTCTACCTGCTCCGACGAGGACGATATTCTGGAGCACAAGCGTGGCTGTCTGGTTGCCAAGCCGGGGGAAACCGTCACCCGCGGCTTTGAGATCGAGATCCTTTAACGAGTTATCGTATGTTTGGGGCCGCGCGTGTCGTGCCCCGGAAACAGGAGTTCAACATGATTCTGACCGTTACCATGAACCCGTCGATCGATACGCGCTATCAGCTCGACAAGCTGATTATCGACGATGTTAACCGTGTGACGCCCGAAAAGACCGCTGGCGGCAAGGGCCTCAACGTGAGCCGCGTGCTACTGCAGCTGGGCGATGACGTGCTCGCGACCGGTCTGCTCGGCGGCCACATGGGTGCCTATATGGCCGAGCTTATGGATGCCGACGGCGTCAAGAACGACTTTGTGCCCATCGCCGGTGAGACGCGCATTTGCCTGAATATTCTGCACGAGGGTAATCAGACCGAGCTGCTGGAGAGCGGCCCGCAGATTGCGCCTGCCGAACTTGAGGCCTTTACGGCCAAGTTCGCCGAGCTTGCAGCGAAGGCTGACGTCGTGACGCTTTCGGGCTCGCTGCCGCGTGGCGTCGATGCCGGCTACTATGCCGAGCTCGTCAAGATCGCCGAGGAGGCGGGCGCCAAGGTGCTGCTCGACACCTCGGGTGCATCGCTGGAGGCCGCGCTGGAGTCCGACGCTAAGCCTGAGCTCGTAAAGCCCAACCTGACCGAGATTAACGGCCTACTGGGTACGTCCTTTACGACCGATGATGTCGATGCCCTGCGCGAGGCGCTTGCCGCCGATGACCGCTTTGCCGGTATTCCCTGGGTTGTCGTTTCGATGGGTGCTGCCGGTTCGGTGGGCTTCCATGAGGGTCGCGCGTTCCGCGCCAAGACGCCCGCGATTGCGGCTGTGAACGCGACGGGTTCCGGCGACTCGACCATCGCCGGCTTTGCGCATGCCATTGCTGCTGGTGCCGACGACGTCACGGTGCTCAAGACCGCCAATACCTGCGGCAAGCTCAACGCCATGGATCCTAAGACCGGCCACCTAGTCATGGATCGCTGGGACGAGATCTACAACAGCGTTGTCGTGACTGAACTCTAGGAGTCGCGACACCGAACACTCAAAAACGGCGCCCGCCGGCGATGTTGCCGGCGGGCGCCGTTGTCGTGTGGGCGGAAATGATCCGTTTTCCTCCGTCCCCAAGGGATCATTACAGCGATTCGATAAAGCGCTGCTGGGCGGCGCGGCCGGCTTCGTCCCACTTAAAGACGCCGGCGTTGTCGAGCACGTGACCAAACACCACGCCCACCTCCTCGTGCAGGATATCGATGGCGTTGTCCGCCGTAAGCTCGTCGACGCGGCGGGCATAGACATCCTCGGCCCACGCGGCATGGCTGCGGCAAAGATCATCGCCCTCGAGCGCGCCGGCAAGGTCGTAGCTGGCATCGGCTTTGGCCGCCAGCAGGTGCTCGCGGACAGCGCCGAGCTCGGGAACCAAGCGTGGTGGCAAAATAGCCAGACCCATAACCTCGATCAGGCCGATGTTCTCCTTCTTAATGTGGTGGTACTCGGCATGCGGATGGAAAACGCCCAGCGGATGCTCGTCGGTCGTGATGTTGCAGCGAAGCGCCAGGTAGGCCTCGTAAATCTCGCCGCCGGCATTGCCGCGGGAATCGACGCGGCGGATGACGGGCGTCACGGTGTTGTGGGCCACGCCGTCGGCTGTGTGCGCGATAACGCCCACAGACTCATCGGTCCACTCGCGCCAGGCGAGGATAATCTTCTCGGCAGCGTCGAGCAGCTGAGCGCGGTCATGCGAGCGCAGACGCAGCACCGAGAGCGGCCACTGCAGCACGGTGCCGCTGACCTGGTCAAAGCCGGGCACGTTGAACTGCGAGACTTCGGCGGCGTGCATCATGGGGAACTCATGCGCGCCACCCTGGAAGTGGTCGTGCGACAGAATCGAGCCGCCCACAATGGGCAGGTCGGCGTTGGAGCCAATGAAGTAGTGCGGGAACAGGTCCACAAAATCGAGCAGGCAGGTCAGGCCCTTGCGGTCGACGTGCATCGGACGATGCTCGGAGCTCATGGCAATGCAGTGCTCGTTAAAGTACGCGTACGGGCTGTACTGGAAGCCCCAGCGCTCGCCGTCGAGCTGGATGGGGATAACGCGCAGATTCTGTCGGGCGGGGTGAGCGCCGCCGTCGGCTGCGGCGGAGCGTCCGGGATAGCCCTCGTTTTCGATGCAGAGCTGGCAGGCGGGATACTTCTCGCCCGTGTTCTTGGCTGCACCTGCCGCGGCGATATCGCGCGGGTCCTTCTCAGGTTTGGACAGGTTGATGGTGATCTCCAGGTCGCCCCAGTTGGTGGAAGTGCTCCACTTGATGTTGCGCGCGATGGCGGCGCGGCGCACGTAACCGGCGTCACAGCACAGGCCGTAGAACCAGTCGGTCGCGGCGCGAGGCTCGTTGACGCCCATACGTCCGTTGAACTCCTCGTTTACAACCGAAGGCCTCGGCATGAGCGCGCCCATGATGCGCATGGCGATGCGGTCGCGGCCCGACGCCGTGTCCTCGGCAGCACCGTTGGCAACGGCGGCCTCGGAAAGCACGGCAAGTGTGCCCTCCAGGTCAAAGTTGGGGAGTGTATCGGGGTGCAAGAGCGAAATCTTCTCGGTCTTGAGCGCCCAAGCCATGTCGAGTGCGGGACCCGTGGCGCCGATGCACTCCAAAATGGTGTTGTATGCCCAGATGCGATCGTCCTGGCCGATCATCGATCGGTGGATAGCGTACTCGATCAGGTTCTGCGCGGCCTCGCGCACGTCAGTCATTACAGCCATGCCGCGTAAGCCCCCTTGTCAGAGATGGCGTAGTGACGGGCAGAGCCCTCGCCCAGCCAGCTGTTCATCTTGGTGATGAAGGTGTCGACCAGATCGAGCGGTACGAAGGCCTGGATGGTACCGCCAAAGCCGCCGCCGTGAATACGAACGGCGCCACGGCCGTCGAGCACATGCTCGGCAAGAGCAAGCGCGTACATGGAAGGCTGCTCGGCACCCAGTTTGGCAACAACATTCTGCAGGTACATGGCGGAGCTGGCGCCGGACTCGCGCGTCAGGACCAGGAACTGGTCAATGTCGCCGGCGTTCAGGGCCGCCCAGCGCTTATCGACCAGGCCGTTCTCGTACCAGTAGTGAACGGCGCGCAGGCAGGCACGGTCGCCCAGCTTGGCGCGCAGCTCGGGGAGCTTGGCGTCAAAATCGGCAACGTTTACCTCGCACAGGCGTGCCTTGCCAAACTCGGCGGCGACGTCTTGCATTTCGCGCGGAACGGCGGCGTAGTCATCGGTGGCGGCCACGTGGTCGGCGCCGACCTTAACGAGCACGAGCGCATAGCCGTGATCCTCAAAGTTGAGCTCGAGCTTCTGGGTCTTAGGCTGAGCCTGATCCTCAAAGTCCATGTAAGCAAGGCCGCCCAGGCACACAGCGGCCTGGTCCATCAGACCGCAGGGCTTGCCGTAGTAGTTGTTCTCGGTGCGCTGGCTCATCTGAGCGAGCGTGACGGGCTCAATGGCGGGCGCGCCCCAGAGCGTCTCCATGGCACGACCGTACGCGGCCTCGACGGCGGCAGAGCTGGAAAGGCCGCCACCCGAGGGGACGGAGCAGGTGAAGGCGAAGTCGAAGCCGTGGGGCTCAACGCCAAGGGCTGCAATTTCGTGGGCCATACCACGCACGAGGCTTGCGGACGCGCCCTTCTCGGACTCCTGAACATCCAGCGTATCGAGCGCGATCTCAAACGTGGGATAGCCCTCGTCGGCAACGCGGACCTTGTTGGAGTCGGTTGCCACGGCGATGCCGTCGACGGCGACATCGAGCGAGCCGGCGATAACGTGACCGCCCTCGTGATCGGTGTGATTGCCGCTGATCTCGGAACGCCCGGGCGCGTGCACGTAGAGCACCTGGCGATCGCCGATGGGGCCAAACTCCTCCTCAAACAGCTTGGTGAGCGTGGCGAGTGTCTTTTCGTCGGGGGCGGTCATGGTGTCTTCCTTTCTTGGCTATCCCGAGTTACCGGGCTTTGCTTATGAGTACGTAAACATATCAAGGTGCGAGGGAGTAGACGGGAGTCATAACGCTGCTCCCTCGCACCTCGACGAGGGTGGGTTAACAAATCGTCGCGAATCGGTAGACGATCGTCGAGCTAAATGGGTGGTCAGGCGTGCAGACGGGATGCGCCCAATCTGCGTGATGGTTGTTGTCAGGCCAAAACTCGGGCTCAAATGCGACGCCGTCGCGAGGACCGTAACTGCAGCCGTCTTTGGCGTCGATATCGCTGAGCCAATTGCCGGTATACAGATGCGCGCCCGGTGCGGTTACGAAGATGTCGAGCGTGCGGCGCGAGTTTGGATCTTGCAAGCGCAGTGCGTGGCGCGGGTCGGCATCGGGGGTAAAGCCATCCAGGCAGAAACAATGGTCAAAGCCCCGTGCAATCTTGAGCTGCTCGTCGTTCGCCTCGATGTCGCGGCCGAGCGCCTTGGGTGCGCGGAAATCGAATGGCGTGCCGGCCACGGGGCGAACCTCGCCAGAAGAGACGTTGTCCTGGCGCTGGGGGAGGAAAGCCTCGGCGTCGATAGTCGCGATCTGGTCCAGAACCGTGCCGGCATCGTGCCCCGCAAGGTTGAAGTACGTGTGGTTGGTCATGTTGACGAAGGTGTCGGCATCGGTAACGCAGCTTTGCGTGCAGGTGAGCTCTGCGGCACCCGTTGGCCCTGCCTGCAGGACATAGGCAACGGTAAAGGTGCGGTTGCCCGGGAGGCCCAGTTCGCCGTCTTTCAGCTCGCAGGTAAAGCTCACCGTGTTGGTAATCTCGTCGACTGTGGCGTTCCACACGCGCTTATGAAGGCCACGCACAAGGTCGGTGTGCAGATTATTGGCTTTGTCAGGACCATCGTTGCATGCCATCTGATAGACCGTGCCGGCAATCTCGATTTGGCCCTTATCCGTTCGGTTGGCCGAAGGGCCAATAGTTCCGCCGTAGCACGCCGGATTGTCGAAGTAGCCATCGAGGGCATCGAAGCCGAGCACGATGTCGGCAACATCGCCTGAGGCATCGGGAACCTCGATGCCAAGGATGGTCGCGCCATAGTCCATGACGCGCACGCGGGCACCTGCGCAAACAAGGTTATAGACCGTAACCGGCGAGCCGCTGGGGGCGGTGCCGAACGGAGTTGTGGTAATCATGAGCGTCCTTTCGAATACGACGCCATGGCCTGCGCGCCCGGAGCGCAGGCCATCTTGGTATCGGTGTGTTTATGCTTTATGTTAACGTACTCATAACCTGGAACCACGGACTTCTTCGCTTTCCTGCAATCGGTCGAAAATGAGCCGTGAACGGTATTCGGGTGGTGTTGAGGGCGCTGCATAACTGCTGATAGGTATAGTAGAGTACGTTAACATTATCGATAGACAACATAGCCTCCCGTGTGACCAGCAATTTCGCATGGGGTATTTAGGCTTCCTACAGGAGCGAAGGTGATTTTGTGGCAAGGCGCCCTTCCAACGACACGGGTTCGCGTCCGGTTTCCATGGTCGACGTTGCCCGCGCTGCCGGTGTTTCGCAGCAGACGGTTTCGCGCGTTGCCAACGGATTGCCCAACGTGAATGAGCAGACGCGTCAGCGTGTGCAGGCAGCCATGCAGGAGCTCGGTTTCCGTCCGAGCTATGCCGGTCGCTCGCTGCGCGATGGCCGCTACCATTCGGTCGGGCTGTGCGTTAACGACGTCACCAAGTTCGGTAACCTGACGATGATCGACGGCATTGCCAGTGCGGCCCGCGAACGCGGTTGTGCTATCACACTGGTCGAGATGTCCAAGACCGAGGAGTTTTCGCTTGCCGAGGCTACTCGTCGCATGGCGGCGCTGCCAGTGGATGGCATCATCATCGGCATGAGCCGACTGGCGCCCGACTTTGAGACGTTTGCGCCTCTGCCGGGCATCGGCACGGTCATCGTCACCATGTATGCTCACCCGCGGGTAACCACGGTCGATTCTGACCACTATGGCTGCTCTCTACTGCTTATGGATCATCTGTTTGGGCTGGGCCACGAGCAAATTCGCTTTATCGGCGGTCCGTCCTTCTCGGTCGACGAACAGTTCCGCCGGGCTGGTTGGAGAGATTCTCTCGAGCGCAGGCATATCAAAATGGCTGAACCGCTCGAGGGTGACTGGTCTGCCAACAGCGGTTACGAGGCCGGCAGATATCTGGCCGAGCACGACCGCACCATGACGGCGATTTACGCGGCAAATGACCAGATGGCAAACGGTGCGATCGCTGCGTTGCGCGACAGCGGATTGCGTGTGCCCGAGGACGTGAGCGTGGTGGGCGTCGATGACTCGCTCGACGACTTTGTCGCGCATAACGAGCTCACGACCGTGCGATTCGATCTACATCAGCGCGGACGCGAGGTATTCGAGCATGCGGTTCCCAAGGCGGGGGCAACGGGCAAGACTGTTGCCATTCGTATTCCGGGCAAGCTCATCGTTCGGCACACCACGGCAGAGCCTCGCGTATAGTTTTTGAGGGTCAAAAGCGGTATATTCCGCATCAATAACAATCGGTAAGGATGCTGGCAGATAGCCGTGGCTGCGAGGGCGAGTGTTATGATAGACGGGTTCTTTTGTCTATCAAGGAGGCTTTGCCTGATGGAGATCACCAAGGATATCCGCTACATCGGCGTCGACGATCACGACATCGATCTGTTCGAGGGCCAGTACGACGTGTCCGAGAATGGTATGGCATACAACAGCTACGTTATCTTGGGCGATAAAATCGCTGTCGCCGATTCGGTCGACGCTGGCTTTGTCGACGAGTGGCTCGGCAATCTCGAGGCCGTGCTCGATGGCCGTACGCCCGACTACTTGGTCGTCCATCACATGGAGCCCGATCACTCCGCCGGTATCGCCGCCTTTATGGAGCGCTATCCCCAGGCGCAGATTGTGGCTAGCATGGGCGCTTTCCGCATGATGGTCAACTACTTCGGCACCGACTTTCCCGAGCGCAAGATGGTCGTCAAAGATGGCGACGTGCTCGACCTGGGCGGCCATAGCCTGACGTTTGTCGGTGCTCCCAACGTGCACTGGCCCGAGGTGCTCTTCTCCTACGAGTCCACCGATAAGGTGCTCTTTAGCGCCGACGGCTTTGGCAAGTTTGGCGCCAACGACATCGAGGATCCGGAAGGGTGGGCTTGCGAAGCGCGCCGTTACTACTTTGGCATCGTCGGCAAGTTCGGCAAATTTGTGCAGGCCGTGCTTAAGAAGGCCGCCGATCTGGACATTCAGATTATCTGCCCGCTCCACGGTCCTGTTCTTAGCGAAAACCTGGGCTACTACCTCGACACCTACAACACCTGGTCGAGCTATCAGCCCGAGGATGAGGGCATCACCATTGCCTACGCGAGCGTCTACGGCCATCTGAAAACTGCCGTTGAGGAGCTCGCATCTGAGCTCGAGGCCCGCGGCCAGAAGGTCTCCGTCTTTGACTTGGCTCGCGATGATATGGCCGAGGCCGTTGAGGATGCGTTCCGCTACGACCGCCTGGTGCTCGCCTCCATCACCTATCAGGGCGAGATCTTCCCGTTCATGAGTACCTTCATCCATACGCTCGCCGAGCATGCCTACCAGAATCGCACGGTGGCGCTTGTCGAGGCCGGTTCCTGGGCGCCCGCCGCTGCCAAGGTTATGACCAAGGAGCTCGAGGGTATGAAGGACATCACCCTGACGCAGAACAAAGTGACCGTGCTGGGCTCGCTCAACGACGCCTCGCGTGCTCAAATCGAGGTTCTCGCCGACGAGCTTTCCAAGTAGTGACACTTTCACTTTTGACGCTCAACCACCACAACCGCCACAAAGGGGACAGACACCTTTGTGGCGGTTTTTGTTTAAGGGCAGATGCCGATGATAAAACGCTTGATCGTGTCGTTACCTGCGGTGACGGAACGCTATTTATTTGTAAAACACCCTGCTTTACCTTGATTTTTTCAATTTCTCACATACCGTTCGCGCGCCCGAATCGACCGTTCGGCGTCTTCGATAAAACTCTGGACAGTCTTTATTCCTCAGGCTGTTAACGTACTCATTAACGACTCTTCCTTGCTGTTGCGCTATGGCAGGGAGTAAGAGCCTGCCGAGGGGCGAATGATGTTAGCGCAAACATCTAACATCCCCCGGCGCTCATTTTGGTAGTCAAAGCGCATTAAGGGATGCGCTAAGAAAGGGGAATTCCTCATGGCACTTTCTCGTCGTCAATTCCTTCAGGCTTGCGGCCTCGGCGTGATGAGCGTCGCTACTGCCGGCTCCCTCGTGGGCTGCGGTGGCTCCGGTAGCGATGGCGGCTCTGCTGCAGCTGCCGGCGGTACCGCCAACGCTCAGAAGCCGGTCGTTTTTTACAACCGTCAGCCTTCTAACTCTTCCACCGGTGAGCTGGATATGACCACGCTCAAGTGGAACGATGACACCTACTACGTCGGCTTTGACGCCAAGCAGGGCGGCGAGCTCGAGGGCCAGATGGTCGTCGAGTACATCAAGGCTCATGCTGCCGATATCGACCGCAACGGTGACGGCGTCATTGGCTACGTCCTCGCCATCGGTGACGTGGGACACAACGACTCCATCGCTCGTACCCGTGGCTGCCGCAAGGCCCTGGGCACCGCTGTCGAGAAGGACGGCCAGATCGTTTCCGACCCCGTCGGCACCAACACGGACGGCAAGTCCGACAAGGTCAAGGACGGCGAGATCGAGGTCGACGGCAAGAAGTTCATCGTCCGTGAGCTCGCCAGCCAGGAGATGAAGACCTCCGCCGGCGCCACTTGGGACGCACCGACCGCCGGTAACGCTCTGTCCGGCACCTGGGCTTCCGCCTTCGGTGAGCAGATCGATATCGTTGTCTCCAACAACGACGGCATGGGCATGTCCATGTACTCCAACTGGGCCAAGGAGAACAAGGTCCCCGTCTTTGGTTACGACGCCAACTCCGACGCCGTTGCCGCCCTGGGCGACACCGACTTCCCCTATGGTGGCACCATTTCCCAGAACCCTGCTGTCCAGGCTTACCTCACCCTGCGTCTGCTCCGCAACTCCCTTGACGGCGTCGACGTCAACACCGGTGTGGGCGAGGCTGACGATGCCGGTAACGTCATCGCCGAGGACGACTTCAAGTTCAGCAAGGACGATCGCTCCTTCTACGCTATGAACCTCGAGGTCACGGCCGACAACTACAAGGACTTCACCGACCCGGCGAACACCCTGTACGAGACGGCTCAGGCCCAGCTCGACGAGAAGGACAGCCCCAAGAAGAAGGTCTGGCTGAGCATTTACAACTCCGCCGACAACTTCCTGGGCTCCACCTACAAGCCGCTGCTCGAGAAGTATGCTCCGCTGCTCAACCTCGATCTCGAAGTTGTCCAGGGCGACGGCCAGAACGAGTCCTCCATTACCAACAAGCTTGGCAACCCGGCTGACTTTGATGCCTTTGCCATCAACATGGTGAAGACCGACAACGGCGCTTCCTACACGTCGATTCTTGGCCAGTAGGTCGTGATTGCTCGCGAGAGCATGTAGGCATGTTGGCAAGGGGGATCAGGAGACTGCTCCCCCTTGCTTTTCAGAGACCATGAGTACGTAAACATTTCGCAATGGTCTCATATCAGGACGTTCTCCCTATCGTAGCTGCGCAAATAAGGTTGCACAGGGAGGACATCGAGGGAAACGAGGGGTGAATACATGTCAGACAAGCAAGACGACATCGTCCTGTCGATTCGAGGGATGAGCAAGACGTTCGGGCGTAACCGAGTGCTCGACCACATCGACCTCGACGTCCGCCGCGGCACCGTCATGGGCCTGATGGGTGAGAACGGCGCAGGCAAGTCCACGATGATGAAATGCCTGTTCGGCACTTATCAAAAGGACGAGGGTTCGATTTTCCTCGATGGCAAGGAGGTGAGTTTCTCCGGTCCTAAGGATGCTCTTGAAAACGGCATCGCCATGGTCCACCAGGAGCTCAACCAGTGCCTCGAGCGCAATGTGGTCGATAACTTGTTCTTGGGCCGCTATCCGGTTAAGGGCGGCGTGATCGACGAGGCGCGCATGCGCAAAGAAGCTTCGGATCTGTTCCGTCGCTTGGGCATGACCGTCAACCTGACCCAGCCCATGAAAAACATGAGCGTCTCTCAGCGTCAGATGGTCGAGATCGCCAAGGCTATGTCCTATAACGCCAAGGTTATCGTCTTGGACGAGCCTACGAGTTCGCTGATGGCGCAAGAGGTCGACAAACTGTTCGAGATGATGCGTAAGCTCAAGGAGCAGGGAATCTCTCTGATCTACATCTCGCACAAGATGGACGAGATCTTCGAGATCTGCGACGACGTGTCGGTCCTGCGCGACGGTAATCTGGTTATGACCAAGCGTACGAGTGACACCAACATGAACGAGCTCGTGAGCGCCATGGTCGGTCGTTCGCTGGACAACCGTTTCCCGCCCGTTGATAACGTTCCCGGCGACAACGTTCTTTCGGTTCAGCATCTGTCTACGAAGTTTGATCCGCACCTGGTGGACATTACCTTTGACGTGCGTAAGGGCGAGATTTTTGGTCTGTATGGACTGGTCGGCGCAGGCCGTACTGAGCTGCTCGAGACGATCTTTGGTATTCGTACCCGTGCTGCAGGCCGTGTGTACTTCCGCGACCGCCTGATGAACTTCTCCTCGGCGCGCGACGCCATGGAGCACGGTTTTGCTCTGATTACCGAGGAGCGCAAGGCAAACGGTCTGTTCCTGAAGGGCGACCTGACGTTTAACACCACCATCGCCAACCTTGATCAGTACAAGAGTGGCCCCGCGTTGTCCAACGACAAGATGCTTCGCGCGACGAACAAAGAGATCAAGACCATGCATACCAAGTGCATGGGCCCCGATGATCTGATTTCGAGCCTCTCTGGCGGCAACCAGCAAAAGGTCATTTTTGGTAAGTGGCTTGAGCGCTATCCGCAGGTGTTCCTGATGGACGAGCCCACCCGTGGTATCGATGTCGGCGCTAAGTACGAGATTTACCAACTCATCATTGACATGGCAAAGAAGGGCACTACGGTGATCGTGGTTTCCTCCGAGATGCCCGAGATTCTCGGCATCACCAACCGCATCGGCGTCATGTCGAACGGACACCTTTCGGGCATCGTCAACACCAAGGAGACGAACCAGGAAGAGCTGCTCCGTCTGAGCGCCAAGTATCTGTAGACGAAGGGGATGGAACACATGCCTACCGTATCCGGTAAGATTCTGTCGGTCGATGAGGAGACGAAGCTCCTCCAGCCGATCGACAGCTATGTAAACGAGATTCAGAAGAAGGTCGACGCCCTGCGCGCCGACGGTACCACGCGTGTCGTCGAGCTGCAGAGCAGCATTGATGCCGCTAAGAGCGATCGCGTGCTTACCAAAGCAGAGCGCGATGAGGCCATCAATGGCTTTAAGGCTCAGATGGAGCAGGCTAAGAAGGTCGAGGTCCAGAACAAGGGTCAGATTGACAAGCTTGTTGCCGACGCCGAGAACTACCTGAAGGCCCACTATGAGACTGAGTACCTTGCTCCTGTCAAGGTCAGCTGCGCTGCCGAGCGCGAGGCCGCCAAGGCTGCCTACCAGAAGCAGCTCGCCCAGCTCGAGAAGGAGCACCAGGAGGGCATTGCCGGTATCACCGACCAGGCCGAGATTAAAGAAGAGAAGTACGTCTATAAGAATAAGCAGTTCGACGCTAAGGTGACCTATCAGCAGGAGCTGCAGCAGATTAAGGATCGCGAGCACGAGGCCTTCGCCTATCGTTACCACCTGATCGATTTGCTGCGCATCGGCAAGTTCACCTTTGCCGAGAATATGGCTCAACGCTGGGAGAACTACAAATACACGTTCAATACGCGTACGTTTTTGCTCAACAACGGTCTGTATATCGCCATTGCGCTGGTTTTCATCGCCCTGTGCGCTATCACGCCGGTTGTTAAGGGCACGCAGCTGCTCACGACTCAGAACGTGCTGAACATTTTCCAGCAGGCTTCGCCCCGTATGTTCTTGGCACTTGGCGTCGCCGGCCTGATCCTCCAGACTGGTACCGACCTGTCGATTGGCCGTATGGTCGGTATGAGTATGGTGGCGTCTACCATCATCATGCACGCCGGTCCAAACACCGGTACCGTGTTTGGCATCGCTTTCGACTTCTCCACCATGCCCGTCGTGGGCCAGATTATCCTGGCACTTGTTGTCTGCGTTGTCCTGTGCACCGCATTCTCTGCCATTGCTGGCTTCTTTACCGCTAAGTTTAAGATGCACTGGTTCATCTCGACGATGGCCAACATGCTCATCATCTTTGGTCTTGTCACCTATGCCACCAAGGGCGTGTCCTTCGGTTCGATTAATCCTCTGATTCCTGCCATGGTCACTCCGCGTATTGGCGGCTTCCCGTCGATTATCCTGTGGGCCATCGCTGCTATTGTGGTCGTGTGGTTCATTTGGAACAAGACCACCTTCGGTAAGAACATGTTCGCCGTCGGCGGCAACCCCGAGGCTGCTTCCGTCTCTGGTATCAACGTCTTCGCTGTTTCCATCGGCGCCTTCATCCTCGCCGGTATCTTGTACGGCTTTGGTTCTTGGCTCGAGTGCATCCGCATGGTCGGTTCTGGCTCCGCTGCTTACGGCCAGGGCTGGGAGATGGACGCTATCGCCGCGTGCGTTGTTGGTGGCGTTTCCTTCACCGGCGGTATCGGCAAGATTTCCGGCGTCACCGTCGGTGTGCTGATCTTCACCGCTCTTACCTATGCACTGACCATTCTGGGTATTGATACCAACCTGCAGTTTGTGTTCTCCGGCCTGATCATTCTCGTCGCCGTTACGCTCGACTGCCTCAAGTACGTCCAGAAGAAATAGCGCTACGTTTTTGTTTCCCATTCTTCTAGGAGGGGAGCCGGCTGCCATCCTCCGGCTCCCCTCCTCTGAACTTGAAGACAATTGGAAGTTGTTTGGAAAAAACAGCATACAGACATTCTGTTCGCTATGCTCTATCTCCAAATGAAAGGCGTCTTGCCGAAAGACTAGATCGAAGAGGAAGGCAGGGCCTCCTAATGAAAAAAGTACTCGTCTGTTGCAATACCGGTGTGACGACCAGCTTACTGGTTGCAAAGATTAAAAGTGTCGCTGAGGCGCGCAATCTCGAGATTGAGATTGAGGCTTCGCCGATGGCTACCGCTGCGGACCATATTGCTGAAGCCGATATCGTTTTGCTGGGACCGCAGGTCGGCTATGCAAAAGAGGCTTTTGAAGAGGCGGGCGCCAAAAACGTTCGCGTCATTACTGTCGATGATTACGCAACACAGAATGCCGAGGGCATCCTAGACAGCGTCGAAGGCGTTTTGTAGCCGTAATCGTACTTTGGGGTATGCAATGTTTTGCGTGCCCAAGCCGTCGCATGGGAGATCTCCTTCACCTATGCGACGGCTTTTCTGTTTTGGTCTCTCACTCGCGATCAAAACCACCATAAAGGGGACAGGCACCTTTGTGGTGGTTTTTGTTTAAGCGCCGGCGATGAGGAGATTTGGGCGGGCGTTGTCGACGATCTCGGCGATTGAGGTGGCGACGGCGTGATCGGGGTCACGGTCCATCACGATGGCGTTGACGTCGGTCAGCTCGGCAAAGCGGTACATGCCACGTCCGTTGACCTTACTGGCGTCCATGAGGGCGACACTTTGACGAGCAGCACCGACCATAGCCGCTTTGGTCTCGGCCATCTGCGGAAAGTCGGTCGTAAAGCCGCAGCCGGGAACAAATGCGCCAGGGCACATGACGGCAAGATCGGCGTGGACCATTTGGAGCGCCTGCATGGTAAGTGGGCCGTACAGATAGCGATGGCCTTTGCGCAGTGCCCCGCCCAGCATGACGACATCGACTGAGGGCATGCTCTCGTCGATGTAATCGGCAATGGTAATGTCGGCCGTGATGACGGTGATGCCATCGCGCTGGTCGAGGAGCCGGACAAACTCGAGAGCGGTGGTGCCCGAGTCGACGAGCAGGGTGTCACCATTGCCGACGAGTTCAATGGCGCTTTGCGCGATGGCCTGCTTGGCGGCGACATTGACGTTGATACGGCGATCCTGGGTGGATACGGTCAGTCGCTTCTGGAGCGACACAGCGCCACCATGCGTGCGGCGCAGCTTGCCGGACTCGGCGAGCGCGTCTAGATCGGCGCGGGCGGTAACGGAGGACACGCCAAAGGTCTGGGCGATTTCTGCTACCTGCACCGAGGGGTTATGCTCGAGCATCTCCATGATGGCGGAACGACGCTCATCGGCGAAAGCTCGGGTTGTTGCATGGGCCATGGCTGCTCCATCATCGTCTGAAATTTGCAGGAATTGTGTTGAGTCTATTTTCGTTCATTTTCTTTTTAAATAAGAAAACGCCTTTCGATTACTTATCTTTTCTATAAAAGAAAGATGATCAAGGCTCAAAACTCAATTTCGAACACACGCGCTCGGGTTCGACCCCTTCCGTTTGCTTTTCAAAATGAAGGTTGGACCTCGCGCGATGACAATATCTCGCACATGCATACCCGCTTAATTTCATACAATGAGCGCAGCAAAACGCAAGGTAAAACGCCTTGTGAACAACTACGCCCGATGTCCAGATGCGGGCGAGGGAGAGGAGCAAACGCTCATGGCACTTGTTACCACCGAAAAGATGCTCAAGGACGCTCAGGCCGGCCATTACGCCGTCGGCGCGTTCAACGTCGAGAACCTCGAGTTTGTTATGGCCGTTCTGGCCGCCGCCGAGGAGACCAAGTCCCCCGTCATCATGCAGACCACCCCGGGCACCATTAAGACCGCTGGCCTGGATTACTTCTACGGTATGGTCAAGGCTGCCGCCGAGCGCGCTTCCGTGCCCGTCGCTCTGCACCTCGATCACGGCGATGGCTATGACCGCTGCATGCAGGCTTTCCGCACGGGCTACACCTCCGTCATGATCGACGGTTCGCACGAGTCCTTCGAGGACAACATCGCCCTGACCAAGTCCGTCGCCGATGCTGGCCGCGCCATGGGCGTGCCCGTCGAGGCTGAGCTCGGTAAGGTTGGCGGCAAGGAGGACGACGGTCCCGCGGTTGAGGGCGAGAGCCCCTACACCGATCCGGCCGAGGCCAAGGAGTTCGTTGAGCGTACCGGCTGCACCTCCCTCGCAATTGGCGTTGGCACCAGCCACGGTGTGTACACGAGCGATCCGCACATCGAGCAGTCCGTGGTCAAGGCCATCCGCGACGCCGTCGACGTGCCGCTGGTTCTGCACGGCACCTCCGGTGTGCCCGATGAGCAGGTTGCCGAGGCTGTGAAGAACGGCATTTGCAAGGTTAACTACGCCACCGAGCTGCGTCAGGCCTTCACCAAGGGTTTCATGGCCTACATGGCCGAGAACCCTGCCTGCTTCGATCCCAAGAAGCCGGCCAAGGAGGGTATGCGTGAGATCACCGAGCTGGTTAAGATCCGCATGACCAACCTCAACTCTGTGGGCAAAGCAGAGTAACAGCAAGGGTACTCCGACTCGCTACATATCCCGGGGAGGGACGAGGGCTTAGTTCCCCAATCGTCCTCGGGCATGCAAAAAGCCTCGCTGCGCACTTCGTGCGGCGAGGCTTTTTGCCCCCTGCGGAAAGATTGGGGAACTAAGCCCTCGTCCCTCCCAGGTTGACCTACTCGAGGTCGTCGCCCTTGTGGCGTTAGGTCTGAAAATAATAAGAAGCCTTCGCGCTGCGGAATGATTTTGGAAACTAAGTACGGGGACCTGCCCAAGCCGTCCTGCTCGATCGCCCTTGTGGCGTTGGGGCGGAATAGTGGAGTGCGAGGGGCGCTCTGTTGGTGGGGGCTAGTATGCCCGGGCTTGGTTGGGGAAGGTTTTGTCTAGGGATGCTTGGAGCTTTTCGAACGATGCTCGCAAGTTGTGGCTCTGGTCGGTTGAGCGTTTAGCTTTTGTGGTGGGGGAGTCGAGGAAGCCGTTTCTCTGTGTCGGGGGGAAGGAGAAGAGGTTTGCATGTTTTAGGGATGGCTGCTGTGCTGCGTCATTGGAAGAATGCATGCTTATGCGGCCTCCTCGATGTCCACCAAAAGGTTGCGCACGGGGTGTGCTGCTAGGTCCCGTACGTTGGCAGTATTATGACGCGGCTGCTGCGAAGAAGCGCTAAAGAAAGGCTTAACCTGGTTTGGTGTTACGATGAAACTGCAGTTCAGAGGTATTGAGTAACACTCTTGAAAGGTTTTGGGCTTAAGGGCTTTCTAAGGTTTGTGACGTGGATGTGGCGCGGACGTGCGGAGCGTGTGAATGCCCGCTGTTAGCGCTGCGGCTCTGCGGCGCGCACCTGTTCGATGACCTTTTCCATCGTGGCGTCGATGCGGTCTTTTTTGAGCTCACATTCCCAGATGGTTATGGGTGTCCAGCCCATTTGAGTGAGTGCTGCCACGGCGGTGCGGTCGCGCTCGACGTTGCGACGGAACTTTGCCTCCCAAAACTCAACGTTGCGCTTGGGCTGACTTGGGTTGCATTTGGGGCAGCGGTGCCAAAAGCAGCCGTTGACGAAGATGGCGATCTTGCGCCCGGGAAAGGCGATGTCGGGCTTGCCGGGTACCTTCCATTCCAAGCGATAACCCGTAAGGCCTGCTGCGCGCAGGCGCTGACGAACGAGCAGCTCGGGCTTGGTGTTGGCGCGCTTGTTGCCCTTCATGGACTTTTTGATGGCGGCGCGACGGCGGACCAGTTCGCGCTCGTCAGCGGAGAGGTCCGAGGTATCGATGCCGTCGAGCAGACCGGGCTTGGGACGCTTTTTGCTGCGGCGCTTAGGCGCGCGCTTGGGTTTGGTGGCGGGTTTGTCGGCTGTGTTGGGCGCGGCGTCATCGGCGGAGCTTGCCTCAAGCCGGTCTTCCTTCAGCTCAATCAGGGCATCAATGAGCCCCTTGTCGGCGGGCATCCATTCCACCGTGGCAAGCGAGGTGCGCGGAATCCAGCGGATATCGAGTTGGCGGTCGCGCTTCTGGGGCTCATCGGAATCATCAGCGAGCGAGCAGTAGTAGCACTCCATGGAGAGATGGAAATCGGGGTAGTCATACTCAACGGTGTAGAAGTCACGCAGGTTGGTGATTTTTACCTGCAGCTCTTCCATGAGCTCGCGGCGCACGGCGTCTTCGGGCGTCTCGCCGCGCATGAGCTTGCCACCTGGGAACTCCCAAAGTCCCTGCATGTCGCCATAGCCGCGCTGCACGGCCAGTAGCTCGTCGGATCCTTCCTTGCGAATGATCCCAGCGGCAACATGAACAGTCTTCAACAGGAGTCCTCTCTCAACATCAACACGTGACAGGCTAGCTACCCGTACCTTACACAACGGTAAGGCAAGCGTAAGCCATATCGATGGTAGCCGACTCGTCTTCTTGCGACTATAGATGCCGTAGACTAATCGCAAGAAAGGACTCGGTATGCAAACCACGCACATGGCGACCCCGGTACTGGAGGTCGCGCATCTCGAAAAGGTATACGGAGCGCTAGGCAACGTGACCCGCGCGCTCAACGACGTCAGCTTTACCGTCAACCGCGGTGAATTCGTTGGCATCATGGGCGCTTCGGGCTCGGGCAAGTCGACGTTGCTCAACTGCGTGTCGACCATCGATAGCGCCACGAGCGGCACCATTCGCATCAACGGGCAGGACGTTACGCGCATGAAGCAGGCCAAACTCTCGCAGTTCCGCCGCGAGGAGCTCGGCTTTATCTTCCAGGACTCCAACCTGCTCGATACGCTCACGGCACGCGAGAACATCGCCCTGCCGCTCACCATCGCTCGCACTAACTCGGCAGAGATCTCGACTCGCGTGCAGGATGTTGCGGCGCGCCTGTCCATCAGTCAGGTGCTCGACAAGTATCCCTACCAGATGTCCGGCGGTCAGCAGCAGCGCGTTGCCGCGGCTCGCGCGCTCGTCACCGACCCCACCATGATCATGGCCGACGAGCCCACCGGCGCCCTCGATTCCAAGAGCGCCCGTTTGCTGCTCGAGAGCCTGGAGGCCCTCAACCGCCGCCTGCGCGCCACGGTGCTCATGGTCACGCACGACAGCTTTGCCGCCAGCTACACGAGCCGTGTGCTGTTTATTCGTGACGGCAAGATCTTCACTGAGCTGCGCCGCGGCGACACCGACCGCCGAGAATTCTTCGACCGCATTATGGAGGTCGTTGCCATGATGGGCGGTGAGGGCTCCGATGCTTTGTAAACTCGCTTGGGGCAACGTCCGCCGCGCCGGCCGCGACTACCTCGTCTACCTTTTGACGCTCACTCTGGGCGTCACGGTCTTCTATGCCTTTAACACCATCTCGATGCAGGTCGACATCGCCGGAATCGATGAAAAGGGCTTGGCGCAGGTTATGGGCAGCATGCTCGGCTACCTGACGTATTTTTTGGCCGGTGTCATGGCCTTTTTGATGGTGTATGCCAATAACTTCATCATGAAGCGCCGTAAAAAGGAGTTTGGCCTGTACCAGGTGCTCGGCATGGGACGCGGGCGCGTCGCCACGATCATGGCGCTCGAGACGGTGATCGTCTCGGTCGTGGCCTTTGTCGCCGGCATTGTGCTGGGTGTGGGACTCTCCCAGCTCATGACGTTCTTTACGGCTTCGCTCTTTAAGACACAGATCGCCAATTTTCACTTCTTTTTCTCGGTGCACGCGTTCAACCTGACCCTTGCCTGCATGCTCGTGATGTTCGTACTCACGTTACTGCTGAACCTGCGCGCCGTTCGTCGCACTAAGCTCATTGAGCTCATGGGTGCCGAGCGTCGCAACGAGAGCATCAAGACACGCAACCCCTGGATCGCGATTGCCATCTTTGCCGTGGGCGTGGTGCTTGTGGGCGTGGCCTATTACCGTCTGCTACGTGATGGGTTCCCACTAACCGCGACGGACAGCAAGCTGCAAGAGGCCATGAGCCAGTTTGGCATTACAACCGCTATGGTTACCGTGGGCACCTTTGCGCTGTTCTGGGGACTCTCGGGCATGCTTATCAAGCTGCTGCAGAGCCTGCGCAGCGTGTATTGGCGCGGCCTCAATATGTTTACCGTGCGTCAGCTTTCGGCCAAGGTCAATACGGTGTGCTTTTCGATGGGCGTCATCGCGATGATTCTGTTTTTGGCCATCACCTCGGTGACGTGCGGTATGTCGATTGCCAATGTGATGAACGAGAATCTGGAGCGCTATAACCCTGTTGACGTGTCTCAGACGTATGTCTATTACACGCCCGAAACGCTCGACTACTACAAGGAGTATGTCAATCCGTCTGAGGCCGATCGCATGGTGCTGGCCGATGCAACGGTCGATTTGTACGCTGCATGGCATGGCGATCGTAAAGATCCCGATAACGTTGCAGACGGTATTAAGGGCAAGTCGGCGGACAACAACGACGAGACCGACAAAAAGGTCAATATCGCCGATGTTGCCGGTGAACATGTGCAGATCGATTCGTATCTGAGTTACCCGCTTGGCGGCTCGGGCCCCTCGGTGGTGGCGGGTGAGATGTGCAAGGCCATGGGCGAAAAGCTTCCCAAGGCGCTCGAGGGAAGCAACGCCGATGCGATGGGTCTGTTTGTGACGCCGGCGAGCCAGTACAACAAACTGCGCCAGATGATGGGCGAGGAGCCGGTGAGCATTGGCCGCGACCAGTATCTGCTCACGTGTGATATGGGCGGTGAGCTGGGCGACCTGTACACCAAGTATATGGCTGGCGGCCATGCCCTCACCTTGGGCGGGCATGAGCTCAAGCCCGCAACCGATAAGTCGGACGAGGACACGGCGGCCATCGCCAACTCGGCGATGGGCAGCAATCCCGGTACCGTGGTCGTAGCCGATGAGTTGTTGTCCCAACTTAATCTGCAGCCGTATTCCAGTAACCTGCTCGTTAACTACAAACAGGGGATGGATACGACCGAGGCAGACGAGAGCATTAAATACACCTTGCTCGACAATCTGCTCGTTGACGGCAAGGAGCCGGGGTCATGGGGAGTCTTCATCACGCGTTCCGAGATGTATACGCAGGCGGCGCAGATGAACGGCATGATTAGCTATCTGGCCATCTACATTGGCTTTGTACTGGTCGTTGCATGCGCGGCGATTCTGTCGATCCAGCAACTCTCCAACGTGGCCGACGGCAGCCGCAGCTATCGTGTGCTGGCACAGATCGGCTGTGACGACCGCCAGATTCGCCATTCGGTGATGGCGCAGCAAGCGGTGTTCTTCCTGTTCCCGCTGGCAGTGGGCCTGGCGCACTCCTTTGTGGCACTTAAGGTGATTATCGAGCTGGTGAGCATATTCGGAGCTATGAGCATCGGCGGCACCGTGGGCCTCACCTGTGCAATCTTCCTGGCGGCCTACGGTGGCTACTTCCTGGTGACCTACCTCATGAGCGCCGGCATGGTACAAGCTGCCATCGCCACCCGCTACAGCGAGTAACAAGCGGGCAAAACCGTCGCAAAACCAGAGCGAATAACCGCCGCGAAGAGGGCTGGACTCCTTTCGCGGCGGTATTTTGCGTATCTAGAACATCTTAGATGCAAGTGAGTAGACTTTTTTGGATATGCCGAGCACATCGCGGGTAGCGCCCAACAAAACCGCAGGTCAGAGCTGTGGCGTTTTGGGGTGTGCTTGGCCTCCTGCAAAAAGCCTACTCACTTAGTTTTTTTCTAGTTAGAAAATCGCCGCGAGGGAAAGCAGCTCCCCTGCGGCGGTCGGCGTTTGCCCAGATAAAACCTGCCAAAATTAACCTGTCCTTTTTTGGCAGGTTAGCGCTTCCAGAAGTGGAGGATCAACGTCGTGCGGTTTTGCTGCTCGGTTTTGACCAGGATGTTGTGGATGTGGGTCTTGACGGTGCCCACGGCAAGGAATAGCTCGTCAGCGATCTCTTGGTTCGATTTGCCCAGCACAACCAGACGCATGACTTCGGTCTCGCGGTTGGAGAGCTTGTAGGCGTTGCGGTAGAAGGGCATCTGCTCTTCGATGTGTCGATCAAGATCGCTGACGTTCTTTTCCTCGGGTGCCTCCTGCATGCGAATCGAAAGCACGTGATAGGCGTAGATAATGAGCAGGATCGCAAAGTAACACGCAAAGATGTTCTCGCTAAAGTTGCGCTCGGATAGGTACAGCTGCAGCCAGGAGGGCGCCAAGCTCATGGGGACCACCAGGATGTTGTAGAAGTCCTCGGCGACGATGCATCCGACCAGAATGGCGCCGATAATCAGGTGCTTTCGCTGGTTGTTAACGCGTGCCTTCAGCTCAACCTTTGTACTCTTATGAGCCGTCCAACAGATATACAGTCCCACAAAGACAAGGAATACCTGACGCATCGTGTAGTAGAGCCACTGATGCATGGGGCCGGAGGGGACAGCGACGATAATCAGCGACTCGCACAGCAAAAACGTTAAGACGGGGATAACGAACTGCTTTTTAGAATGTTTGTCGAGCAAGTCCATGGCAATCAGCCAAATAAAAGCCTGTGAAGCGGTCGCCACAAGGGTCCGCATTTCAGGCATGGTAATTGCGTAATAGTCATTGGCCGGAAAACTTCGGTTTTGCAACGTGTATTCAAAAAAGAAGATCTCGGTCATCTCGATGGCGTAGCAAATAAAAACGCCGCCGCCATAGATAAAGAAGCGTCGACGGGACGAGGCATAGGCGGCAAGCGAAAGCACTGCCGTCACAATACAGATCACGAGTATTGCTAGGGTATAGAAGAACATGAGTGTGTCCATCTGTCACCGTCCTGTCTCATTTGATCTCTTATAGAGCCCGCTATATCCCCCGGGTATACATGCCTCAGCCGTTCGTTCCATTGCGGATTAAACGCCAAGATACAGCATAGCCGTATACCGTTCACGGTTCCAGACGGTAAACCCCCTGTAAACTCTTGACCTGCGGGTTTATATTGGATTAGAGAGGGTGTAACTCCGTGAACGGTCTTTAATCCCGAATAAACTAGGTAAAAATTGCATACGGGTGAATGATGGTCTTGTCAACACGAGGCGTGATGTTCGAGCGCCTCATAGTTAATAGTCGGCAAGACCGGCGGAAAGGAAATCGACATGGCACTGCCTAAGGATTTCATCGACACCAACGACTTCACCAAAGAGCAGATCCTGGCTATCGAGGATCTTGGCCTGGCAATGAAGAAGGCCATCAAGGTTGACGGTTATTATCCGCACCTGCTCCGCAACAAGAGCCTTGGCATGATCTTCCAGCAGGTCTCCACCCGCACCCGTCTTTCCTTCGAGACCGCTATGACCGACCTCGGCGGCCATGCTCAGTTCTATGGCCCTGGCACCATCCAGCTCGGCGGTCACGAGTCCCTGGGCGACACCGCTCGCGTTATGGGCTCGCTGCTCGACATCATGATGGCTCGCGTTGACCGTCACAAGGACGTCGTCGGCCTCGCCGAGGGCTCCGCTGTGCCCGTCATCAATGGCATGTCCGAGTTCAACCATCCCACGCAGGAGATGGGCGACCTCATGACCATGCTCGAGAACCTCCCCGAGGGCAAGAAGATCGAGGACTGCACCCTGGCCTTCATCGGCGACGCCACCCAGGTCTGCGTCTCCCTCATGTTCATCGCCTCCAAGATCGGCATGAAGTTTGTCCAGTTTGGACCTAAGGGCCACCAGATCCCCGACGGCGGCCTGCACGTCGGCACCGTCGAGGAGCGCGCCGAGTTCGGCAAGCAGATGATGGCCATCGCCGAGGAGAACTGCAAGGTTTCCGGCGGCTCGGTTGTTATCTCCGACGACATCGAGTGCATCAAGGGCGCCGACTTCATCTACACCGACGTGTGGTATGGCCTGTACGACGAGGAGGTCTCGGGCGAGAACTACATGGACGTGTTCTATCCCAAGTATCAGGTCACCATGGATATGATGAACTTCGCCGGCCCCAACTCCAAGTTCATGCACTGCCTGCCGGCCACCCGCAACGAGGAGGTCGTCGACGAGGTCATGGACGATCCCGAGCGCTCCCTGTGCTGGGTCGAGGCCGAGAACCGCAAGCACTCCATCCGTGCTCTCCTTGCCGCCCTGGGCAAGCGCACCCCGCTCAACGACGAGGGTGTCGAGTACTCTGCCAAGGCTGAGCTCCACGCCGCTCTCGAGGCTCTCGAGCAGCTCTAAGCCTCAAGGCTTCTAAAAGCACGTTTGCGGGCGGCGGATGCTCGTCTCCTGTCGCCCGCTCACCGAGGCCCAAGCAATTGCCTTAATACCTTAGGGCCTCGGATCTGTCCAAGACTGAGCGAAGGAGCTCATCATGAGCGACGGAAAGAAAAAGCTTTCCTTCTTGACGGTCATTTCGACCATCATCTGCGTCGTCTTCGTTTGCGAGGCCGCCGCACCTGCTGCCGCCATTGGCAACCAGCAGTTCTTCTGGTGGATCTTCCTGATCCTGACCTTCCTGCTTCCCTATGGCATGGTTGTCGCCGAGCTCGGCACCACCTATGACGGCGAGGGCGGCATTTACGACTGGGTACGCGATGGCCTGGGCGACAAGTGGGGCGCCCGCATTTCGTATTACTACTGGGTCAACTACCCGCTGTGGATCGCCTCGCTGGCCACCATGTTCCCCGACATCCTGGGCATGGTCTTTGGCGTCGAGTTCAACCTGATTGCCAAGATGGGTATCGAACTTGCCTTTGTGTGGATCGTCTACCTTATGGGCCGCTCCAAGGCTGCCGACTCCGAGTGGGTCCTCAACGGTGGCGCCATTATCAAGGTCGCCGTTGCCGTTATCGTTGGCGCTTTGGGCATCTGGTATGCCATGGAGAACGGTTTTGCGAACGACATGTCCGCTGCCACCTTCCTGCCCGAGCTTACCAACACCAACGCTCTTGGCTACCTGTCCATCATCATCTTTAACTTCATGGGCTTCGAGGTCATCTGCACCATGACCGACGACATGGCCGATCCCGCTCGCGATATTCCCAAGGCTATCATCGTCGGTGGCGTGGCTATCGCCGTCATCTACCTGTTCGCCGGCTTCGGCATCGGCGCCGCCGTGCCGGCCGACTCCATCGACCCCGACTACGGCATGATCGTCGCAGTCCAGACCATGGTGGGCGACTCCATGATCTTCAAGGTCATCTGCATCGCCTTCCTGATCACCCTGTTCGCCAACATGGCCGCTTGGTCCTTCGGCGTCAACTCCGTCGCCCGCTACGCTGCCGAGCACGGCAACATGCCCAAGGTCTTCGCCTCGATGATCTCGGATGACGATATGCCCAACGGCGCCAACCTGGTCAACGCCATCGTTTCCTCCCTGGTGCTGTGCCTGCAGCTGGTTCCCATCGACGCCATCTCCAACGGTGTTTTCTGGATGCTCTTCGGCACCTCCGTCGTCTTCCTGCTGCTCACCTATATCCCGATGTTCCCGGCGTTCCTCAACCTTCGTAAGAACGACCCCAACCGCGAGCGCATCTTCACGTTCCCGTTTAAGGGTGCCATGATGAAGGTCATGCTGGCCATCCCTTGCATCGAGCTGATCCTGGCCATCGTTGCAACGCTGGTGCCGCTCTCTGCCGCTGAAATTGGCGACAAGCTCCCGATGATCGTTATCTTCATCGTGCTTCTGCTCATCGGCGAGGTTGTCCGCGTCGTCAGCGCCAAGGGCCGCGAGACCGAGTACAAGGGCCTCACTCCCGAGCTGGCAGCTCAGCGTCTCGCTGAGGAGGCCGCCGAGGCCGAGGAGAACTAGAGCACCCGGTTCTGGGGCTCCAACCCTCCTCGCGTACCAACGTGCGCTTCGTCGGGCTTGTCGCTCCCGACTCCGGGCACTCTAGCCTCTTCGGAGACGTGCCCAAGCGACAGGTTTGCTAACCATTCCCCGGGGTGGGTGTGAGCGATAGCTCCGGTAACCACCGCCCACCCCAATCTCTCTTCCGTATCCTTCGTGCGTTTTGTCTCCGCGCACTTGGTTACGTCGTCGCTTGCCGGTGCGACTCCGTGAAAACCGGCGCCGGGCGCCCCGACCTTTGCCGGGGAACGGGCGCCTACCATCTCTTGGTTTTAGGCTGCGGGTAACCCGCCCGCAGCAAGCGATCGTTCGATTTGGAGGAAATCTTATGCGTACGATCACCGAGTCCGAGTCCACCCCCAAGGCCGACGGCTTCTTTATGCCCGCCGAGTTCGCCCCGCAGGATCGCGTGTGGATGGGCTGGCCCCACCGCACCGACACCTGGGCCCACGGCGCCAAGCCGGCCCAGAAGCAGTATGCCGCCATCGCCCGCGCCATCTCCGAGTTCACCCCGGTCTATATGTGCGCCAACCAGGTCGACTACGCCAACTGCAAGGCCGTCTTCGAGAACGACGAGAACGTCACCGTCATCGAGATGACCACCGACGACGCCTGGTTCCGCGACACTGCCGCCACCTACGTCATCAACGGCAAGGGCGAGAAGCGCGCCAACCACTGGCACTTCAACGCCTACGGCGGCCTCGTCGACGGCCTGTACTTCCCGTGGGACAAGGACGAGCAGATCGCCCTCAAGATGGCTGAGCTCTCCGGCTGCCGCCGCTATCGTCCCGACGACATGATCCTCGAGGGCGGCTCCATCACCGTCGACGGCGAGGGCACCCTTGTCGTGACCGACCAGTGCCTGCTTTCCCCGGGCCGCACCTGCTCTGCGGTTCTGGAGGAGGAAGAGGATCCCGAGTCCATCTGGCCCAAGTACCACAAGAAGTTTGAGCCCTGGAGCGAGGAGCTTCGTGCCTACATGGACGAGCACCTCAAGGATTACCTGGGTGTCGAGAAGGTCATCTGGGTCAAGGAGGGCATCGACCCCGAGGAGACCAACGGCCACATCGACGACGTCGCCACGTTCATCGCCCCGGGCGTCATGGCCTGCATCTGGACCGACGATCCCGAGTATCCGTTCTACGAGCAGTGCCACGCTGCCTACGAGACCCTCTCCAACGCCGTTGACGCCAAGGGCCGCAAGATGAAGGTCTACAAGCTCTGCATGCCCGTGAACCCGCTGTTCATGGACCAGGCTTCCTGCGACACCATCGACGCCGACGAGAACGCCGAGCCGCGCGTCCCCGACGAGCCGCTGATCGCCTCTTACATGAACTACCTGGTCACCAACCACGGCGTTATCGTCCCGCAGTACGGCGACGAGAACGACCAGCTGGCCGTTGACACGCTCCAGAAGATCTACGACGAGGTCTGGGGCGAGGGCGTCTACAAGTGCGTCGGCGTTCAGTCCGAGCAGGTCGTCTTCGGCGGCGGCAACATCCACTGCATTACTCAGCAGGAGCCGTCCGCGTAATTGTCTGGCTTCCTGAGGCACGGCACCTTCCCGCTCATTCGTCGCTTGCGTACCACAAAGTACGCGGCGCTCCTCTTTCACGGGAATCTGCCGCACCTCAGAAACCCAGCCGATCAATCGGACAGTCGGTGAATCGCACCGTGACCATCTCGGGGCATTGATGGTCTGGTCACTTGATGTCTTGGTCGGCTGGGTTTTTCTTTGGGCACTCCGTTGCCTCCACTTCGGAGTGCCCGCCTCTTTGATTGAGTACGCGTCTGATCTGGGATTTATTGCGGGTTAGGCCAATTGTTCGCTTGAATTTCCCAGGTCAGACGCGTATTCAATTGCTGATAGTTTCCGGTTGCGAGCGCGACCGTTTTGATCGGAGTATCTATGTACCAGCGTATCGTTATCTACACGCGCCTGTTCCGCGAGCGTTGGTCCAACAATTGCATCCTCTCTTCTCTTTGGGATGGCACCTGCACCGGTGACGCGGCCTGCAACCCTACCTTGGGCTGCGCCTTCGGTACAGATGCCATCCTTTTTGCTGTAGGGGGAGCGTGTCGTGGCAGGTAAAAAGTTCTCCCTGTTCGAGGTCATCCTCTCGGTTATCTGCGTTGTCTTTACCATCGAGGCGGCCGCTCCGGCATCTGCCATGGGTAACGTGCAGTTCTTCTGGTGGATCTTCCTCATCATTACGTTTTTGCTTCCCTATGGCCTGGTGGTGGCCGAGCTCGGTACGGCGTTCGATTCCGAGGGCGGCCTGTACGATTGGGTTCGCCTGGGCTTGGGCGACCGTTGGGGCGCCCGCTGCTCCTGGTGCTATTGGGTCAACTTTCCACTGTGGGTGGCAAGTATCGCCTGCATGTTCCCCAGTGTCATCAATGCGGTATGGGGCATCGAATTTTCGCTTGGGGTCCGAATTGCCATCGAGCTTGTCTTTGTGTGGGGCGTCACGGTCATGGCAATGCAGCCGGTGGCCGAGGCCGATTGGGTCATGGATGGCGGCGCCGTCATCAAGGTGCTCATTACCGCCGTGTTGGGAATCGTCGGCATCTGGTTTGCCTGCAACAACGGCTTTGCCAACGATATGTCGTTTAAGACCTTTGTCCCCAATCTGGGAGACACTAACTCACTGACGTATCTTTCGATCATCCTATTCAACTTTATGGGCTTTGAGGTGGTCGCGACCTTTGCCAGCACGATGAAGAACCCGTCGCGCGATATTCCCAAGGCGGTTATCGCCGGTGGCGTTGCCATCGCGGCGATCTACATCATTTGCGGCATCGGCATTGGGGCTGCGGTTCCCACCGAGCAGCTTTCGCTCGATTCGGGCATTGTGGACGCGGTTGCCGCCATGGTGGGGCGCAGCCACCCGCTGACGATGATTGTGGGCATGGCCTTTTTGGTGACGCTGTTCGCCAACATGATCTGCTGGAGTTTTGGCGTCAACAACGTGGCGAGCTATGCCGCGCGCCATGGCAACATGCCGCGTCCCTTTGCGCTGGTGTCCAAGAAGACCGGCATGCCCAACGGCTCGGCACTCATTAACGGTTGTTTTGCAGCTTGGTGCTGCTACTTCAGATTCCACTGGGTGAGGGTTCCGACGTTTTTTGGGTCTTCTTTTCGATGAACGTCGTCTTTCTGCTCATGAGCTATATCCCGATGTTCCCGGGGTTTTGGCGCCTGCGCAAATACGACGACCGCCCGCGCGTGTTCCGCGCGCCCTTCGAGGGCAAGGTGCTTGCGGTAGCGCTTGCGGTGCCGGTGATAGAACTCGTGCTTTCGATTGTTGCGACAATCGTGCCGCTTAACAGCTCGCCCGCCGAGATGTCAAAGTTGCCGATCCTCATGGGTGTGGTGATCGGCGTGTTGCTGGGCGAGGTTTCGCGCCTCATATCGCGCCGCGGCCGCAGTGTCGACAATCCCGGCGTTGGCGCAAGGGGGACAGGTCGCTTTGCGCCAAAACAGTAGCGCCGCGAGTTGTGCGGTGCTAGATGCATCTTGGATTACTGCTCACGCTGCTCGGGATCAGATGTGAGCTTGGGTGCAAAGTAGGGGACGTGGCCCAGGTAGGGGCAGCTGTCCTCGCGTGATTCGACGACGCAGGGGATATCTTCGTAGGTGAGTGAGTCGCTCAGGCGGGCGATGGTCTTGGCGGCAGGAGCGACGAGCATCTTGAGCGGTGCGATAGGCGCCATGGCATCTCCTTTCTTGCATGCGACCCGTGTTTTGGCGCGAATGTATACGCCGCCAGTCTAGCATTCCGCCGAGGAGAGCTCCAAACCACCACAAAGGGGATGGGCAGATGCAAGTGAGTAGACTTATTTGGATATGCCGAGCACACCGCGACAAATACTCAATAAAACCGCAGGTCAGAGCTGTGGCGTTTTGGGGCGTGCTTGACCTCCTGCAAAAAGCCTACTCACTTGGTTTTTTCTGTTAGAGGACCGCCGCGAGGGAAGGCAGCTCCCTCGCGGCGGCTGACATTTGCCCAGATAAAACCTGCCAAAATAAACCTGTCTACTCTTTGAGCCAGAGCCGACACTAATTCAAATGGCGAAATCAAAGGGCGTTCTCTGCATGGAGGGCGCCCTTTTTTATCGCGGGATGTTTTGCGTGGCAGTCATGAGGCCCAGGCGGTTGCTGACGCCGAGCTTGCGATAGATGGCGTTGACATGCTTCTTGACGGTTGACTCGCTTATGAATAGCTCGTTTGCCATCTGTTTGTTCGTTTTGCCGTCGAGCATGAGCCGCATGACTTCGGCTTCGCGCGGTTGGATATTGTGTTCTGTAATGAAAGCATTTAGCTGGTTTGTGTCTTCTGTCTGGGTGAGTTTAATGCCCCGAGGATAGAGGTTGGCGAGCGCGAGGCTCGCGTGCCGAGCGACTTCGAGCAGGATTGCGAGCTCGGTGTCGGTGAAGTCTCCGGCCGTGCGTTCACGAAACAGGGTGATGCTTCCTAGCGGGCTGTCGTTGTGCGCGAGCGTGGCCGTACAGCCAAAGTAGACGCCCTGCGGTTCCATCCATTTGCGATAGATGGGCGTGGCATCGCGTCGCTCGACGTCGACGAGGTCGAGGTCGCGGTAGACGCCGACCTTATGTAAGTCAAAGCTCCATGTTGTATAGTCCATCGCGGCGTAGCGGTTGTAGTAGTCGCTCAGTGCGCGGTCGTCCATTCCGCTGCTTGCGGGGTGGACGTAGCGTGGGGCATCACTGCCCGCCGCCTCGATCAGGTCGAACATGGCGATCCGATGGGGCACGAGCCCTGTCGTTCCCTCGAGGGTCTCCTTTTGCAGCTTATCGACACCGTGTGATGCGTGGATTGCAAGCGCGAGCTCGTTGAGAGCAGTCCAGGTCGTACTGTCCAACTCAATAGTCTGCTGATTATTGCATGGGGGCATAGGGCATCCTTTCCATTGTGGAACCCAGTATGTCATGTTCTCGGCCTGAATAGAACTTTAGGTCAGCGAATGGTATACCGTCGGTCGCTGAAAGGGGCTCGAGGGACCATTGAGAACATCTCGGTGCGGCCGCATCATGGTCTCGTCAAGCAAAAGCACCGAGATTTAGGAGCTTGAAATGAAGACCATTTACGAGAGCGAGTCTACGCCAAAGAAGGACGGATTCTACATGCCCGGCGAGTACGAAGAGCAGGAGCGCACCTGGATTTTGTGGCCGCATCGCTCGGATGTGTGGCGCTGTGGTGCCAAGCCGGCGCAAAAGGTCTTTACCGAGATTATTAAGACCGTTGCACGTTTTCAGCCCATCACTGTGGGCGTCAACACTGAAGACTTCCCCGCGGTGTGTGAGATCTTCGACGGCGTTGAGAACGTGCGCGTTATCCACATGGAGTACAACGACAGCTGGATTCGCGACCCCGGCCCGGCGTTCCTCGTTAATGACAATGGTGAGGTTGCTCTTTCGCACTTCCACTTTAATGCTTACGGCGGTTTCATTGACGGCCTGTATTTCCCGTGGGACAAGGACGCTTCCATTGGCCTGCAGGTGGCACAGCTCGAGCAGGTTAACCGCTATCGTCCCGAGGATTATATCCTCGAGGGTGGCTCGTTTAACTGCGACGGCCAGGGCACCGTGGTGACCACCGAGATGTGCCTGCTCAATGAGGACCGCAACCCCCAGTACACCAAGGAGCAGATCGAGGAGAAGCTTGCCGAGTACCTGGGCATCGAGAAGGTCATTTGGATCAAGGATGGCATCGACCCGTTTGAGACCAACGGGCACGTGGACGACGTCGCATGCTTTAGTGCGCCCGGCGAGGTCTGCTGCATGTGGACCGATGATCCCAACCATAAGTTCTACAAGGAGTGCCAAGAGGCGTATAAGACGCTTTCCGAGACGACGGATGCCCGTGGCCGCAAGCTCAAGATCCACAAGGTGATTATGCCTGCGACCTCGGTATATATGACCGAGGAGGAGGCCAGCACGATTGACCCCGTCGAGGGCGTGCTGCCGCGTACCCCCGAGGATGCTTTCGAGCCGAGCTACCTCAACTTCCTGCCCATCAACGGCGCAGTGCTTGTACCGCAGTTCGGCGATCCCAATGACGCCCAGGCGCTCAAGGATATCCAGGCTGCTTATCCGGACCGTGAAGTCATCGGTATCATGACTCGCGAGGTTATCTACGGCGGCGGCAACATCCACTGCATCACCCAGCAGCAGCCCAAGGCGCGCTGTAAGTAGAGGCGGTTGCAGGCACACGGGGTAGTGTCGATATGACCTGGGGCCCGCTGGCGCACACGCTGGCGGGCCCTTTTGCGTGTGGCGGGCAGCGTTGCACGCGGGCACTCGGGTCTAAGCGAGGGTACCAGGGGCCTTGCTTATCGTCGATAGTTGGTCTAGAATCGTCGATAGTCGATGATAGGGGGTAGCATGCAGCTTGTTGAAAGTGAGACCGTGGAGTTCAAGTGCACATTTACCCCTAAGCTGCTCAAAGCTGTGGTGGCGTTTGCCAATTCGAATGGCGGTACCTTGTATATCGGAATCGACGATTTTGGCAGCATCGTCGGCGTGGACGATATCGATGCCACCATGCTTCAATGCTCTAATGCAATAACCGATGGCGTGTATCCCGACGTTTCTGAAATCACGACGGTCTCCGCATTGGACATCGATGGCGCAGCGTTGGTGAAAATCGAGGTGGAAGCGGGTCCTCACAAGCCGTACTGCCTGTGCTCGAAGGGATTTGTTCCCGCCGGGGTATATCGGCGCCTAGGTCCTGCCAACGTGCCCATCGAGATGGCCCAGATCCGCTCGATGATCAAGCGCACCGACGGCGATTATTTTGAGACCGCGCGCTCTCATGAACAGAGCTTGACGTTTTTTGAAGCCGAGCGGGTCTTTAGGCGCGCGGAGATTACGTTTGACCAAACCTCTCAAAAGAATCTCGGCCTTATCGATGAGCTGGGCTTTTACACCAATTTGGCACTGCTGGTCTCTGACCAAAACCCCTTTGCAGTCCGCGCTGGCCTCTTCAACGACGATGCGTATACCGAGTTTATCGACCGCCAGGATGGCGAGGGCTCGATCTTCAGGCAGATAGAGGATATCGAACGGTTCCTCAATATATCGAACGCAACGCGTATGTACTTTGTGCCGGGAAGACTCGATCGCATAGATAAGGACGACTATCCCCGCGAGGCTGTTCGAGAGGGAATTCTGAACCTGTTTATCCATCGCGACTACGAATCTTCGGTGGCGTCTCTTATCAAGATGAGCCGTACGGCGCTTGAATTTACCAATGCGGGAGGGCCGCAGCACATCAGCGTCGAGGAGGCGCTTGCGGGCGGCTCGGACGCTCGGAATCCAAAGCTGCAACTGCTCTTTTTGCGCCTGGGGATGGTTGAGGCGTTTGGAACGGGCCTCAAGGGGATCCGTGCGCTCTATGAGGCGGAAGGGTTGGAACCCGAGGTCTGCGCCTACCCTGCAATGTTTAGGTTGTCGCTGCCCAACGTCAATGCCGTGCGCAATTCCTATCTGACGCCTCGTGGCAATAGCGGTCCCAACTTGCGTGGGGATTACAGCGATTATGAGCAGCTCGAGCGGGAAGGGGCGCTGCCGCCCGATGTTTCGCAAGCGTTTGCATCCGTGCGAGCGCAGCGAGAGGGACACGTGTCGATGAATGGCGACTGCGGCCACGAGGTGCGTGCCAAGCTCGTGGAGGAGCTTGGCTTTGATGTTGCGTGCAAGGCGTCCGCGATGCTACAGGATGTCTCGGACGAGCGACGTGGTGGATACGCTCGCACCTTGATTCGCTTTGCCCTTGAGCGGCCCCGCGGCTTTACGCGCCAGGATGCCTCGGACGTTCTGGGAACTGGGCGCGACGTGACGCTGCGGGTTATCAACGGTTTGCTTGAGGAAGGCGCACTCGTTAAAGAGGGGCGCGCTCGGGCGACGAGATATCGCGCTGTCGGGCAGGTTTAGGGACGGGCGGTCCGGCCCCCTGGGTTAATCCTGGGCAGAGGCCAAGGGCCGGGTTCCCGGCTCGCCTTGATTGAAGGGGTACTTAGAGCGCGCTTCCGTACATGTAGACGATAAAGCCGTCGCCGGTGTCTTGGCTGTGGTCCTCCAGGATGCGCTTCATGTTGAGGTGTTCGTAAAACTGCCAGTCGGAGTTGCAGTCGCTCATCAGGAAGAACTTGGTGCAGCCTGCCTTGGCGAGCTCGGTGCGCGCAAGGTCGATGAGCTTGCGGCCGAGTCCCTTGCCCTGCCATTCAGGCATAATGATAATCAAGTTGAGTTGACCCTGGGCATATTCGTTGCCTGTGGCGGCAAAGCGATCCGCTGTGGCCTTTTCGCGGCTGTCTCCAAAGAGCGAGCCCTCGAGCTTGGCATCGGCGGTCTTTGCCATCTCGGTTGCCTGGGCAAACATCTCGTTATAGCAGGGCTCCCACGTGGGATTGGTGCGCGGCTTGCCGTCCTCGAAGATGCCGATGCAGCAGGCGGCGATAATGCGGCCCTCGGTCTCGGCGACGAGTGCGATGGGGGAGCGCTGCAGCTGCATGGCGATGTTAAAGCGCGCGCAGAAATCGGCAGCTTCGACGTCGCCGCGGTTGCGCAGCGTGTTGCACCACAGCTGGTTGTAGATGGCGGCGATGCCGGCCAGGTCATCGAGCGTGGCGGCGCGCAGGGTTACGTTGTCAAGGCTCATGGAGGCTCCTTCCAGGTTGGGTCAGGCCACCTATGAGTGTGACATGGCGACATCGTTGCCGCATCAACCATTCGGCAGACGAGCGCCGATACCTCGGGGACGGAGAGGTGGCAATTGGGTAGTCATTGGGGACGTTCTTAAACGACTAGTCAAACAAGAGCGTCCCCAACGACTACTTTAAGGAATGTCCCAGACTGCCGGCAGAAAAGGAACGTCCCTAACTGTCACGACTACCTCAAAAGGAGCGTCCCCAAGTGCCGGCTTTGGCAACGCCGATGTTTTGGCGCAGACGGCGAAAGCCCGCCAGAGCGAGCAAGGTGCCTTGAAACAAGGCGGCATTGACCTTCTGGTCATGCCGTCGAAGCTGAAAGGCAGATTGCCGCTCTGACGGGTTTGCAGCGTCGGCCGGTTACGGCGTTTGGCAAAACGCCGTAACTCTAAATACGCTCTGCGATCTCGTGGATGAGGTAGTCGGTCTTTTCCCAGCCCAGGCACGGGTCGGTGATCGACTTACCAAAGACACCGCCATCGACCGGCTGGTTGCCGTCCTCAAGGTAAGACTCGATCATAAAGCCCTTGACCAGCTTGGAGATGGACTCGTTGCGGCGGCAGCTGTCGAGCACCTCCTTGCAAATGCGATACTGCTCCAGCGGGCGCTTGCCCGAGTTGTCGTGGTTGCAGTCGATGACCGCCGCCGGGTTGGCGTAACCGGCATGCTCGGTATAGCGCTCGGCCAGGCGCTCCAGGTGCTCGTAGTGGTAATTGGGGTAGGTGCGACCGTCGAGACCGATGTAGCCACGCATGACGGCGTGCGCGAGCGGGTTGCCGTCGCACTCAACCTCCCAGTTGCGGAAGATAAAGCTCTGATGTGCCTGGGCGGCGTAGATGGAGTTGAGCATGACGGTGGTGGAACCGGCGGTGGGGTTCTTCATGCCCACAGGCACCGAAATGCCGCTCGACACCAGGCGGTGCTCCTGGTTTTCGACCGAGCGTGCACCCACGGCAACGTAGCTCAGCAGGTCGACGAGGTACTGGTAGTTGGACGGGTAGAGCATCTCATCGGCGGTAAAGAAGCCGGTCTCCTCGATGACGCGCAGGTGCATGTGGCGGATTGCCTTGACGCCTTCGAGCAGGTCATCGGGCGCCTCGGGGTCGGGGTTGTGCAGCAGACCCTTGTAGCCAGTGCCCTTGGTGCGCGGCTTGTTGGTGTAGACGCGCGGAATGACGATGAGCTTGTCCTTGACCTCCTCGGCGGTCTTGGCCAGTCGGTTCATGTACTCAAGCACCGAATCCTCGCGGTCGGCAGAGCACGGGCCGATGATGAGCACCTTGCGTGCGTCCTCGCCGGTAAAGACCTTGGCGACCTCGGCGTCGAATGCCTGCTTTTTGGCGGTAAGCTCGGCGGAAAGCGGCATTTCCTCGCGGATCTCCATGGGGATCGGCAACCTGCGCTTGAATTCCATGGCCATATGGGGCCTCCTTTATCAATTAACGGCAACAATTGGCGAATTCTCGAATGCTCGGCATTATCCGCTGTCGCACGCTAAAGTGCAAGTGAAACCTGCCGAAAAGGGACAGGTTTATTTTGGTCGGTTTTATCTGGGGAAATGTCGGCGCTCGCCGGAAGGGGAGGGCCAACGTACGGCACGCTGGAGCAAGTTGGATCTTCTGCGGCATACCCTGTGGACAAAAAATGGCAAATATGAGTACTGTTGCTAGCGTAGTATCATATCGATCTTACAAGATAATAGACACAACAGTAAATATGTTCATTAACGTTGGCACACAGAAGCATGCTACCGGGCATTTTGATCAATTTGAAGGCATATCTAGGCCGCAATGAGGTCGTTTGGGGCAGTTTTGGCTGTTACTAAAAAGGTGACAGTACTCATATTTGCCATTTTTTGTCCACGGGGCCTTGAGGGAGGGCGTCAATCAGGTCCCAGGGGAGGCGGTTCGAGGGCTGCAAAACAAAAACGGGGATGCAGATTGTCCTGCGTCCCCGTTCTCGGGCGTTATTCGTTCCCTGCGGCAGAATTTACGCCGCTTCGTCGAACTGCGAATTGTACAGGTCGGCGTAGAAGCCGCCTTGGGCGAGCAACTCGTCGTGCGTGCCCTTCTCGACGATGTCGCCGTCGCGAATCACCAAGATCACGTCGGCGTTGCGGATCGTGGACAGGCGATGCGCGATGACAAAGCTCGTGCGGCCCTGCATCAGCGCATCCATGGCGCGCTGAATAAGCTCTTCGGTACGGGTATCGACGTTGGAAGTCGCCTCGTCCAAAATCAGCGCCGGACGGTCGGCCAAAATGGCGCGGGCGATGGTCACGAGTTGGCGCTGGCCCTGTGAGAGGTTGGTGCCCTCCTCATTGATCATAAAGTCGTAGCCGCCGGCGAGCGTATGGATAAAGTGGTCGCAGCGTGCGGCGCGTGCAGCGGCCTCGACCTCGGCGTCGGTCGCATCGGGGCGTCCGTAGCGGATGTTCTCGCGGATGGTGCCGTTAAACAGCCAGGTGTCCTGCAGCACCATGGCAAACTCGCCGCGCAGCGCCGCGCGGTCCCAGTCGCGCACGTCGACGCCTTCGACGCGCAGCGAACCGCCGTCCACGTCGTAAAAGCGCTGCAGCAGCTTAATGAGCGTGGTCTTGCCGGCGCCGGTGGGGCCGACGATGGCGATGGTCTGACCGGGCTGCGCCTCGCAGCTAAAGTCGTGGATGATGGTCTTGTCGGGCGTGTAGCCAAACTTGACGTGGTCGAACTCAACGTGGCCGGGGCGCTTCTCGGGAATCTGGGCGTCGGCCTTCTGCTCCTCCTCGGGCGCGGCGAGGAACTCAAAGACGCGCTCGGTGGCAGCGGCCATCGACTGCATCGTGTTGCTCACGTTGCCCAGCTGCTGCACCGGCTGCGTAAAGTTGCGCACGTACTGGATAAAGCTCTGGATGTCGCCGGGCGTGGCATTGCCGGTCAGCGCGAGCTGTGCGCCCACCACGACAACGCCCACGTAGCCCATGTTGCCCACCAAGCTCATAAGCGGCATCATCAGGCCCGACAGGAACTGCGAGCGCCAACCGCTCACAAACAGTCGGTCGTTTTGACGGTCGAACTCCTCGATCGAGGCCTCGGCGCGGTCGAACACCTGAATGACGTTCTGACCGGCAAAGTCCTCCTCGATAATGCCGTTGACGGTGCCCAGGACTTGCTGCTGCTCGCGGAAGTACGGCTGCGAGAAGTGAATCATCACGGTCAGGATAATCGCGGCGGCCGGCAGTGTGAGCACGGTGACGCCGGTGAGCGGCAGACTGATCGAAAGCATCATGACGAGCACGCCGATAATCTGCGTCACCGACGTGATGAGCTGCGTCACGCTCTGGTTGAGCGACTGGCCGAGCGTATCGACGTCGTTGGTGATGCGACTGAGTACGTCGCCCTTGCTGTGGCCGTTGAAGTAACTCATCGGAACGACGGCGATCTTGGCGGCGATCTCCTTGCGCATGCGATAACAAATCTTTTGCGTGACGCCGGTCATGAGCCAGCCTTGGATCAGGCTGCAGGCAGAGCTCGCCAGATACAGACAGAGCAAAAAGCCGAGCGTCTTGGCGATCCAGGCAAAGTCGACATCGCCGGTGCCGTTGACCTTGGCAACCAAGCCCTCGAACAGCTTAGTCGTAACCTGGCCGAGCACCTTGGGCCCCACAATGTTAAAGATGACCGAGCACACGGCAAAGGCGACGGCGGCAAACACGGCAATCTTGTGCTGGCCGATATAGCCGAGCAGCTGCCTCATGGTGCCCTTAAAGTCCTTGGCCTTTTCGCCACGGCGCATGCCACCCATGCGGCCCATGGGACCACGCTGGCGGGTGGGCTTGGGAATCTGAGTCTTGGTCTCGTCTGCCATTAGCGCTCGCCTCCTTCCATGACGGCTGCAATTTCTTCTTGGGTAAGCCCCAGCTCCTCGGCGGAAAGCTGCGACTGTGCAATCTCCAGGTACGCCGGGCAGCCGTGCAGCAGCTCCTCGTGCGTGCCGGTGCCCACTACGTGACCGTCGTCGAGCACGATGATCTGGTCGGCGTGCATGATGGTCGCGATGCGCTGGGCCACGACCACGAGTGCGGCGTCGGTGACGTTTTTGGCCAGCTCCTCGCGCAGGCGCGCGTCGGTCTTGTAGTCGAGGGCGCTAAACGAGTCATCGAACACCACGACCTCGGGCTTTTTGGCCAACGCGCGGGCAATGGCCAGGCGTTGGCGCTGACCACCCGAAACATTGGAGCCGCCCTGGCTGATGGGGGAGTCGTAGCCGCCCTCGCGCTCGGCGATAAAGTCCTCGGCCTGGGCGATGCGTGCCGCCTGGTGCATATCATCATCGCTCACCATGTCGCCGGCAAACTTGAGGTTGCTCTCGACGGTGCCCGAGAACAGGCGACCCTGCTGCGGGATGTAACCAATGCGGTGGCGCAGCTCGGAAAGGGTCATGTCGCGCACGTCGATGCCGTCGAGCGAAATGCTGCCGCCCGTGACGTCGTACAGGCGCGGAATCAGCTGCACGAGCGTGGACTTGCCCGAGCCCGTGGAGCCAATGATTCCGAGCATCTGGCCGGCGTGCGTGGTGAAGTTCACGCCGCTGATGACGTCGGCGCGGGCATCGGGATACTGGAAGCTCACGTCACGGAAGGTGAGCTCGCCGCGCGGCGCGCTGGCCGCGGGCAGTTTGGGCGAGGCGGGGTCGTTGATGCTCGTGGGGCAGGTGATGACCTCTTCCACGCGCTCTGCTGCGACCTCGGCGCGGGGCAGGATAACCGAAACCATGGTGAGGATCATAAACGCCATGACGATCTGCATGGTGTAGGAGATGAACGCCATCATGTTGCCGACCTGCATCACGCCGTCGGACACGCCCTGCGCGCCAAACCAGACGATAAGCACGGTGATGCAGTTCATGACGAGCATCATGAGCGGCATCATAAAGCTCATGGCGCGGTTGGTGTAGAGCTGCGTGGTCATCAGGTCGAGGGACGCCTGGTCAAAGCGCTCGAGCTCATGCTCCTCGCGGTTAAACGAGCGGATGGGCATAAGGCCGTCGAGCAGCTCGCGGGCGGTAAGGTTCACGCGGTCCACAAAGCTCTGCATCTTTTTGAACTTGGGCATGGTGAGGCCCATAAGCACGCCGACGACGGCCGAGACCGCGATGATGGCCACGGCGATGGTCCACTCCAGGCCGGTGTGGTTGGCCAGGACGCGCATGACGGCGACGATGCCCATGACGGGTGCCATGAGGCACATGCGGATAAACAGGGTTGCGGCCATCTGAATCTGCTGAATGTCGTTGGTGCAGCGAGTGATGAGCGAGGCCTGGCTAAACTTGCCCACCTCGGCTGGCGAGAAGTGCATGACCTTGTTGAAGGTCTCGCGGCGCAGGTCGCGTGCGATGGAACAGGCGGTGCGCGAGGCCACGGCGCCGGTTAGGATGGTGGCGACCAGTGAGATCAGGCACAGACCAAACATCGTGGTCGCCATGCGGCCCAGGTAGGCGTTCTGCACGTCGGCGGGGTCGATGCCCTGTGCCTTGTACTCGTCCTGCACATAGCTCACGGCGCGCTGAGTGACGATGGAGCCCGACATGGAGCCCATTTTGTCCGCCATTTCGTTGGCGCCCTCGACGAGCTTGCCTTGGTCGATTAGGCCGCCTTCAACGCCTAGACGCAGGCTCTTCATGGTGATCTTGCCGCCGTCGGCATCAATCTGCTTTTGCATGTTCTGCGCCGCTGCGGCCTTCTGCTGCATCTCGGCGAGCTGCTCGGGCGTCATTGCCGTCATCTGCTCGGGGGTGGGCATGGCCTGGGGGTCGCTGTTGTCTTTCTCGCTGGACGCGCCCATCATGTCGCCCATGGAGCTGGCATCGATGCCTTGGTTGAGCGAAAGTACGACGGTCTCGGGCAGGCTCATGATGTCGGCAATCTTGCTGCCGTCGGCGCGCTCGTCCTCGGTGCCCTTGTACGTGCGGATGCCGTTCTTGTCCGCCTTGCCAAACGCAGCCTCTACCGTCTTGGCATCCTTGGCGCTCATAAAGAGTTCGAGGTCGTCGAGCGATTCGGCGCGAATGGTGTCGGGCACGGGCGAGGCGATGCCGCCTTGCTGCACGCCCACGTCGACGATGTCGCTCATATAGGTAGGCAGCGCCAGATCGGCGTTGCAGCTGATTACGATAAGTACGATAGCTGCGAACAGTGATGGGACATGCTTTTTAAAGAGCTTGAGAATCCTCACTCGGCATCTCTCCTTTCTTGATTGCAGTCGATAATATCGTTGAGACGCCTTAGAAGGCGCACCATCTCTTGGGTATCTGTTTCGCCGAGCTGCTCGAGGAAGGCCGCGGTGCGCTCCTCGAATTCCCGACGTTTGATTTCGAGATTCTGGAATCCCTTGTCGGTCATCGTGACGTGTACACGACGACGGTCGGTCTTTGAGTGCTCGCGCTCGACCCAGCCCTTGGCTTCGAGAGTGCGTAAGATATTGGCGATGCGGGCACTCGAGACCCAGGCGCGATTTGCGAGTTCGCTCGGCGTGAGCGAACCGCCAGCGAGCATGAGGGCGCGCATGACAGCCATCTCGCCGCCGAGAGCTTTGTCCGCAGAGCGTGAAATGCGATGATGCATGCTGCCAAACTCAGTTAAGAGCTGACGTCCAAGCTCATGGAAATCGGTATCTTCCACCGAAAACCCCTAACACTAGAAACTACTTTCGGTGAAAGATGATACCCGCATATTCGGGCCTCATGCAGTGGGCAATATAAAGAGCGCATAAAGAGTTAAAAAATTCAATTGCTGAAGCGTTTCAAAGAACTACTATGCCCGCGGTTAGGCGGGGGGGTTGTCACCACCATGACGACTGGGACTCATTTATCGCCACGTGCGATGCTCCAACTTCCCGCAAGGAGACACCTGAATCAAGGGGGTTGGAGTCATGGCATTTGACTTCACGGGCAAAACCGCGATCGTTACCGGCGGCACTCAGGGCATTGGCCTCGAGATTGCCAAGGGCATCGTTGCGGGCGGCGGACACGTCGCGCTCATCGCAAGGAACGCTGCTAAGGGCGAGGCCGCGGTGGCCGAGCTTGGCGAGGGCAACAAGTTCTATCAGCTCGATGTCGCCGATGCACCCAAGGCACGCGAGACCGTCGAGCAGATTTTTACGGACCTGCCGCAAACCAACATCCTGATCAACTGCGCTGGCGTCATCAGCACCAAGAAATTCGACGAGATTGATGACACCGAGTGGCGTCGCACCATCGACATCAACCTCAACGGTACCTTCACTATGATGAACGCCGTGTATCCGCACTTTAAGGCGGCCCATGCCGGCACTATCGTCAACGTGAGTTCCGTAGCGGGCAAGATCGGTGGCGGCCTGCTCGGCACAGCCGCCTACGCCAGCTCCAAGGCCGGTGTTAACGGTCTAACCAAGGCAGTCGCCAAGGAAGGCGGCAAGTTTGGCGTCCGCTGCAACGCCGTGTGCCCGTCACTTACCCTTACCGATATGACCTCGATTCTCTCTGACGAGAACTCTCAGCGCATCATCAACGGTATTCCTCTGGGCCGCGCCGCCCAGGCCAGCGAGCCTGCGCAGATGGTGCTGTTCTTCGCTTCCGACCTCGCCAGCTTCGTGAACGGCGAGATCGGCGACTGCGACGGCGGCATCGTTCTGGACGGGTAATACCCCACGACGATTATTCGGCGACGGTTCCTGCGACTCGGGACCGTCGCCTTCTTTCTGACATAGGCGCGTGCGGCTACGATTCGCATGCATCCAAAGGAGATATATATGAGTGAATCGACTGCGGTGGAGGCGCCGGCGGCAAAGGAGCCGTTCTTTAAGATGTCCTCCATCCCGGGTGCCAATATTTTGGTGCCGCTTTTGCTGGGCTGCTTGCTCAACACGCTATTCCCCGACCTGTTCAAAACGCTCGGCAGCTTTACGCTTGGTATGACCCAGCAGGGTGCAGGACCGCTCGTGGGCGCTTTTTTGCTCATCGTCGGTACGACGATTTCGTTTAAGAGTGCTCCTGCCGCCGCTGCCCGCGGCGCCATTATCATCGCCGTCAAGCAGATCGTGGTCGTTGCCGTGTCGCTGCTCATCCTTTATGTATTCAACGACAACCTGTTTGGCATCTCTGCCATGGTGATGCTGGCCGCTTGCACCGGCGCCAACAACGCTATGTACGCTGGCCTGATGGGCACCATGGGCAATGAGGCCGAGCGTGGCGCCGTCGCCATCACCACGCTGGTTGTCGGCCCTCCGGTCACGATGATCG
>JBPGZF010000070.1:0-651 GCA_052033095.1 Collinsella sp.
TTATTATGCAGTTAGTGCTGTTTCAAGAATCAGCCTTTGAAGTACTTCACGCCGGATTCGAAGAGCGGCTGCGCTTTGTTGCCGGAGATGTTCTTGGCAATGTTGGAGCCGCTTCTTTCTGTATGGCCCATCTTGCCCAGGACTCTTCCATCCGGGCTGGTGATGCCTTCGACGGCCCAGGAGGAACCGTTCGGGTTGAAGCTGCTGTCGTAAGTCGGATTTCCTTCAAGGTCCGTGTACTGGGTAGCAATCTGGCCATTAGCGGCAAGAGCCTTGATCTGTTCATCGGATGCGATGAAGCGGCCTTCGCCGTGGCTGATAGCGATGCTGTAGAGGTCGCCCGGCTTGCAGAGAGAAAACCACGGGGACTTGGTGGAAACGACCTTGGTCGTTACGAAACGGGACAGGTGGCGTCCGATCGTGTTGAATGTCAGTGTCGGTGCTGTATCTGTCAGCGGCTTGAATTCACCGTAAGGAACGAGTCCCAGCTTGATCAGAGCCTGGAAGCCGTTGCAGATGCCAAGAGCCAGTCCGTCACGGGTGTGGAGGAGCTGCTCCATGGCTTCCTTGAGCTTTTCGTTGCGGAATACGGCAGCAATGAACTTGCCGCTGCCGTCCGGTTCGTCGCCGGCAGAGAAGCCGCCCGGGAAC
>JBPGZF010000071.1:0-648 GCA_052033095.1 Collinsella sp.
ACCTTGATGGTGTCAACGCCTTCAAAGCCCCCGTCAGGACTATATACATAAAACTCGCCTTGATTCATGTTGAGAAATTTGCCTTCAAACTTGAAATGCCCACTGCTAACACCACATGATGTTAAGACCAGCGTAATGAATAAAATGAGGATGTAAGCAAATTTTTTCATAAGGAAAAACTTTAAGGTGCCGCGAGCGGGACTCGAACCCGCACAGCCATTACTGGCCAAGGGATTTTAAGTCCCTCGTGTCTACCAATTCCACCATTGCGGCATGGTAAACGTTAAGAGTTGAGCGGAAAACGGGACTCGGACCCGCGACCCCAACCTTGGCAAGGTTGTGCTCTACCAACTGAGCTATTTCCGCGTTATGTGGGTGCAAAGGTAATGCTATTTCTTTAAATCTCCAAACGATTTACATTTTTTAAGATAGGAATGCGCCATTTTTTTTCGCTTGCCCTCCGTTTCTGCTTAGTTTCCCACGTATATATCGGTTCCTTTGCCGTTGTAGGTTACTTGATATTTCATCAGCGCCTTGTCGTTTTTGCTCTTTCCGCCGCTTGTGATGGTTCCGTTTTCCAGGCTGTAGATGCGTTTACATTTGTCGCAAATTACCGATTGGCGGTTGCCGGTCCATTCCAGCGGATAG
>JBPGZF010000072.1:0-600 GCA_052033095.1 Collinsella sp.
AATATACACAGTCGTTTTACAACATAGATATAAGCTGCCCATCAATTTCCTGTATTGCTTCGAACCTTTATGTTTACATATACTGTTGCGCAGTATACTTTAGCATGGTTGGCATATCGGTTGGCACTCGATTTCTTCACCTCAAGCCCTTACTTACAACGTAAGATTCACTCTATGAAGGGACATCAATTTTTGTTAAACATGTTATCTTTTAAACTTTCTAGGTTTTCATAATTTATATCTCTTGCATACAACATACGCATACATAATATACCAGCTTACTACTCTGTAGAGACTATATAATATTGTATGTCATAGTGCAAATAAACTATTAGTCTAGATCGTTTTGGATGAAAGTGGAGGTCAAATGGTCCTGGATGGACATATCTCGAATCAACTTTCTACCTGATTTGCTATTTCTTATTCTAGGATAGCCTCCATCAATTTTCTTTGACTGTAACGGAGTCATCGATCATAGTCTCATGAACGATTTAATTTTCATGGAAATTGGCTGTACATTCGGATTGCCTAACACCCTAATATTTTTTGCGTACGATACTCCCGTAGAGCTTCGATTAAGGGGCTGCCCAACCCTTGCGC
>JBPGZF010000073.1:0-581 GCA_052033095.1 Collinsella sp.
TACTACAACTACAATGGTATTATAAAAAACCCATTAGTTATATTTGAAAGTACTAATTATACAAGTAATTAGTTTAAGGTTATATCTGATTCATATACATAGAAAAAATTCAATGTATTAAAATTTGATGATAACGACCAGTCTGCTGGAGCTGTACATAGTTATTGTTCGCTTCCGTATTCATGTTTCGAAGAGCTCGTATCAGGTGCTGTAGACATGTATTTGACTCAGTATAAACTAAAGCTTGCTTAGGGTAATTCTAAATAGAAATCACAACCAAAATAGTAGGAGGCTGAGTAATGAGGAATATAGATATTTTAGTGGGGCTAGAAAGAGAGATAAATAAATTTGATAGCCAGCTAGACAAACCATCTACTGACGAATCTTTATTCTGGCTCAATTAGGCTGTTTGCAAGTTCATTAAGCTTAGATTTAATAGCGATCTTATCCATGGGACTTCGTATGAACAAAATGAAAAGCGTAGAGAAGATCTTATTAAGCTATATGAATAGAAGGTTTATGAACCACAAAATATGACTGTAGACGAAAGTCAACCATCATATACATCTTACACAATAGTC
>JBPGZF010000074.1:0-524 GCA_052033095.1 Collinsella sp.
GTATATGGACACACTTTAGAAGAGAAAATTTTTGAAGAATTTAATCAAATTAGAGATGTCTGGAAAGATTGCTCATAAAAAAATGTGGGGCAAATGATGGGGCAAATCAGTTATAGACAAGCAAAAAAGCCTTATAAATCAAGGCTTTTTCCTGTTGATTTAGATGCCCCCTACAGGGCTCGAACCTGTGACCCATGGATTAAGAGTCCACTGCTCTACCAACTGAGCTAAGGAGGCTGGATGCTGTATTGGTACCGATGATCCACCGTTTGTATTGAACCCGCGACGTAAAAAAGCAGGTGGGCGACTCGCTACTAACTTCAGTTGCTTCTGGGTGAGCCAGCCTGCACACTGTTAATAGACCTCTGTCTCCCGATAATACAAAAATTAGTCGGTCAACACTTATATGTGGATTCGTATACCACAGCAATTTCTATGTTTTTATAATACCACTTTTGAAAATTATTGCAAGAGGAAAAATCAATTTTTTGCAATCGTTTTCGTTGATTCCTCTCGTATTACCT
>JBPGZF010000075.1:0-513 GCA_052033095.1 Collinsella sp.
GCATCAACCCGTTCGGTTTCATCGAGACCCCGTACCGTAAGGTCGTCAACGGCCACGTCACCGACGAAGTCGAGTACATGACCGCAGACCGCGATGCCGAGCACGTCATCGCCCAGGCCAACCAGGAGCTCGACGAGAACGGCAACTTCGTCAAGAAGCAGGCCCTTGCCCGAGTCGGCGAAGAGGAAGCGGTCGATGTGCCGGTCAGCTCCGTCGATTACATGGACGTCTCCCCGCGTCAGATGGTTTCCGTCGGCGCCTCCCTGATTCCGTTCCTGGAGCACGATGAGGGCCACCGAGCGCTGATGGGCACCAACATGCAGCGTCAGGCCGTGCCGCTGATCGAATCCGAGCGTCCGCTCGTGGGCACCGGCGCCGAATGGCGCGCCGCCGTCGATTCCGGCGACGTCATCCTGGCCGAGAAGCCGGGCGTGGTGACCTACGTGTCCGCCGACATCATCCGTACCATGAACGACGATGGCACCACCAGCTCTTACAAGCTGGCCAAGTTCC
>JBPGZF010000076.1:0-504 GCA_052033095.1 Collinsella sp.
TCGGCATCATCACCAACAACCCTGAGTTTGCCGACGTAGTGTCGCTCGAAGGCGTTGCCGACACCAAGCACAAGTCGGTGCCAATCATCGCTCTGCCTACAACAGCCGGCACAGCAGCCGAGGTGACCATCAACTACGTCATCACCGATGAGGAGAACGAGAAGAAGATGGTATGCGTTGACCCCAACGACATCCCCGCTATCGCTATCGTCGACGCAGAACTGATGTACACGCTGCCGCGCTCGCTCACCGCAGCTACCGGTCTCGACGCACTCACTCACGCCATTGAGGGCCTCATCACAAAGGGTGCTTGGGAGATGAGCGACATGTTCGAGATAAAGGCTATCGAGATGATCGCACGCCACCTGGAGACAGCCGTTAACGAGCCGTCTAACCCGGAGGCTCGCGACGGAATGGCTGTGGCACAGTACGTGGCTGGCATGGCGTTCTCTAACGTCGGCCTTGGCGCAGTACACGGCATGGCTCACCCGCTCGGCGCTATCT
>JBPGZF010000007.1:0-73876 GCA_052033095.1 Collinsella sp.
CGCTCCAGCAGGGCGGCCTCCTCGTACTCGGGGTGGGCGTCGAGCGCCGGCTGGATGGTGCCGAGGATCTCGGTCGCGGCCTGGATGAACTCAGGCTGCTCGGGATAGCGGGCCTTGAGCTCTTCGAGAACTTTCTGCGTGTAGCTCATGCTTCCTCCAATTGATGGAAAAGAAAGGTGTCGTTCGCGGCGCCCCATGCGCCGTGAACTTTATCGAGTATGGATAATATCGCACTGTTGCAGCAAAGTTACGCATAAGCCGACGGGCAGATGTTTCGTTTTGATTACGATGCAGGTAGAGGCGTTTTTGAGTGCCTGACGTGCAAAACCCGTGTTTCAAACCTGTTTCGTCCACGTGTTCCAAACCACCACAAAGGGGCCTGTCCCCAATGTGGTGGTTTTGGTGGTTAGAGGACGAGTTGGTGGTAGTCGGCGGGGGTTACGCGGCCCTCGGTGGCGGCGCGGAAGGCGGCGAGCGCATCGCCGGAGAACGGCATGACCCAGCAAAGCCCGCAGCCGGCGGTAATGGAGCCGGGCAGCGGCATGATGCGCCCGGGCACGCCGGCGGCAAGACACAGCTGTTCGCATTCCATCACATCGAAGGTGCTGTCAAACGACACGATGATTTTGCGTTCGTGGTCGAGAGCATCACCGGACGGGCCTTCGAGGTGTGCCTCGCGATACGCCGCGGCGGCCGCTTCCTCTTCCGCGGTATGTCCACAGCCACCGCAACCGCAGGTACAGGGTTCGGACCCATCGCAAGTGCAAGGCTCTCCCGTGTCGGGGCAAATATCGTGAGACATGGCAACTCCAATCGTCTAGGCGAGTAACTCGGCCGCCGCAAACTCCTCGGGCGTATTGACGTTCTCGAAGCAGAGCGTCGAGCCCGCGGTCTTAACGATCTGCGGCTCATCCATATAACCAGCCTGAACGCGATTGATCAGGCAGCGAATGCGCTGGCGGTCGCAGGCGAGCAGCTCTTGGGCAACCGGCGCACACGCGTCACGGCGCCAGACGGCGCAAAGCGGCTCAATCCCCCGCTCCTCGCGCGGCACGCACACGTCGAGCGCCTCGGCCTCAACACGATCGGCAAGCGCGCCGATGAGTTCCGGCGAGACAAACGGCATATCGCAGGCAACGATCGCCACGAGCGGCAATCGGGCCGCGGCCAACGAGCTCGCGATGCCGCGCATGGCGCCCGCCGACCCTTCAAGGTCCGCCACCACACGCGGCACCAGGCCGCCAAACGCGCGCTCCTCAAGATAGGCAAGCTCGCCGGGACGCGAAGTCGTCACGACCAACTCGCCGGCAACTGGCGCCAACCGACCCAGCACGCGCTCGATGAGCGGCTCGCCGCAAAACACCATGCGAGCCTTATCACAGCCCATGCGCGAGGACAGCCCGCCCGCTTGGACGACACAAGAAAGATCGGCACGTCTTACGGTAGTCATACGGCAAAACACCTCCATCGGCATGCTCGAAACCCGGTGCACGAAGCTAAATACAGCCGCCGAAATAGCGGCGCTACAAAAAGCTCGTGCAAAAACAAAACAGCGCCTTTGCGGCACGCAGCAAGACCGCGAGCACAAAAGCGCTGGTAGCGTATGGCGGGAACGTATGTGAATCGAACACATCCAAGACGTTTTGCACGCCTCGCAACGGTTTTGAGGACCGCGGAGCCCACCGGAGCCCATCCGTTCCCAAGTGCGGCGGTATTTTACCAAACCAAGCAGGCCGCAACAGAGGAGGCGGGAGCGAGTGGCCGATCTAGCGTAGGGACCTCAGGCCGCCAGCTTCTTTGTCAAGGGTTGTGAAGCGTACGGCGTCCAGATGCTCAAGGATTTTTCTGGGACGGGGATTAAAAAATCATTGCGTGCCTAATGATTTTTTAATCCCCGTCCCAGAAAAATCATCCACACCGCCGGACGGGAGGCCTAGCGCAGGGACCTCAGGCCGCCGGCTTCCTTGTCGAGCACCGTAAAGCGCACGGCATCCAGGTGCTCCAAGATGCTGATGGCACGTTTGCGCGACACACCCAGCGCCTCGCGCAGCACGCTCGTGGTGGCAGCGCCGCCGGCAGCCTCGATGGCGGCGGCAACGAGCTCGCGCGCATGGGCCTCGGTGGCAGCGGACAGGGCAACGTCGCGCTCGACCTTCACAATGGATCGGTTGAGCGAAAGCTCGCGCAGGGCACGCGTCATGGTGTCGCGATCGAGCTGCAACTGCTCGCCCACCTCGGGCAACGTCGGTGCATCGAGGCCGGCTTCGTCCAGCAAGGCAACGATACGTTCGCAGGCCTCGCGCACCACACGTGCCGCGGCGGCAGCGGAGTGCGGGTCGAACACCTCGGCGCCCTCGGAGGCACACACGCCGCGCGAGCAGCCCTCAGAAATCAGGGCTGCGGCAACTGTATCGTCAGCGGTAGACCACGCAGCATGGGCAACGGCGCCGGGTGTAAAGCCCGTCTCCTTGGGAGACGCCGCATGCATGGCTGACAGGGTCGCCGCCAGTGCATCCATCGCGGCGTCGAGCACCGCGGCGTCCGCCAAGAGGTCCGCATCACCCACGGCAAGCTTGCGAACGGAGCCCTGCGCCACCAACCCGCGCAGCGCGGCATCGACCTCGCCGACACCAAGATCCAAAGCCTCGGCGACATCAACCGCCGTAACCGGCAGCATCTGCAGTGCCAGCCAAGCGCCCACACCGCCCGCGATATCGCCGGACTCGAGCGCCGCAAACAGTGCGCGCTCGCCGGCAGAAAGCTCGCGCGAGCGACGGCAGCGCGATAGCAGCACGCGCCCGCCGCCGATGAGCATAACGGGCGAATACGACAGCACCACGGCATGGTCTCCGGCACGCAGCGGCAGCGGCTCCTCCAGGCGCACCTGCACGGCACGGGTCTCGCCCACCGCCATGGGGGCCTCGCCCTCCAAAAGCATGATGCGGCCGACGACCTCGGCCGTGCCGGCCATCACATGCACACGCGCGCCCGACTCGAGCACGCGCGGCTTGGCGCCCTCGCGGCCCAGATAGGTGAACGTCATCATAAAGCGCAACGTCTGACCAAAGCGGTCCGCCACGCCCAGCATCTCGCCGCGGTCAAGTGCCGCGACGCCGTCACCAACCAGGTTGAGCGCCACGCGCTGTCCAGGCAGCGCGCGCGGCGTATCCCCATGCACCTGAATCCCGCGGACGCGACAGACCGTGCGCGACGGCAAAGCCATCAGCTCGTCGCCCACCGCAACCGGCGCATCGTGCAACGTTCCCGTCACGACGGTGCCGACGCCCTTGATCGTAAAGCAGCGGTCGATAGGCAGACGCGGCGCGGCATCGGTGAGCTCGGCACGAGCACGGCAGGCATCCCAGCAAGCGGCAACCTGCTCGTCGAGCGTAGCCAGCAGGCCATCGATCCCCTCGCCGGTCTTGGACGACACAGGCACGATCGGCGCGTCCGCAAACACGGTGTCCGAAAGAAAATCGTCCACGTCGAGCTCGGCAAGCTCGGTCATCTCGGCATCGGCCAGGTCGCACATAGTCAGCGCGACCACCATATGCGTGACGCCCAGCAGCTCCAGCACATGCACGTGCTCGCGGGTCTGCGGCATCACGCCCTCGACGGCCGAAACCACCAGCACGGCCACGTCGATACCCGTGGCGCCCTGCACCATGGCGCGCAAGTAATGCGCGTGGCCCGGCACGTCGACCAGGCCGACGATCTTGCCACTCGGCAGCGCCAGCTCGCCAAAACCCAGCTCCACGGTCATACCGCGACGGCGCTCAACCTCCAGACGGTCGGGATTTTTACCCGTCAGCGCCTCAATCAGTGCCGACTTACCGTGGTCAACGTGGCCCGCCGTGCCAACGATAACGGGACACTCCACCAGCGCCTGAACCTCACTCATCGAGCAATCGCCTTCTCAACGCACGCGACAAGCGTCGACGCCGCCGTCTCGATATCGCGGTCGCCCACGAGCGTGCGCACATCAAACAGAATGCGGTCGTGCGAGGCGCGCGTGACGACCGGCGTGTCGAAGTCCTGGACAAGCGAGCGCTTGAGCGCATCGACCGTCAGGCGCGCGTCAACAAGACGCACGGCAACGCACATCGTGGGCAGCTCCACGGTAGGCAGAGATCCACCGCCGGGCGTCGACGATTCTTCGATAATCTCAAGCTCGACGGCGCACGGGTAACCCGCCTTATCGAGCCCGGCGACCATACGATCGCGCAGCTTGCGTGCGCGGCGCTCCAGATGAGCCTGCGGAAGCGTGAGCATGTTGAGCACCGGCATCTCGCGATGGGCAACATCCGCCCCGTCCATGTAGATGCGCAGTGTGGCCTCGAGCGCTGTGAGCGCCAACTTGCCCGGGCGCAGGGCGCGCATAAGCGGATGCGACCCACAGGCCTGGACCAGATCGCGACGGCCCATGATGATGCCCGCCTGTGCCGCGCCCAGCAGTTTATCGCCCGAGCACGACACCAGATCGAGCCCTGCAGAAACCGAAGCCGGCGTGGTTTCCTCGCCGCCACGAACCAGGATGTCGTCAGGCAATAGCGCGCCCGAGCCCTGGTCCTCGTAGAACAGCAGGCCATGCTTGTGAGCAAGCGCCGCAAGCTCCCGAGAACCCACCTCCTCGTGAAAACCCTCGATGCGATAGTTGGAAGGATGAACCTTAAGGATCATCGCCGTATCGGGCGTAATGGCGCGCTCGTAGTCGCCCAAATGCGTGCGGTTGGTGGCGCCGACCTCGACGAGTTTGGCGCCCGAAGCCGCCATGACATCGGGGATGCGGAAGCTGCCGCCAATCTCGACAAGCTCGCCGCGGCTGACGATGACCTCCTTGCCTGCGGCATGGGTCGCCAGCACCAGCAGCACCGCGGCGGCGTTGTTGTTGACCACGAGCGCGTCCTCGGCACCGGTAAGCGAGCGGATCAGCTGCGCGGCATGTTCCTTGCGCGACCCACGCGAGCAGGTGTCCACGCTGTACTCGAGCGTGCTGTACCCGCGCGCGACCTCAGCCACGGCCTTTGCCGCCGACTCCGCGAGCGGGGCACGACCCAAGTTGGTATGAATGACCACACCCGTGGCGTTGACGGCAGGACGCAGGCTCGGCAGCGCGGAGCGATGCGCACGCCACTCGATGGCCGAGGCCAGCTCGCGCTTGGAACGCGGGGCGGCGCCGGCACGAATCGTGGCGCGCTCCTCGTCGAGCTCGGCCGTGACGGCGGCATGCACCACCGCGTCGCAGGTCTCCCCCGCCGCCTTCACTACCGGCCACTCGGCAAGCAGCTCGTTGACGGAGGGAATGGCGCGCAGGCGGGCGCGCACCTCATCGGACATGTTCTGGCTATCGCTCATGTGCGGCCTTTCAAAACCAAAGGTGAATCAATCGTTCGAACGTCAAACTATCAGCCAATTCGATCGGCTGAGTCAATCAATCGCTATTATCCTCGCGCACCGCGATCTTTTCCACGCGAACGGCGTTTTCCTGGGTGAGCGCGGCGCCCGTCAACGGGTCCCAACGCAACGGTGTATGGTCGAGCGGGCCGACGCCCAAGGCTTGAGCGCCGCCGGCATCAGCGCCAAACGAACGTCCGCCGGGGGCGGCCGACGTAAAGATACACGCCAGATGCAAATACGGCGTCGTCTCCACGCGCACGCGGTCGCGGCCCATATCACTCACGAGTTCGACGATCTCGCCGTCGGCGATGCCCATGAGCGCAGCAGCATCGGCATTCATCTGCACGGCATCCAGGTCCGATCCAGCCTCGGCGGCACCGGCCGCTGCAAGCCTTCGCGAGGTATGCGACTCAAAGGGACGGTTACCGCTAATGAGGCGAAACATCCCCGGGCCAGGCTCCACCATGGGAGCGATCCAGTTGGGTACACGACCCAGGCCGGCTCGTTCCCATACGTCGCTTGCCAGCGCAATTTTGCCGCCATCCAAGGGAATCGCCGGCTCGCCCGTACGCGACGGCAACGCAACACCCGTGTCGGCCCAGCCACGCTCCTTGAGCTCGTCCAGATCAATCCCAAACGGCGCCACCTGGGCAGCCGCCACATCGTCAGACGTAAAATGGAAGTACTCGCCCACTCCACACGCCTGCGCCAAACCGGCAAAAATCTCTCGACCGGGACGTGTGTCGTCATGCTGCACGGGCAGCACGGCATTGCGGTAGAACAGGCGCGCATCGTTGGCGCCTATCGCCGTTCCCACGCCACGGTCGGCCTCCAGATACGTCACGTCGGGCAGCACGAAGTCAGAAGCGCGCGCTGTCTCGGACCAGCGAATATCAATCGTCACGAGCAGGTCGAGCTGCTGCAAAATACTCAACCAAGCCTGCGCATTGCCATAGCCCGCACCGGGGTTACTGGCATAGACGATGAGTCCACGCAAATCGCCGGCAAGAATCGACTGACCGATGGTCGTGCACAGACCGCGCACCGGATCGACCAGTGGATAGCGCTCGGACCCCAACTTGGGCTCACGTGGCATCGACGGCGTCGCGAAACACGCAGGGTCCAAATCGCCCAACGCAAGCGGCGTGGGCGGGTTGAGGGCACCGCCCGCGTGTCCGATGCAGCCCAGCAGCACATCGACCAGACAAATCGCGCGCGCGGTCTGGGTGCTATTGGCATACGCGATGCCAATAGCACCATGAAAGCCCGCGTCCACCACCGCAGCAGGCGCCGCGGCAGCGAGATCGCGCGCCGTGGCGACAATCTCTGCGGCCGGCACGTCGCACATCGACTCGGCCCACTCGGGCGTCCAAGCATGGGCCGCCTGCGTCAGCTCGTCAAAGCCCGTGGTATAGCGGGCAACAAACTCGTGGTCGTACAAGTCCTCGGCAATGAGCACATGCGCAATGCCCAGCAGCAAGGCTAGGTCGCAACCCGGGCGCACGCGCAGCCAGCGGTCGGCAAGCGCAGCCGAGCCACTGCGCCGGGGGTCGACCACGATGATCTTCGCCCCGCGGCGACGGGCATCGTTGAGCGCATCAACAGCCCCCATCGTCGACGAATCGACAATGGAACGCCCCAGGTACATGATGCAATCGGTATGCGCTAGGTCGGAGGCGGGGCTGTAGCCCAGGCTGTGCTCCCAACCGGTAAGTCGGCTTACCTCGCAGGCACCGTCGGCACCATACACGTTGGGCGAGCCCAGCGCATGCATAAGGCGATATGCCCAGTAGCGGTCGAACGAGGGCACGCCGAGCGTCATGCCCAGCGCACGGGGCCCGCGTTCGTCAACAATCCCCAAAAGACGCTCGGCAATCTGGGCAAACGCCTCGTCCCAGGAAATCGCATCGAACCCCGAGCCATCCTGGCGACGTCGCATGGGGTGCACAATGCGATCGCGCTCGTCAAACGGCATTGCCAGGCGATGGCGCCCGCGGGCGCACAGGGCACGCGCCTCGCACGGATGCCCCGGCACCGGCAACTCGGCTACCACGCGACCGTCCTCAACGCGTGCCGCAAAGGCGCAATCGGCATAGCATCCCCCGCATGTGGTCACCACGGCGCGACCGTCACGCTTCACAGCAGATGCCATCTCGATTACCCCTTTCACCAGCCAAACACAACAGGCCAAAAGCCCGGCAACGAGCCCCAGACCCAAAAAGCCTCCCGCACGGCAACGCCCCGCGGGAGGCCCAACGTCAAACAGACAGTACTTTACGCCTCGGACTTCTTGGCGTAGATAAACCAGTAGCCGAGCGCGACCAGAACCGCGCCGCCCACGATGTTGCCCAGCGTGGCGGCGGACAGGTTAAACGCAATGCCCGCGGCGTTGAGCGCATCGGCGCCGGCGACGTCGGCACCATAGCCGCACGCGTGCATCACGGCGCCCATGGGCAAAAAGTACATGTTGGCAACGCAGTGCTCAAAACCGCAGGCCACAAAGGCTGCGATGGGCAGCAGAATGCCCACGACCTTATCGACCACGGTCTTGCCGGCAGTACCGATCCACACGGCCAGGCACACAAAGATGTTGCATAGGATGCCGCGGAAGAAGATCGTCACCCAATCGATCGTCACCTTACCGGCGGCGACACTCACCATGGAATTGGCGACCGCCTCGCCGTTAAGCTTATAGATGCCGGCCATGTACACCAAAAAGACGATGAACAGGGCACCGGCAAAGTTACCAAGCCACACGACGACCCAAGCCTTAAGCATCTGAGCCAGCGTGATCTTTTTGCTCTTGAGCGCGCAGATCATAAGCGAGTTGCCGGTAAACAGCTCGGCGCCGCACACCAGCACCAGCACCAGGCCCAGGCAAAAGCACAGGCCGCCCACGACGCGCTGGGCACCCCAGCCCAGCGTGCTGTCGCTCAAAAACACCGTAAAGAACAGGCCGCCGAAGGCGATAAACGCGCCGGCGAACATTGCCAACAGAAAGGCCTTAGCGACCGGCAGGTTAGCCTTGGTCACGCCGGCGGTCTCGGTCTTGGCCTCGATCGCGGCGGGTGCCAGGCAATCGGGAGCGGGATATTCTGCCTTGGAATCTGCCATGTCAATCACTTCTTTCCTAACAAAATGGAACAAGTGCTCCTACTGCACTTGCCCCAAGCGGACAAAGTGGGAAAAGTCGTTGGCGGCCACGGCGTCATACACGGCGTCGACGGCCTCAAAGACCTCCGGGGACATGGGGTTATAGAACTCCGTATCGCCCGGCTGAATCCCTATGAAGACGATATCTTCGCACGATTGCTCGATTTCTTCGATCAGAATCGACAAGGGAAGCGAATGCGTGGTGAACATCGACTTGCGGGCCACGTCACGTTTGTCGAGCAAGCGGATGGCGCCGACGGGCAGCGCCATGTCGGCAGCATCGACCAAGACCAGACGCGGCGGACGCTCGCGCTTGACCTCGATGATATCGTCCTCGGGCGTTTGGCCACCGTCGATGGTGTACCAACCGGCGATGGGTGCATCTTCCATCTTTTTGGAGAGCACGGGGCCGGCGGCATCGTCGGCACGCAGCACGCTCCCCGCCGTGAGCACAATACCCGCAAAAGGGACGCCGTTCACACGTCCATCCACAACGCGACCCATTACTGCAACCTCCCCGTCAGATACACGCCCGACACATCGCGCACGCGCTCAACCAGATCGCGAAACTTCATTAAGAACGCGACCTGCTGGGCATGCAGGCCAAAGTCGTCGTCGAACACCGAGATGCCAGCCTTGGCCGACCCGCGAAAACCGCGCTCGTCGAGCAACGCATCGCAGGCCTCGAGCAGCGACGGCACCGCCGCCTTGTCGAGCTGGCACTCGCCAAAGGAGCGGATGGCCTCAAACTTGGTTTTGGCCTCCCCCTCCGGCAGCGCGTCGACGAGCGAATAGAACACATCCACCGGCACCGACAGGCGCGGCTCAAAGCAGTCGAGCACGCCGGTGTGGTGGCCCACGGCGAGCGTGTAGTACAGCACGTCGCAGGCCTCCTGGGGAACGTCTTCCTCGGTCTCCACAAACTTACGCGTGAGCTCGTAAAAGACCACCTGGTCGGGCGCATGGCCCAGGCAGGGGTCGACGACGCCCTCGGCGGCCTCGTCGCTTGCGCGCGAGGCATCGCCAAAAGAGCCGCCGAGCATGCCGGGGCCCGCAAAGTAACCAGAGCGGTCCGTGAGCTCCATCTAGCGACCTCCGGCCAGCACCAGATCCTGCAGCGCCGAGTAGACCTCAACGCGGCGCGGATCGTCCTGCTTGTCGATGAGCAGCGCCATGGCACCGCGGATATCGCCCTTGGGCGCGCCCTCGAGCGTATCCATAAACTCATTGGCCAGGTCGCGGCCGTAACGGTAGCCGCTCATGGCGCGAGCCTCGCGCTCGATGGCAACGCGCAGCTTGTACGGCACACCGGGGTGCAGGATATCGGCCTGCTCGCCGGCGGCCTCCACCGTGGTCTCGGCATGGAGCTTTTGGTCTAGCAGACCGAGTGCCATGGCAAAGCCGTAGATGGTCTGCGCGGGGCTGGGCGGACAGCCGGGGATGTAGACATCAACCGGCAGAATCTTGTCCGTACCGCCCCAGACGCAATAGTTGTCGTAGAAGATGCCACCGGTGCAACCGCACGCGCCATAGGACACCACGATCTTGGGATCGGGTGCGGCCTCAAAGGCGCGCAGGGCCGGCATGCGCATGGCACGCGTCACGGCGCCGGTGTACAGCAGCACATCGGCGTGACGGGGCGAGGGCACGACCTTGATGCCAAAGCGCTCGACGTCGAAGACGGGCGTGATGGAACCGAAGATCTCGATCTCGCAGCCGTTGCAGCCGCCGCAGTCAACACGGTAGACGTACACCGAGCGCTTGATCTTCTTAAGAAGGGTCGCCTTGGCCTTCTCGATGCTCTCGTCGAGCTCGATCTTGGTCGGGCGGTACTGGAGCCGCTCGGGCAAAAGCGTGGGTTCGGCCATGGTTACTCCTCCTTCGTTTCAAAATCCATGATGATGCCCTCGACCGGCGCAGGACCAGCGGGGATCTCGGGCGCATCGGGGTTGAGCTCGCGGTCGATATACTCCGGGTTCACGCCGTGGCCGCCCAGATACTCCATGCCGGGGCCCTGGGGCTCACCGGACGCAAGCGTCTCATTGGCAGCCATGCCGTGCGCGTTGCCGGTCTTTACGGCCGAGGCGGCGCGCAGGGCGTCAAGCTCGCGCTTGCACTCCTGACACATACCGACGGTACGGGCGGCCTGCTCGGCCTCCATGCCGCCGGCCTTTTGCAGCAGGCGCTTGGCGTAGTCGATCTCCTTGTGCGGGGCAAACGGCTTGCCGCAGCGCGAGCAGTGCTCGAGCGTATAGACGCTCTTGCTGGTGAGGTCATCCTTGCTCATGACGGCCAGCTCAAACTCCTCGGTGAGCTTGATGGCCTCCATGGGGCAGGCTTCCTCGCAGCGGCCGCAGAAGATGCAGCGGCCGTAGTCGATCGACCAGGTAATGGTATCGGCCGCAAGGTCGGTGTCCATGCGAATGGCATCGGCCGGGCACGCCACGCCGCAGGCACCGCAGGCGATGCAGAGCTCGGCATTGTGCTCGGGCTTGCCGCGCATGTCCTTGTTGGTGGGGAACGGCGCAAACGGGTACTTGACCGTCGCGTCGCCGGCCTTGGCGTTAACCTTCCAAAGCTTCAGCATATTAGAGCGCCTCCTCATCGAGCGGAGCGGCCATGGTGCCCTCGCCCGCAAGCGGCGACTTGTCGCGCCAGACGTTCTCGAACTGCTCCTTGTCGAGCACGTGATCGCGCTTGGCGGCGACATCGGTCACCGTCACGCGGTCGGTGCAGGAGTAGCACGGGTCGAGCGAGCCGACGATCAGCGCCGCATCGCCCACGGTGTTGCCGCGGAACATGTAGCGCAGGACCGGCCAGTTGCTGTACGTGGCGGCCTTGGCGCGCCAGCGGTAGCACTTCTGGTTATTGCCGAGCATGGCCCAGTGCACGTCCTCGCCGCGCGGCGCCTCGGTGGCGCCGATAGCGTACTTGTGCGGGGTGTACTCCCAATCCGTGGTGAGGATGGGGCCCGACGGGCAGTTCTCGAGCATGGTCTCGATCATGTCGATCGAATCGTAGACCTCCTGGATACGCACGGCGGTACGGCCGAAGGCGTCGCAGGTGTCGGCCGTGGCGGCATGCATCTTCATGACGTCCGGATCGGCGTAGCCGTCGAAGGGATGGTCGAAGCGCACGTCGCGGGCATAGCCCGAACCACGCATGAGCGGGCCGACCGGCGAAAAGTCGCGGGCGATCTTACGGTCGAGAATGCCGATGCCGCTCGTGCGCTCAATAAAGTTGGGCGTGGAGAGCAAGACGTCGACGAGCTCCTGGACCTCGGAGCGCAGCTGGTGGATGGTCGTGAGCGTGGAGAGTTTCTGCTCGGCCAAGATGTCGCGACGCACGCCACCGATCACATTGAGGCCGTAGGTCTTGCGGTGGCCGGAGAGTTTCTCGGCCAGGTCCATGGACTTCTCGCGAACGCGGAAGAACTGCTGGAAGCCGGAATCGAAGCCGGTGTAGTGCGATGCGAGGCCAATGTTGAGCAGGTGCGAGTGCAGGCGCTCGACCTCGAGCATGATGGCGCGGATGTACTGCGCGCGCGGCGGGACGTGAATGCCCTGGGCGCGCTCGACGGCCTCGGCGTAGGCCACCGAGTGGGCGCAGCCGCAGATACCGCAGATACGGTCGGCAAGGAACGTCACGGCATCATAGTTCAGGCGCGTCTCGGCGACCTTCTCCATACCGCGATGCACGTAGAACAGGCGGTAGTCGGCATCGACGATCGTCTCACCCTCCACGAACAGGCGGAAGTGGCCGGGCTCGTCGGAGGTGATGTGCAGCGGTCCCATGGGGACGAGCGTAGTCTCCTTGCCCTTGGTGTCGGCCAGGAATTCGTAGTTTTCCATGTCGCTCGCGGGGGCGGGGCGGAAACGGTAATCCATCGAATCCTTGCGCAACGGGTACAGCCCGCTGGGCCAATCGTCGGGAAGCACCAGGCGACGGCGGTCGGGCAGACCCTCGGGAATCAGGCCAAACATATCGCGCAGCTCGCGCTCGCCCCACACGCAGGCGGGGACGAACGGCGTCACGGACGGGAACGTCATCTTGGCGGGGTCGACCTCGGCACGCACGGTAACCCAGCCGGGGTCCTCCCCCTCCATGGAGATGACGTAGTACACGGCGTAACGGCCGCACAGGCTGCGCTCGTCGTTGCCGATGATCACGGGAATCCAGCCGTAGCGCTCGTAATACAGGTAGTGGACGGCCTCGGGCAGACGGTCCAGCTTGACGGTGATCGTCAGCTGGTCCTCGCACTGCCATTCGACCTTCTCGATAGCGCCCGGCACTGCAGCACGCAGGGCCTCGACGTGGCTTTCGCAGCGACGAGCGTAGTCCTTCTTTTCAGGTTCTGCCATGGTGCTAATTCACCTCACTTGTCTTGGTCTGGGAACTGAACACCATGCGGTAGAGAGGGGCCTCGTGGAGCTCTTCGACGCTCTGGTTCAAAACGACGGACGTTGCATCCTCGACGCCGCTCGTGATGGCGACCGGGGTGGCGATACCGAACCACATGACCACGATCGCGAGGGCGATCTCGGGGATGATCATGAGGGCGGGCACCTCGTGGCGCTTCATGCCCTCGGGCGCCTTGCCGAAGATGGACTTGAGCGCGATGCCGGTAAGGGCGAAGTACACGCCGGTGAGGCCGATGGCCACGAGCACGACCACCCAGATGGGACCGGACTGAACGCCGGCCACGAAGGTGAGGAACTCGGAGATGAACAGGGCGAACGGCGGGAAGGCGGCGAGCGCGAGCAGGGCGATGATGGTGAGCGCTGCCGTGACGGGAGCGATCTCGACGACGCCCTTGATCTTGTTCAGGTCGCGGGTGTGGTAGATGTGCTGGATGTTACCGGCCATGCAGAAGGCGAGCGCCTTCGTGAAGCCGTGGAAGATGCAGTGCAGCAGGCAGGCGGCGATACCGAGCGGGCCACCGATACCCAGGCACAGCGCGACCACGCCGACGTTGTCGACGGAGGAGTACGCGAAGCGGCGCTTGATATCGTCCTGCTTGAAGATGCACAGGGCAGCCACCAGGATGGACAGCGTGCCCAGGATGAGCAGGAGCGTTCGCGGATAGGTGTCGCCCACCGTGATGATGGACAGGGAGTAGAAGCGGATGATCACCAGCATGGCGCACTTGAGCAGCACGCCCGAGAGCAGCGCGGAGACCGGGCTCGGAGCCTGGGAGTGCGCGTCGGGCAGCCAGGTGTGCATGGGGAACAGGCCCGCCTTGGTGCCGAAGCCGATGACGATGAACGCGAACGCGAGGCGCACGAGCATCGGGTCGAACTGGTCGGCGTAGGGCATGATGGAGGAGAGGAAGGCGGCCTCATGCGCGTTGGGCATGATATCGGCGGCGTTCGCGTAGATGAGCAGCGTGCCGAACAGGCCGAAGGCCACACCGGCGGTGCAGACCATCGCGTACTTCCAAGACGCCTCGAGCGCCTGCTTGTTCTTGTAGATGCCCACGAGGAACACGGTCGACAGCGTAGTGGCCTCGACCGCCGCCCAGGTGAGGATGATGTTGTTGGACAGGCAGGCGAGCAGCATCGTGAAAACGAACAGGCTGAACAGCGCGTAGTACTGCTTGGTGCGCTCGGCCGGCATGGTCTTCTCCTCGATATCGATCTTGATATAGGAGATGGAGTACACGCCGGTGATGAACCCGATGATGCCTACCAGAAGGACGAAGATCGACGAGAGCGAATCGAGATGGAGCCACAGGCCCAAAGCGTCGATATTCTGCCCGCTCGAGAGCATGGTTCCCGCGGTGACGACCGAAAGGACAAGGGTCGCCGCGACGGAGATGGTGTTGAGCCCCGCGAAGACGTTGTAGGACGTCGTCTTGGGGAGCGCAGCCATAATCAGGGAGAACACGAGAGGACAAGCGAGCAGGGCGACCGTCAGCATTGAAACATCCATGGCCTACCCCTTCAATTCGGTCAGGTCGTGGGAGTCGAGCGACTTGGTGTCGTTCCAAATCCTCACGACGACGGCGGACATGATGATGACGGCGAAGATGGCGTCGGTGGCGATGCCGATCTCGATGATCTCGGGGGCCGTGGGCGCGAGCAGAGCGAGCGTCACGTGGCTACCGTTCTCCATAAGGCAGTACCCGAAGATCTGCTTGAGGATGTTGCGCTGGGAGATGATGCACGTGAGGCCGACGAAGAAGTGCGCGAAGCTGATGGCGAGGGCCGGAGTGGCCACCTCGGCGGTGGGCAGGCTCAGGCGCGTGACCACCGCGAAGCAGACGGCCACCTCCAGACCGGTGAGGATGATGGTCCAGGCCGGCTTGATGGAGGAGGTCAGCGTGCTATCGGCAGGCGAACCCATCTTCTTGTAGGCACGGTTGAGAATGAACGGAACGAGGATCACCTTGGTGACGAAGGCCGACGCGGCCCACATGAGAAGCTCGGTGGCACCGGTGGTGAGGCCCAGGGTGAGCAGCACGCCCACCAGGACAACCGACTGGATCGCGTACCACTTGATGGCGGACGGGATGGTCTTCGAGACGACCACCATGGTGGAGGTCACGATCAGAAGACCGCCCAGGATATTGACTAACGAATAACCCATGTCCTACCTCCTAACCCATCCAACTAGAGGACAGAGGACCGGCGACGACGACCATGATCATGAGGACGACGAACACGAACGCCATGGCGCGCGGAAGGGGCTGGCCGGCGGCCACGGTCTCGCTCGGCTCACCGGGCAGGACCTTACCCATCCAACGCAGGAACCATGCGAAGGTGGCGACGGTCTCGACGACCATGACGCACACGAGGACAAAGATGACCGTGTTGGTAGCACCAACCGCGAAGCCACCGGAAATGATCTGGAACTTGGAAAAGAACGTGCTCATGGGGGGCACGCCGGCGATAGCGGTCGCGGCGACCGCAAAGCCCACGCCCGTGACCGGGTACTTCTTCATGAGGCCCTGGATCTTGGGCAGCATACGGGTTCCCAGCGTGAAGCTGAGAGAGCCAGCGATGAGGAAGAACAGGGTCTTGGTGAACGCGTGGTTGAAGATGTGCTCGACGGCGCCGTTAAACGCCATCTGGCTTCCGAACACGGAGAGGCCCAGGCCAAAGAACACGTAGGCGAGCTGCGCGATCGTCGAGAAGGCGAGCAGGCGCTTCATATCCTTCTGGGGCAGGTACATGAGGAAGCCGAAGAGCATGGTCACGACGGCGTCGATGATGGCGACCCAACCGACGATCTCGGGGATATCGCCGGCGCTCGCAAGAGCGCGGGCGAACACGCACACGCCGACCTTAACCATAGACGCGCCATGGAGGTAGGCGGAAACGGGCGTGGGGGCCTCCATTGCGGAGGGCAGCCACATGTAGAGCGGGAACTGGGCGGACTTGGCCCAAGCGGCGAACAGGATGAGCAGCAGCACGACGGTCTTCATACCGGAATCGAGCTGGGAGATCGCGCTCAGCGCGAACGTGCCGGTTCCGGCGAACAGGAAGGCCGCGCCGATGTAGAGTCCCAGAGCGCCGATGTGGGTGATGATGAGTGCCTTCATACCGGCCTTCTTGGCCGTGGGCGTCATGTAGTAGCTGATGAGGCCCCAGGAGCACACGCCGGTGATCTCGAAGAAAACGAGCTGGCCGACGATGGTGGAGCTGTAGGCGAGACCGGCCATGGCGCCGATGAACGTGGAGAAGTACACGTAGAAGCGACGACGGGGCGCGTCGGGATGCTCCTTGTTCTTATCGCTCATATACGGGAACGAATAGATGACGACGAGCAGACCGATAGCGACGAACGCGGGTGCGAGCAGCGTGCTCATCCGGTCGAATATGAAGCCCATGACCAAGGTCTGACCCATACTCGCCCAGGTTACATCGACCGCGTTCATGCCGTTTCCGGCAAACGTCGCGGCCAAGCCAACGGAAGCGACCGTGGCGATGCCGCCGGCAAAGGCGCAGATCCATTTAGCGTAGGGACGCGGCAGCATGACGATGAGCAGGGAGCCCAGCATGGGGACGGCGATTGCCACCATGGCAAAGAGGGACAAGCTCGATTCGATTGACATAGTTTCTCCCTTCTCCCTACACGCCTACGACGACGAAGACGAACGCGAGGACCGCGATGCCGACGACGGCCCAGGTCTGGTTACCGAGCACCTTGAAGCGCGAACGGGAAACGGAGTTCTCGAGCACGCCGCAGACGACGAAATCGACCAGGCACTTGACGAGGAAGACGACGGCGCCCACGAGAGCGGTGACGCCGATGGTCGCGGGCTCTCCCCAGGGGATGAAGATGGAGGTGAACCAAGCGACGACCACGACCTGCTTCATGCCCATGGCGAGCTTCATCATGGCCAGGGACGGGCCGGAGAGCTCGGCGAGCGGGCCCTCCTGGAGCTCCTGCTCGGCTTCGGCCTGATCGAACGGAAGCTTGCCGAGCTCCATGTAACAGGCGGCCGCGAAGGCGACGCCAGCGAGGATAACGGCGACGACGCTCGAGACGTTGCCCGTAACGATGTGCTGGCCCATGGTCGCAATGTCCGTGGAGCCGCACACGATGGCGACGGTGAACAGCGCGATGAGCATGGACGGCTCGATGAGCACGCTCATGAGCAGCTCGCGGATACCGCCGAAGCCCGCGTAGGCGTTGGAGGAATCCACGCCGGACAGTGCGAAGAAGAAGCGGGACAGCGCGAGCGCGTACATGATGGTGATGGCGTCACCAAAGACGGGCATGGGGCTCTCGAGCGTGAACATGGGCAGACCCATGGCGAGCATGAACGACACCGCGAGGAACAGCGGCGGCATGATGCGCAGCACGAAGCTCGAGTCGGAACTCACGGACTCGGGACGCGCCATGAGCTTCGCGAGGTCCCGGTAATCCTGAAGGATGGACGGACCGCGGCGATTGTGCATCTTCGCGCGAATCACACGGGCGAGGCCGGAGAAGAAGGGCGCGACCAGCATGACCACGAGGCCCTGCGCTATCGCAAGAACGATGTTCATAATATCCTCTCCCCTCTCTAGACCATGACCACGGCGAGCACGAGGAAAACCACGAGCGCCGCGACGATGTAGCAGATGTATACGGAGTAGTTGCCGCCCTCGATCTTGGAGGCAAGGCCGGCCAGCTTGTCGGCACCCTCGCTCGGTGCATCGACCAGGAAACGGTCGGGCAGGGGCTCGACGCCCTGGGCGACACCGGTGAGCTTCTGGAACACGTGCGCGATGGACCAGCAGATCTTGGTGCATACCTCGCGCAGGGTGTAGAGCGGGCCCATGAAGAGCTCGACGTCGGACGCGAAGCTCGTGGCGACGACGGGCATGTGCTCGTTGGGCTCGTAGCCGCACGCCCAAGGGTCGGTCTTCTTAGCGGGGGCCTTGGTGCCGAGGCAGAACCTCAACACGAACGCGAGGCCGGTGAGGACCACGAGCGCGATGGCGATCGCGGGGGTGGAGGTGGCGGCACCGGAAATCTCGTTCACCAGAGACACGCCCGAGGTGGCCGTGACGGCGGAGCCGGCAAGCACGCTCTGGGCGACGTCGCCCAGAACCGGGGCGATGACGGGAGAGCCGATTCCCAGCACCACGCAGATGGCCGCGAGGAGCATCTGCGAGAACAACATCGGAGCCGGGGACTCCTTGGCGTTCGCAGCCTCCTGGGAACGCGGGCTGCTCGCGAACGAGACGCCGTAGGCCTTCACGAAGCACGTAACGGCCAGGGCACCGGTGATGGCGAGCGCGGCCGCGGAGGCGACGGCGAACACCATGACGACCGGGTCGGAGAGCGTCGAGATGTTGAACAGGGACTGGTAGGTGAACCACTCGGAAACGAAGCCGTTGAGCGGCGGGATGGCCGAGATGGCAAGAGCGCCGATGAGGAAGCAGACGGCCGTGACCGGCATGCGGCGGAACAGACCGCCCATCTTCTCCATGTTGCGCGTACCCGTGGCATAGAGCAGGGAGCCCGCGCCGAGGAACAGCTCGCCCTTGAACATGGCGTGGTTGAGCGTGTGGTAGAGGGCGGCCATGAGCGCGATCGTCGCGATGACGTCGTTGCCCAGGGCGTGCGCCGTCATGGACGCGCCGACACCGAGCAAGATGATGCCAATGTTCTCGACGGAGTGATAGGCCAGCAGGCGCTTGATGTCGTGCTCGTGAAGGGCATAGACGACGCCCAGGACCGAGGAGATGGATCCAAAGACCAGGACCATGAGGCCCCACCAGAGCTGGACGCCCGAACCCGCGAGCAGGTCGAGACCGACCTTGAGGATTCCCAGGATGCCGATCTTGATCATGCCGCCGGACATGAGGGCGGACACGTTGGACGGCGCCTCGGGGTGCGCCTGGGGCAGCCAAGAGTGCAGCGGGATGATACCGGCCTTTGCGCCAAATCCGAAGAACGCGAGGACGAAGCACACGGAGGAGATGGCGGGTCCAAAGTCATGCGTACGGAAATCACTGAAGCTGAAGGAACCGCCCACGCCGTTGGTCATGAGCAGGAAGCTCGCCATGATGAGGACGAAGCCCACGTGCGCGATGACGAAGTAGAGCCAACCGCCCTTGATGGAGTTCTTGTTTTCCTCAATGACGACAAGGAAGTAGCTCGTGAGGGACATGAGCTCAAAGGCGACCAGGAACCAGAACACGTTGTCGGCGGTGATGACGAGCATCATCGAGGCGACGAAGGTGTTCATGAAGAAGCCGGCGCGCCCGACCTTGCCCGGGTACTCGTCGAAGTAGGACAGACCGTAGATGAAGCCCGCAAAGGCGAGGATCGAGATGAGGACCACGATCAGGCCCGCAAGGCCGTTAAGCAAGAGCTCGAGACGGGCGAACGGGAAGAAGAAGACCGTGTTGAGGGACGAAACGTCGCCAAGCACGGCCTCGAGGCCCGCGATGAACGACAGCACGGCCGCGACGGCGCCGATCAGGCAGCCGGCAGTCTTGGCGGCGTTATCGGCCTTAATCAGCAGAACCGAGGCGAGCGCACCGATGCACGAGACGGCAAGCGATGCGATAAACAGCGTCATGCTATCCATTGTTTACGCTCCCTTCTGCTTTCTCGGACAGGCCCTGGGCCACAGCGGTAACGTCGACGACCGGACCGTTTTCGATCGAGCGCAGGCGCTTGGCCTCGTCGAGCTCGCGATCGGCCGCGCCACCCATGACGGTCAGCGCCTTGGTGGGGCACGCCGCCACACAATGCGGGCCGTCCGGATCGAATGCGCACAGGTCGCACTTGACAGCGCAGGTGTACTGACCAGGAGCCCACGTAAGCAGGCTGCTCAGGGACTTAGGATACGAAGGCGTCGGGTCGCACATGCCTGCGACACCGGCGATAGACGTGCCATCGGGATGGATGGCTCCGAAGGGGCACGCGATGGCGCACAGCCTGCACCCGATACACTCCTGCTCCTTGACGTGGATGCGATCGCCATCGTGCTCGATGGCATTCACCGGGCAAACCTCGGCGCAGGGGGCACCCTCGCAATGGTGGCAGGCAAGGGCGGCCGAAATACCGCCGGTCTTCACGAGCGCCAGACGCGGCGTATCCTGAAGACCCTGCATCCGGTGGGCGTCGGCACAGGCGGACTGGCATGTTCCGCAGCCGATGCACCTCTCCGGGTTGATGTCGATGAAGCGGTTCATCCCCACTTCCTTTCAAAATAACGGGCCGGGCTCCCGAACGTACGGGACGCCCGGCCCAAAAAGCCAACGAGAACGGGACTACACGATTTGATTCACGTGCGTCTCGTCGTCGAACTTGGCGGCGCCGGGCTCAACGTCCTGGGGAGCGGCGGCGTCGACCAGAGCCTGCTTGAGCTCGGTGTACTGGCGCTCCACCTCGCCCTCTGCCCAAACCTGGTCGGCAATGGCGTCGACCTGGCAGGCGGAGAACTTGTCCTCGGGCGTGTGCGAGACCGGGTCGACCTTGTGCATGGTCAGCTCGTTGCACTTGCCGATCCACCACTGGTAGGTCATATAGACCGTGCCCTTGTTGATACGGTCGCTCACGTCGGCGCGGCTGTATACCTGGCCGCGGCGGCTGTGAATCGAGACGATGTCGCCGTTCTTGATACCGCGCGCCTGGGCGTCCGCGGGATTCATGCGGACAAAACCGGGCTCATCGGCGAGCAGCGCCAGCGTCTTGCAGTTGCCGGTCATCGAACGGCAGCTGTAGTGGCCGACCTCGCGGACGGTGCACAGGATGAGCGGGTACTCATCGTCGGGAAGCTCGGAGGGTGCCTCCCAGTCGTGCGCCATCAGGTTGGCGCGGCCGTCCTTGGTGGTGAACTTGCCACCAGCGAACATGTCGGCCGTACCGTGGTCGTTCACATCGGTGCTCCTGACCGGCCACTGGGCGTAGCCGCCCTCGGGAGCCATCTTCTCGTAGGTTGCGCCCACAAAGTTGGGGCACAGGCTAATGCACTCGTTCCAGATCTGCTCGGTATTGTCGTAGTGCATGGGATAGCCCATGCGCGTAGACAGGTCCGCGAAGATCTCCCAGTCGTGGCGGCACTCGCCCTTGGGCGGAACGGCCGCGTCAAAGTGCTGGAAGCTACGGTCAGATGCAGTAAAGACACCCTCGTGCTCGCCCCAAGAGGTGGCAGGCAGGATGACGTCGGCGAGCATGGTCGTCTGCGTCATAAAGATGTCCTGGCAAATGAACAGATCCAGCTCGGAGAGCGTCTTACGCATTCCGGCCGAATCGGGCTCGGTCTGGACCGGGTCCTCGCCGTAGTTGTAGAAGCAGTGCACCTTGCCCTCGTCGACCAGGTGGCCCAGGTCGGTGAGCTTATAGCCCTCCTCGAGCGGAAGCTTTTCCTCGGGCACGCCCCAAGCCTTGGCAAACTTGGCGCGAGCGGCGGGGTCGGTGACTTTCTGGTAGCCAGGGTACAGGTTGGGCAGCATGCCCATATCGCAGGAGCCCTGGACGTTGTTCTGGCCACGCACGGGCGCGAGGCCGGAGTTGGGTTTGCCGATCTGGCCGGCAACGCAGGCGATGGAGGCGATGGTGTGCACCGTCTTCAGGTTCTGCTTCTGCTGACATACGCCCATGCCCCAGCCAATGATGGCAGAAGGCTTCGCCGTGGCGTACATCTCGGCAGCTTGGTGGATCAACGCGGGATCGACACCCGTGATGTCCTGTACGGATTCGGGAGTGTAGTTCTTGATGGTCTCCCACCACTCGTCAAAGCCGTTCGTGTGCTCGGCGACGAATTCCTTGTCGTAGAGGCCATCGTTGACCAGACAGTTGGCAAAGGCGTTGAGGAACGCAACATTGCAACCGTTCTTGATCGGAAGGTAGAGGTCGGCGATACGCGCGGTTTCGATATGGCGCGGGTCGGCGACGATGATCTTGCAACCCTTTTCTTTGGCTCGCACGATACGCCTTGCGACGATGGGGTGCGAATCGGCAGGGTTATAGCCGAAGAGGAAAATGCAGCCCGCATCCTCCATACCGGGGATGGAGCATGACATGCAACCTGAACCAACCGTGTCCATCAGACCGAGGACAGTAGGGCCGTGTCAAGTACGGGCGCAGTTGTCCACGCTGTGGGTGCCGATGCACGCACGCGTAAACTTCTGCATGACGTAGTTCGCCTCATTGCCGCCGCCTCGCGAAGAGCCGGTAGTCATGACAGCGTTAGGACCATATTCGTCAATTATGGCCTGCATCTTAGATGCGGTGAAATCCAGTGCCTCGTCCCAGCTTACGCGCTCAAGATCCGCGCCCTTGGTGCGGCGGATCATCGGGTGCAGTACGCGAGGAGTCAAGATCTTGGTGTCGTTGATGAAGTCGTAGCCGCTCATGCCCTTAAGGCACAGCTCGCCCTGATTGGTGATGCCGTTGAGCGGTTCGGTACCCACGACCTGGCCGTTTTGAACCAGGAGGTTAAACTGGCAACCGGCGCCGCAGTACGGGCAGATCACTTTATGCTTCTCCATGACACCCTCCTTCCTTTCTCTGCTACCGATTAATCGGTACGTATTTGACAATCGTTGGGCTTGTATGGCCGCCCGCCTACGCCTCGTTTTCGATGGTGGCGCGGGCACGCTCGGCAGTCAGCTCCGCCAGGCGCTCCTCGTCTACCAGAGTGAGGCCCTTGGTCGGGCACGCCTCGGCACACGCCGGACCGCCGGGACGGTTCACGCACAGGTCGCACTTGAGCACGAAGCTCTTGGTCTGCGAACCCACGCGCACGTCGCCCATCAAGACGGGGACCTGCGTGGTCGCCACGCTCACGGCGCCAAAGGGGCAGGCCATGACGCAGCTCTTGCAGCCGATGCAGTTGTCCTCGTTGACGCCGATGCGATGGTTCTTTGGATCAAAGAACAAGGCGCCCGTGGGGCAGGCCTTGGCGCACGGGGCGTCCTCGCAGTGATGGCAAGCCACCGGTGCGGAGATCTCGTAGGTGCGCGTCACGCGCAGGCGCGGCGCGGCGATGTCGCCGGGGATGTCGTGCGCCTCGATGCACGCCGCCATACAGGTTTGGCACCCAATGCAGCGCGAGGAATCGGCTACGACTCGTTTATTGCCCATGTTGTTCACTCCCTCCTGAATCCCTTGCTGGAGAGATCCTGTCGACGTTGCCCCAAGCCGCCCGTGACCTGGCATCGGCGTATCGAATGCATGTGGCGAAACAGGCACTCGATAGAATTTCTCCAACGGTATACAGGTTGAATATACGCAGTTGCAGGGGGTAGACTTGAGCGTAACCCCTGCAATACGTGTGTATTGCAGGGGTTTTGGCAGGTTGGAATTATTCTTGGGTAGCTATAAAGGTGAGTGTATTACATGCGTACGCCCAAGAAAGATTTCACGCTCGTTTATGCAGGATGTAGTACGTTTGTAATGTTGATCGCACTCAATTACTCTAGTGCAATAAAGTAGTTGTTATAAGATTGGCTATTACTAGCCGAAGATGTATTTAACTATTCATATTGCACGCTCATTAAGGGAGGCCAGTGATGTCATCGACTCAAAAACGAGCCATCCTGCAGGTGCGCATTCGCGAGGAAGACAAGCAGCATGCCGAGCGTCTCTACGACGCCATGGGCACATCGCTCGCCGAGGCCGTGCGCCTTTTTGTCGCGCAGAGCATTTTGATGCGCAAGCTTCCCTTTCAGCCGGTCGCCGTGCGCTCAAAGGACGGCACCGCCGCCTATGGATCGCTCAAAGCATATGGGGACCCCAATCGCCGCTCCGAGGAGCGCAATGCCTGGATTGAGTACCTTGCTACAGAAAGCGACGATTCGATTTTGGGTCCCGAGGAAGTAGATATCCATGAGTAGCACCATCATCGACGAGACCGTCATCCTACGCTACCTGCTTGACGACGACGAGGTTCTGTCACCGAGCGCCGCCAAGGTCATCGCCACGCGCACCGCTCGTGTCTACCCCGAAATCATCACGCGCGTCGTGGTCACGCTGCGCGACGTCTATAAGGTTCCCCGCGTTGAGATTGCTGCGGCCATGAAAAGGCTGCTCGATGACGTCATGGTCGATGAGCCCACCGTTGTCGCCCTTGCCGTCAAACTCTTTGGCAAGACCCATATGGACTTTACCGACTGCCTCCTCGCAGCCCGAACCGCCATCTACAACGATGATGTCGTGAGCTTTGGCAAGCCCATCATCCAAGGCATGATCGATTACCGCCACAAGCGCCAAACCGCAGCCGAAGCCCGCAGCCGAAGCACCGACTCCACCATCGACAAGCTCCGCCACCACGGTCGCCACTAGCCCCATCCCCACCTAAGTTGCGGTGAAATACGGACTGTTTCATGCTTTTAAAGGCCTCAACAGCCCATATTTCACCGCAACTTATTGTTGGGCGGCGGAGTCGGTTGTCTCTGCTATCAGGAATCCGCAAAAGGCTTTGTAGTTGGGATACCGTAGCCGCGCATCATAGCGCCAAACTCTTCGACATCATATGTGTCCGATAGCTTGAAATGAATGACGTTATGACCCATGGCACGCAAGTTCGCATCGCGCAATAAGGCGTCTCGATAGGTTTTTGCCGCAGCATGTTCTAAATCTTTTTGAATTTCGTCCTCAAACTTACCCAAACCATGAAGCTCTGCCAACATCCATGACCCATCTGGCATCTGCCAACCATAATCTACCAGATAATAGCCGGCGTTTCCTGGCCGAGCAATCTCAACCTGAAGCTCAGGCGCAACGACGCCAGCAAGGATCATTGCCGCTCGCGCCTCGGACTCTCCCCCGTTATCCGACCTTCCGTCCATATATTCGAACACGCCAAACGCACGGGAGATGCCATGCAAACCGCGGCAATTGGCCTGTGCATATGCACGCAGTTCCTCGCGGTCGACATCATACTCACGAGCTAATCCATCGACGTAGCCAAGCGCATACCGAAATGCACTCGTGCGGGCAATATCGACCACCGTTCGATAGGGGTCCGTCAGTCTAAACGGGCCGAGCCGCCATACCTCGCCCGGGCGCCATCGACGATACTCAACGAACTCATATGTATCGCGCCTGGTAGATCTCGGCAACAACATCTGAACGGCATTAAGCAGCGAGTAAGCGGAGCCGATACCGTACAGCAGTGCCGCCGTTGAACCGCAGAAAATGGCATCCGGCTCGACGGCCGCAATAGCAGATGCAAGCTGGAAAATGCGGGCTTCCACGTCAAGGTGGTTCCAATAAACAGGATCGGCGTACACATGGTTATAGAGTCGAATTAAAAGCTCTTCCTGCATAAGCTCACGCGCACGGCGTTCATCCCAAGGATCAATTGTTATAAGCAGCTGTCCATCTTGATGAATTCCAAGGACCGAGAATAGCATCCTTGCATATGACTGCGGAAAATGTTTGCCTTTATCGAGCATGGCCAACCCCATAACCATCACGGCGGAGAGAATACCATTACGCTATCGCATGCTTCCGTCCGTAGACCTTGCCAAAAGCTGACCAAAAGCTTGACGTCGCAGGTCAGGGCTTCAGAAAATATTTCCACTCTCGGTAGACGGTCACTACGACCCTCCCAACGGCATCAAAATCCAACCTTACAAATAGTTGCGGTGAAATACGGACTACATGACCAAATAAGCCTAAAAACAGTCCGTATTTCACCGCAACTTAGGAGGGGCGCGGGGCGGCATCGATTCCCGTACCCCGTACACTTACGAAAATGGCTCTGGTCCCCAAAGGAAACCAAAGCCGTTAAAACAATTCTTATGGAGCGGGCGACGGGAAGTCCAAGGATTTGCTTCGCAAATCCTTGTTTCGCTGCGGGCCTTCGGCCCTTGCGTGCTACGCCGGAAAATGCTCACGCATTTTCTCAGCTCCGCACCCTGGCGGGTTCGATTCCCGTCGCCCGGCGCGTAAACGAAAACAGCTCTGATCCCCAAAGGAAACCAAAGCCGTTAAAACAATTCTTATGGAGCGGGCGACGGGAATCGAACCCGCGTCATCAGCTTGGAAGGCTGGGGTTCTACCATTGAACTACGCCCGCAAGATATGGTCGGGACGACAGGATTTGAACCTGCGACATCCTGCTCCCAAAGCAGGCGCGCTACCAAACTGCGCCACGTCCCGAAGGTGTTGAGCAGCTAAGGTCTAAACCTTGCGTGTCCCAAAGCGTAGGAAATTATAGGGGAGACTCCCCGCCTGTGCAAGCGCAGAAACCCTAGCTCCTCGAATGTGTGACAAACTGGCTATGAAGCAGACCGATCACAAACGCCGCCACAGCAACCGGTGCCCACGCAGCACCGATATCTGCAAGCGGCAATGCATCGAACGGCAGCCACGCGCCAGCAAAGAACGCATCGCGGACCGAAGTGATTACGCTCTGCACCGCGACAACGCCGCCGACCCAGACCCACACCTGCGGATGCGCGTCGCAAAAGCCGTGCACCAGACCCATAAGTACCAACACAATGGCAACGGGGTACAGGGCGTTGAGCATGGGCACCGAGAACATAAGGATCACGTCGAGGCCCACGTTGGAGAGCACGCACGAAAACGCCGCGAACACAAAGGCGAGAATCGCAAAGGGACGGCGCATGGCCTCCTCGGAAGCCTCCGCTCCCCCTTTAACCACATACGTCTCGCAGAAGTAGCGCGAGCAGCAGCTAATAAGACCGATGCACACGTTCATGCAGGCGAGGAAGAAGATGGCGAAGACCACGACCGTGCCGACAAGCCCAAAGTGCATGGAGGCCGAACGAGCGAGGATGGCGGCGCCGTTGGTAGCGTCGGGTATAACCGTGCCGAGCTGCATACCGGCAAGGCCCAAACCGCAGTAGATGATGGCCATGAGCACGCCGGCGATCACACCGGAACGCGAAATCTCAAAGGCCACGCGCTTGTCATCGGTAACACCGAGCTCGTGAATGGTCTCGGCGATGATGATGCCAAAGGCGAGCGACGCAAGCAGGTCCATGGTCTGGTAGCCGGTCAGAAAGCCCTGCACGGCGGCGCCTGCATCGTAGGGAGCCTGAGGCGCGGCAGCCGGTCCCAGCGGCGAGATCACGGCAGCACCAACGACCAGCACGATGAGTGCAATGAGCGCGGGTCCTGTAATGCGACCGAGCACGCGTGTGATGACGCCCGGGCGTAGCGTGAGCGCAAACGCGACGACAAAGAAGGCAACGGCAAACACCAGGCGAGCCGTGCCGAGCGAGACGCCCTCCGGCAGCAGCGGCACCAGCATCTCGAAGGCCGTGGAGCTCGTGCGCGGAATGGCCAGGCACGGGCCGATGGCCAGATACACCGCCGCAACAAAGAACTCGCCAAACTTGGGGTGCACGCGGCCGGCAAGCTCGCGTGCCGTTCCGGCAAGCGCCACGGCGATAAAGCCCATAACGGGCAGGCCGATAGCGGCAATCAGAAAGCCAAGCATGGCGACCGGCGTGGCAGAGCCTGCCTGCAGCGCCAGCAGCGGCGGAATAATGAGGTTGCCAGCGCCAAAGAGCATCGAGAACAGGGCGATGCCGACGGTAACAACATGGTCGGAGCGCAGACCACGCGGGGTGGATGAAGCCATGGGACCACCTTTCGGGTCGAAACAAAAAACGGGACGGGCAAAAGACCCATCCCGCAAGTATATACGCTCCGGCAGCTTTAGCAGGCTAAATCGCGCAAAGCGTCAATCGCGGTGTCGACTTCCTCGTCCGTGTTGAAATACCCAAACGAGAAGCGGACGACGCCCTGGCGCTCGGTACCTAACGCACGGTGCATGAGCGGGGCGCAATGGGCGCCGGGGCGCGTCGCAATCCCCCACCCTTGCATGAGCGCATCCGAGATCTCGGCCGAATCGATATCGCCCACGTTGAGCGACACAATCGCAGAGCGCGTCGGCTGGTCAAAGGCACCATAGAGCTTAATCCCCGGAATCTTGCGCACACCGGCGAGGAAGCGCTCGGCGAGCGCGCGTTCGTGAGCTGCAATCGTCTCCACCCCACCCTGGGCCTCGATAAAGTCGAGGCCGGCAGAAAGGCCGGCGATACCGTGACCGTTGAGCGTGCCCGCCTCCAAGCGCGTGGGCCACTCAAGTGGCTGCAGTGGGTCGAAGCTGTGCACTCCCGTGCCGCCCATGGCCCACGGAGCCACGTCAATGCCCTCCGCCACGGCCAGGCCGCCGGTGCCTTGGGGTCCCATGAGCCCCTTGTGGCCGGTAAAGCACACGACGTCGAGCCCCATGGTATCCATGTCAATCTTCGCCGTACCGGCAGACTGAGAGGCGTCGACGATCGCCAGCGCGCCGGCCGCATGGGCCATGGCGGCCACGCGCGCAATGTCGACCGAGTTGCCGGTCACATTGGAGGCGTGCGTCACCACCACGACACGCGTGCCCGGCGTGACCAGCTGCTCGAGCTCGTCGTAGTCGAGCACGCCGCTCGCGTCGCAGCCCGCATGCTCAACGGTCACGCCGCGCTCTGCCGCCAGGCGGTTAAGCGGACGCAGCACGGAATTGTGCTCGAGCACCGTCGTGACCACACGGTCGCCGGGGCGCACCACGCCATTGATGACGGTGTTGAGCGCCGCGGTGGAGTTGAGCGTAAAACAAACATGGTCAGCACGCGGGCAGCCCAGCAAGCGCGCAAGCTTGGCGCGGCAGCCGTGGATGGTACGCGCCGCATCGAGCGCACCCGACGTGGCACCGCGCCCGGCATTGCCGAGCGAGCACATCGCCTGCGTCACGGCATCGATGACCGTCTGCGGCTTGTGCATGGTCGTCGCCGCGTTATCCAGGTAGATCATCGCACGACCTCCCACATCTCAATCACGGTATAGCCCTCGGTGGGAACGCCCGCCGCGGCGAGTTCGCCGCGCAGCAGTTCCTCATCGGCAGGCAGCGCCTTCCACGCCAGACCGCAGCCGGCAGCGACCTCCCCGGGCACGGGAATCGTTCGCCCGGGAAGGCCGCGCTCAATGCACAGGGACTCGCAACCCATGGCGGCCGCCGTGGTGGGAAACGTGATGACAAGCGCCGGGCGCTTCTGCCTCATGGCAACTCCAACCAATACGCTACGGGCGCACGACGCGCACGGCCTGCTCCATCTTCTCCACGATCACGTACATGTTGGTGACCTCGCCCACGGCAAGCTGGTCCTTAATGCCATAGTGATCGAGGCAGGTGCCACAGGTAAGGATCTCGACACCCTGCTCCGCTAGACCCTTCAGGTCATCGAGCACCGGCGAGCCCTCGACGGTAAGCTTGGCGCCGCCGTTGTAGAACAGCATGGTCGCGGGCAGCTCCTCCTGCTGCGTCACGGCAAAGATAAAGGCCTTCATGAGCTTGTGGCCCAGCTCGTCGTCGCCGCGGCCCATGCAATCGGTGTAGACGGAAATGACGAGCTCGCCCTTGCCGGCGCTGGCGTCGCAGAAAGCCGCACCGTCCTGCTCGGGGTCCGCAACGGCCACGGCACCGGCGGTCGCGACAGTCACGTGCCACTCGGCGTCCGAGATCTTCTCGACCGAGGCCGTGCAGCCCTTCTCCTGCGCCATCTTGGAGATGTTCATGACGGCGGTCTCGTTGTCGACCGAGGTCACGACAACGCCCTCGCCATCGAGCTGCTTGAGGGCCTTGAGCGTCTTGACGACGGGCAGTGGGCAGGCATCGCCCATGGCATTGACTTCAATCTTGGTAGACATAGTAAATTCCTTTCGAAAGGGGCCGCCCAGAACAACGGACGATCGCATAAACGGTTTTCCTTAATGCACAACGCGAACAGCAGGACCGCCCGGCACCGCCTCGCACACGCGACCGATAACGGCGGCGATGCGATCCTCGGCATGCAGACGGCGCACGAGTTCATCCACATCGGCAGCAGGCGCCGCGATGAGCAAGCCGCCCGAGGTCTGTGGATCGTACAAAGCATCCAGCATGCCCGGCTCCAGCCCATCGTCAGCCGTCACACGCGGGCCAAAGAAGTCCTGATTGCGGTAGGTGCCGGCAGGGATAATGCCAAGGCGTGCCATGTCGAGCACCTGGTCAAAGAGCGGCACCGCCCCCGACGCGAGCTCAATCTGCACGCCCGAGCCCTCGGCCATCTCGCACGCATGCCCGATCAGGCCAAAGCCCGTAACATCGGTGCAGCCGTGAAGCTCGAGTCCCTCGGCCAGACGAATCGGGGCCTCGTTAAGGGTGCGCATCGAGTCCCACATAGAATCAGCCTCGTCCTGCTCGATAAGCTCGCCCTTAATGGCCGTGGTGATGATGCCCGAGCCGATCGCCTTGGTCAGCAACAGGACATCGCCCACGCGCGCGCCGCTGTTGGCGAGCATGCGGTCGAGCGCGACAAAGCCGCTCACGGACAGGCCGTACTTGGGCTCGTCGTCGTTGATGGTGTGGCCGCCCGCGATGGAGCAGCCCGCCTCGACGCACTTGTCGGCGCCGCCCGCCAGAATCTGACCGGCAACTTCAACACCCAGGCAGCTGGGTATGCAGAGCAGGTTCATGGCATGGCTCGGCCGACCGCCCATGGCGTAGATGTCCGACAGCGAGTTGGCCGCGGCAATCTGACCGAACAAATAGGGATCGTCGACCATCGGCGGGAAGAAGTCGACGGACTGAACGAGCCCCAGGTTCTCCCCTACGCGGAAGACGCTCGCATCGTCGGAGGTGTCAAACCCCACGAGCAGGTTGTCGTTATGCACATTGGGTAAGTCGCCCAGGACCTGGGCGAGGGCTCCAGGAGCCAACTTAGCGGCTCAACCGCTCGCGGACGTCATAGACGTGAGCTTAATCTGTTCGTCAGCCATCGATACCTCCTCTCATAGGTCAATCAGTTCCTCCCAGTATACGCACGGCAGCGCCGAGAGCGGGCGATTTATCGCAAGCCCCCTACGCGAGCGCCTGTGCGCGAATGGCCGCACCGATGGCGCCGGCAAAGCGCGCCTGGGGCGAGGTCTCTACCGGCGAGCCCAACAGTGCGCTCAGACGCTCGACGACATAGGCGTTTTCGCACAGACCACCGGTCAGATAGTACGGGGCGCCCGCGGCTTGCGAGGCCATAGTCGCCACACGCGACACGAGCTGCACGGTGGGTGGCGAAAACCCAGCCGCGCCTAAACCCGGAATTTTGGGGAACCTGCTTTGCGGTCGATTATTTAGTTGTGCGTCGTCTCTCCCGGAGCCGTGAACATACCTGCTCATATGCGGCTCCGAGCCATGTATAGGGCACGCGCGGCAACGCGGCGAATGTATGTCGTCTGCGGCATGCGCGCACCCTCCTTAACTAGTTGAGTTCAACTATATCAACGGTCATCGACCATGCGAACACCGTTGACATTCGTACGACAGCGTCGTGTGCCGTCGTTTAATAAATTATTATCTTGATTGATAAGAGTTTGTCATCTCTCATTCGACGAACGGCAAAAACAAAGCCGCCGAGGCTTATATCCCCGACGGCATTACCCGGCGCTATCGACAAACCAAATGGATCCTGCTGGCATCAAAATGCATGCGCAGCGTCTCGCCTGCTTGCGGCAGCTCGTCGACAGGCATGCCCACTTTGTTGACCTTCCACTGCAGACGCGTGGGCGCATCGACGCGCGGCACGTCCAGCAACACCAGCCGCTCAAAGCGCGAATCACTCACACGGGCCACGTGCAGGTCATAGCTGTTGCGGCCCCGCTCAGCGCGATTATCAACATGGAAGTAGCTTGCGCGAATGCCCAGGTGCGCCACATTATCGGGAACCTCGCGACCCACATTAAAGGTCATGCCCCAGTCGAGGGCCTCAACTTCTTCGTCGCCAATCTTGCGCGCCCGGCTTGTGTTCTTGCAGCCCGTCAGGCGCAGCGCCGCCAGCGTCTGCGGACGGCGGACCACGTCCTCGACGGAGCCAACCTCCTCAACATGTCCGTCGTGCATCACGCAGATGCGCTGGCACAGGCGGCACGCTTCGTCGATGTCGTGGCTTACGTAGAGCACGGTGCGGTTACACACGTCGAACAGGTCGAGCATGTTCTGTTCGAGCGCGCTCTTAAGATAGGAATCGAGCGCGCTCATAGGCTCGTCGAACATAAAAATGCCCGGATGCGCCGCCACCATGCGCGCAAGCGCCACGCGTTGCTGCTGACCGCCCGAGAGGCGCGCGGGGTAGCGGTCGGCAAAATCGGCCAGACCGAAAATGCCCAGATAGCGCTCGGCGAGCTTTTTGCGCGCGGCGGCGTCGCCCGCGTCCTTTACACCGGCGCATACGTTATCAGCCACCGTCATGTTGGGAAACAGCTGATAGTTTTGGAACAGCAAGGCGCACTTGCGCTCCTGGGGCGACAGGTTGACGCGCGCGGCCGAGTCAAAAAAGGTCACGCCGTTGACGACGATTTTGCCCTCGTCGGGCGTCTCCACACCGGCAATGCAGCGCAGCGTACAGCTCTTGCCGCAACCCGAGGCGCCCAGCAGCGCCACGCACTCCTCGCCGGCCTCAAGCTGCATGTCGAGGGTGAACCCCGGATAGCGCTTTTTGATATCCAGAACAAGCGACATGGCTTATCGACCTCCCTTTGCGACCGTGTCATCGCGCATAAGCTCGGCCAACGCCTCGCGATCGATACGCAGCGCATCGCCGCCGACTGGGTCGAGCGAATCGGTCTGACCGCCCGGCTGCTTGGCCTGCTTGCGCTCCGCGCGGGACAGGCCGCGCTCGCGGTACTTTTGCGAATGCGCCGTGTACATATTGATGAGCAGAATGACCAGGAAGCTGAACGCAATTACGACCACGACCCAAAAGAGGGCCACCGACGTATTGCCGCCCATCCATTCAAAGTAAATTGCAATGGGAATGGTCTGCGTAATGCCGGCATAGTTGCCCGCAAAGAACAGCGTGCAGCCAAACTCGCCCATGGCACGCGCGAAGGCGAGCACCGTGCCGGCGGCGATGGAGGGCCAGCCGAGCGGCATCATGAGCTTGGCAAAGACGCGACGTTCGGACCATCCCAAGGTTCGCGCGGCGTCGAGCATCTGCGTGTCGAGGCTCTCAAAGGCTCCGAGCGCCGTGCGGTAGACCAGCGGAAACGACACAACGACGGCCGAAATGACCGCCGCGGGCCAGGTAAAGACGATCGAGATGCCGTGCACAATGAGCCACTGGCCCACCCCGGTCGAGCGGCCAAACAGCATGAGGAGCAGAAAGCCGCAGACCGTGGGCGGCAGCACCATAGGAATCGTAAAGACCGAATCGAGCAGGCCCTTGATGCGACTCGAGGTACCCATAGTCTTCCACGCGGCGAACAGGCCCAGTGCAAAGGAGATCAGCAGGGCGAGGCCGCTCGTTTTTATGGACACCCAAAACGGGCGATAGTCGATGTCGCCCAAAAAGGAGGCCAGAGAGGTCAAGGGCCCCTGCTCATCCCGCAACACGACAGACGATGCTTCTACCATTTGAGCGCTATCAAGCCAGCGCGCGCCGCCCTTGGCATCACCCGAGGCTGATGCAATCACCACATAGCGGTCCCCATCCGCACCGTGCTCGTCAAAGCTATAGGTATACCCGCCGGCATCAAACGTTGTTTCCACCGTGACATACCAAGGAAGATCCACGTCCCCCAGCTGTGCACCCCCCATGCAGTTTGCGCTGTCGAGCTCGCAGACGAGGGACTTGAGACCCGATACGCACTCGTTGTCCTGCGGATCCAATCCAAACTTCTCGACCGCCTTGGGCGATATCCACGCCACAACGCGATCGGCAGCAGGCGCCACTACAAGGTCCACGTCCTCGTCAATGGGAAACCGGTAGCCCCCAGGCTGGCCCTCCATGGCACGAGCGGTCCCCTTGGCCAACCGCTCAAAACCCTCGATCCCATAGGAAAGCCCATGAGCGGTCGCAGCAACCTGGGTCCCGTCCTCAGCGTCCCCAGCAAACGCAAATCCCGGCACCCAGCAAAGCGCGAAGGTCAAAGCACAGGTGAAAAGCATGCGGAATCTATTAAGCACGAAAAGCTCCAAGCGAATACAAGGACGGAGTGAAACACAAAACGATGGAATTATCGCGCCAAGCCGCACTACTCGGAAAGCTCAAAGCCGTACTTAGCCCAAATCTTCTGAGCCTTCTTGTTGGTCAGGCAAAAGTCGATGAACGCCTTGGCATCGTCGGCGTGCTCGGAGCTCTCGGCAACGGCACCCGGGTACACGATGGGCTTGTGCGAATCCTCGGGGCACACGAAGGCCTCCTCGATGCCGTCGTAGCGGAAGATATCGGAGCTGTAGACAAAACCGGCCACACAGTCGCCTGAGGACACATAGGCGGCGGCGGTGCCCACCTTATCGGCCAGGGCGACCTTATCGGCGATCTCGGGCGCATACTCGCCGTCATCGCCCTCGACGCCGGTATAGAGGCCCATAGAAGCCAGTGCCTGGTTGGCGTACTTGCCGGCGGGGACGGTCTTGGCGTCGCCGATGGCGATCTTGCCGTCCAGATTTGCGACGTCGGCGATGGCCTCGACCTTGGTGTCGGAGCCCTCGGCGCGAATGATCACGAGGTCGTTGACGAACATGTCCTCACGCGTGTCGGCATCGACGAGCCCGGCGGCCTCGGCGTCGTCCATGGTGCCCTTGGAGGCTGTGATGAGCACGTCGACCGTGGCGCCGGCACGCATCTGCTCAACGAGGTCGCCGGACGCTTTGAACTGTGTGTCGGCAAACGTGGTGCCGGTCTGCTCGGTGTAGAGCTCCTGAACCTCGGGCAGGGCCTTCTCGAGCGAGTTGGCGGCAAAGACCTGCAGATCGACAGCTTTCTTGGACGAAGTCTCGGCGGAACCGGCATCGGAGCCGGGCGACTCAGGCTCCTTGTTGCCGGAGCAGCCGGCAAGCCCAAGGCCGGCAGCGGCGACAGCAGAAAGCGAAACGAATCCGCGGCGAGAAACCATATCGAACATGTTCAACCCTTTCGAAGGCTACACCCGGGCACCCCGCCGCGAGCTTTGTTCTTTTACTACATTATGCTTTCACGCGAATAATGTTTATGATAAATATCTCTCGCCTGAAAATTTTCTTTCACTGATAGTCTCAGGATGTACCGCGCTGTCACTGCATAAAAAAGGCGGAGCAGCCCGTAAGGTCACTCCGCCGCAGGTAGTGCGCTTATTTGGCGTGCCCGCCGCCCGCCGTCATTTGGGCCGCGTGCTCCAGCTGGTCTGCTATGGCCTCCCAGCTTTCGCGGGCGGCCTTCGTAGAACCGGGAAAGTTTACGACAAGTGTATGGCCTCGTTGCATGCAAATAGCGCGCGAGAGCATAGCGCGGCGCGTCTTGGTCATGGAGTAGGCACGAATTGCCTCGGCAATACCCGGCACATCGCGGTCGCAGACGGTACGCGTTGCCTCGGGCGTCACATCGCGCATCGAAAGCCCCGTGCCGCCGCAGGTGAGCACGACATTGGCGTGGCACTCATCGGCGGCTTCCACAATGGCATCACCGATCTCGCTGACGTCATCGCGCACGACCACATGTGAGGCGACCGTCCAGCCCTGTGCTTCGATAAGCTCCTCGAGTGCGGCTCCGGCCTCGTCCTGGGCAAGGTCACGCGTATCCGAGCACGTCACGATCGATATCTTCAACTCCATAGCATTCCTCCTATAGCACCGTGCCCTCGGGCAGGTCGACACGCACGACATCCACGACGTCGCCCGCCTTGAGCTCGCACGGCCCTTCGTCAATACGCAGCAGGCAGTTGGCCCGCTGCATCGTGCCGAGCAGCGCCGAATTCTGCGTCTTGGCCTCGGTCACCAACAACTCACCGGTCTCGGGGTCGCGCAAAACCGTGGCACGATCAAAGAAGCGGCGATGCTGTCGCTTTTTCACGCCATGCGTGAGCGTCGCCTGCTGCGCGGGACGCGCACCCTCGGCAAAGCCGCGCATCTTGCGAATCGCCGGGCGGGCGAGCATCTCAAAGCCCACATACGCCGCCGCGGGATTGCCCGAAAGCCCCAAATACGGCTTGCCCCCAAGCAGACCAAACGTGATGGCCTTGCCGGGACGCATCGAGATGCGATCGAAGAGTACCTCGCCCTCGCGCCGGACGAGCGCCGTCACGTAGTCGTAATCGCCCGCCGAGGCGCCACCGCTCGTAATGACAAAATCGCACTCCTGCACGGCACGATGCACCAGCTCGGCAATCGCCCGCTCATCATCGGGCGCAATGCCGTAGAACACGGGCTCGGCGCCGGCATCGAGTGCCTCGGCCATTAACGCCGAGGAGTTGGAATCGCGAATCTGACCGCGCGCCGGCAGCTCACCCGGCGAGACCAGCTCCGTGCCCAGTGAGATAATGCCCACGCGCGAAGCGGCATGGACCTTCACGCTCGCGTAACCGGCGCTTGCCAGCAGGCCGGCGCCGGCCGGAGCCACGACCTCGCCGGCGTGCATCACGACGTCGCCGGCATGAGCCTCCTCGGCGGCAGAGCGAACGTTCTCCCCCACCTTGGCAGGCGCCGAGAAGCTCACGCGTGAGCCCTCGTTGCCATCGCCGTCAAGCACCTCGACGATCTCGTATTTCACCACGGCATCCGCACCCTCGGGCACCGGCGCGCCTGTCATGATGCGGACGGTCTCGCCCGGGGCGATTACGCCATCGAACACATGACCTGCGGCCTCGTGCCCCACGACAGAAAGCGTCACGGGCGCATCGGTGGACGCTTTGGCGAGGTCGACGGTGCGCACGGCATATCCGTCCATGGCGCTGTTGGCAAACGGCGAGATGTCGATATCGGCCGTGGCGTCCTCGGCCAGGGGAAGACCGGCCGCCTGCCATACCGGGATCTCGACGACATCGGTCCTGTGCACCTGCGAAAGAACGATTGCCTGCGCGTCCTCCAGCGGGATAAGCGTCTCTGCCATATACACCTCTTACATGCCACGGCGCGCAACGACGGCGCCGATTCTTTATATTTACTTCAGTATAATCCCCCGCCGCCTGCTCAAGACATGGCCCGCAATCGCAAATACAGCTGTCGGCCACACGCCTTTGGTAACAGATCCGAAACCCGCCAATCGCCTTATGGCCCAGGCCGCCGTCCTATAATGCTTGCATCACAACTTAAAAGAGGACGTTATGGCTTTTATCGATAAACGTGAAAACGCGCACGACCCGTCTGATGATACCCATCAGGAAAAAGACGACAGCACTTTCTCTCCCGCCGATCTGATTATCAGCGGCCGCAACCAACTCACCCGCTCCGAGCAGCTCTTTGCCGCCGATACGCGCCGTAATGCCCGCAATATGCTCGCGAGCACCAAGCTGCTCGCGCTCGTAATTGTCGTTTCGCTTGCCATGGGCGTTGCCGCCTGGGCGTTTTTGGCCTCGCTGGATATCGCAACTGACTATCGCGAGCACCATGTGTGGGTTTACGCCCTGCTCCCCGTCGTGGGCGTGGTCACCGCGTGGGTCTACAAGAACCACGGCCTTGCCGCCAAACGCGGCAACAACCTGGTCATCGACTCCGCCCTGGGCACACGACTCATCCATGCGCGCATGGCGATCCTCACGTTTGTGTGCTCCACGCTCACGCATCTGACGGGCGGCTCAGCCGGCCGTGAGGGCGCCGCGGTACAGATCGGCGGCACCATCGCCAGCAATGTTTCGAACCTCGCCCATCTCAAAAAGCACGATCATCACGACCTGATGCTCGCCGGGCTCTCGTCGGCCTTTGGCGCCGTGTTCGGATCGCCTCTCGCTGGGGCTTTCTTTGGCATGGAGATGTGCTTTATCGGCAAGATCGACTACACCGCAGGCATCTACTGCCTCGTCGCCTCGTTTACCGGCTACTTTACGTCACTCGCCCTGGGCACGCAGTACGAGGCCAACGCCATCGCCAGCGTTCCCGATATGACGCCCAGAACAGTTGCCGTGGTCGTTATCGGGGCTGTCGCCTTTGGCCTCACGGCGCGTCTCTTTGCCTGGTCGGTCCGTACGGTCAAGAGCCTGTACGCGCGCTTTATTACCAACTACCTCGTCCGAGCGCTCATCGGTGCGCTCGTAGTTCTCGCGGCCTATGCGATGCTTGACGCCTGGGAGTATGCCGGCCTTTCCACGTGGCTTTCGGGCGCCGGGTTTGCCGGCAACACCACCCTGGCGGACGCAGCCATCAAGTTGGTCGTCACAGCGCTCACCCTAGGCGCCGGTTTCCAAGGCGGCGAGGTCACGCCCCTGTTTGGCATCGGTGCGGCGCTCGGCGGATGGATTGGCTGCCTCGCCGGACTCGACCCGAGCTTTATGGCGGCCCTCGGCATGCTCGGCGTGTTCTGCGCCGGCCTCAACGTGCCCATCACCACCTGTATGATGGCCATCGACCTGTTCCATGGAACGGCCGCGGGCTTCTTTGTCATCGTTTCGTTTATTAGCTACCTTGCCGGCGGCCACCGTGGCGTGTATCCCGCACAGCGCATTGTGTCCCCTAAGCGCCGATCGCTTATCGTGGACGAGGGCCACACGGTGGCAGAGGCTATCGAGCGCCACAACGACCTGATAGAGTAGACGTTAGTATTCGCCGTGCAGCCACAATCGGGGGCAATTCGACCCGAGCGCGACCGCACCGTCACGTCATACGCCGGGAGTCGCCCCATGCACGCAACTGATTTTGGTCGCACGCTCATCATCGCCAATCCTGTCGCCCAGTCGGGCGCCGCGCGCAAGGTTGCCGAACGCCTACAGCGCTTTTTGGATATGACCGCACGCGCATCCCAGTTTGACCTGGTACTGACCGAACGCACGGGGCACGCCAAGGAGCTTGCTGCACAGGCCGAGGGCTATCGCACCGTTATCGCCCTTGGCGGCGACGGCGTGATCCATGAGGTCGTCAATGGACTCATGACGCAGAACGAGGCGGTCCGTCCCGCCCTTGCCGTCCTGCCCGTTGGCTCCGGCAACGATTTTGCCCAAACGCTCGGAATCGAAGATTTCTCCGGCAAGGATTTTGGCGCGCTGCTCACCTGTGAGCTGCAGCGTCAAGACATCGGGCGTATTCGCTCATGGAACCCCGCAAGCGGTAGCGGCGAGGCTACCGTTGAGTACTACGACCAGACGCTTTCGGTCGGCATAGATGCCGCCATCGGCCTTGGCACCACCGAGCTGCGCAAAAAGACCGGCTTGACGGGCGCTCCGCTCTACACCCTTTCGGGACTTGAGCAGTTTGGCCTACGCTATCGCAACTACCCCATGACAGCCAGCTTTGACGGCGCGCCCGCCGAGCGCGTGAAGGCGATCATCATGGCGATTCAGCTGGGCCCCACGTATGGCTCGGGCTATCGCATCTGCCCCGATGCCGACCCCTGCGACGGCGTACTCGACGTCTGCTACGCCTGCGGCCCTGTCCCTCGCGCGGTTGCCCTGCCTATGTTTCTTTCGGCCAAGGACGGCCACCATACCAAGTTGCCACCGGTTCGCATGCGCCGCTGCCGCCATGCCGAGCTCACGTTCGAGGAGCCCGGCTATCCCATCCAAGCCGACGGCGAGGCCATCGTCGCCTCGCGCATTGAGGTGGACATCCTCGGCGGAGCCCTCCACGTCTGGCACCCAACCCGCTAACCCCACCTAAGTTGCGGTGAAATAGGGACTGTTTATGCAGCTAAAGCCGCAAAACTGTCCCTATTTCACCGCAACTTATGAGGAGGCTATTCGTCGCTGCCCGGCTTGCGACGGTTTGCCTTTTTAATGGCGTTGAAGTGCTTGTCATTGAGCCTGCGCTGGCGAGAGCGCTGAGGCACCTTGGTCTTTACGCGTCGGCGCGGTGGACGCCCGCGGCGCTCAAGCTCAGCGCGCAGCTTACGCAGGCAGCTGCTACGGTTTTGGAACTGACTGCGGCTCTCGCGCGCCGTCACGGTAATCCCCGAAGGGGTATGTTTCATGCGCACCGCCGAGTCCGTCGTGTTCACACCCTGTCCGCCCGGACCCGTCGCGCGAAACACCTGCACCTCGCAATCGCGCGCCAACTCCTCGGCCGACATCTCGGCATAGCGCGCATACTCGCGCCATCCCATCTTGTTCTCATCCATATCAACACCTCCCCTCATACAAAAAATGTGACAAAGGGACGGTCCCTTTGTCACATCGCATATCAATCGCTTGTGTTGCTCGCTTAGGCGAAGGTGATCTCGCCGGTCTCGCAGTCCATATCGGCGATACGGGCCAGGCTCTCGACGCGGAAGCCGCGCTCGCGGAGCTTATCGCCACCGCCCTGGAAGCCCTTCTCCACCGCAATGCCAATGCCGGATACCTCGGCACCCGCAGCCTCGCAGATCTTGATAAGACCCTCGAGCGCGCAGCCGTTGGCCAAGAAGTCGTCGATGATCAGGACCTTGTCGCCCTCGGACAGGAAACGCTTGCCAACGATGACCGGGTACTCCTTTTGCTTGGTAAAGGAGTAGATGGTCGTGGCATACTGCTCGCCGTCGAGGTTGATGGACTGCGCCTTCTTGGCAAAGACCACCGGCACGCCGCCAAAATGCTGTGCCGCGATGCAGGCCATGCCAATGCCCGAAGCCTCGATCGTCAGGATTTTGTTGATCTCGGCACCCTTGAACAGACGGGCCCACTCGGCACCCATGTGGTCGAACAGCTCAACGTCGCACTGGTGGTTGAGGAAGGCATCAACCTTAAGGACGTTACCGGCCTTTACGATGCCGTCATGGCGAATACGATCCTCAAGCTCCTGCATGGCGCAACCCCTTCTCGCGGCAACGATACCGCGCGATTAATAAACGTTGTTCGATAGTCTACCACGGACCGACCCCCGCCCGTCCCACAAGCCGCATCGCACCACAAACCAGTCTTTTTGGGACGGCACGAATCGTGGCTGACAGCCTCCCAACACGCTAATGGCGGGCGCGCATCTTCACCAAACGCACCATGGCGAGCGCAAAGCCCACTGCGGCCACAGCCATGAGTACGTAGAACACCGAGCGAAAGCCGAATAGGAATACATCCGGACGGCCTGCAACGAAACTGGTCACGGCCTCGCCCATCGCCACGCTCATCTGCCCATACAGGATATGCGACGCCGCCGTAATGCCCACTGCCATACCCGCATAGCGCGCCAGGCTACCCAGGCTGCCAGCAAAGCCGAGCGCTTCGCGCGGAGCCGAGCCCATGTACAGCGAGTTATTGGGGCTCTGGAAAATCGACGTACCGCACGACATAAACGCGACGCAACACACGATTACAGGGATAGAAGAGTGCTCGTCGAGCGTGCTTACCGCAAAGAGACCGCACACGTACACGCCCAGGCCGACCGCCGTGGGGCCCTCACAGCCAACACGGTCCGAAACCGTACCCGAAAGCGGGCCGATAAAGGCATTCACCATCGGCAACGCCAAAAAGAGCAATCCGGAAATGTCAGAACCAAAGCCGTGGGCGTCCTGAAAATAGAACGGCAGGATAAACTCGGATGCGCCAATACCAACGAACACGATGAGCATGCAGGCAAGGTTGATGGTAAAGGCCGAATTTGCAAAGCAGCGACGAGCAGCCTCGATCAGGGACATGGGGCGCTCGCCGGCCTCCGGCTTAACATGCGGCAGCGTGTAGAGCCCCACGACAAACGAGATGACGCCAATGGGCAGGTTGATGAGAAAGATGCTTTCCCAGGGAAAGCTTGCCACCAGCATGCCGCCCAGCACGGGGCCACACATCATGCCGAGGGCCACGAAGGTCGCAAGAATACCCATGGCACGACCGCGCTCGCGCGCCGGAAACGACTCGGTGATGATTCCCATGTTGTTGGCCATGGCCGCCGCGCAACCGACGCCCTGCACAATGCGTGCCAGAATAAGAACTTCGAGCGAGGTCGAAAGGCCGCACAGCAGCGAACCGGCCGTAAAGACGATGACGCCCAGCTGGAATACGCCCACCTTGCCGCGCACGTCGCCCAGGCGGCCAAACGGCAGCATAGCCACGCACGTCGCAAGCAGATACACCGAGCTCACCAGCTGGATGCGGTCGAGGCCCACGCCCAGCTCCTTTTGCATCACGGGCAGTGCCACGGTCACGACGGTCGAATCCAGACACGACATAAACGTCATGATGAGCACGGTAAACAGAATCGCCCATTTGTTCTTGCCATGGGTATCGCCCTCTAGGGCAATGTGCTCGCGGCGCAGCTGCTCTGCGGTTTTCTCCATATCCATCCTTTCGAGTGGCCCAACGCAAAAAACGGGGCCCCAATCGCCTGCAAACAGACGCGATTGGGGCCCCGCCTACGGAATCGGAACAAAAGGTCACCGAAGCTTTCTGCCAGCATCGGCACCATGTACGGAGCTAGCCTAGCACTGCTCGAGCGCCTGCTCAAGATCGGCAATCAGATCGGCCGTGTCCTCGAGGCCGCACGACAGGCGCACCATGTCGGCGGAGATGCCACAGGCGATGAGCTCCTCATCGTTCATCTGGCGATGCGTAGCGTTAGCGGGATGCAGGCAGCAAGTGCGGGCGTCGGCCACATGCGTGGCGATCTGGGCGAGCTTGAGACTCTTCATAAAGGTCTCGGCCGCCGCGCGACCACCGTTAAAGCCAAAGCTCACAACGCCGCAGGTACCGTTGGGCATGTACTTCTGAGCCAGGTCATAGTACTTGTCGCCCTCCAGACCCGGATAGCTCACGAAGCGTACCTTGGGATGGCTCTGCAGGAACTTGGCAACGGCCAGGCCGTTCTCGCAATGACGCGGCATGCGCACATGCAGGCTCTCGAGCGAGCTGTTCAGGAAAAACGCCGCCTGCGGGTTCTGCATGGGGCCAAGATCGCGCATGAGCTGCGCGGTGGCCTTGGTAATGAAGGCGCCCTCGCGACCGAACTTCTCGGCATACGTCACGCCGTGGTAGCTCTCGTCGGGCGTGGTGAGACCCGGGAACTTGTCCGCATGAGCCATCCAGTCAAACTGGCCGTGGTCGACGATTACGCCGCCCAGGTAGGCAGCATGCCCATCCATGTACTTGGTGGTGGAGTGCGTAACGATGTCGGCGCCCCACTCAAAGGGACGGCACATCACGGGCGTCGGGAAGGTGTTGTCGACCATCAGCGGCACGCCGTGGTCATGTGCGGCCTTGGCAAAGCGCTCAATATCGAGCACGGCAAGGGCGGGGTTGGCGATCGTCTCGCCAAAGACGAGCTTGGTATTGGGCTCAAAGGCTGCCTCGAGTTCCTCGTCGGTGCAGTCAGGAGCAACGAACGTGCAGGTCAGACCCATGCGCTCCATGGTATGGGCGAGCAGGTTGTAGGTACCGCCGTAGATGGCAGAGCTTGCGACCACGTGATCGCCGGCACCGGCAACGTTAAAAATCGCAAGGAAGTTCGCAGCCATACCCGAGCTCGTGAGCATCGCAGCGGTACCGCCCTCCATTTCGCAGATCTTGGCGGCAACCAAATCGCACGTGGGGTTCTGCAGACGGCTGTAGAAGTAGCCCGACTCCTCCAGGTCAAACAGCTTGCCCATGTGCTCGGACGTGTCGTACTTCCACGTGGTGGACTGGTAGATGGGCACCTGGCGCGGCTCCGCGTCGCCCGGGCGATAGCCGCCCTGAACACATGTGGTACCGATAGTCTGCTCGCTCATATCTTGCTCCCTTACTTGGGTTTTGTTTTTATCCGGTTCACGATACCGCTACCGCACACCCCTCTCAACCCATCCACAAGGTGGGTTATGGGACAAATTAATCCGGGATATTTATCTCAAGCCTTAGGCATTTGCTCTATAGATAAAAAAGAGACATACATGAAGCTCTCGATGATTACATGCACCGTCACGGGTACCATAGGCGGGTACACCGTGATCAAGGAGACAACGATGAAGCAGATCGACACCACCCAGCTCGACGCCGCCGCCTGCCAGGCTCAGGCTGCCGAATACCACGCCCGCGGCTTTAACTGCGCGCAGGCCGTCGCCTGCACGCTCGCACCTGCCGTCGGGCTCGACCCCCAGGTCGCCTTTACCCTCACCGAGGGCTTTGGCGCCGGCATGGGAGGCATGACCGAAACCTGCGGTGCCATCTCGGGCGCCGTGGCCATCATGGGCTTTGTAATGAGCGATGGCATGGAAAACCCCAAGACCAAGGGCCAGACCTACAAGCTGTCGCGCGAAATCGCCAAGCGTTTTGGCGAGAAGAACACGACGACCGTCTGCGGCACGCTCAAGGGCGTCGGGTCGGATAAAGGTCCGCTCCGCAGCTGCCCCGGCTGCATCGACGATGCCGTCGAGATCGCCTGTGATGTGCTAAAGCAGCTCGCCGAGTAGACGGCAGCAACAGAAAACGACGGCCGGCGCGCTTGGAATCCATCCAAAAGTACGCCGGCCGTCGCCGTTAGAACTCGGCAAATTCGGGAGCGCCGACCTCAATCTCCTCGCGCCCCGCCATAAGCTCGCGCATCTTAGCGCAAAACGGCTCCTGCTCCCCCGCCTTAAACACCAAATGAAGTGTCACGGCATCCGCGTAATCGGTATCCGAAACCTTGGCACCCGAATCCTGCGCCAAACGAAGCACCTGCTCATACTGCGGATAGGCCACATGCACGTCAACGGGCACAACGCTCGTCATCTCGACGATCTGCCCAGCCTTCTGAGCAGCCGCCACCGCCGCCTGCGTCGCCGCGGTATAGGCGCGCACTAATCCACCAGGCCCCAATAGCGTGCCGCCAAAATAGCGCGTCACTACGCAGCAAACATTTTTGAGCCCTGCGCCGCGCAACACCTCGAGCGTCGGCATGCCGCTCGTGCGGCTCGGCTCACCGTCATCGCTCTGACGCTCGCGTCCGTCGACCAAAATCCACGCGGGAACATTGTGCCGAGCGTCGTAATGGCGCTTGCGAACCATCTCGATAAAGGCATTCGCCTCATCCTCGGACTCAATATGGACCAGCTGGGCAATAAACCGGCTCTTGCGGTCCACAAACTCGCCCGAAGCCTCAATATTCGATTGCAGAGTAAAATAGCTGTCCAACAAAGCCCCTCAACAACAAGCGAAGCAACAAACAGCCTCAATAATACGGCAAAGGCCGTACCGATAACCCCAGTAAATAGAACGGAACCGTCGATGATTCCGTCAACGAAAGCGAGAACCCGTCAGCGCGAGCAAGGTGCCTTGAAAGACGAGGGCATTGACCTTATGGTCATGCCCGAAGGCTTGAAAGGCAGATTGCCGCGCTGACGGGTTCGCAGCGTCGACAAAGTGCTAAGTGGGCCTATAAGCCGGGTTCTGTCGTGAACGGTCATTTATCTTGTCTGCACGTTGCCGTGCAGTTCCACGCACGCTACCCGAACGCGGACCGGGCCGGCCCATAGCGTTCCTATTCGCGCTTGCTCCGGATGGGGCTTGCCAAGCCGCCGTGTTGCCACGACGCTGGTGGTCTCTTACACCACCGTTTCAGCTTTTCCCTTTACGCCTTGCGGCGCAGGTGGGAGTCTTCTTTTCTGCGGCGCTTTCCGTCGGATCACTCCGCCCGGCCGTTAGCCGGCATCCCGCCCTCTGGAGCCCGGACTTTCCTCACGCGTGCTGCAAGCAGCACATCGCGCGACCGTCTGGCCCACTCAGCAGTGCAAGAGTGTAGCACACCGTTGCCGCAAGCAATGGCACAACACAAGCGTTCGACACGATAAACTAAGAACCACGTTATACAGTACAATAGGGTCGCCGATGGGCAACGTCGTCAGTCGAGACACGACCGCGCTCCGTACCCCTCCGTCTACTCGGTGCGTTCCCGCCTCCTTCCCGAGGCGGGATGTCGGCATTTTACATTCACCGACAACCAAATAGCGTGTGGACAGCACGGGCAGCATTACGCACGGGTAGCATCAAGCGCATCAGCAGCAAATGCAAAAAGGGACCCGTCCATTGCGGACGGATCCCTTAAAACAAGTGATCGTCAAACCGATTTACTCGGCGTCGGTCTCCTCGTCCTTCTTCTCGGAAGGCAGCGGGGTAACCTCGATCTCGACGCCCAGAGTCTCAGCAGCAGACTTCATGGACAGGGAGATACGACGACGGTCGAGGTCGATCTCCATAACCTTGACCTGAACCTTGTCGCCCACATGGGTGACCTGAGAAGGCTGATCGACGTGCTTGTTGGCCATCTCGGAGATGTGCACCAGGCCCTCGATGCCCTCGCCCAGGTCGACGAAAGCGCCAAACGGGACAAGCTTGGTCACAGTGCCCTCGACGATAGCGCCGACGGGGTACTTCTTGACCAGTGCGCGCCACGGATCCTCGGTGGTCTGCTTGAGACCCAGGGAGATGCGCTCGCGGTTGAGATCGACGTCGAGAACCTCGACCTCGACCTCCTGGCCGACCTTGACAACCTCGGAAGGATGGTTGACGTGGTTCCAGGAGAGCTCGGAGATGTGGATGAGGCCGTCGATACCGCCGAGGTCGACGAAGGCGCCGAAGTCGACGATGGAGGAAACGGTGCCCTGGAGACGCATGCCAGACTTGAGCTTGGACAGGATCTCAGAGCGCTCGGCCTTACGGGACTCCTCGAGCACGACGCGACGGGAGAGAACGACGTTGTTGCGGTTGCGGTCCATCTCGATGACGCGGGCCTCGATGCGGGTGCCCATGTAGGAGGTGAGGTCCTTGACGCGACGGAGGTCGACGAGGGAAGCAGGAAGGAAGCCACGCAGGCCGATGTCGAGGATCAGGCCGCCCTTGACAACCTCGATAACCTCGCCCTCGACGTTCTCGCCGGAGTTGAACTTCTCCTCGATGCGGTTCCAAGCACGCTCGTACTCGGCACGCTTCTTGGACAGGACCAGACGACCGTCCTTGTCCTCCTTCTGGAGAACCAGAGCCTCGATGGGATCACCGAGTGCAACGATGTCTGCAGGGTTAGCGTCCTTGCGGATGGACAGCTCGCGGACCGGGATAACGCCCTCGGACTTGAATCCGATGTCAACGAGCACCTCGTCATGCTCGATCTTAACGACAGTGCCGTTAACGAGATCGCCCTCATCAAAGTCGGTAATCGTACCGTCGATGAGGTTGTTCATCTCCTCCTCGTTGACATCGTCAAGAGAGAAAATGGACGAGTTCTGAATCTCACTCAAAGGTGGACCCCTTTCGAACTACGGGGCCCCGATTGCTAGGACCTACAGAAGGGTGCGACAAGCACACAACGTTTAGGAACACTCGGGAGCCGACAGATACTAATGTGACGCTTATGCAATCACGTTCGTATAGGTTACGGGGAAATGAGTTCGATTTCAAGCGTGAACTGCGATTTTTTACTCGTGTGGAGACTTTTTCGTAATCTTATGAACACACGTCTCCGCAACTTGACGATAACCAGCCAGGCATTCGGCTTTGGGGTAAAGTATCCGGAGCCAACGATTCTAGATCGATTTTTCGAGAAAGGTGCCCGCGTGCTCAAAGCAGTCGTTTTCGATATGGACGAAACGCTTCTTAGCATCAACCTCAACGCGTTCATCCTTCGCTATTTTAAGGATGTCTCTTCGATGCTTGCGGATATCGGGCGCCGCAGCCGCGGTGGCACGATGGCACGCCTCGGCACCATCCTGGTCGACCTCAACGCCAATCGCCGCAGCAGCACGGACAATCGCACCAATCTTGAGTTTTACCAAGAAGAGGTCGAGCGCCGATGCGGCATTTGCCTCTCGGACCCACTTATCTACGAGGCGTTTACCTACTACGACCGCGAAGTTCTTCCGTACAAGAATGACGAACTCATCAACGCCCATGCCATGCCGGGCGCACACGCCGCGCTTCAGACCGTACAGGACGCAGGGCTGCGCTGCGCGCTCTTTACCAACCCCAGCTTTCCGCAGGGGGCCATCGAGTGCCGCATGGGTTGGGGCGACCTGGCCGACGCCCCCTTTGAGCTCGTCACGCACATGGGAAACGCCACCCGCTGCAAGCCTGATGCCACCTACTATCTAGAGCAGCTTCAGGTGATGGGGCTCGAACCGCACGAGGTCCTTATGGTGGGCAACGATCCCAAACGCGACTTCCCCAGCCCCGCCTGCGGCATTCAGACTGCCTATGTAGGCCAGGGCAAGCCCAACCGAGTCACCTGGCGCGGAACCATGGAAGGCTTCGCCCGCGACTTTAACGCCGTAGTAGAAGCCTTCTACGAACACCAAGTAGCCTACGAACTGTCCTAGCACACTTGGGTTTTGCCGATCATGATGTTGAGGATCTCGACGTCGGTGTCCTTCATGCCCACACGGCCCACATAGCCCATGCTGGCGATTGTCTGCTCGACGGTATCCTGGATGAGGCCCTCGCCGGCACGGAAGCCGCGGCCCTGCATGGCCATATCATGGCCCAGAATCGCCGCATCAACGGCAGCGGAAATCTTGGCGGCACAGCTTGCCTTGGCGCCATCGCACACGATACCGCCCACGTTGCCGAGCGTGTTCGAGACCGTCGCGCCGATCTGCTCGCGCGTGCCACCACACAGCCAGGTAATCGCAGCACCGGCGCCGCACGCGGCGCAAATAGCACCGCAAAACGCCGAGAGAGCACCGATATAGCTCTTGATATGCACGGCGATAAGATCGGACAGCATCACGGCGCGCACCAGGCGCTCGTGGTCGCAGCGCAGGTACTCGGCATACTCCATAACGGGCAGTGCACAGGTAATGCCCTGATTACCCGAGCCGCACACAATGGCGACCGGCAGCGCGCAGCCGTTCATGCGGGCGTCAGATCCGGCGGCGGCACGGGCACGGGCACGGCAGGCGACGTCATCGGCACGAGCGCCCAGCAGCGTACGGCCCACCTCGGCACCCCAAGCGTGCGCGAGGCCCTCGGCACTGATCGCACCGTTCAGCTCAATCTGACGCTCAACGGCAGCGCGGGCGCCATCGGTGTCGCCGTCCTCGATAAAGTCGATGATGGACTCAATCGACATGGGCGTGTCAGTGTTATCTGCCGCACGCTCGGCCACAACGCGCTCGGCGCAGGCGGCACACTCCCCCGCCGACTTGCCGCATACCGGAATACCGTCGAGCGTATGGCACGTGACATTGGTGTGGTGGTCGGTAATCTCGACGACCGCGGTATGGCCCCCGGCTGTGGCAGTCACGTTGATGTAGAGGTTGGGCACACCTTCGACAAGCGACACATCGCAGTAACCGGCATTGGCGAGGAGCTCGGCCACTCGAGCACGGTCTTCGTCGTCAACGCTCTCGAGCACCTCGAGCGCACTCTTGGCGTCGCCGCCCACGGCACCCAGCACGGCCGCAGCTTCAATACCGTGCATGCCACCCGAGTTGGGCACGGTCACGCTCTTAACGTTCTTGATGATGTTGCCCGAGCAGGCGACATCCATATGATCGGGTTCGCAACCGAGCGTCTGGCTCGCCAGCGCCGCTGCATAGGCAACGGCAATAGGCTCGGTGCAGCCGAGCGCACAGACAAGCTCGCGGTTCAAGACATCGCAAAACGCGGCATCGCGAAGGGAATCGGCAGGCATAGGCATCTCCTACTTGTATAACGGGCTGGTCTCTCAAAAATAGTTAGCTCTTTTATTTGATAACAATGCATCAAAAACCGCAACCATGGTTCCGGCGGACGGCGCTCAAGCACAAACTGGCGGCATTCATTCATGAAAAGCAGGTCTTGTTGCCTGCTAAAGCGTTTGACCAAAAAACGCCCAAGCGTTTACACAAAAGTCGCGCTATCATGCAGTCGAACGCGGTAAACACCTTTAGCATTTGCGCCGCACAGACCAGAGAGGAACCATCCATGAAGATCGGTATCGGTAACGACCACGCCGCCGTCGAGCTCAAGAACATCATTTCCGAGCACCTGAAGGAGCGCGGCTGCGAGGTCGTGAACTTTGGCACCGACACCTCCGAGAGCTTCGACTACCCCATCGCCGGTTACAAGGTGGGCAAGGCCGTTGCCAACGGTGACGTCGACCTGGGTATCCTGATCTGCGGTACCGGCGTCGGGATCAGCCTGGCTGCCAACAAGGTCGAGGGCGTACGCGCCGTCGTGTGCTCCGAGCCCTTCAGCGCCAAGCTCTCCCGTATGCACAACAACACCAACGTGCTCGCCTTCGGCGCCCGCGTCGTTGGCTCCGAGCTCGCTAAGATGATCGTCGACGAGTGGCTCGACGCCGAGTTTGAGGGCGGTCGTCACGAGCGTCGCGTCAATCTCCTCAACGAGATCGACCAGACGCGCGGCCTTAAGATCGTCGACGAAGCCTAAACCACTCAGCACCACAAGCTAACAGCAGGGGCCCGCTTGGAACACATGTCCGAGCGGGCCACTTCATAGATTTTGGAATAAAAAGGGCGCCGCGGATGGAGTTCCGCGGCGCCCAAGCCACACGCTAACAGCTTTAAGGAGTCAAAGCTGGTTTAGCCAAAGAAGCGCTTGATCTCGATCTCGGCGTTCTCCAGGCAGTCGGAGCCGTGAATCACGTTAGCATTGACATCGACAGCGAAGTCGCCGCGAATAGTGCCGGGAGCAGCATCAAGCGGGTTGGTAGCGCCCATAAGGGTGCGCATCTTGGAGACAGCGGAGAGACCGGAAACGACCATCTTGACAACCGGACCGCTCGTCATAAAGTCACAGAGACCGCCAAAGAAGGGCTTGTCGGCCAGATGAGCGTAGTGCTCCTCGACGGTAGCGCGCTCGAGCGTGGTCATCTCCATGCGCTCGATGACAAGGCCGCTGCGCTCGATGCGAGCAACGATCTCGCCGATCTTGCGATCGCGCACCGCGTCGGGCTTAATCATGATGAAGGTCTTCTCGATAGCCATAAGGTAGCCTTTCAAGTAGGTTCGCGCGTGCCCAAGTCCCATTCCGGCACCCGCCCGGACTGCATCGTAACAGAGTTTTAGATGCAGTTAAACAAAAAGCTGTTTATTGAAGCGCTACAATTTATTAAAGCGCTCCATATGTGTCACTTCTGTTTCGAAGCCCGATTAGAGTACCATCCGACCGCCCATCAACCGCATCGAACCAAGCGGACGGTCGGTTGCCGCCTGTGAACGTACCCCCTACACAACCTGCCCAAAGGTCCTACAGAAGTTCTCGACAAGCCCCTCCCCCATAGCAACAAAATACGGACGCCCACATCAGCAGACGCCCGTAAAACAAAAACGATTTATCAATAAATGGCCAAACAGCTTCAGTCAAACCCCTACTTTACCCCGTGGCCCATCTCGACGACCTTAGTCAGCGATCCAAACACGCCCTCGTCGGCCACGAGCTGTGCCTCTGCACGCTGCAGCTGCACGGCAACGGCGGCAGGGGCGGTGCCGCCCTCGGTCGTGCGCGCGGCGACAATCGACGGGATATCGAGCGCCTCGGTAATATCGCGCTCAAAGAGCGGGCTTGCCTCCTGGAACACCTCAAACGGCAGGTCCTCAAGATTGCAGCCGCGCTTCTCACACATCAGGACCAGATGGCCCACCACGGCATGTGCCTCGCGGAACGGTAGACCGCGCTTTGCCAGGTAATCGGCAACATCGGTGGCGGCAAGGTGCCCCACGCCGCACTCGCGCGCCATGGCATCCTCGTTGACGGTCCAAGTCGAAATCATACCGGCCATAACGGACAGGCACTGCATGAGCGTGTGAGCGGTATCGAGGGCGCCCTCCTTGTCCTCCTGCAAGTCCTTGTTATAAGCGAGCGGCAGGCCCTTCATGGTCACGAGCAGCTGAACCAGGTTGCCATAGACTCGGCCACTCTTGCCGCGGATAAGCTCGGCAAAGTCGGGATTCTTCTTCTGCGGCATGATGGACGAGCCGGTGGAGTAAGAGTCGGAAAGCGTGATAAAGCCAAATTCGGAGCTCGACCACAGTACGATCTCCTCGGAAAGACGCGACAGGTGCATCGCCATGACGGAGCCGGCGTAATGCAGGTCGAGCAGGAAATCACGGTCGGAAACCGCATCGAGCGAGTTGGGAATCACACCCGCAAAGCCAAGTTCGGCAGCCGTCATCTGACGATCGAGCGGATAGCTCGTACCGGCAAGAGCGGCAGCACCCAGCGGGCAGTTGTCAGCGGCATCAAAGGCGGCCTTCAGGCGTGTAAAGTCGCGCGCGAACATCCAGGAATACGCCAGCAGATGATGCGAGAGCAGCACGGGCTGAGCGTGCTGCATGTGCGTATAGCCCGGCAGAATCACCTTGTCGTACTTCTTGGCCGCATCCACCAGCACATGGCGCAGTTCAAGATTGGCCTCCATGAGCTCCCTGGCCAGCGCCTTGACGCCCAGGCGCGTATCGGTCGCAACCTGATCGTTGCGCGAACGCCCGGTATGCAGGCGCTTGCCGGCCTCGCCGATGCGGCGCGTCAGCTCGCTCTCGATGGACATATGAATGTCTTCGTCGTTGATATCGAAGGTGAAGTTGCCGGCATCGATATCCTGTTCGATTCCGGTCAAACCCTCGGCAATCGCCTGCTCGTCCTCGGCGCTGATAATGCCCTGGGCCGCCAGCATCTTGGCATGTGCCTTAGAGCCGGCAATATCCTGTTTATAGAGATGTTTGTCGACCGGCAACGACGCGCCAAACTCCTGCGTGACCTCGGCCACACCCGCCTCAAAACGACCGCCCCAAAGAGCCATGGAACCGTCCCCTTTCATCAAATACCAAAACAAGCGCCCAAAGCAATGCGCCCTGTCGCTAAAGCGATTTTTCAACCGCTAGTTTTACACACTCCCTGCCGTACGAGGGGCCATGGAACTAATTTGCAAAGAAGTGACGCACCATGCACTTGGCGCCCAACGTCTCCCTCCGGATGTTGCCCTGCGAACCATCGATCCAGGCCTTCAGACTCATAGGGACGTCCTCGACCTTTGCAGCATCAAATTCAGGTGCGAGGGCAAGTAAAGCATGCGCGATAGCATTGAACATAATGGATACTCCTCATATATATAGGCGCAGAGCCGCCAAATTGATAGAAGGAGCCCCGCCGGACAACCCCGGCGGGGCTCGGACTCAACCGCAGACGCGGCATCATATATGCGGGCGGAACGTAGGGGCCACCGATGTTAAGAAGTGTCAGCAAGCATAACGAAAGGTAGGGACCCCGTGCGCCCGTTATGTATCACGCGGATGGGCCGCGCGAATACCAAGGAAAGGAAAAGCCTTAGGCCTGGGCGGCAGCAGAGCTGGGACCCTGGACCTTAGCCCACGTCTTGAGCGACAGCGTATCGATCTCGATAAAGCCGGCGCTGGCCTTCTCGTCAAACGTGGTGTCGCGGTCGTAGGTGGCCAGACCGTAGTCGTAGAGGCTGAAGGGGCTCTTGCGGCCGACGACATGGCAGTTGCCCTTAAAGAACTTCAGGCGGACGGTGCCGGTCACGAACTTCTGGGTGTCGGCCATAAAGGCGTCGAGCGCGTTCTTGAGCGGGCTATACCACTGGCCGTTGTACACGGCGGTAGCCCAATCCTGCTCGAGCTTGATCTTGGTCTTGAGCAGGTCGCCCTCGACGCAGATGTCCTCGAGCGCCTTGTGAGCGGTGATGAGCGTCAGGGCGCCGGGAACCTCGTAGCACTCACGGCTCTTAAGGCCCACCAGACGATCCTCGACCAGGTCCAGACGACCAAAGCCGTTGTCGCCCGAAATCTTGTTGAGGGCGATGACGATCTCGGAAAGCTTCATCTTCTTGCCATCGACGGCGACAGGCTTGCCGGCCTCAAACTCAATCTCGGTGTAGGTTGGGGTGTCCGGCGTGTCCTCGGGGTTCTTGGTCATAACCCAGGCGTCGTCAAGCGGCTCGTTCCAGGGATCCTCCAGGTGGCCGCACTCAATGGCACGACCCCACAGGTTGTCGTCGATCGAATAGGGGTTGTCGTTGGCACCCTCGGGGACCGGCACATTGTGGGCATGAGCATAGGCGACCTCGTCGGGACGGCACTTCAGATCCCACTCGCGAACCGGGGCGATAACCTTAAGCTCGGGGTCGAGGGCCTTAACGGCAGCCTCAAAACGAACCTGGTCGTTACCCTTGCCGGTGCAGCCGTGGGCAACGTAGGTCGCGCCAAACTCGTGAGCGACCTCGACAAGCTTCTTGGCAAGCAGCGGACGGGAAAGAGCGGAGAGCAGCGGGTACTTGTTCTCGTACATGGAGTTTGCGGCGATGGCCTTAGTCAGGAACTCGTCGGAGAACTCGTCACGCAGGTCGAGGACCTGGCAATCGAGAACGCCCAGGTCGAGCGCTTTCTGCTTCTTGGCGTCCAGGCCAGTCTCCTCCTGGCCCACGTTGCCGCAGACGCAAACGACATCGAGATTCTTCTCGTCCTGGAGCCACTTGACACATACGGATGTATCAAGACCACCGGAATATGCGAGAACGACTTTTTCCTTGCTCATGGCTGTTTCCTTTCGCCCTTGGTAGCTAGTTAGAACATCGGTCAGGTGCAAGTCATTTCGAGGTCAAAAACCGTGCAATATCAGGTTAAATAGCAAAAATCAGCACATACATGCCCTAGAAACATGCAGCAATGTCGTGCTAAAACCCAACGACCTCAAAATGACTCTGTTGAGGCAATTCGCCCCATGCGAACAGAGACGATTGTTATCGTCGTCGGGAAATTGCGCGCTGGCGTCGGATGGCATTGTCTGCAGTAGTGATGATCTTTACGAACTGCATCTGCCTCTCCTTTCACCTATCGCCGGGCGCAATTCTAATATCGTAAACGGTACCTTTTCCTCGGTAAGCGGTTGTTTTTCCGTCCCCGTTTTCGATGGTCGCTATATTACGCTAAAGTGCCCGCGGCACAAGCGACAACTTCAAATTTCTGAAAAGTTTTTTCATTACTTTGTGAATGGTGATGCAAACGCGCGCCAATCCTGCGAAAATACGCCCGAGTACGAGTTAATGGTTATAACGTCTGAAACAATCTCGAAACGAAAGGCTCGCTTTTATGCAAACTTACGAATCGGACGCCAATATCGGAAACATTAAGCTCATCGCCGTCGACATGGACAAGACGTTGCTGACCGACGAGCGCGTGCTGCCTAAGGGCCTCGACGAGCGCCTGGACAAGCTCGCCGAAGCCGGCATCGTATTCTGCCCCGCCAGCGGACGCCCCGCCCCAAAACTCGAGGAGATGTTCGAGGGCATCAAGAATCGCCTCGCCTTTTGTCCCGACAACGGCGCCTGCGTGATCTATCGCGGCGGCTATATCTATAAGAGCAATATCGATGTGGCGCTGTATCAGCAGGTGCTCGCTCGTGCCTCGGAGGACCCGCGCGCCGTTCCCGTCCTGTGCTGCTACGACGAGTTCTATGTGCTCGCCCGCGACCATCAGTACCACGACGAGATCAGCGTGTACTACAACACGATCAACTACGTCGATAGCTTTGAGGGCCTTGATATCGAGTCCAATAAGATCTCTATCTTTTTCCCCGCCTACGATGCCGAGCCGGCGTTTCGCGAGGACTACAGCCCGGCATTCTCGGACCGACTCTACGTCACCAATGCGGGCCGCGAGTGGATCGACTTTATGAATCTGGGCGTCGACAAGGGGTCGGGCGTGGCACATCTCTGCGAGCGTCTGGGCATCGATATCGCCGACGCCGCCGCCGTGGGCGATACTTACAACGATATCCCCATGCTGGAGCGCGTCGGGCATAGCTTTATCGTGGACAATGCCGAGGAGCACATGAACGCGCATGCCAAGTGGCGCATTCCGAGCAACAACGACGGGGGCGTACTGACGCTCATCGACGCCATCTTGGCGGCTCGGTAGCCGTCCCATCGGGCCTGGCCGGGCGGCACGGGTTAACTTTTCGCTCGGTCAAGTCCTGCGCAAGACGAAAGCCACATTAAGTGGCTTTCTTTGCGTGCGGAATCTACGAAAAGTTAACCCGTGCCGCCCGGCCAGGCCCTAGGTTTACTTGCTTGCCGCCTAGATGGCGTCTTGGCATCTAGATACTTGGCTGATAGTTTGGAATGAAGGGGGCTCCTTGTTGGCAAGGAGCCCCCTTCTGGTTTTGGTTACTTTGGAGTTGTGGGTGTGCCCTTACTTGGCGTCGGCCCAGGTTATGCCGGTGCTGGCTTCGGCGATCAACGGTACGCGGAGGTCTACGACGTGCTCCATGACGTCGCGGACCATGGCGGTGAGGCGCTCGACTTCGTTCACGGGGCACTCAAAGTCCAGTTCGTCGTGTACCTGCAGGATCATGTGGGCGGCAAAGCCTTCTTCTTCCAGACGGCGGCTTACGCGGGCCATCGCGATCTTGATGATGTCGGCGGCGGTGCCCTGCATGGGGTGGTTCATGGCCGTGCGCTCGCCAAAGCCGCGGAGTTGCGGATTTTTGGCCTTGAGCTCCGGAATGTGGCGACGGCGGCCGTACATGGTCTCGGCGTAACCTGTCTGCTTGGCACGCGCCACCACGTTGTCGAGGAACGTGCGCACGCCCGGATAGGCCTCGTAGTAGCGGTCAATCATGTCGCGCGCCTCGGCCATCGAGATATGCAGCGACTGCGACAGACCGTAGGCCTGCTGACCATACACAATGCCAAAGTTCACGGCCTTGGCGCGACTGCGCAAGTCGGGCGTTACCTCGGACACCGGCACGCCAAACACGCGCGCCGCCGTCTCGGCATGGAAGTCCTCGCCTTCGTTAAAGGCGCGCACCAGGTGCTCGTCACCCGAGAGATGTGCCAGCAGACGCAGCTCAATCTGCGAGTAGTCCACCGCCAAAAAGACGCTTCCCTCGCCTGCCGAAAATGCCGTCTTGACGGTACGGCCCAGCTCCGAGCGCGTCGGGATGTTCTGCAGGTTCGGGTCGCTCGAGGACAGGCGACCCGTTGCCGTGATGGTCTGGTTGTACGTGGTGTGCACGCGACCGTCACCGCGGCGCAGCGGGCCCAGCGTGTCCAGATAGGTGGACTTGATCTTGGACTTCTCACGCCAGTCCAAAATCAGACGCACGATTTCGTGGTCACGGGCAAGGTCGCTCAGCACCTTGGCGTTGGTCGAATAGTAACCGCGCTTGGTCTTTTTGAGGCCCTTGGTCGGAAGCCCCATAACGTCAAACAGCACGTGCGAGAGCTGCATGGGGCTGCCGATGTTAAAGGTCTCGTCACCTGCCAGGTCGCGAATGTTGCGCTCGACCTCGGCAATCTGGGTAGCAAGTCCCTCGGACAGACTATGCAGACGGTCGGGGTCCACGAGCATGCCCGCGCGCTCCATCTTGGCAAGCACCGGCACGAGCGGCATCTCGATGCCATCGAACACGTTGGCGGCGTTCTCGCGGACCATGCGGTCGCGCAGCGGTGCGACCAGCGCCAGCGTCAAGGCCGCCGTGCGAGCGGCGGGCGCAGGAGCGTCCTCGCCGGCACCCTCTGCACCGCGCACCGCAGGCAGCGCCATCTGCAGATACGTATCGGCCAGATACGCCTCGTCAAACTCGGAGCGGTCGGAATCCAACAGGTAAGCGGCAACCACGGTGTCGAAGATGCGCGTGGAATCGACTGCCAGCGGATCCATGAGCTCGGGCTCGGAAGAATCGATGGGCGAAAGCTCATGCAGCAGCGCTTTCATATCCGGGCTCGTCACGCGGCCCTCCATAAACAGGCGCGCAAGCACACCTGCGATCACGCCGTGGGCGAAGTTGAAGCCATCGACCACAGCAGGCGCACCGCCGTCGCCTTCCTCAAGCGCAAGCAGCCCCTTGGACGTCGCCAGCCAAAGCGTGCGTGTCAGGCCAAAAAGCGCGCCCTCCTCCTTGTCATCGTCCACCACGGCGGCAATCCAGTCGCCCGCATCAATCGCGCGAGAGATCTCGGCGGCAGCGGCAGCGAGCGCCTCGGCATCGCCGGCGGCAGCGCGCATAACGGGGGGAATCTCAAACGTGCCGGCAGTGACCGCAGCCCCACCCTCGCCACCGATCAGCGACAAGAAACGGTTCTGCATGGCCGTAATGCCGAGTGCGCCCAGTGCCGCGGACACTTCGTCGGCAGAAAACGCCGGGAAGGACGTTTCGTCAAAGTCGAGCTCGACGGGCGCATCGGTGCGAATGGTTGCGACCTTGCGGCTCAGCAGGGCATCGTCGATGTGCGCACGCAGGTTCTCGCCCATCTTGCCCTTGACCTCGTCAGCATGCGCGATGACCTCGTCAAGGCTGCCGTACTGCGCGATGAGCGCGCTCGCCTTTTTGGGGCCGATGCCCGGTACGCCGGGAATGTTGTCCGACGTATCGCCCTTCAGACCGTAAAAATCGGGCACGAGCGCCGGCGTAATGCCGTGATACAGGTCATCCACGCTCTCGGGCGTCATAATCGCCACGTCGGACAGGCCCTTGCGGGTCGAGACCACGTTGACGTGCTCGGTCACGAGCTGATACATGTCGCGGTCGCCGGTCACCAGCAGCATGTCGCAGCCGGCCTCCTCACCCAGGCGAGCCAGAGTACCCAGGATATCGTCGCCTTCCCAGCCCTCGGACTGCAGAATCGGCACGTTGAGCGCGGTGAGCAGCTCCTTGATCATCGGAAACTGCGCGTGCAGATCGGGGTCCATGGGCGGACGCTGCGCCTTATACTGCGGCAGCATCTCCATGCGCACGCGCGGCTTGCCCTTATCGAACGCCACGACCACACCGTCGGGGTTAAAGGCGTCGATCATCTTGAGGAACATGTTCAGAAAACCAAAAATCGCGTTGGTGGGGCGACCGTCCGGCGCGTTCATGGTCGGCGGCACGGCGTGGAAGGCGCGGTGCATGAGCGAGTTGCCGTCGATAACGGCAAAGGTGCGGCGCTTGTCAGACATATTGAATACCTCGCTTTGGGCTGGGCACGGTTTGCTCACACCAGTTTACACGCTCCCCGCCCTGCGGCCACCACACATCAAGCTCCCCCGCCACCGTGAGCCTGCGCGTGATACGATGGCTTACGGTACATCAACCAGCACGATCGATCCGAAAGGAGCCTGCGTCATGGAGCGTCCCTGCGCATGGAAAAAGTACACGCCACAGCAAATCGAGGAGCTCGAGGAGCTTTGCCGCGGCTATAAGCAGTTTTTGAGCGAGAACAAAACCGAGCGCCTGTGCGTCAAGACCGGCATCAAGATGGCTGAGGAGGCGGGATACGTCGACTTGGAGACCGTGATCGCCGAGGGCCGCGAGCTCAAGGCCGGCGACAAGGTGTACGCCGCCAATCACGGCAAGGACCTCATGCTCGTCAACCTGGGCACCGCCCCGCTCGAGCAGGGCTTTAACATCCTGGGCGCCCACGTGGACTCGCCGCGCCTGGACCTCAAGCAGAACCCCGCCTTCGAGGCCGGCGACATGGCTTATCTCGACACGCACTACTATGGCGGCGTCAAGAGCTACCACTGGGTCGCTTCCCCGCTCGCACTCGTGGGCGTCATCTGCAAAAAGGACGGCACCACCGTCGACATCAACATCGGCGACAAGGCAGACGATCCGGTCTTTACCATCTCCGACCTGCTGATCCACCTCTCGAGCGAGCAGATGGCCAAGCCCGCCAAGGACGCCGTCGACGCCGAGATCCTCGACGTGATCGTGGGCGGTCGCCCCGTCAAGTTTGACGAGGACGACAAGGACGCCCCCAAGGAGCCCGTCAAGCAGATGTTCCTGGACATCCTCAAGGAGCAGTACGGCGTCGAGGAGGAGGACTTCCTCTCCGCCGAGATCGAGGTCGTGCCCGCCGGCCCCGCCCGCGACATGGGCCTCGACCGCTCCATGATTTTGGGATATGGCCAAGATGACCGCGTCTGCGCCTACCCCTCCATGCTTGCCCAGATCGACGTCGCCAACGTTGAGCGCACGAGCATCACGCTCATCGTCGACAAGGAGGAGATTGGCTCCGTAGGCGCCACCGGAATGACGAGCCGCTTCTTCGAGAACACCGTCGCCGAGATCATGACGCTCGCCGGCGAGGACAGCCCGCTTGCCCTTCGCCGTGCACTCGCCCGCAGCCGTATGCTCTCCTCTGACGTGTCCGCCGGCTTCGACCCGGGCTATGCCGGCAAGTTCGAGACCAAAAACGCAGCCTTCATGGGTCGCGGCCTGTGCTTCAACAAGTACACGGGCAGCCGCGGCAAGGGCGGCTCCAACGACGCCGACGCCGAGTATGTTGCCCTCGTCCGCGACATCATGGACGAAGCAGGCGTGGACTTCCAGACCTGCGAGCTCGGCCGCGTCAACGCGGGCGGCGGCGGCACCATCGCCTACATCATGGCCAAGTACGGCATGAACGTCATCGACTCCGGCGTTGCCGTCCTGTCCATGCATGCCCTGTGGGAGGTCGCCAACAAGGCCGACGTCTACGAGGCCTATCGCGGCTACAAGGCCTTCCTCGAGCGCGCCTAACCGACCCTTCATCAGTTGCGGTGAAATGCGGACTAAACTGGCCCATAAACGGCCGAAACAGATCGTATTCCACCGCAACTTCCTTTTTGGCAGAGGAGAGTCCATGCTGCAGGTCATCATTTCGCCCGCCAAACAGATGCGCGCGGCCCAAGATGCTTTTGAAGTCCTGGGCATTCCACCCTTTGTGCGCGAGACGGCTCGCCTCCACCGCGCACTGCTAGATATCGAGCGGAATGAAGGCAGCTGCGGTCTGCAGGCGCTATGGAACGTGAGTGACAAACTGCTGGGGCCTTGCCTCAACACCCTGCATGAGTTCGGGCCCATCCTGAAAAACGACGATCTCAACAATCCCGAACTCGGCCGTCACCTCTCCCCCGCCGTCATGTCCTACCACGGCATCCAATACCAAAGCATGGCGCCCGAGGTCATGGATGCCGCACAGCTCGACTGGCTGCAAAACCATCTCTGGATCCTCTCGGGACTCTACGGATGCGCGCGCCCCTTCCACGGCGTGTCGCCCTATCGGCTCGAAATGGGGGCAAAGCTCTCCGTCGACGGCGCTCGCGATCTCTACGCCTTCTGGGGGAATCGACTTGCGCAGGCAATTGCGCCGGCCGGTTCCGACACCACTATCGTCAACCTTGCCAGCGTGGAATACGCCAAAGCCGTCCTGCCCCGCCTCACCACCGATGCTACGGTCGTCACGTGTCTCTTTGGCGAAGGCATCCGCAACGGCAAGCCCATCCAACGCTCGACCGCTAGCAAAAAGGCACGCGGCTCCATGGTGCGCTGGATGGCAGAAAACAAGCTCGAGGATGTAAGCGGGCTCAACGCTTTCGACGTTGGTTATCGTCACTTTCCCGAACTTTCAAATAAAAACACTTTGGTCTTCCTGAACGAACAGGCCTTGTAGGACCACCGCTACTTTTGAATGTGCCGTCTAGGCACGGCGTCTATTCCGCCAAGCCGTCCGCCTTGGCAATCTCGCTCGTCGAGCCATCTTGGTAGGTAACCTTAACGTGCTCCACCTCGGACACCGTAACACCCGACGGAGGCTCCAGGCGCCATTCCGTCAGCGCGATATCCATCGTCGTGGGGACGTCTCCTTGATCTTTGAGCTTCACCGTCAGCGTTTTGAGCGCCGCGTCAAACGTCACGCGTTCGATTTCCTCGCCCGGAATAGACCCACCGCTCAACTGCAGTTGCACAAACTCGTCGCGCGGGTACCAATAATCGCCCGGCGCGGAAACGGTATTGCCGCCCGCAACCTTCACCGTCATAATCGGCAGGCTATCGTCCGCCCCAAACGTCCAGGCAGTTCCCCCACGCCCGCCAAACGTCCAAATACAAAAGGCAATCACCAACACGACAAGCACCGCAAAACCAATCGCGACCAACCCATGGTGCGCACGGCCCTCCTCAGCCGATACATCCCATTGCGTCTCTCGATATAGATGCTTGTCTTCCATGTTCGCCTCCCCACGGGCATGCTCATCGCGTCAATCGTACCCATTCGAGCTATACTTGAGCCCACCACATAAACGGGGAGCTTGCGGGACAAGACGGCAGGCTGAGACTGGGCGCGCCCGCCCTGACCCGCAAACCTGATATGGGTAATGCCAACGAAGGGAGCCGTGCCAATGAGCACACAGACCGAGCCCGAGCTCGTCACGCAAATCGACTTCGCCCGCGCCGGGCAGATCACACCGCAGATGAAGGAAGTCGCCGAGCGCGAGCATCGCGACCCCGAGTACATCCGCGAGCGCGTGGCCGACGGCCGCATCGCCATCCCCGCCAACATCGTGCATATCAAAAAGGGCATGCGCGCCTTTGGTGTCGGTGAGGGCCTGTCCACCAAGGTCAACGTCAACCTGGGCATCTCGGGCGACAAGGCCGATGCCGCCGAGGAATGGAAGAAGGTCAAGATCGCCGAGGACTACGGCGCCGACGCCATCATGGACCTCTCCAACTCGGGCAAGACGCGCCAGTTCCGCCAGCAGCTCATCGACGAGACCCCGCTCATGGTGGGCACCGTCCCCATGTACGACGCCATCGGCTACATGGAAAAGCCGCTGGTCAAGCTTACCAAGGACGACCTGTTCGAGGTCGTGCGCGCGCACGCCGAGGACGGCGTGGACTTTATGACCATCCACTGCGGCATCAACAAGTCGGTCACCAAGACCTTTAAGGAGACCGGCCGTCTCATGAACATCGTCAGCCGCGGCGGCTCGCTGCTGTTTGGCTGGATGGAGGTCACCGGCAACGAAAACCCCTTCTACGAGTACTTTGACGAGCTGCTCGAGATTTGCCACGAGTACGACGTGACGATTTCGCTCGGCGACTCCTGCCGTCCGGGCTGCCTCTACGACTCCAACGATGCCACCGAGACCGCCGAGATGATCGAGCTGGGCAAGCTGTGCAAGCGCGCCTGGGCCGCCGGCGTCCAGGTCATGGTCGAGGGCCCGGGTCACATGGCTCTCGACGAGATCGCCGCCAACATGAAACTGCAGAAGCGTCTGTGCCACAATGCCCCGTTCTATGTGCTCGGGCCGCTGGTGACCGATATCGGCGTGGGTTACGACCATATCACCGCTGCCATCGGCGGCGCCATCTCCGCGAGCTCGGGTGCCGACTTCCTGTGCTACGTGACGCCGGCCGAGCACCTGTGCCTGCCCAACGCTCAGGACGTGCTCGATGGCCTCATGGCCACCAAGATCGCCGCACACGCCGCCGATATCGCCAAGAAGGTGCCGCACGCCCGCGACATGGACGACAAGATGGGCCAGGCACGCCGCAAGCTCGACTGGGACGCCATGTGGAAGTGCGCGCTCGACCCGGTCACCGGCAAGAAGCGCTACGAGGAATCCCCCGCTGCCACCGAGGGCACCTGCACCATGTGTGGCAAGATGTGCGCCGTCCGCACCGTCAACAAGGTGTTCGAAGGCACGACGATCGACCTCGGCATGGAGGATTAACGCGTCACCGGAGCCACAATCGGCAACAAGGTGTACGTCAATTGTTGACGTGTGAACATTTTCTTACATTTGCGTAAAGATTGCACCGCCCGCCCGGGATCGGCATACAGCCGGCCCGGGCACTTTATAATGCAGGCTTATAGACCCATTTGAATCCGACCGAACAAGGGAGCGAACATGGATCGCAGTAAGGTACCCGCCGTTCTATCCATCGCAGGATCCGATTCCAGTGGTGGTGCCGGCATTCAGGCCGACATCAAGACCATCACGGCGCACCGCCTGTATGCCGAGACGGCCATCACAGCCATCACTGCACAGAACACCCTGGGCGTCACCGCCGTGCAGAACATCTCCCCGGATATTGTCGCGGCGCAGATTGATGCTGTTTTTGACGATATCCGACCCAGCGCCGTCAAGATCGGCATGGTTTCCTCTGCCGAGATTATCGAGGTTATCGCCGACCGCCTGAGCGCCTGGGACGCACAAAATATCGTCGTCGACCCCGTCATGGTCGCCACCTCGGGCGCTCGCTTGATCGCAGAGGATGCCGCCGAAACGCTTACACGCCGCCTGTTCCCGCTGGCGACCGTCATCACGCCCAATATTCCCGAGGCCATGGCACTGCTCGATTACGAGGTCGATTCCGAGCGCACGCAGCAAAATGCCGCCATGCTTCTCACCCGCCGCTTTGGATGCGCGTCTCTCGTTAAAGGCGGGCATTTTGTCAACGAGGCCAACGATGTGCTAGCAGAGCCCGCGCCGCTCGATGACGAGGGCAACCATCTGGGCGATCCGCTCACCACGTGGTTCCGTCACAAGCGTATCGAGACCGACAACACGCACGGCACCGGCTGCACGCTCTCGTCCGCCATCGCCTGCGCATTGGCGCAGGGCATGGATCTTGCCGACGCCGTCAACGCCGGCAAGGCCTACCTAACCGGCGCTCTCGCCGCCGGCTTTGACATGGGCAAAGGCTCCGGCCCCGTCAATCACATGTGGCAGTATTAAGATTCGCAGCCCAAAACCGCCGCAAAGGGGACAGGCACCTTTGCGGCGGTTCCCACAAACATCTCGATCTGTAACAGTTAGAGTCCATTTTTCGGCCCACCTGTTACAAATCGAGACATTCAAATTCCGCAGAGAAAATAATCTCGATCTGTAACAGTAACTCGGCAAAATCGACCCTAGATGTTACAGATCGAGACAAACGACCGATATCGACCTAAATAATCTCAATCTGTAACATCTAGCCCGTTTTCGGCCTTACAACTGTTACAGATCAAGACAAACCAACAAAACAAGCGGCCGCAAGGGGAACTTTTGTACTGCTTTGGGTCGCGCTACGCTCCGAGCATCTCTTTGAGCTTGGCCGCCACGGCGTGGCCCAAGCTCTCGTGACTTTCGGGCATCATGTGCAGATAATCGATATCGCCCGGCTCGGCAAAATCAGCGGCATTCAAAAAGTCACAGCCAAACTGTTTGGCAGCATACGCATAGTATTCGGCAAAATGCTCCGAGGCCTCGACGGAGCGCTCGTCAAAGTCGGTCATGTACACATCGGCGATCTGCGGTTTAATCTTGATAGGCGCCATCAGCAGAATACGCGGGCAGGGCGCGGCTTCGGTCCAGGGAAACGCGCGGACGGTGCGAATCAGCGCCATGGCGCCGTCAGCGATATCGGCAGCCCCCACGCTAAAGACCGTCTTGCAGTCGTTGGTGCCCAGCATAATCACGATCGCGTCCAGCGGCTTATGGGCCTCGAGCAGCATCGGCAGCGCGCGAATGCCGTTGAGGTTGGTGTCCAGATGGCACATATCGTCGCGCACCGTCGTGCGACCATTTAGGCCTTCCTCAATCACATGCCAGCCCTCACCCAGGTCGCGCTGGGCCACACCGCACCAGCGCACATCCTGCGCATAGCGCACCGCGGTGCCGTCGCGCATACCCGCCGGATCGTAGCCATAGGTATTGCTGTCGCCAAAGCACAGAACGTTTTTCATCGCAAGCCCTTCCTCTAGTAAAAAGCCGGCGGGAGCAGTCTCTCCCGCCGGATCGACCTGTCTGTCAGCACATACCGATTACAGGTACTTGCGCCAATCGTCATCGTCCTCATCGTCCTCGGCGGTAGCCTGGGCTTGCTCGGCGGCGCGAGCGGCCGCAGCGCGAGCGGCAACCTGGGCATAGGACTCCTCGTTGCGCTCGGGAAAGTTTGCCAGCACGTGCTCGAACTTGGCAAAGTCCTCGTCCCAACGCGTAGAGGGCACGGCAAAGAAGACCTGCTTGACCTTAAAGTCGCCCGATGCAAGCTCCTTGCGGAAGAGCTCGGCCACGGCCTCGGCGTCAAAGCCGTTGTTGTCGCAGCCCCAAGCGCCCAGCACGAGCTTCTCGCGACCCAGCTCGTCGCAGATGGCAAGCACAAAGCGAATGCGATCGCGCAGGGCATCCAGCAAGGTATCGTCATCCACGCGATACTCCTGGCGAGCGCGCTTGGCGTTGGGCGCGGCGGCAACGATTACGTCAGCATATGCATGCACGTGGTTGCGGTCGAAGCGCACCGCAGGCACCACCAGCGCACGGTTGCGGTAAAGCTCGCAGTTGATGTTGCGGCGACGGTTTTCGCCGTACCATTTGCGCTGTTTATCGAGCACGTTGTACAGGTACGAATCGGCACAGAGCGTGGCCTCCTGACCCAGATAGCCCTGGATGTAGCCACCGCCCGGGTTGGTGAACGAGGCAAAGGCAAGCACGGCCATGTCGCAGAACTGCGCGTAGCCTCGGCCGTTATCCAGAATGGCCTGCGTGGCAGAGGCGTCGAGCACGGTGACCTCGGGCAGGACCGGAACAGACTCTTCCGTGGGCGCGGACTCAGCCTCGTCGGCCGACTCGGTGGACTCGGGTGCCACCTCGGACTCGACCGCAGTCTCCACCTAGGCGGCCTCAACCTCAGCAGCGTCGGCCTCCGCAACCTCGGCAACCGGCTCCTCGGCAGCGTCGACCGCTTGGGCCTTGGCCTTCATCGCCGCGACAAATCCGGCAGGCATGCCATCGAACTCGCACACGCCGGCAAGCGAGCGCTCGATATCCTTGGCGCACGCTTCGGACACAGTCGCCACGTGACGCTCGGCGGCCTTGGCACGGGCCTCGCGCTTGGGGTTGGGCTGCCCTGCGCGATTGGGCCTGCGATTACGGTTCTTGTTGTCGACGTCTGCCATAAGTGGTCACCTTTCTCGGTCTCTGCCGCTATCGGCTTTTCCCAACCATGATACCCCGCCGCATACAAAAAAGACGGCCCCGCAGGACCGCCTTTCACATCGTTTTACCGCGTCCGACAAGAAACGCCGCAATGCCCCGCGCTAGTCGCGACGACCAAGGATGTTCAGGATGCGCAGGAACACGTTGATGATGTCCACGAACAGGTTGGACGCCATGAGCACCGCATTGGGAAGCGTGGGCGGCACCGTCGTGGCAACATAGGTATCGTAGCCAATAAAGCCGGCGAACACCACGATCACGATCAGGTCGGTGATGGTCTGCGAGACGCCCATGAACATCAGCACGATCTCAACCAGAATCGTGGCAAGCAGAATGCCAAAGCCGATGCCATATACGCGCTGGAAAAACTTGGGGAACGTCACGCCCAAGGCGCCAAAGACAAAGGTGATGGCGGCCGTCGCGATAAAGGCAGTGTTGATGGTGGGCAGGTCGTAGTTGGCAAGGCCAAACGACGCGGTCAGGCCAAAGGTACTCGCAAAGATTACGTAGCCCACAAGGGACAGGCCCACGGACTGCTTGCCCGCAGCAGCCGACATCATGACCATGCCGACGATGGTCAAAATAAACGAGCCAAAGACCAGCGGCAAGGCGGCGCCGCTCATCATCATGCGCGCAAACGACATGGTGCTCGTAAAGTAGGCGCCGGCACCCATGGCGCAAAAGCCCAAGAAGATCAGGGCAGACATGGCGAGATTGTACGCGCGCGGCGACATCTCCTTGGCGCGGCTTGCGCCGGTCTCGATGGGGCCGTTCTGATAGCCCTGAATATCGTTCATAGCTTCGTCCTTTCAAAAAGCGCCGCGAATGACGGCGCAGTAGCTGACAAGATCCTTGCCATTGTACCCGAATGCCGTACGTCCCTACCTACGGCGCTCGCCCTCAAGCGTACGATCAAAGGCCCAGACCCACCAACGCATCACGTGCGCCTGCGAGCCGTCCGCCCGCTCGCGCGTCCGGTCCTCCAGATACAACTCGGTCGCGTGCCCCCCAAAACGAACCTTATACGTTGCCGTACGAATGCCGTGAACCGTCAGGCCAAAACCGGTGGACGAGACAATCTCGTCAATCGTAAAGCAGCGACCGTCAACCCAGCAGACGGTAACCGGCACGACTTGTCCGCCCGCGAGGATGCGAGCCACGACGTCCACATACTGCTTGTGCACGCGTCGAGTTTTGCCATCTGTCTGTCGATATTCCATGCCTCCTATTATCGAACGCATGTTTGCATATTGTAAAGCGAACAGACTGTGGTTTTGGGATGTTGGGGCGCGCACGTGTCCTCATGGCGTGCTAGCAAAAAGAACACCCGCGGTCAACAGGGCTAATGTTCAATGTTAGTGCCAAAAAAATCACTTCTCCCATCAGAACTCGGTAAAGAAACCCAAAGGAGGTGATACGATTTACCATGTTTCTGTAACGTGTCTGCAAACTTCGAGAAAGCCCATATATGGACGTAACGTTCTCAGCCTTCCTCGGCCAACTTGTGTCGAACCCAGTCCTTGCCGTCACCGTGTTCCTCGCGCTCGGCGCCATCTTCGTCAACGGATGGACCGACGCGCCCAACGCCATCGCGACCTGCGTCACAACACGTTGTATGCCCGCTCGCGCCGCCATTCTCATGAGCGCCGCGTTCAACTTTTTGGGCGTGCTCATCATGACGCACTTTAACGCGAGCGTCGCCAACACCATCTCACATATCGTCGACTTTGGCGGAAACAGCACCATGGCGCTCGCATGCCTCTGCGCGGCGCTGTTCTCCATCGTCGTCTACGGCGCCACGGCATCGCGTTTTGGCATCCCCACCTCGCAAAGCCACAGCCTTATCGCCGGCCTGACCGGTGCCGCCATCGCCCTCGGCGGCGCCAGCAGCGTCAACGTCCACGAGTGGATGAAGGTCATCTACGGCCTGGCGCTCTCCATCGGCCTGGGCTTTGTCATGGGCTGGGTCCTGTGCAAGCTCGTCTCGATTCTTTTCGCCGCCGCCAACAGGCGACGTGCCAACGTCTTCTTTAAATACGCTCAGATCGCAAGCGCTGCGGCCATGAGCTTTATGCACGGCGCGCAAGATGGACAAAAGTTTATCGGCGTGCTCTTTTTAGGTGTCGCCTTTGCCAGCGGGCAGACGAGCGTCGGCGACGCCGGCATCCCCATCTGGATCATGCTGCTGTGCTCGGCCACCATGGGCATCGGCACCAGCGTGGGCGGTGAGCGCATCATCAAGTCCGTCGGCCAGAGCATGGTCAAGCTCGAAAAGTACCAGGGCTTCTCCGCCGACCTGGCGGGCGCCGCAAACCTGCTGCTTGCCACGCTCACCGGCATCCCCGTGTCCTCCACGCACATCAAGACCTGCGCCATTATGGGTGTCGGTGCCGTCAAGCGCCTCTCGGCGATCAACTTCGGTGTCGTCAAGGACATGATGTTCACCTGGTTCTTCACCTTCCCCGCCTGCGGACTCATCAGCTTTGGCATGGCCAAGCTGTTCATGATGTTCCTCTAGTTAAATCGAACGTCCATCCGGACCGCATTACCTCGCCCACCCGTCTTCGCCTCGAAAGGACCCACTCATGGCAAAGAAACCCGATTCGTTCTATTTTGACAACTACGTTGCCTGCGCCGACCTTGCCGTCCAGGCCGCAGAGTTGCTCATCAAGATTTTTGAGAACTTTGATCCCGCGCAGATCCACGACATGCTCGAGGAGATGCATGCGATTGAGCATGCGGCAGACAAGAAGCACCATGAGCTCGAAGACGCCCTGCTCACCGCCTTTATCACCCCGCTTGAGCGCGAGGATCTGGATCTGATGAGCTGCTCGCTCGACACCGTGCTCGATCGTATCGAGGGCGTCGTGCAGCGCGTCTACTTCACTAACATCCAGAGCATCCACCCCGATGCCATCGTCATCGCTCACAAGGTGACCGACGCCTGCCGCGCCATGAAGGACCTGATGGTCGAGCTGCCCAACTACCGCAAGTCCAAGACCCTGCGCGAGCTCGTCATCCAGATCAACACCATCGAGTCCGAGGCCGACGAGCTCTACATCAACGCCATGCGCAACCTGCACGTTAACGGCAAGGACCCGCTCGAGGTTATCGCCTGGCGTGACGTGTACGCCTTCCTGGAGTACTGCGCTGACTGTTGCGAGAATGTGGCTGATGTCGTGGATTCGATTGTCATGAAGAACAGTTAATTGGGGGTACGTGTCCCGGCGGCGAAGGGCCGGCCACGGTTTGCTTTCTCACTCCGGCTGCTTTGCAGAGTCGTTCGAAAGTAAACCGTGGCCGGCCCTTCGCCTTACGTACCACCATTGGGAACTTTGGCTGATAGATTTAGCGCGATGGGGGTTTGGCTGAAGGGACCTATGGTACCCGTTCGGACACTTTGGCCCTTGATGAGCGTTTGGCTGATTGCTGCTTTGGGTACTCTTTGGGTTACTTTTGGTTTGTTTGATTTTTAATTCTAGGAGGGCTTGTATGTCTTATTTGGATCTGGCTCGTGGTCGGTATTCTTGTCGCGAGTTTGAGGACCGTTCTGTTGAGCAGGCTGTGGTGGATGCCATTGTTGAGGCTGGGCGTATTGCTCCTTCTGCTTGTAATAATCATCCAGCCCGTGTGATGGTGCTGGATACGCCTGAGCTGTTGGAGAAGGCTGCTGCTTGTCAGCCTCGGTTTGCTCGTGATGGGTCTATCTTTGGAGCTCCGCTTGTCTTCCTTATTTGCAGCGTTACCGATGATGCTTGGGTGCGCCCGTATGACCAGATGAATTCCAGTGAAATCGATACGTCCATCGTGTGCGACCAGATGATGATGGAGGCCACCGAGCAGGGCCTGGGAACGTGCTGGGTATGCCATTTTAAGCCTGAGGTGGCACAGGAGCAGTTCAATCTGCCCAAGTGCGTCTATCCCTATCACATGCTCGTCTGTGGCTATCCCGCCGACCACATCGCCGATCCCGAGCATCGCGAGGCCCGCACCATTCCCCTCTCCGACTTCCTCCTCAAGTAGATTTTTGGGACATGCCTTAAAACCTACCCTTGACCGCTCACCCGTTCGCCGAGTTCTGCGCCACTATGTGCAGGGCTCGGTTTTTTTATGTTACGCACCCCGGCACAGTCATAAAAAAGGACCCGCAAGCTGCGGGTCCTTTCTAGGCACTAAATTGTAGGCCGAATGTTAGTCCAGGTCGTCGGCAGCAAAGTTGTCGATCGGGGCAAAGGGATCGGCCACGGGGACAACCGGGTCAGCGACGGGCAGCGGCTCGGCGGGAACAGTCACTGCAGGAGAAGCGGCAGAACCGACCGGCGTGGAGGCCATGAGGTCGGCCGGGAAGGAGTTCTGGGCATCATCCATGAAGTGCTGGATGAGCTTGAGGTACTCGGCCTTGAGCTCCTCGCGGGAAGCCTTGAGACGATCGATTTCCTCGAGCTCGGCCTGCTTCTCGGTCAGAGCCTGGCGGATAACCTCGCGGGCCTTAGCGTCAGCCTCGTTGCGGATACGCTCAGCGTTCTCGTTGGCATCGTTGACGATGGTCTCAGCGGTCTGCTGGGCAGCGATCAGGGCAGCGGAAATCTGGCGCTCCTGAGCGGAGAAGTCAGGGGCGGGAGCAGCCACGGGGGCGGCAGGAACGGCTTGGGCGGTGGCATCCTGAGCCTGGGCAAGCTGAGCCTGCGCATCGGCAAGCTGCTGCTCGGTAGCAGTCAGGCGACCCTTAAGGTCGACGATCTTAGCGAGCATAGCGTCAACCTCGGAGGACAGCGTCTCCAAGAAGACGTCGACCTCGGCGGGATCGTAGCCACGCTTGGCCTCAGAGAAAGTCTGAGCCTGGATGTCTGCAGGGGTAATAGCCATAACAAGTCTCCTTTTTCATCGCCTCGGCGCTACACGCCCGACGTAAGTTACTAAGTCAGTTCTATACGAGTATACCTATAAGAAGCTGCAGAACCAGCCTCTGCACCAACTGCAACGCAATAATCGCAACGACCGGCGAAAAATCGATACCGCCCATCGGCGGGATGAAACGACGGAACAGGTTGAGCCACGGACCGCACACGCTATCGAGCACCGCAGCAATATCCTGAAGCAAACCACCCTGCTTCATGGGAATCCACGTCATAAAGCAGTAGACGACAATGAGCGTGGAATAGAAGTTGAACAGCGTGTTGACCAGCTGGACGATAGTGTAGATGTTGATGGGAATCTCCTCGTCTTGTCTTTACTTAAGGTAGCCGTCGGCACGAAGCTTCTTGAGATCGGAATCTTTGACCTCGCAGCCGGCGGGCAGCACCATGAACACGCGGTCGCCCACCTCCTTGACCGTGGCACCCAGGCCGCAGGCAAAGCCGTAAGAGAAGTCCAAGACGCGCTTAGCAACTTCGGTGCGTACGCCCACAAAAATCAGTGCGACAGGCTGCTTGGTGCGAACGCGGCGCACTACGGTCTCCACGTCGTCATAGCTCTCGGGGCGCAGGACATAGGCCGGCAGCTGCGGCGTGGCGTTGATGATATTGCTCGCATAGGCCGAGGCATCGCTCGGTGCAGGCGCGGGCGCAGCGGCGGCACGGGCGCGGGTGTTCTCGGCGTAGCTCGACGGCGTGTCATAGGCACCAGGACGATAACCGCTCGCAACGCTGTCCTGCGAGCGCGAAGGCGGGTTATACGTCGTGGCATGACGGGAGTCATCGCCGACAAGCTGACCGGAGCGCGTATACACGGCAACCGACTCAGCTTCACCGCGGCGCGTCTGGCCAAGCAGGCCGTTGCTCGGCTCGTCTTGGGTGTAGAAGCCCTCGCCCGAAGCACCGCTGTAGCCGTTGCCCTGATAACCATCGTCATAGCCGTCATCGTAGCCGTAGTCGTCGTCCTGGCCATAACCCTGGTCGTAACCCTGCTGGCCGCCCAGGTGCATCTTATTTTTAATCTCGTCAAGGAAGCCCATGGTTGTGTCCTCTCGCGGTTTAGTGCAGGCGCCCCGATAATCAGTGCGCACTTCAGAGCCTTATTTTACTGCAAACTCCGGGCTAAATACTACCCTGCCCAGGCGAACGAGCGTAGAGCCCTCCTCAAGGGCAGGCTCAAAGTCCTCGCTCATGCCGCAGGAAAGCTCAGGCAGGTTCAAATCGGGATGCGCCGCCTCCAGCTCATCCCTCAGCTCACGAAGCCCCGCAAAGGTGCGGCGTGCCACATCCTTATTCCCCCGGGGCGCCATAGTCATAAGCCCCTGCACGCAAATTCCCTCAAGCTCCGCAAGCTCACCCGCGGCGGCGCGAATCTCATCGGGCGAAAAGCCTCCCTTCGACTCCTCACCACTCACATTGACCTCAATGAGCACACGCTGGGGGCCGGCGAGCTCGCCTGCCTCAATCTTGCGGACAGCACGGCTCGAGATCGCCTGCGCCAGATGCAGCGAACCCACCGAGTGAATCAGCTCGGCTGAGCCCAGCACCGCATTGATCTTATTGGTCTGCAGGTTGCCAATCATATCGAAGCGCACCTCGGGCAGCTCCGGATGCTCCGCCAGACCCGTGAGCTTGCGAACCAGCTCCTGCGGGCGGTTCTCGGCAAAATGGCGATACCCCGCCTGGATGGCAGCAACAGTCTCATCGACACCAACGGTCTTGGACACGGCAATGAGGCGCGCGGCGTCGTGGGGGCGGCCCGCGCGATCGAGCGCCGCATAAAAACGTTCCAGAATCTGCTCGCGGCGAGCGCGCATCAAATCCAAATAGTTATCCATTGCCAATCGCCTCCGCTGACAGCCAAACAAGTAGTCCCATGCTAACGCAAGAGCGCGGCCCCGCATGTGCAAGGCCGCGCTCACTTAGGTATTTACAATCTTTCGACGAACGGGGTCACTTACTCCTCGTCGTCCTCGCCATCGTCCTCGTCCTCAAGATGATCGAGCAGGTAGCGAAGACCCTCGCTGACCTCGTTAGCGGGCACCTTGGCAACGTAGCGAGCGTCGACGGCGGGCCTCATGATAACACCCTCGCCCGAAGGCACGCGCATGCTCTCGAGCTCATCCTCGTCCACACGGGCGATATCGCCGGCGTTCATACGCTGACCAGTCAACAGGAAGGTCAGACGGCAAGCGGCATCGATGGAAATCGAAGCGATGCGATCGAGGTAGCGCGAAACCATGATAGCGCGGCGCAGGTCGTCATAGTTGCTGTCGTCGTCCATAAAGTCGCCCGTATCCATACGGTTAAAGGTGCGGAAGAACTTCTCGTAGGCGGCGTGCACCGGCTCGTCCTCGACGGCCAAGTTGCAGATGATGGACATGTCATTGGTGACGAGCGCAGAAAGCGAAGAGCCCAGCACCTGGTAAACAGCTTCGGCCTCGGCCTCAACCGTACCGACGAGCTCCTGGG
>JBPGZF010000008.1:0-67393 GCA_052033095.1 Collinsella sp.
GTGATATATTTTACTGGTGGAAATTCTTTCTTCCTTATGGACCAGCTCCGTAAAACGGGAACGGATGAGCTATTGAAGAAAGAATTGGCAAAGGGAAAACTGATGATCGGTGAATCGGCGGGTGCGATTATATGCGCTCCAACTATCCAATATATCGAGCAAATGGATGAAAAGCCGGAGGACTACTCACAAGAAGATGATGCAGGGCTTAATTTGATTGATTTCTATGTTCTTCCGCATTTTCTTACAGCACCATTTAAGAAAGTTACCGAGAAAATAATAACTGAGTTTTCGGATTTGAATCTATGCCCAATTAACAATCGTCAGGGAATTGTAATTGATGGTGAAGGTTCAAAGGTTATTTGCAAAGACTAATTTAAACTTCCAGTTTGCTGCACTCGCTCCTAGCAGGGTTTGGGGCAGGCACGCCCCACCAAGAAGCCGTCCCAAAGGGGCAAGAATGGGGACTGCGGACGATTTCTTGGACCGTTACGTGGCCCTTCCCAGCGCGGAGCGAAACTCGGCCGGCGTGCGGCCACCGAGCGCATCGCTGCGCCTCTCCGTATCGTATCGGCCGATCCAGCCCCCGAGCTCCTCGATGAAGCGGGCGGGGGTCCATTCCGACCAGTCCCTGCCGTGCCAGAACTCCTTCTTGAGCAGGCCGAAGAATCCCTCCATCGCCGTGTTGTCCGGGCTGCAGCCCTTGGCGGACTGGATTGGCTAAACTGATGTGGACAGATCCGGGAGGGGCGCAAGAGACGGGAGGGCCGTGTACGCGTTCCTGCGCGAGGACCGCGGGGAGGGACTGCCTGGGTACGGCACCTGTCAACTCGGTCTACGTCTTTGATGACCGGGTCGTGCTCAATATCAACTTCACGGATGATGCCAAAACGGTCACCCGTGAGGAAGTGTTGGATTCGAGTGCTGTGGACAATGTTCCAGCATGCTGGGATCGAACTCGCTAGCCGGAATCACACGGTACCCGTGGCGCAGGAGCAGGTCGACGAAAACGCCGTTACCCGGTGTGAGCGTACCGCTGAACGTTCCGTCGTAGATACGGCCTACACCACACGAGGGGCTACGGTCCTGCAAGACGCACGCAGCGATCTGGGACGGGCCGCCCGCCTGCTCGCACATGTCGAGCGCGCGCTCTGCACCCAGGCGAAACTCGCGATCGACTGAGGTACCCTCGCAGGTACGGACCTCGCCGTTCACAATCTCGGACGGCTTGCGCGGCGTGGGCAGGCCCCCAAAGACCTCGGGGCACACGAGGAGGACCTCGGTCCCCGTGCGCTCGCAGGCCTCGACCAACTCTCGATGATAGTTGTCGAGCCCGTTATACTTGCAGCTCTCGCCCATCAAGCAGGCACTCACCACGATCTTCATTTCCATCCCTCTCAAGCAAAACGCCCCATTTGAGAAAGCTGCTCAAATGGGGCGTCGGCGTTTACTGGCTCGGCCGCGGCGTTACTGCTGCTTGGGCATCAGCGGATTCTCACGCGTGAGGAGATTCATGAACTCCTCGCCCGTGATCGTCTCCTTCTTGTACAGATAACGAGCCAGCTCGTGAAGCTTAAACTTGTTCTCCTTCAGGATCTGCAGGGCGCGATCGTGCGCATCCTCGATCAGCTTGGCGACAATTGCGTCCACGCGCTCGGCCGTACCGGGGGCGCAGGTGAGCGACGTGTCCTGGTTGAGATACGCATTCTGCACGGTACCGAGCGCCATCATGCCAAACTCATCGGACATACCAAAGCGCGTCACCATGTTGCGGGCGAGCTTGGTGGCCTGCTCGATATCGTTGGCTGCGCCGGTCGTCATCTCGCCAAAAATAAGCTCCTCGGCGGCACGTCCGCCGCAGTAGACAGCGAGCTTGTCCAGTACCTCCTGGCGCGTGGTCAGGAAGCGTTCATCCTCCTCAACCTGCATGGTGTAGCCCAGAGCGCCGCTCGTGCGCGGCACGATGGTGATCTTGGTGACCGGCGCAGACCCCTTCTGGCGGGCGGCGACGATAGCATGGCCGATCTCGTGGTAGGAAACGACCTGCTTCTCGTGGTCGGACAGCACCGTGGACTTACGCTGCTGTCCGGCGATGACGACCTCCACCGACTCCTCAAAATCATCCTGGGTCGCGCGCTTGCGCCCCTCGCGGACGGCACGCAGGGCGCCCTCGTTGATGATGTTGGCCAGGTCGGCGCCCGAGGCGCCGGGGGTGGCGCGGGCAATCGCGGACAGGTCGATCGGCGGCTGCGTCTTCACGCTCTTCGCATGCAGCTCGAGGATGTTCTTGCGGCCGGTCAGGTCGGGCAGCTCAACGGGGATGCGGCGGTCAAAACGGCCGGGGCGCAGCAAGGCCGGGTCAAGGCTGTCGGGACGGTTGGTGGCAGCGAGGACGACGATGCCCTTGTGGTTATCGAAACCGTCCATCTCGGTCAGCAGCTGGTTGAGCGTCTGCTCGCGCTCGTCGTTGCCGCTAAAGCCGCCGCCATCGCGCTTCTTGCCGATGGTATCGATCTCATCGATAAAGACAATGCACGGGGCCTTTTCCTTGGCCTGCTTAAACAGATCACGCACCTTGGCAGCGCCACGGCCGACGAACATCTCGACGAACTCGGAGCCCGAAATGCTAAAGAACGGCACACCCGCCTCGCCGGCAACAGCCTTGGCAAGCAGGGTCTTACCGGTACCCGGAGGGCCAACAAGAAGAGCGCCGCGCGGCAGCTTGGCGCCGATCTCCTCGTAGCGCTGCGGCTTCTCCAGAAAGTCGACGACCTCCTTGAGAGACTCCTTGGCCTCCTCCTGGCCGGCAACATCCTTAAAGGTCACACCCACATCTTTGGAGGCGATAACGCGAGCGCCGGACTTGCCCAGTCCGCCGCCGCCAAAGCCGCCGCCAAAGTTCATCGACGGACCGTCATCACCCATAGCCTTCTTCATACGACGGTTGAGCCACCAACCGATGAGGAAGAAGATGGCCATGGGGAGGATGAGCGTGAGCAGGTAGTAGGTCATCAGACCCGAATTTTTATCGGGAACGACCGACTCCAGGGACGCACCGGATTCAAGCACGCGGTCGGTAAAACCCGCATCATTCGGCACGCCGGTCGTCTTGTAGGCGATATTCTCGTCCTCGCCCTTTTTGGAGTAATAAATGGTGTAATCGTCGGTATTGTATTCGACCTTATCGACGCTCTTCTTATCGAGCGCTTTGACAAACGTCGAGTAATCGGTCTTCGTAATCTGCTGCGTGTGACCGATGTTGGGGAACAGAACGGTCGAGAGCACGAGGTAGACGACGAAGGCGATGAGCACGTAGAGGATCATATTCCGTCTACGTTTGTTGTCATCCATCTCCATCTGCTTGAACTCCATCTACTGGGGTTGATAATGCTATCTAGAATACCCAACCCGGACGGCGATAAACCGACGCCGGGCACGAAAGGACAGAGATGGCATCACTTGAAATCGGCAAGGTTCAGATCTATACGGGAGACGGCAAGGGCAAGACGACGGCTGCGCTGGGGCTCGCACTGCGCGCCACGGGCTATGGACTTAACGTGCTCATGCTTCAGTTTGCCAAGAAGCTGCACTGCGCCGAACACGATGCCGCGCCGCGCCTGGGACTGCGCATTGTACAGGCAGACCGTGACACGCCTGAGGCTTGCGCCGCACAGATCATGGAGCTCGCACGCGAGCAGATATCACAGGTCGACGTGCTGATCTTGGATGAACTGGGAGAAGCCATGCGCCGCGGCTTTGTGACGCGCGAGGATGTCGAAGCGTTGATCGCGATAAAGCCCGCCACCACGGAGCTCGTGCTCACCGGCCGAGGTCTGCTGCCACTGGCCGACCTCGCGGACCTAGTAACTGAAATGCGCCCCATCAAACACTACTTCGACGAAGGCCTCCTAGCCCGCCAAGGCATCGAATACTAATTGATCCAAAGGGGACGGAGGAAAACGGGTCATCGACACCACGACGGAGAGAAATGATCCGTTTTCCTCCGTCCCCTTCGGATCGTTAGGCGGTGGCGCGGCCGAGCCAGTTGCCGCTGTGGTGGTAGATGGTAAACATCGTAGCCGTAATGAGCCAGGTTACGGGGTAAACCAACAGCAGGTGCTCAAGCGACGGATCGAACGGCATAATCGCAAACACCCAGATCACCCTGAGCACAACGGTGCCAAAAATCGTGAGCAGCATGGGCTGCAAGCTCACGCCGGCACCGCGAATGGAGCCCGACGCGTTTTCGATAATCGAGAAGATCGCGTAGAACGGCGCGATGAAATGAAGAATCGTCGTGGTGTACGCCGAAATCGAAGCATCGTCGACAAACAGACGCGACAACGGACCCGAGAACACCAGCAGCACGGCAGACAGGCCACCAATGAGCATAAACGACAGCACGAGCGACGTATGGTAGCCCTTGCGCATGCGCTCGTAGTTGCGCGCGCCAAAGTTCTGTGCCGAGAACGTGGTGATCGACACGCCAAGCGCCTCGGTAACCATCCAGACAATGCCATCTAAGCGGCCCGAAAGACCCCACGCCGTGGTGACATCGGCGCCAAACGAGTTGACCGACACCTGAATCAAAACGTTGGAAATCGAATACGCAGCAGACTGAAAGCCAAGCGGCAGACCACACGAGATCATGCTCTTACAAATGCCAGGATCAATACCGAGTTTGGACAATGAAAGCCGCCACGCACCCGGTGCGTGCATCATACGAATCACGATCATCGTGGCGTTGGAGCAAATGGTCAGCGCCACCGCGATGCCGCAGCCCAGAGCCTCCATATGAAGCACGGCAACGAAGATGACATCCAGCACCGCATTAACAAGGCAGCCGGAAGCGATGATCACAGCAGGCCCGCGCGTGTCGCCCACGGCTCGCAGCAGTGCCGTTCCCATATTGAGCAGCAGCGCCGCAACCATGGCGGCAAAATAGCAACGAGCATAGGCCACGCCCTCGGCCAATAGTTCATGCGGCGTGTTCATAAGTACCAGCATGGGCTCAACGAACACTATGCCAAGAATCGAGAAAACGATACCGCCCACCAGCGCGAGCGTCATGGCCGTATGGACCGAACGACTCAGCCGCTCATCATCGTGCTGGCCAAAATACTGTCCGGTAATGACCGCGCAGCCGGCGCCGACGCCAACGCAAAAGCCAATGCAAAGCTCCGTAAGAACCATCGTTGCTTGAATGCCACCCAGCGCGAGCTTGCCGCCAAACTGACCGACGATATAGGTACCGATAAGCGTATAGGCCTGCTGAAAAAACGAACTAAAAAAGATGGGAACGCACAGCGACAGCAATTGCTGCCAAATAACACCTTGCGTTACATCGATAGCCGTAGATTTCTTAGCCACACGCCCTCCCCGCCAGCGTACGTCAAACAACAAAACGGCAATTTAAGACCAAAGCCAATAGCAGCTTAGCACCGACCGGCGTCGACCGAAACACCCCGAGTCAGAGCCCGGTGCGAACTATCTGCCTAGTGATACAGCCCCGGCTGGTAGTGGTACTCATTGCTCACGTGCGGGCACAGCTGCCAAAAGGCGACGGCGCTCGCCGCGGCCACGTTGAGCGAATCGACCCCGTGCGCCATCGGAATGCGCACGGCCCGGTCACAGCCCGCGATGGTCTTGGCGCCCAGGCCGGAACCCTCGGTGCCCATAAAGATCGCCAGGCGATCAATCTCCTGCAGCGCCGGATCGTCCAGCGAAACGGAGTCGTCCGCCAGCGCCATGGCGGCACATGAGAACCCGGCATGATGCAACGACGCCAGGCCGTCGTGCGGCCATACGCGCGCCTCGCTGCCAATACGCGTCCACGGCACCTGAAACACCGTGCCCATGCTCACACGAGCCGAGCGACGATACAGCGGATCGCAACACGTAGGGCTCACCAGAATGCCGTCGACATTGAGCGCGGCCGCCGATCGGAAAATCGCACCCACATTAGTATGGTCGACAATGCCTTCGAGCACGCACACACGCACCGGACGCTCCCCCGCCGCCTCGACGACACCGTCGAGAAACTCATCTACCGGAATCTGTCGGGGGCGACGGAACGCCGCGAGTGCACCGCGCGTCACGTTAAAGCCCGTCAACTGCTCCATGAGCTCCATGGAGGCCACGAACACGGGAACCGGGCCGGCGCCCTCGCGCACAACCAGACGCTCGAACAGCGGCAACATCTGATCGAGCCAGCGTTCGCCCAAAAGAAAGCTCACCGGCTGGTATCCGGCACGCACCGCGCGCTCAATAACCTTGGCACTCTCGGCGATAAAGATGCCCTTTTGCGGCTCCAGCACACAGCGCAGCTCACGCTCCGTCAGTCGCACGTAGGCGTCGAGTCGTTCGTCCTCGAGCGAATCAATTCGCAGCACCTCAACGGCATCAGTCATAACAGCCAGCCCGTACCTTTCTTACAGCAGCATCTATATCAAATGGGGCGACGCTAAGCGCCGCCCCATGCATTCAATCAACCTGATGATACCGTTCACGCCAGGCGATTTACGCCTCAACGCGACGATACGTTATGAACTCATAATCGAGGCCTTCGTCACCCTCGCCCGCGGCAATCGTGGCAACCCCTTCGCGCCGCGCAACTTCCCACGCAGGATCGGCGTCCAAGTCGGGAAAGTACGTGTCCACGGGATGGACGCAGTGGTTATGCGTGACCTCGGCCTCCACGCAGTACGGCAAAAACTGCCGATAGACATCGCCGCCGCCGATCACCCAGGCAACGGGTTCATCGGCTACCGCAGCAAGCGCTTCGTCAACGCTATGTACAACGTCGACGCCCTCGGGGGCAAAGCTCTCGTCGCGGGTAAGCACGATATTGCGGCGGTTCTTGAGCGGACGCCCACCGGGAAAACTCAGCAGCGTCTTGCGCCCCATAATAACAGGGCAACCCTTGGTACAGGCCACAAAATGGCGCATGTCGGCGCGGTTGGACACCACCATGTCGCCCTCGCACCCAATACCCCAATCGTCACACACGGCGACGATGGCAGATAGCTTACACGTCATGAGAGTCACCTACACTGCAATGGGGATGTTCTTGACCTGCGGCCCGTGCTCGTAGCCCTCGACAATTAGATCGTCGGTCGTAAACGCGTAGAAATCGTGCACGTCGGGGTTAAGCGTTACCTTGGGCGCCGCAAACTGCGGACGTTCGATAAGTTCACGGACGATATCGACATGACGGTCGTAAATGTGGGCATCGGCAATCACATGCAACAGCTCACCGGGAATCATATCGACCGATTGCGCGACCATCATCAGCAAGATGGCGTACTGGCACACATTCCAGTTGTTCGCGGCCAAAATGTCCTGGCTGCGCTGGTTGAGAATCATGTTGAGCGTCGGTTTATCATCCTGCGGGCGCTGCGTCACGTTATACGTCACGCTGTAGGCGCACGGATACAGGTGCATCTCGGACAGGTCGCTAAACACATAGGTATTCGTCATAATGCGGCGGCTGTACGGCGTGTTCTTAAGGTCGTACAGAACGCGGTCCATCTGGTCGAAATCGCCCTCGGCATAATGGCTCTTCTGACCAATCTGGTACCCGTAGGCCTTGCCGATGGAGCCGGTCTCATCGGCCCACTCATCCCAAATATGGCTGTTGAGGTCATGGACGTTATTGGACTTCTTTTGATAGATCCACAGGATCTCGTCCATCGCAGACTTAAGCGCCGTGCGGCGCAGGGTAAGCGCGGGGAACTCCTCACGCAGGTCGTAGCGTGCCGTAACGCCAAAGTTTTTAATGGTATAGGCAGGGGTGCCGTCCTCCCACACCGGACGGACCTTTTGGCCCTCGGTGGTGGTGCCATGGTCCAGAATATCGCGGCACATGGCTACAAACTGTTGATCAGCCTTGCTCATTGACCCTCCTGTCAGTCGCCTACAAGCGAGATTCATTGTAGCCCAGGCACGCGCGGCCCCATAGCCTAAACATAAGCCCTCATTTTCTGACATATGCCAGAAATTCCTTGCGAAAATCCGCACGTTCGCTATTCTATTGTTGACATATGTCAGATTTGGAGAGTGTATGGCAGGAAGACGCGAAAAATTACGCCGTGTTGGGATCATCCCCGAATATCGCGGCTTTACCCCCGACGGCCTAGCCAGTGGAGACGCCATCGACATGACAATCGACGAACTCGAGGTGCTGCGCCTGTGCGACCTGGAAGGCCTCAATCAGGAGGCCGTCGCCCAACAAATGGGCATCGCCCGTGCCACCGTGGCGGCCATCTGCAGCCGCGCACATCGCAAGGTGGCAAACGCGCTGGTCAACGGTCGGAAACTCAGCATTGAGGGCGGCAATATCGCATACTCCCCCATCACCACGACGACGGCCGCATGGCCAGCAAAGGAGGTCGACACCATGAGGGTGGCAACCACGTATGACAACGGCAACATCTTTATGCACTTTGGTCGCAGCGAGCAGTTCAAGATCTACGACATTCAGGATGACAAGGTACTCAACGAGCAGGTCGTGGGCACCGGCGGCACCGGCCACGGTGCCCTTGCGGGCCTGCTCGCCAACGGCGGCGTGGACACGCTCATCTGCGGCGGCATCGGCGGTGGCGCTATCAACGCGCTCACCCAGGCCGGCATCACGGTCTATGCAGGAGCCCAAGGCAGCTGCGATGCCTGCGTCGAGGCCCTTATCGCCGGCACGCTCGCACAGAACGGCGAGGCCACGTGCGGCTGCCACGGCCACGACCACGAGCACACCCACGAGCATGGCGAGTCCTGCAGCTGCCACGGTCATCACGAGCACGAGGGCCACGAGGGCTGTGGCTGCCACTAACGACAAAACTGCGCGTCAGCACGCTTCAACGCTTGCAACAACCTGCGAACGAACGGCGAAGGCCGCCTGGAGTACCATCCAGGCGGCCTTCGCCATACACGACTCAAGCAGTCGTTACTTCTTATTACGCATCTGCGCTTCCATCTGGCGCAGTAGCTCCATATCGGACTTGGGACCGCCCGTACCCAGGCCGCCCATGCCGCCAAGGCCCATGGCATCCAGACCGGGAATATTGGGCATGCGCATCTTTTTGCCCTTCTTGCCCTTCTTGCCCTTCTTGCCGCCGGCCTGCGCCTGATTGGCCATCGTGCGCATGCGGCCCATCATCTTATTCATCTCGCCCCACTGCTTCATAAGGCTGTTGACCTCGGTGGGAGTCACGCCGGCGCCCTTGGCGATACGGGCGCGACGCTGACCGTTGATGATGGAGGGACGCAGGCGCTCCTCCTTGGTCATCGACATGATGATGGCCTCGTTCTTGTCGAAGATGCCCTCGTCCAGGTTACCGCCCATCTGGTTGAGCGCGCGCTGGCCACCGGGGAGCATGCCCAGAATGCCCTTCATGCCGCCCATCTTCTTGACGGCTTTCATCTGGTCCAGCATGTCGTTCATGGTAAAGCCCTCGCGCAGCATGCGCTCGGCGGCCTCGAGCTGCTCGGCGTCAGCCGCCTCCTGGGCCTTCTCGATGATGCCGACAACATCGCCCATGCCCAAGATTCGCTTGGCCATGCGGTCGGGGTAGAACGGCTCCAGCGAATCAGGCTTCTCGCCCATGCTCACGAACTTGATGGGCTTGCCGGTCACCTGGCGCACGGAAAGCGCGCCGCCGCCACGGGCGTCACCGTCGAGCTTGGAGATGATCACGCCGTCAAAGTCGGTGCGCTCGGCAAACGTCGAGACCACGTTGACGATATCCTGGCCGGTCATGGCGTCGACGACCATCAGCACCTGATCAGGCTTGACGGCCTTCTTGATGTCCACGGCCTCCTGCATCATCTGCTCGTCGATCTGCAGGCGGCCGGCGGTATCGACGATGACCACGTCACGCAGGTGGTCGACGGCCTCCTGGATGGCACCCTTTGCAATATCGATCGGGTGCGCACCGTCGCCGCGGAAGACCGGTACGCCGATCTCACCACCGAGCGTGGCCAGCTGGTCGGCAGCGGCGGGACGGTAGACGTCGCACGCGGCGAGCAACGGCGAGCGGCCCTGCTTCTTGAGCAGGTAGGCCAGCTTTACGGCAGCCGTGGTCTTACCGGAGCCCTGCAGGCCCACGAGCATGATGACATTGGGAATGCGGTTGCTAAAGACGAGCTTGCTCTCGGTTGAGCCGAGCATCTCGGTGAGCTCGTCGAGCACGATCTTGACGACGTTTTGCGCCGGTGACAGCGACTCCATGACCTCGGCGGTCATGCAGCGCTCCTTGGTCTTGGCCACAAACTCCTTGACAACCTTAAAGTTTACGTCGGCCTCGAGCAGCGCCATGCGAATGTCGCGCATGGCCGAGGTGATATCGGCCTCGGTCAGCTTACCCTTGCCGCGCAAGCGGTCAAATGTGTCGTTGAGGCGATCGCTCAGGGAATCGAACACTGTTTACTCCTTAGTTGGACTCGCCCACCAGGGCACGGCAGAAATCTTTGGCATTGAACTCCTGCAGGTCATCGACCTGCTCGCCCACACCGATGCGCAGGATCGGGAGCTTGAGCTTATCGGCCACGGCCATGGCGATGCCGCCCTTAGCTGTGCCGTCGAGCTTTGTCATGATAATACCGTCCAGACCCAGCGCCTCGTTAAACTCGAGCGCCTGGTTCAGACCGTTTTGGCCTGTCGCGGCATCGATCACGAGGACAACCGAGACGGGCATGGGGCCGGCGGCCATATTGGCGGCGCGCTTGCGCGTCACGTTGACCACCTTGGCAAGCTCGCGCATGAGCTCGGGGCTCGTGTGCAGACGGCCGGCGGTATCGATAAGCACCAGGTCGCTGCCGCGCTTGTCGGCCTCATCGAGCACATCGTAGCAAACGCTCGCTGGGTCGGAGCCGCGGTCGCGCTTGATGACGGGAACGCCGGCGCGCTGGCCCCACACATCGAGCTGCTCGATGGCGGCGGCGCGGAAGGTATCGGCCGAGCCGATCACGACGTTTTTGCCGCGGGCGGCCATGGCGCTCGCGATCTTGCCGACCGTCGTGGTCTTGCCGGCACCGTTAATACCCACAAACAGCACACAGCTCGGCGTGTCGGCGAACGGATCGCGCTCGGCGGGCACAAAATGCTGCTCGAGTTGCTCGGCCAGGGCACGACGGAGTTGCGGGGCGGTCTTGAGGTTCTTCTTGGCCGCGGTATCGCGCAGATCATCGGACACCTTGATCGCGACCTCGGCACCCATGTCACCCATGACGAGGGTGTCCTCTAGGTCCTCCCAAAAATCCTCGTCGACCTCACCGCCAAAGTAAAAGACCTCGTTAAGGGCCTCGCGGCTGCGCTCAAGTCCGCGCGAGAGAGCGTCAAAGAATCCCATTATGCATTCACGACCTTTCCGGTTTCGCGATCGAGTTTTTGCGAGACGACGCGACTGACGCCGTCGGCTTGCATCGAGACGCCGTAGAGGACGTCAGCGTCCTCCATAGTACGGCGCTGATGCGAGATAACCAAGAGCTGCGTATCGGAACGCAACACGTCGAGCGCGCCGATGAGCTTGGACAGGTTGGCGTCATCGAGCGCCGCCTCGACCTCGTCCAGCACATAGAACGGCACCGTACGCGTGCGATACACGGCAAAGAGCAGGGCGAGAGCCGTCAGGCTCTTCTCGCCGCCCGACATGAGCATCATCTTGGTGATGCGCTTACCGCGCGGCTGCGCCACGACCTCAATGCCCGTCTCGGCCGGATGCTCGGGGTCGGTCATTTCCAGATGCGCCTGGCCACCCGGGAACAACATAGCAAAGATCTCGCGGAGGTTCGCATCGACCTTCTCAAAGGTCACCAGGAAGGCTTTGCGCATCTTGCGGTCGATGGCCACGGTGATCTTGGTGAGCGCCTTGCGCGCGCTCTCCAGATCGGCCAGCTGCTCCTCGATGTAATCGGCGCGGCGCTTGAGCTGCTCGTACTCCTCCATGGCAACCTGGTTCACGGGACCCAGGTTGTTGATCTGGCGCACGAGCTGGTTGAGCTCGCGCTCGGCGGCGACGCGGTCGGTGGGCGCGGGAAGCATAAGCGCTTCCTCGAGTACCGTGGTGCCATCGGCGGTAATGGCCTTGATGGCCGCCTCTACCTGCACCTCGAGCTTGCCGCGTGCGACCTTGAACTCGTTTTGCGTCGCCGTGGCGGCATCGACCCGCTCCTTGGCGCGGGAGACCTCGGCCTTGGCGTCTTCGATGGTCTTCTTGAGCGAGGCCGAGTCCGCCTCCTCGAGCGAAGCCTGGTCACGCAGACGCGCGGCCCAATCCGACGCGCGCTCCAGCAGGGCTGAATAGCGCTCGTGCATGGGGTCGACGCGCAGGCGCAGCAACTCGAGCGAGCGCGAGGCCTGGCGTGTTCCGCGGATACGGCGGTCGATGCCCTCCAGGCGATGCTCCAGGTCGGGCACGCGCCCCTTCAGCGAACGCAGACGCTCGCTCGTCTGGGCCAGGCGGACCTTGGCATCGGCAAGCTTACCGGCTGCCTCGGAATCGTCACGGCGCACGCGATCGAGTTCGTCGTTGGCTTCGGCAATCTGGAGACCCAGGTCGCTTGCCTGCGCACGGCCCTCGTCGCGCGAACGGGTGAGCTCGTCAACGCGCGGGCGCGCAGCGCGAACGGCCTCGGCGGCCTGCTCGCGGCGCTTGGAGATGCGTACGCGCTCGACCTCGGCATTGTTGGCGCTTTGCTCCAGGCGGCCGATCTCGGAGAGCAGCGAGCGGCGCTCACCCTCAAGACGGGCGATCTCGCCGGCGGCATCGCCCTCGGCGGCACGCGCTTCCTCGACGGCCGCATTGGCCTCGATGACCTGGTCCGACACATGTTCAAACACGGCAGCCAGATCGGGCTCCAAGCCCTCCAGCTCACGAATACGACGCTTGCGCTCCAGGGCACCCGAAGCCTCGCCGGCATCGAGTCCCACACGCACCAAGCCGCCGCAGGCAACGCGGGCGCCATCGGGAGTCACGTAGGTCACACCGTCAACGACTGGTGCCGCCAGCGCGGCAGCCAAGTCATCGACCACGTAATAGCCGCCGAGCAGGGCCTCGACAACCGGGCCATACCCGGAGCGCACGGATAGACGGTCGACCAGACGCGAACCGGCAGCGCCCTTAGCAGCAGCACCGCCGCTCACGCCGCGAGCCACCAGCAGTGCCTCGCCCGAGGCCTTCTTTTGGTCCAGAGCCGCACGACCGGCGCGCTCAAGCGTGGCGGCGTCATCAAACAGCAGGGCATCGATGTCGCCGGCAAGCAGCTGCTCGACCAGGCCCTCGAGCTCACGAGGAGCCTCGAGCACATCTCCCAGACGACCCGAGACATCATCGCCCAGCGCACCCATCAGACGGCTCACCAGCGGAGAGCTGTCGGCCATGCGGGCATCGAGCTTCTTTTGGCTCGCGAGCTCAGAGCGAACCTCGGACAGTTTGTTGCGCGCCTCGCTCTCGCGATTACGCAGGTCCTTCAACGCTGCACGGGCGACCTCGGTGGCCTCGCGCGCACTGACCTGGGCCTGGCGGGCCTGATCGAGCGCGCCTTCGAGCTCCTCAGCACGGTCGCGACGGCTCTCGAGCGAGGCCGTGACCTCCTCGAGCTGCTCGTCGATCTGCTCCATGCGCGAGGCGTACATGTTGTCCTCGACCTCGGCGTTGCTCAACGAGTCCTTCACCTTGGCGAGCTCGAGCGCCGCGTTATCGGCCACACGCTGCACATCGCGCTGCTCGCGCGTAAGCTGCGAAATCTGATTGTCGAGCGCCACGCGACGCTCGTGGAGCTGGGCGGCGGCGGGTCCAGCGGCGTCAACGTCGTCCTGGGCCTGCATGTGCGCACCGGTCACTTCCTCAAGCTGGGCACGTGCATCCTCGAGCTCCTCGACCACGCGACGACGCTGATGCTCGGAGCTCGAGATCTGGCCGCGCATGTCGGACAGGCGCGACACCATGTTGTGGCCCTTTTCCTCGAGTAGGCGCATATCGGAGTTAATGCGGCCGACCACGTCTTGCATATGGCGGCGCTGCTCGCCAAGATCGCCCACAAACAGGCCCTTTTCCTCGAGCATGACCTGGAGCTTCTCGAGCTCGCGCTCCTTTTCGCCCAAGCGGTACTGCGCAAGCTCAAGCTCGGCAGCGCCCTCCTTGGAGCGGCTCTCCAGGTCGTTCCACTGCGACTGCAGCGAACGCAGCTCGTCGACGGCCAGCATCTGCGTAAGCTCGTTCGCGCGCGAGGACAGCTCTTTGTACTTGCGCGCGCGATCGACCTGACGCTCCAGCGGCCGCAGCTGACGGGCGATCTCCTTATTGATGTCGCGGGCACGGGTCAAGTGCTCGTCCATCGATTTAATCTTTTTGAGCGCACGCTCCTTGCGGCGCTTGTGCTTGGAGATGCCGGCAGCCTCCTCGATCAGGGCGCGGCGCTCCTCGGGGCGGCTCTGCAAAATGGCGTCGAGCTTGCCCTGGCTGATGATGGAATGCGTATCCTTGCCCAGGCCCGAATCGTGCAGGATGTCCTGAATGTCCATCAGGCGGCACGGGCTCGAGTTGATGAGGTACTCGCTTTCGCCAGAGCGATACATACGGCGGGTGATGGCGACCTCGTCAAAGTCGACGGGCAGCATATGATCCGAGTTATCGAGCACCAGCGTGACCTCGGCGACACCCACCGGCTTGCGCGCCGACGAGCCCGAGAAGATGACGTCCTCCATGGCCTGGCCGCGCAGCTGCTTGGCGCTCTGCTCGCCCAGGACCCACAGAATCGAGTCGGAGATGTTCGATTTTCCCGAGCCGTTGGGACCGACGATGACGGTCAGGCCCGGCTCAAACGTCATATGGGCGCGGTCGGCAAACGACTTGAACCCTTTGAGCGTGAGGGACTTGAGATACACGGTTCCTCGCTTAGACAGGCTTCTTGTTGAGAATCACGCCGTTGGTGGTGTAGCCCATGCGGTCGAGCGCCTCGAGCGCAGCGGCTCCCTCGGCCTCCTTCTTGGAGGAACCAGTGCCGCGGCCCTGACGAATGCCGTCGATGAGCACCACAGCGGTAAAGGTGGGCGCATGCGCGGGGCCCTCGGAGCCGACCAGCTTATACGCGGGAGGCTCGTGGCCGTCTGCCTGCACGCACTCCTGCAAGAACGACTTGGGGTTCGCGGGGTGCTCGGCACGCTCGGAGGCCAGGTGCGGCTTGAGCGTACGGTGGATAAACTCCGCCGCAGCATCCCAGCCGGCATCCAGATACAGCGCACCCACGAGCGACTCGTAGACGTTCTCGAGTGCCGAGTGCAGACCGCGGGCGCCGGTACCGGTCTCGGAGGCGCCAAAGATGATGATGTCATCGATGCCCAGCTCATGCGACACCTCGGACAGCGTGGCGCCCGAGACAAGGGACACCTTTAGGCGCGTGAGCTTGCCCTCGTCAAACTCGGGATAGGACTCAAAGAGCGAACGGGCCACCACGGCGCCCAAAATGGAATCGCCCAAAAACTCAAGGCGCTCATAGCTGGCAGAGACCGGCAGGCCCTCGACGGCCGAGGGATGCGTGAGCGCCGCGCGCAGCAGCACCTTGTTATTGAACTCATGGCCCAGAATCTCCTGGGCGCGCATGAGTCGTTCAGACAAAGCCAAGACTTAGGCCTCCTTGGCGTTTTCGATCGCGTCGACGGCGTCGGCGACAGAGTTGAGCGACAGCAGGGTCTCGTCATCGATCTCAAGATCAAACTCATCCTCGATGGCCGTCACCAACTGCAGACGCTCGAGCGAATCGGCATCGAGATCGTCAAAAGTGGTCTCGTCGCTAATGTCGGCGACATCGACGCCCAGAACGTCAGCGGCGACTTCGGCGATCTTATCGAAGATTTCGGAGCGGTCCATAGCGCTTCCTCTCGTATGTCATGGAACACAACACAACACGGCAATCGGAGCCGCGTTGTAACACGGCTCCGATTCTACCCCACGCGGTACAGGTTGAGCCACGTAACGGGGCCTTTATAAAACGATACCGTCCATCGAATTGGCAACGTCCTGGACAAGCCCGGCACGTACGGCCTGGGCCGCGGCAAGCGTACCGTTCTTGACGGCCTCGACCGATGTGGCACCGTGGCCGATCAACACGACGCCGCGCAGACCCAGCAGGATCGCGCCGCCCTTGGCGTCGCCCGAAAGCTTGGCCTTAATCTCGCACATCTGCTTTTTGATGAGCAGCGCGGCGACCTTGGTACCGAGCGAAGACATAAAGGCGCCCTTGAGCTCCTGCAGCAAAAACTTGGCAGCGCCCTCGGTGGCCTTGAGCGCGATGTTACCCGACATGCCGTCGGCGACCACGACGTCAAAATTACCCGACGTAAGATCGGTGCCCTCGCAGTTGCCCACAAAGCCGGGAACCGCGGCCTTCATGGCCGGGAAGCACGACTTGGTGAAGTTGGAGCCCTTCTCGTCCTCGGTGCCGTTGGCAAGCAGGCCAACGCGAGGATGCTCAATGCCCAAAACCACGCGAGCATAGGCCGCGCCCATCTGGGCGAAGCGCACCATATCGTCCACCGTGACATCGGGATTGGCACCCATATCGCACAGCACCGTCAGGCCACCGGCGCGATTGGGTAGCGCGTTGGTCAGGCACGGACGGACCGGCTGCTTCTTGCCCTCTGCCAAATACCTAAACGGCGTGACGTAAGCCGTGGCGGCAGCGGTCATGGCACCGGTCGAGCCGGCCGAGAAAAACGCGTCCGCATTGCCCTTCTTAATGGCACGGCATGCAAGCACGATCGAGGACTTGCGCTTGGTCATCACGGCACGGATGGGATCGTCCTCCATGCTGATGACATCGGGGGCCTCCAGAGCCTCCACGCGGGCATGCGCTGCGGCAAAGGGGTTGACGATTTCGGCGGGACCGACGGCCAGGACCTCGATCTCGGGATCTGCCGCAAGCGCAGCCTCGATACCATCGAGAACGACCTGGGGCTTCTCGTCTCCGCCCACAACGTCTACACAAACGCGAACGTTACTCATTTCATATGCTCCTTATACAAAAATGGCCGACTCATTGAGCCGGCCATTGTGGTTCCAGTTGGAACGGCATCGCATCCAGAGTATACAGTTACTCGGTAACGATAACCTCGCGGTCCTTGTAGAAACCGCAGCTGGGGCACACGTGGTGCGGGAGCTTAACAGCGCCGCAACGGGGGCACGTGGACTGAGCCGCAGCCGAGATCTTCATGTTGGCGGAACGACGGGTATGGGTGCGGATACGACCCTGCTTTTGTTTAGGTACGGGCATAGTGACCTTCCTTATGAACTATCCAGTGTGGCGATTACGCGCAAGTAGCGATACTACCACAGTTTTACTCGTCAAGCTTGAGATTCTTTAATGCTGCAAATGGATTTTCCGTGGCAGCGGCCCATTCGGCCTCCGCCTTGACGGCGCAATCGCATTGCTCGACGTTGAGATTGATGCCGCAGGTGGGGCAAAGGCCGCGGCAATCGGGCTTGCACAGGACAACGAACGGCGTGTCCATAACGACCGCGTCGTTGATAGGCTCACCCAGATCGACGATGCGATCCTCGCCCAACAACTCATAGCCGTCTTCGTAGGCCTCGGGGTCCTCGGGCTCCTCAAAGAGGTAGAACTCCTCGATCTCGCCTGCGATATCAAACGAGGCGGGCTCTAGGCAGCGATCGCACTCGCCGGTGGCATGCGCGCGGACCATACCCGAGAGCAGAACACCGGTGCCGGCGTTGGTAAAGACCACGTCGTAGGCAATGCCGTCCTGCAGCTGGTACTCCTTCTCGCCCACCGTGTAGGCGGCGACATCGACCTTGCCGGTCAGCGGATAAGACTCTCCGGGAAACTCGAGCTGCTCGGAAAGACCGACGGTAACGCTCGGGAACTCAGCCATTACCACTGACCGTTCTGCTGGGCGGCACCCTCATTGAGCTGCTGACGGCAACGGGTGACGGTGCCGGTCAGGCTCTTAAGGTTCTCCTCGAGGTGTGTAAAGACCTGCTCGGCGTAATCCTCGGCGGCATAGCGCGTCTCGCGCTCGTACTGCTGGGCACGGTCGCGGATGTCGTCGGCCTGTTGCTGCGCCAAGCGGACGATCTCCTGCTCACCGGCAATGGTGAGCGCCTGCTGCTGAGCATCGGCAATGATGGAATCGGCCTGAGCGGCGGCGGAAGCCATAAGCTCCTCGCGCTCTTTGAGGATACGGCGGGACTTCTGCCACTCCTCGGGATAGCTCATGCGGATCTCATCGAGGATGTTAAAGAAGACGTCGGCGTCGATAACCTTCATCTGGGCGTTCTTGCCGAACGGCGTCTTAGCCTCTTCGATGAGCCCCTCGAGCTCGTCGACAAGACTCACGATCCTGTCGCCAGGAAAATTCTCGCCCGGCATCCGGTCTCCTTTCATAGGTAACATATCATCGTGTTAGTTTACCACATGCCACCAGGCAATAAAAAACGTCACGAAAAGCGATGTTTGAGTGCTTCGACCACGTTGGGCGGCACAAACGTCGACACGTCGCTGCCAAGCGACGCAATCTGGCGCACCACCGAGCTCGAGATGTACCCGTACTGCGGAGCACTCATGACAAAGATGGACTCCAGCTCGCTATCCAGGCGATAGTTGAGGTCGGCCTGCTGCAGCTCATATTCAAAGTCGGTCATGGCGCGCAGGCCCTTAACGACGGCGCCGGCGCCCTGTTCACGTGCAAAGTCGACCAGCAGGCCGGTGAAGGGCAGTACCTCGACGCCGTCCAAATCACCGAGGGCCTCGCGGGCCAGCGCCACGCGCTCGTCGAGCATAAAGGTGGTACCCACGCCATTTTTACCCTGCGATTCGGCCACGGCGACGATCACGCTGGGAAAGATGCGGCGTGCTCGGCGGATCACGTCTATGTGACCAAAGGTGATGGGATCGAAGGTACCCGGGACGATCACGCGGTTGATGGTGTCATTCATGGGTGTCCTCCGAAGGCGCATCCTCGTCATTTTCATTCTCGTCAGCATGGTCGCTCTCGTCCACGGCCACCCAGCGCAGCAAGTCAACCGAGGTAATGCCGTAGCGCTTCTCTCGCACGGTCTCAAAACCAGCCGGATGGGCGCCCGCATCGGCTGCGGCATGCTCAAACAGGGCAAAGGCCCCGGGCGCCAGCAGTCCCTGCTGGGAAAGATTTTGCAGCAGTTCCTCGACCGGTTCGGCGCCAAACGCATAGGGCGGATCGAGCAGGACCAAATCAAAAGGACCGCACGGCACGCGGCCGCGCGAGGCGCTCGCCAACACATCGCCGGTAACGACGCGCCAACGCGAACGGTCGCGGCACAGCGACTCGATATTCTTGGTGATCAGACGGGCGGCATTGCGATCGATCTCGAACGTGGTGAGCGAGCGGGCGCCACGTGAGAGCATCTCGATACCCAGGGCACCGGAGCCGCCAAAGGCGTCCAGCACGCGGACCTCGTCCAAATCGAAATCGAACGCCGACATGACCATGGATGCACATGCCTCGCGCACGCGATCGGTCGTGGGACGGGTGACATCGCGCCCACGCGGCTCTTCGATCTTGCGGCCGCGCCATTCACCGCCGATGATTCTCATCCTCCGCTGACCTCCTTAAAGATATGTCGATAACGCATGGCGACCGCGTCGCGCAAGGGGCGCGTCGCCACGGAGTCAAGGTTGCAAGCATACCGCAAGAGCTCGACCGCGTCCAAATGGGCCCATTCGATAAGATCCTCGTCGGCGTCCAGGTCCACAAAGCGCAGGGTCACGCCGCCGTGCTGGCGGTAGCCCAGGATCTCGCCCTCGTGGCGCAGGCGCAGGTCCATCTGGGCGAGCGTAAAGCCGTCAGAGGTCTTTTCGAGCGACTGAAGACGGTCTTGCGCCGCCGATGCGCCGCCGTTGCCCTTGGAGTGCGTCATGACCAGGCAGGTGCCCGACTCGCTACCGCGGCCCACGCGACCGCGCAGCTGGTGCAGGGCCGCCAAGCCAAAACGCTCGCCGTTCTCGATGACCATGACGGTGGCGTTGGGCACGTCGACGCCCACCTCGACCACCGTGGTCGAGACGAGCACGTCGATCTCGCCGCGCTTGAAGGCGTCGATCACACGATCCTTCTCCCCCGCCGGCATGCGGCCGTGAAGGCGCTCGACGGTAAGTCCTGGCAGCGCCAGGCGCAGGCGGTCGAGCTCGGTTGCCGTATCGTGCAGCGGCACGGGAACAGTCACACGGCCCTCTTCGTCGCGGGCGATACCGGGTACGTCTTCCAGCTCATCGGCCGAATCGCTCGGCTCCACGAGGGGGCAGATCACATAGGCCTGCTGGCCCTTTTCGTGCGCCTCGCGGATGGCGCCGTAGGCCAAGTCGCGGCTCGACTCGGTGAGCACGCGCGTCGTAACGCCCGCCCCCGGAACAGGTCGATGGCGGATGATGCTCGTGTCCAGGTCACCGTAGACCGAGAGCGCCAACGTACGCGGAATCGGCGTGGCCGTCATAACGAGCAGGTCGGCACCCGGACCCTTGGCACGCAGGGCATTGCGCTGACCCACACCAAAGCGGTGCTGTTCGTCGATGACGACAAGCGACAGATGCCTAAATGCCACGTCATCCGAAAGGACCGCGTGGGTTCCAAAGAGGACGTCGAGCGCGCCCGACTCCAGCTGGGCATGGATCCGCTCACGATCGGCCGCCGGCGTGGCACCCGTCAGGAGCGCCCAGGACATACCGGCCTGCGAAAGCAAGGGACCGGTCTTATCGGCATATTGGCGTGCCAGCACGCCCGTAGGGGCCATAACGCAGGACTGAGTACCCGAATCGGCCGCGACGGCCAGCGCGCAGGCGGCGACGGCCGTCTTGCCGGTACCGACGTCGCCCAGCAGCAGGCGGTTCATCACGCGACCACCATCGCACATGTCGTGCAGGATGTCTTGGAGCGCAGCCTCCTGCTCGTCGCTCAGCGAAAACGGAAGGGCTTCCTTGAGAGCCGCCAGGTGCTCGCCCGCCGTGTGGGCATAGGGAGCAACTTCGACCAAGCCGCCGTCGTTGCGCAAGCGCAGCGCCAGCTGCAGGTAGAGGCACTCCTCGTAGGCAAGGCGTGCGCGCGCGATATCGCGCTCGGCCATACTCGAGGGAAAATGGATTGAGCGCAGCGCGCGGGCATTGCTCATCAGGCGGCGTTTGACGCGCAAGCGTGCGGGAATCGGGTCGAAGGGATTGCCGACGACCTCGAGCGCGCCGCTTACGATGCGGCGCATCCACGCCTGGCTCACGCCATCGCTCACGTAATGGACCGGCAGAATAGTGCCCGCGGCACGCCCTTCCTCGAGCTTTTCGAAATGCGGAGAGGCCATCTGCTTAAAGCCGTAGGCAAATTCGACCTTACCCATCACGGCTAGGCGGTCGCCCTGCTTAAACTGCTGGGCAATCCAGGGCTGACGGAAAAAGGCGACTTGCAGCACCCCCGTCTCGTCCACAAGCGAGACCTCGGTCACCTGCATACGTGGGCGAGGCTGCTTCTGAACAATGCGATCGACCGTGGCGACTATCGTGCACACGGTACCGATGGGTGCCATCTCGATGGACCAAGAGCGCGTAAAGTCGAGATATCGATGAGGGATATGGAGAAGAAGGTCCCCCACCGTCCGAATTCCCAGACGGCGAAGGGCCTCCTCACGTTTACCCGAAACATATTTGAGTCGCGCGATATCCTCGTCGAGCGCATTGCTCTGGGCAAAGCGCTCCGAGACGCGCGGCACGGAGCACAGCTCGGACATGGGCAGATGCCTACTCGATCGAGAAGATCACGGGATAGAGCGGCTGCTCGCCACGATGGGCGTCGATCTCCAGGTCGGGCTGAGCCTCCTCGATGGCGTCGACGATATCCTGGAAGGCCTCGTCGGACAGCTCCTCGCCGGCCAGAATCGTAAGCGCGTCGCCCTCCTCTTCCTCCTGCATGCGGTTGATGCAGTCGAGCGTGACCTGCTTCACATCGGAGCCGACCACGTCGATGGAGCCGGCAATGATACCCATGACATCACCGGAGTGAATCGGAGAGCCATCGGAGGCGCTGGAATCGCGCACGGCACGAGTGACCTCGCCATCGCGGACCTCGCTGATGGCATCGACCATAGCGGCGACGGCGTCCTCAAGCTCGGAATCGGGCAGGACCGCGAACAGCGCGGAGAACGCCTGCGGGATGGTCTTGGTGGGAACGACGGCGACCTTCTTGTCGGTGCAGGCAGAAGCGGCAGCCTCGGCAGCCATGCGGATGTTGCCGTTATTGGGCAGGATGATGACCGAGGTGGCGTTGACCTGGTCCACCGCGCCCAGCAGGTCGGCTGTCGAGGGGTTCATGGTCTGGCCACCCGAGACGATCACGTCAACGCCAAGGGACTTGAGGATATCGGCCTCGCCCGAACCGGCGGCAACGGCGACAAAGCCCAACGCCTTGGCGGGCTCGGCGGCCTTCTCCTGGTCCTCATGAATCTTGGCGGTACGGTCGTGGGCCTCCATCTCCATGTTGTGGATAAAGACCTCGTAGATCTGACCAAGCTGCAGCATGTGCTCGAGCACCAGGTTGGGGGTGTTGGAGTGCACGTGGATCTTGTAGTCGGGATAGGCACCCACGAGCAGCTCGCAGTCGCCCATGGAACCCAGGAACTTAAGGCACTCGTCCTCGTCAAACGGGGCGTCGGCCTTAAAGAGGAACTCGTTGCAGTAGCGGAACTCCGAGCCCTCCCAATCGTCGTTGGCCTCGATCTCAACGCGACCGAGGGCCGCGTCGCGGGCAGAACCGGCAGAATCAAACGTGGCGGAGAAATCCTCGACAACGGTGCTGCGACCAAGAGCGGCGGCAACAAAGTTCTCCAGGAAGATGGCAAAGCCAAAGGCGCCGGAGTCGACCACGCCGTTCTCCTTCAGAACGGGCAGCAGGTCGGGCGTGCGGGCGACGGACTGATAGGCCTCGACGACGATGGCATCGAGCGCGTCCTCGGCCGAGAACTTCTTCTTTTCGCACTCGTCGGCCTTGGTCGAGACATCGCGCAGGACCGTGAGGATCGTACCCTCGATGGGCTTGCGGACGGCTTGGAAGGCGACCTTGACGGCGCGACGGAAGGCGAAGGCGATGTTGGCAGACGTAATGGGCTCATCGGCAGAGACGAGACCCTCGGCCACGCCGCGCAGAATCTGCGAGGTAATGACGCCGGAGTTGCCGCGGGCACCCATCAGGGAGCCGTGGGTGATGGCGCCGGCGATGGCCTCCATGTCGGCATCGGCGGGAAGGGCGGAGAGCTCCTTGGTCACCGAGGCGAGCGTGAGGGACATGTTGGTGCCGGTGTCGCCGTCGGGTACGGGGAAGACGTTGAGCTTATTGATCTCCTCGGCCTTGTCGGAAACGGCAGCCGCAGCGATCGGAAAACAGGTGCGAATGGTCTTTGCAATCATGGGTATTTGAATCTCCGTTTTCGGATGCTAGTTCAGACGGCTCTTGAGCGCGTCGATGTGGATGCCGATCTTAAGGCTGGCGGGATCGATCTGGGCGATCTCCTGCAGGGTGAAGGCAACGGAGCTCGAAAGATTGTGGCAGACGGACTTCATGTTGACGCCGTTCTCGAGCACGACGTGAAGGTCGACCGTAAGGCCGTTCTCGTCGGCGGAGACAAGCACGCCCTTGCGGAGGCGCTGACCGGCAAGCAGGCGTACGCTCTCGGCGCCCTGGAGCTGTTCGGCCATACCGACGACGCCATAGCACGTCATCGCGGCATAACCGGCAATATCGGCAATAACGTCGTTCGAGACGCTCAGGCTGCCGTTAATGGTATCAGACACAAGAATCTCCTTATCTGGTGCTCGCGGCACCATCTCGTGGGAGCAATCATTGCAATATTCTACAACGACCGCGCCATGTTGAGGTGGTGGGTCGCGGGATTACATCCTCGACACGAAATGTTGATATGGCAACGTTCGCGCCAGGTGATCGCGGCATGAAAAAACCCGCCGCATAAGCGACGGGTTTTACAACCTGGCTCCCCGGGTAGGACTCGAACCTACAACAGCGCGGTTAACAGCCGCGTGCTCTACCATTGAGCTACCGAGGAATTTAAAGCCCAACGGAAAGGGCTGGAAATTCTGGCTCCCCGGGTAGGACTCGAACCTACAACAGCGCGGTTAACAGCCGCGTGCTCTACCATTGAGCTACCGAGGAATAGGTGCGTGCTCTCAAGCAACGAAGTTTATTATACGGACGAATCAGCTTAGGGCAAGAACTTTTTTGAGATTTTTTCCGACCTAGTCATTAGGGACGTCCCCAATGACAACATGAAAGCGCCCCCAAGCGGATGTGCTTGAGGGCGCTTCTTGCTTGCGAGGTTAAGACTCAATATAGTCTTTGAGCTTGCTGGATCGGCTGGGGTGGCGGAGCTTGGCCAGGGTCTTGGACTCGATCTGGCGGATGCGCTCGCGCGTGACGCCAAACTCGCGGCCGACTTCCTCGAGCGTGCGGGGATGTCCGTCGACAAGGCCAAAGCGCAGCTCGATAACCTTACGCTCACGATCGGCAAGCGAGTCGAGCACCTGGGTGAGCTGCTCCTGCAGCATGGAGAAGCTGGCGGCATCGGGCGGAACGATAGCCTGGGAGTCCTCGATGAAGTCGCCCAGCTGGGAATCCTCTTCCTCGCCGATGGGGGTCTCGAGCGACACGGGCTCCTGCGAAATCTTCTGGATCTCGCGGACGCGGTCGGCACTCATGTCCATCTCGGCACCGATCTCCTCGGGGGTCGGGTCGCGACCCAGGTCCTGGAGAAGCTGGCGCTGCACGCGGACGAGCTTGTTGATGGTCTCGACCATGTGCACGGGAATACGGATGGTACGGGCCTGGTCGGCGATAGCACGCGTGATGGCCTGACGGATCCACCACGTTGCGTACGTCGAGAACTTAAAGCCCTTCTGGTAGTCGAACTTCTCGACGGCGCGGATCAGACCGAGGTTGCCCTCCTGGATCAGGTCCAGGAACAGCATGCCGCGACCGACATAGCGCTTGGCGATGGAGACGACCAGGCGCAGGTTGGCGCTGATGAGCGCCTGCTTGGCCTCGAGGCCGACGTTCTCGATACGAGTCAGGCGACGCATCTCGACGCGGGTAAGCTCAATCTCGCCCGCCTCGGCGGCCTCGAGCTTCTCGGTGGCGTCAAGGCCAGCCTCGATCTTCATGGCCAGATCGACCTCTTCGGAGGCGGTCAGCAGGTCGACCTTGCCGATCTCCTTAAGGTACATACGAACCGGATCGCCGGTCAGCATCACCGTGGAGGCATCGATGCCACGCACGCGCGAACGCGAGCGGGACGTGCGCACGGTGCGCTTCTTCTTGCTCTTGGAAGAACCCATCTCGGCGTCGGCCTGACGGGCCATCTTAAGCTCGTGATCGTCGAGCGAGCCGGAATCGTGCTCGTCGTCATCGAAATCGTCGGTATCGCTATCGTTATCGTCATCGTCGACGTCCATGGGGGCGTCGTCGTTACCGCTCGCGGAGATAATCTGGATGCCGCTGTTGCGCAGCGCGGAATACACCGCGTTGAGCTGCTCGTCAGATACATCGATATCCTTCAGGGCGACCTGAATCTCGTCCTCGGTTACCGAAGTCCTGTTTGAGCCGTTGCCCATGAGCTTTGCAACGTAGGATTCCAGCCCAGTACCCGTGCTCTCACTCTTATTTGGCACAGATTCTCCCTTCATAGTCCACAGGACTCATTACTTTAGCACACACATTGACGTCTATACCCAAAATTCAGACTGGATATAGGCGCAAATACGCTGGTTGACCACAACATCTAGGCCTGGTCGGCGCCCGCCGTCCCCAAACCGATCAAACGGAACGGATCCGCCACGCCACCGATCGACTTTTGGAGCTCGCGCTGGCGCTGAGAATCTTGCATCGCCTGCATCGTCAGCACACGGCGCGCCTCATCGTCGAGCGACCGGTCCTGGCGAAGCTTGGCCTGTGCGGCGCGCATACGGCGCTTGATGGTGTAGAGCTCGAGGGTATCGAGCATAAACACGATGTTCGTCTCGGTGGGATGCTTACTCGTCGACGAAATGCGCCCGGCGCTGACAAGGGAGGCCGCCTCGGGACACACCGCACGCGCCGCATCCATGCACGCCGTGGGGTCGGTGCCCGGCGGCGTCGCGAGCACGGCCCACGCAATGGACTCGTGGCGCGGATCCACCCACTCGATCGAGCAGATGCGGTCGGCATACGTGCGGAACAGATCGGGGTAGCTCGTGAGCATCGTCAGCAGCTCGCGCTCCCCCGCCAGAGACTTTCGCTCCAGGTCGGTCAGCACGATCGGCATCGTCGGTGCCGCAGACGCGTCGCAAGCATCGGCAACCGGCGCCGCGCCATCTACCCCGACGGGCACATCGATCGGCGGTATATCGTCGACGACCTCGACCGGCGCGGCCCCGTAGGCCTCGAGCGGCACATAGTCATACGGCTCTTCCTCGACCGGTGTGGACACCGGCGGTGTCGCTCCCGACGCCCAAGCGCCGCGAGGCGCCCCCTGCGAACCAGACGCCCGACCGCCCGCGCTACCTGCGCGCTCAGCCTGCGCCCGCTGACGCTCGTAGTTCTGCTCGCGTCGACACTCGGCATCCTCGCGCTTGGCAACATCGCGAAACACACGGCCCGAGCTCGAACGCACCGTCTCCAAGTCCAACCCCAGCAGGTCGGCAATCTGGATAAAGTACGTATCGATCATGTAGCTATCGCGCAGCGGATAGATGAGCGTCAGCGCATCCTCGAGCGCCTTGGCACGACCGCCCGGCGTGGTGATGTCGCTTGACTCCTGCAGCGAGCGGTACACAAAATCCATGAGGGGCTCAGCGGCGTCGATACGCGCCTGCAGTGCCTCGCCACCATGCGCGGTGATGAACTCCATGGGGTCGTTGCCGTCGGGAAGCACCACGCAGCGCAGGTCCATCGAATCCTGCTCGATAAACTGAATCGCGCGGCGTGCGGCCTTTTGACCGGCGGCGTCGCCATCAAACATATAGACAATGCGCTTGGCAAAACGGGTGAGCGTCTTTACGTGATGTTCCGTCAGCGCCGTGCCCAGCGTGGCGACGACGTTTTTGATCCCCGCCTCCCAGCAGGCGATGAAATCGGTATATCCCTCCACCACGATGGCGGTATCCTGCGCGACGATAAACTCCTTGGCCCAGTTAAAGCCGTAGAGGTTTCGCTTTTTATGGAACACGCTCGTCTCGGCGGTGTTGAGGTACTTAGGCTGGCCGTCGCCCATAATGCGCCCGCCAAAGGCGATGTTATGACCCTGCTCATCAAAGATGGGAAACATCACGCGGTCGTAAAAACGGTCGGCAAGCTGCCCGCGCCCACGGCTCACGGCCACGTTGGCGTCAATCATCTCCTGCGGGGTAAAGCCCGCCTGCGACAGATGCGACACCAGCGCGTTGCGACCCGGCGCAAAGCCCAGGCAGTAGCGGCGGCAGACGTCGCCGCCCATACCGCGGCTGGCGAAATACTCGCGCGGACGGCTGTCCTTACCGCGCATGAGCATGGTGTGGTAGAACTGGGCAGTCTCGGCGCACAGGTCATAGATGCGGGCGCGCTTGGTGCCGCGCTCGCGATAGGCGCCGGTATCGTGCAGCTCAATGCCGGCACGGTCGGCCAGGTAGCGAATCGACTCAGGGAAGCTCAGGTTCTCGCGCTTCATGATGTAGGTGAAGACGTCGCCGCCCTCGCCACAGCCAAAGCAGTGCCACACCTGCGTAGCGGGGATAATGTGAAATGACGGGGTCTTTTCGCCATGAAAGGGGCAGCAGCCCCAAAACTCATGGCCGCGGGGCTTGAGCTCAACCGTTTCCTGCACGATGGCAACCAGATCAGACGCAGCGCGTACCTGGTCTTTTTCCTCATCGCTAATCACAGATGCTCACCCCCTGCTCACCCAAGTTATGACGGATATCGTCAATATTACCCTCGACGGTCGCGATAAGCTCGTCCAGCGAATCGAACACGCGCGACGGGCGCAGCCAACGCGTAAACGCCAGCGACACCGAGGCGCCATACAGGTCGCCCGCATACCCAATCAAGTTGGCCTCGAGATGCGCCGAGGCGGCATCGTCGGCATACGTCGGCGGCAGGCCCACATTGACGGCAGCGGGCCACACGGTATCGTCGACCAGCACCAGGCCCTCGTAGACGCCATCGGCAGGAACCTGGATGCCCTCGGGCACCTGGATGTTTGCCGTGGGAAAACCCATGTCGGAGCCCTGGTGGCGACCGCCGGCAACAATACCTCGCAGCATGTACGGGCGGCCGAGCAGCTCGGTGGCAATCTCAACATGACCCTGGCTGAGCTCCTGGCGAATACGGGTGGCGCAAATCGTCTGTCCATCGACGCACAGCAGCTCGTGGCCATAGACGTCAACGCCGCGCTCGGTACCCCATACCTGCATCTCGGCAACGCCCGAGGCGCCGCCGCGACCCAACCTAAAGTCGCTACCCACGCGAATCGAACGGATATCGACGACGCGCGACAATAGCTTAAGAAAGCCCACATGGTCGAGAGCCGCCACCGCAGGCGTAAAGGGAACAGCCACAACCGCATCGACCCCGGTGAGAGCCAGGGCATGAAGACGGTCGGCCGTCGTCATCAGTTTTTGAGCGGGCGAGGGGCTCACCACTACGTCCGGGTCGGGATCGAAGGTAACCACGACCGCCTTGCAGCCGTGGTTGCGCGCATCGCGAACGACCGCGTCGATCAGTTCGTGATGCCCCCGATGTACGCCATCGAACACGCCGATGGCGATCGACGCGGCACCCAGGCTCGCGCAATCATCAAACGCATCGGCAGCGACGATGCGGGTCTCATCCGACTCGCCCGCGAAAAAAATACGCGCGAGCTCGTGGGAGGCCAGCATCATCGAACGCCGCCGATCGCCTGCGGAAAGACGTGCTCCATTACAAAGCGACCGCCCTCGATACGGGCGAGCGCCTTAAGCTCGCCATCGAGCACCAGCGCAAACGGAGCCTTCGACTCATCGAAGCTCGCAAGCGCGCGCTCAATAGGAATACGACGTCCGCACAGCAGATCGTCGGCAAGGTCACCCGGCAAGTCGACGCGCGTGGCGCCCAGCGCCGCAATGGGATCCAGGGCAAAGCCGGCAGCGGACTCGGCAGAAAGTTCCTCGACCGCATGGCAGGCACCGATGGAGACAACTCCGGAGGCCGTGCGGCGCAGTGCAGAAATATGCGCCGCGTTGTCGCAGGCACGACCCAGATCACGAGCGAGCGCACGGATATAGGTGCCCTTGCTCACCGAAAACGCCACGGTCCAAACGCAAGCGTCGCCCTCGCCGCTCACGGCAATCAGGTCGGCGGAGTACACCTCGACCGGACGCGGGTGCAACTCAACGGCATTGCCCTCGCGCGCAGCCTTATAGGCGCGCACGCCGTTGACCGAAATGGCCGAAAACGCCGGCGGTACCTGCATCTGCGGGCCCAACATGGCGCACAGGCGCTCGCGGGCATAGGCCGGATCGCGCAGGTCGGCGGCAATGGGCACCGTGCGGACGGCCTCGCCTTCCGCATCATCGGTATTGGTCTCGACGCCAAACGAGACGTCGGCGACGTAGCTTTTGGTATCGAGTGTGAGCATGCCCAGCAGACGCGTTGCCTGCCCCACGCCCACCACCATGACACCAGATGCCATGGGGTCGAGCGTTCCGGCGTGACCGACGCGCCGCTCATGGAGGGCGCGTCGGCATTGCGAAACCACGTCATGGGACGTGCAGCCCACCGGCTTATCGACGGCGAGCAGCATATTAAGTTGAGAAGGTGTACGACGAGCCATGTACCATCCAAAAAGTTAGAGCTCGACGGTCACCGAAGCGGGATCCTCCCCTACCAGCTCGGCCAGCATGGGAAGTGCCGCGGTGAGCGTCTCGGAAATCGTTCCGGCGTTGGTAAAGCCGGCGGCAGCGTGGTGCCCACCTCCGCCAAAGTTGGCCGCAATCTCGGAAACATCAAGATCGCCCTTGGAGCGCAGGTTGCCGCGCACCTTGGTATCGCCCTCGATGCCCTTAAGGAACAGGCAGACCTCAACGCCCATCACCGCGCGCACCACATCGACCAGGCCGTCGCACTCGTCCGAGGTGACGCCGCATTCCTTAAGGTCGCTCTCGTACGCGTAGCTATATGCCACGCGCCCGTGCGCGACCGTCTTGATACGACCCATAACGATGGACTTGAGGTGCAAGAACTCGACACGCATGCTCTGGTAGACCTCGAGCGCGACGCGCGCCGGATCGGCACCGTGCGCCACAAGGCGCGAGGCCGCATGAAACGCGGCAGCGTCGGCGTTCTGATACTGAAAACGACCGGTGTCGGTAACCAGGCCGCACAGCAGGCAGGTGGCGATGCTGTCGCTTGCGGTAATGCCGCAATCGGCCAAAAAGCGGTCGATAATCATGGCGCAGGCCGCGGCATTGACGCACCTGAGGCTAACCTCGGCAAACTCCTCGCGTGCCGGGTGATGGTCAAAGCACGCCACATGAGCCGAACGACGCAACACCTCGGCGGAATTATTGAGGCGCTCGACGACTGGCACGTCCACCGAGATGAACAGGTCCGGGTTGCCGGTGTAGCTCGAGGCCGGCACCAGCAGATCGGCGCCCTCCATAAAACGGTAGATGCGCGGAACGGGTTCGTCGTCTGCCAGCAGCAGGGCGATGTCCTTGTCGGGAAACACCTTCATAAGCGAAAGACCCAGGCCCAACACGGAGCCCAGGGCATCGCCATCGGGAGAGGTATGACCCGAGATCGCAATGGAGGACGCATCCTCGATGAGCTCGAGGATGCGTCGTTTAATATCTGCAGACTCGCACGAGGCGAGGTCGGCGGAATTAGTCATCTAAAGCTGCCTCCTGGGCGACATCCGCTATGGGGTAGCCGTCCTCGTCCTTTTCGATCGCAAGCGTGGCCGGAACGTTTTCCAGCGCACGCGTGATACGCTCGGCCTCATCGGTCGAGCGATCGATGCGAAAATCGAGCTCGGGCGTGACGCGCCAATCGAGCGAGCGAGCCAACAGGCTGCGAATACGGCCCTTGGCGCTGGCGAGCGCCTCCATGACCTCGTCGTAGCGGCTCGCATCGCACGACACGTACACGCGCGCGAACGAACGGTCCACCGCGACCTCGACCGCGGTCAAAGTAACCAGGTCAAGACGCGGATCGGAAACCTCAAAGAGCAGGATATAACCGAGCTTCTCGCGGAGCTGCTCGCCCAAACGGCGGGTTGCCTGCGTTTGCTTCATAGCGCTACCCCCTACTCGGTACGGGCAACCTGGTCGATGCGGTAACCCTCGATCTGGTCGCCAGGCTTGATGTCCTGGAAGTTCTCCAGGCCAATACCGCCCTCGGAGCCGCTCTTGAGGCTCTTGGCCTCGTCCTTGTAGTGGCGCATCGAGGCGATCTTGCCGTTGAAGACCACGATGCCGTCGCGCACCAGGCGCACGGAATCGGTCGCGGCGATCTCGCCCTCTTCGACGCGGACACCAGCGGCGATACCGACCTTGGGCACCTTGAAGGTGTCCAGAACGGTCGCAGAACCCGTGGAGACCTCGACCTCGGTGGGCTTGAGCATGCCGATACGGGCTGCGTCGAGGTCCTCGAGGCACTTGTAAATGACGTCGTAGCAACGGATCTCGACGCCCTCGCGCTCGGCGGCGGAGCGGGCCTTGCCGTCGGGACGCACGCCAAAGCCGATGATGATGGCGTTGGAGGCGTCGGCCAGGACGACGTCGGTCTCGTTGATGGCACCGACGGCGGAGTGGATCGTGTTGATGCGGACCTCGGACTGATCCATCTTGTCGAGCGAGTCCTGAAGGGCCTCGATGGAACCCTGAACGTCGGCCTTGATGATCAGGTTGAGCTCCTTGACCTCGGCGTCGGCGATGGTCTCGAAGAGATTCTCGAGCGTGACGTGCTTCACGCGGCTCTGCTCCTCGATACGGGCCTTGAGCGAACGCTCATCGGCCAGGGCGCGAGCCTCGCGCTCGTCCTCGAACACGCGGAACTCGTCACCGGCGTTGGGGACGGACTGCAGGCCGAGGATCTCGACGGCGTCGGAGGGGCCGGCCTCGGTGACGGCGTTGCCCTTAGGATCGAGCATGGCGCGGACGCGGCCGTAGGTAAGGCCGGCGACCAGCGTATCGCCCACGTGCAGGGTACCGCGGGTCACGAGCACCGTGGCAACCGAACCGCGGCCCTTGTCGAGCTTAGCCTCGAGGACGTTACCGGAGGCAAAGGTATCGGGGTTGGCCTTGAGCTCAAGCACGTCGGCCTGGAGCAGCACGGTCTCGAGCAGGTCGTCGATACCGATCTTCTGCTTGGCCGAGATGTTGACGAACATGTTCTGTCCGCCCCACTCCTCGGGGATGATGCCGTACTCGGTGAGCTCCTGGCGCACGCGGTCGGGGTTGGCGCCCGGCTTATCGATCTTGTTGACGGCAACGACGATGGGTACGCCGGCAGCCTTGGCGTGGTTGATCGACTCGATGGTCTGAGGCATAACGCCATCGTCGGCAGCCACGATCAGAATGACGATGTCGGTCACCTTGGCACCACGGGCACGCATAGCCGTAAAGGTGGCGTGGCCCGGGGTATCGATGAAGGTGATCTTGCGGTCGTTGATCATGACCTGCGAAGCGCCGATGGCCTGGGTGATGCCGCCCGCCTCGCCGGCAGCGACACCGGTGTGACGAATGGCGTCGAGCAGGCTCGTCTTGCCGTGGTCGACGTGACCCATGACGGTGACGACCGGGGCGCGAGGCTTAAGGTCGGCGGGATCGTCGTAGAACGAGAAGGTGTTCTCCTCCTCGGGGGTGATGATCTTGATCTGACGGCCCAGGTCGTCGGCTACGAGCTCGACGAGGTCGTCGGACATGGACTGCGTCATCGTGAGCGGCGTGCCCAGCAGGAACAGGCGCTTGATGATGTCGTTGGCCGGAACGTCGAGCGCCTCGGCGAGCTCCTGGACGGTAACGCCCTGGGAGACCTTGATGGCGTCGAGCTCCTCGGGGTTCACGCCCTGGGCCAGCGCCTCCTCAATCTTGCGCTCCTCCTGAGCCTTAGCAGCCTCGCGCTCGCGCTTCTCCTTGCGCTTCTTGCGGCGGCCGGTGGACTCGCGAGAGGCCTCCTCGACGGCGGCGCGGGCCTCCTCGAGCACCTTCTCGCGACTGTACTCCTCGGCCTCACGCGCCATGCGGCTGTAGTGGTCCTCATCGTTGCCGTGACCGCCCTTGCGCTTCTTGCCCTTACCCTGCTTATCGGGGTTAGGGAAGTCCATGCCGGCAGCGACGTTGTTGCTGGCGTTGGTGCGATGGCTGTGCGGACGGCTCTCGGAGGAGTTGCGATCGGAGTTGTTGTCGGAGGCGTTGCGATCGTTACGACGACCACCACGACGGTCGTTATTGCCGCCACGACGGTTGCCGCGCTCAGCGGCGCGCTCGGCCTTGGCCTTTGCCTCGGCGTCCTTCTTCTCCTTGAGCACGGTCTCCTGTGCGGCGATCTGGTCGAGCAGCGAACGAAAGCGCGAACCGGAGTCGGAAGCGGGGACGGCGCGACGCTGTGCCTCGCGAGCAGCCTCTTCCTTCTCGCGGGCAAGGCGCTCCTGCTCGGCCTTCTTCTTGGCCTCTGCCTCGGCACGGGCGGCCTCCTCGGCAGCCTGGGCGGCGGCAAACTGGCGGCGCTCCTCCTCGCGTGCCTTCTCGGCGGCGATGCGCTCACGCTCGGCCTCGGCAGCGCGCGCTGCCTCCTCGGCGGCGGCTGCCTCCTCCTCGGCCTGCTTGGCGGCCTCGACTTCCTTGGCGCGGGCCTCGATCACCGAGGCAAGCTGCTTGCGGACCATAGCGACGTAGGCGTCCTCCAGGGCGGAGGAAGCGGACTTAGCGGGAATCTTCATTTCGGCGAGATGACCCATCAGTTCTTTGGAGGTCATGCCGAACTCTTTGGCCAGGGTGGACACACGGACTTTTGCCATATGACTTCACCTACCCTTTCTGGCACCTTGGGTGCCTAGAGACTGAACGAGCGTGGGAAATGCGCCGGGACCCGCCCGGCGCGACCGCGCGCTAGATCAGGTCCTCCGCATCATCGAAGGCGTCGGTGTCGTGGACACCGCAGAAACGGGAGCCCGGACGGGCCTGGTTGCGGCACTGGACGCCGTCCTCGGACACGTACTCGCAGCGACGGACGTCATCGTCCTCCTCGTCACCAATCAGGTCGGCGGCGGGCTCCTCGTGAACGGGAACGTTCTTGAGGATGTCGGCGGCAAGGGTCTCGGACTTGATATCGATGTGCCAGCCGGTCAGGCGAGCGGCGAGGCGGGCGTTCTGGCCCTCCTTGCCGATGGCGAGCGAAAGCTGGTCGTCAGGCACGATGACGCCGGCGTAGGCCTTCTCCTCGTCGATAAGGACGCGGGTGACCTTGGCGGGCGACAGGGCGTTGGCGACGTAGACGGCCGGATCTGCATCCCACAGGATGACGTCGACGCGCTCGCCGCGGAGCTCGCCTACGACGGCGCGGACGCGGCTGCCCTTGGGGCCGACACAGGCGCCAACGGGATCCAGGCGGTCGTCGAGCGAGTGGACGGCGACCTTGGAGCGCTGGCCGGGCTCGCGGGCAATCGACTTGATCTGGACGGTGCCCTCATAGATCTCGGGCACCTCTTGCTCAAAAAGACGACGCATGAGCTCGGGGTGGGTGCGGGAGATGACGATCGGCGGACGGCTGTGCTCGCCGCGAACCGGCTGCAGGGTGGAGTTGGGATCGCGGACGTCGATGATCACGGCCTTGATGTGCTGGTTGTGCAGATAGCGCTCGCCCATCGGACGCTCGTTGCGCTCGTTCTCGTAACGGCGCTGGTCAAAATGCGGCAGCTCGGCCTCGACGCCATCGCGGATCTTGACGATCGTGAAGTCGGGCGTGGACTGCAGCACGGTACCGCTGATGAGGTCACCGATACGGCCGGAGAACTCCTCATAGATCTGCTCGCGGGCGGAGTTGCGCACGATGGCGTTGATCTCGGCCTTGGCGTGCTGGGCGGCGATGCGGCTTGTGTTCTTAGGGGTGACGTCGATCTCCTCGAACTCGGTGAAGTTGCCCTCCTCGTCCATGGAATCGTCGATCGGCTCCAGACGGTAGACGTAGATCTTGCCGGTGGTGCGGTCGATGGTCACCTTGGCGCCCCACTCAAGATGCAGGATCTCGGCATAGCTCTTGGCGAGCGACTGCTCCAGGCGGTCGATCAGGTAGAGCTGGTCGATGTGCCTCTCCTGGCAAAGCTCCATCAGGGCGGACATCATGTCGGATGCTGCCATGTTAGTTTCCTTCCTTCGCGGGCTTGAAGTCGTAGGTGGGCTTCAACTTGCACTTTTTAACATCACAGAAATCGAGGGTGACGGACTCGCCGTCCTCGAGCTCAAGGGTCACGTTCGTCTCGGTCGCGGCGGCAATCTTGCCGGAGTACTTGCGACGGCCCTCGGTGGCGGTGGAGGTGAGCTCGCAGTCCTCGCCCACAAAGCGGGCAAAGTCGCGCGGGCGGCGCAGCGGGCGCGCCATACCCGGGCTCGACACCTCGAGCGTGTAGCTCGAAGAAATGGGGTCGAGCTCCTCGATCACGTCGCCGACCCACTTAGTATTGGCCGTGACGTCGTTGAGCGACAGGCTCTGACCCTCGGCACCCTCGATACGCACACGCACGCAGGGGGCCTTGGTGGCGCCCACGAGCTCAACGTCGACAATATCGACATCGTGCTGGGGAGCGACGGCCTCGAGCGCGTCGATGATCGCCTGCTCGGTCTTGGTCTTGACCATTGCGGCACCTCCATCCATACAAAAAAGAAGCGGGGCCGAAACCCCACTTCTTTCAATTACTACTTCATTTGCAAGCAAACTATACCAATACCTGCGAAAACGTGCAAGCGTCAAAGAAATTCGCAGGTCAGCGCGCCCACAGCTTCTCCACAAGAATAGGACAATTAGGCGAAGAAACCTGTGTGGTACTCCCAAAAGCCCCAAAACGGGCCATGCGTCCCAGCGCGCCGGCCAAATCGGGCCCTATGGGCATTCCATCCCTGGTCGCACATCGGCCAGACTGCTCGTAAGGGACATTCTGGATCATATAAGCCGTACTCACGCATTGACCGCACAACCTTCCGGATCCTCTACGGCAAGGAGACACCATGAAACGCCTAGGCACCCTCTGCGCGACCGCGATCGTCGTCGCTGCCTGCTCGTTCGTTCTGGCGGGCTGCGGCAACATCGATGGCAACACCGGACCATGCGAGCCAGATCTCGGCAGCACCAAAGCCATCGAGAAAACAACGCCTTCGGAGCGTTTCGACAAAACAGGCGAAGATATAGTCGACCCCCAGGGCTTAGGTCCCGACCCCCAAGATCAGTTTCCCATCGACCTTGAGGCAGATGAGAACGTCTATGTTACCTGCGTGGGCAAGGACACGGATGGCTACGGCGACGCCGTGTTGGTCTTTGCGGTGACAAACAACACCGATGTCGACATGATGTTTGGCGATGTCGATGCTTATGCCTACGTCAACGGAGTCGTCCGCGACGTGCGCATGCGTCAGCCCGTCGCCGCAGGCGAAGAAACGGCCGCGATGCTCACCTTTGTAGGCACCTTCGACGACCCGGACTTTGATGTGAACAACGACCTCAACGACATCTACCTCAACATCTGGATGTTCGAGGAGCAAACCGGCAACGTCTACTTTAGGGACTTGGTGCACATTCCGTAGAAGGTGACACTCGGCACCAGCCAAGCAGGGCATATAACGCAAAACGAGGGACGACCCAATCGGGTCGCCCCTCGTCTATAACACGTCAACTATGCGCGTGGCGTTTACTTGACCACCAGGTTGACCAGCTTGCCGGGCACGCAGATGGCCTTGACGACCGTCTTGCCCTCGAGCCACTTGGCGACAGCAGCCTCGGCGGCAGCCTGCATCTCCTCGTTGGAGGCATCGCGGGCAACGTCAATGCGGCCACGGACCTTGCCGAGTACCTGGACGACGATCTGCACCGTGTCCTCGATGGACTCGGCCAGGTCAAACTCGGGCCAGGCGGCGGTATAGGCATTGCCCTCGCAGCCGAGTGCCTCGTGCCACAGCTCGTCGGCCCAGAACGGGCAGATGGGCGCCAGGACGCTCACGATGTCCTTGGCCACGCCATAGCACAGGGCCTTGTCGCGGTCAGCGCCCTCGGTGGCGTTGAGGTAGGCGCTCGCCGCGTTGACGAGCTCCATGACGGCCGAGATCGCGGTGTTGAACTGGCCACGATCGAAGTCCTCGGTGCACTTGGCGATGGTGCGGTGACGCTCGCGGTAGAGCTTCATCGCGACCTCGTCGAGCACGGACTTGTCGAAGGCCACGCTGGCGTCGCCCGACTGGACGAGCTGCCACACGATACGCCAGGCGCGCTTGATAAAGCGGTTGGCGCCCTCGACGGCCTTGGGATCCCAGTCGAAGTCCTTCTCGGGCGGGGCGATAAACAGGATCGCCAGACGCATGGTGTCGGCGCCGTAGGGCTCGATAACCGAGCTCGGGGGCACGACGTTGCCCTTGGACTTGGACATGGTGTCGCCGTTCTCGTCCTTGACCATGCCCTGGCACAGCAGGTTGGTGAAGGGCTCGTCCACGCTCAGCAGGCCCAGGTCGCGCAGCGCCTTGGTAAAGAAGCGACTGTAGAGCAGGTGCAGAATGGCGTGCTCAATGCCGCCGATGTAGTTATCGACGGGCATCCAACGGTCTGCCGCCTCGCGGGAGAAGGGCAGCTCGGTGTTGTGCGGATCGGTATAGCGCAGGTAATACCAGCTGGAGCAGGTGAAGGTGTCCATGGTATCGGTCTCGCGCTTGGCCGGGCGACCGCAGACCGGGCAGGTGGTCTCGTAGAAGTCCTTGCACTCGGCGAGAGTCTCGCCGGCGCCCAAGTCAAGGTTCTCGGGCAGCGTCACCGGCAGCTGATCCTCGGGCACGGGCACGATGCCGCAGTGCTCGCAGTGGATGGCCGGGATGGGGTTGCCCCAATAGCGCTGACGGCTGATGAGCCAGTCGCGCAGGCGGAACTCGACCTTGCGACGACCGCAGCCCATGGCCTCGAGGTCGGCCACGATGGCAGCCTCGCCCTCGGAGTGCTTACCGCCGCGCATGCCGGTGTACTTGCCGGACTGGACAAGCGTGCCCTCGGCAGCGTGAGCGCAGTCCCAGTCGACGGTCTCGGCATGGAAGGTATCGATGGTCTCGCCGCTGGCCTCGACGGCAGCGCGATCGTCATCGTCCAGAATGATCGGCACGATCGGCAGGTCGTACTTGCGGGCAAACTCAAAGTCGCGCTGGTCGCCGCAAGGAACGGCCATGACGGCGCCAGTGCCGTAGTCGGCAACGACATAATCGGCAACCCAAACGGGAACCTTCTCGCCGTTGACGGGGTTCACCACGTAGCGGCCCGTAAAGGCACCGTGCTTCTCGAGGGTGCCCTGGGCACGCTCGACGGCAGAGATATGCTTGGAGTCCTCGACGATCTTGGTGACGGCCTCCTCATACTCCGTGCCCTCGACGAGCTCGTGCAGACGGGCGTACTCGGGAGCCAGGACAAAGAAGGAGACGCCAAAGAGGGTGTCGGCACGCGTGGTGAAGACGGTGATCTTGCCCTCGTCGCCCTCGATGGGCTCGCCATCCTGGTCGCACAGGGTAAAGTCGACCTCGGCGCCCTCGGAGCGGCCAATCCAGTTGGCCTGCATCTGCTTGACGCGCTCGGGCCAGCCGGGGAGCTTCTCCAGGTCGTCGAGCAGCTCCTGGGAGTACTCGGTGATCTTGAAGTACCACTGCTCAAGGTCGCGCTTCTCGGGCTCGGTGCCGCAGCGCCAGCACTTACCCTCGGTGACCTGTTCGTTAGCCAGAACGGTCTTGCAGTTAGGACACCAGTTGACCGGGTTCTTCTTGCGGTAGACCAGGCCCTTTTCCCACAGCTTCTCAAAGATCCACTGACCCCAGCGGTAGTAGTCGGGGCTGCAGGTCTTGACCATGCGATCCAGATCGTAGGAGAAGCCCATGCGCTTCATCGTGGCGAGCGCCTGGTCCATGTTCTTGTACGTCCAAGCGGCAGCCTGCGTGTTGTGCTTGATGGCAGCGTTCTCGGCAGGCAGGCCAAAGGCGTCAAAGCCGATGGGATGCAGCACATCAAAGCCGCGCATGCGGGCCTGACGGGCCATGGCATCGCCGATGGTATAGTTGCGCGCGTGGCCCATGTGCAGGTCGCCCGACGGATACGGGAACATCTCGAGCACATACTTCTTGGGCTTACTGTCGTCGGTGTCGACGGCAAAGAGGTCGGAGTCCTCCCAGGCCTTCATCCACTTGGACTCAATGGCCTGCGCGTCGTAGGCAGGGATCTCGTCCTTATGATCTGTGCAATCGCACATATCAGCTCCTTTGTTAGCTGGGTTGGGGCGGGGCGTTCTTACCTTTACTCGCTGCTGCGGACAGTCCTGCTCGCACGAAGAGCACATTAAGTGCTCTTCGGCTCGTGCGGAACTTGCAGCGAGCAAAGGTAAGAACGCCTCGCCACATCGTTAACTCGCATGATGATAGCAAATACGACAAGCGAGATGCCTGCGACTTGCAGGCATCTCGCTTTATCTAAATAACGTGGTTGATGCTCAACCTTTGATATGCAGCTCTTACCTTATCGATAGGAAACGCTCTGCTGGGAGTCTTTCACGACTACGTCGTGGGCTCCGCCTTCGACGATTGAGGTCGAGCTCACCAGGGTCAGGCGCGCCTTTTCCTGGAGCTCGGGAATCGAGAGGGCACCGCAGTTGCACATCGTGGACTTGACCTTGTAGAGCGTGCCGCCCACGCCATCCTTGAGGGAACCGGCATAGGGAACGTAGGAGTCGACACCCTCGACGAAGCTGAGCTTCGCGGCGCCGCCCAGGTCGTAGCGCTGCCAGTTGCGGGCACGCGCAGAACCCTCGCCCCAGTACTCCTTCATGTACTGACCGTTCACATTGACGCGCTCGGTCGGGCTCTCGTCAAAGCGGGCGAAGTAGCGGCCCAGCATCATAAAGTCGGCACCCATGGCAAGGGCGAGCGTCATGTGGTAGTCATAGACGATGCCGCCGTCGGAGCACACGGGCACGTAGACGCCGGTCTCCTCGTAGTACTCGTCACGGGCGCGGCAGACGTCGATCAGCGCGGTGGCCTGGCCGCGGCCGATGCCCTTGGTCTCGCGGGTGATGCAGATGGAGCCGCCGCCGATACCGACCTTGATGAAGTCGGCACCGCAGTCGGCCAAGAAGCGGAAGCCCTCGGCGTCGACGACGTTACCGGCACCGACCTTGACATCCTCGCCGTAGTTGGCGCGGATCCACTCGATGGTGCGCTTCTGCCACTCGCTGAAGCCCTCGGAAGAGTCGATGCACAGGACATCGGCACCGGCCTCGATGAGCAGCGGCACGCGCTCGGCATAGTCGCGGGTATTGATACCGGCACCGACCATGTAGCGCTTGTCGTTATCGAGCAGCTCGTTGGGGTTGGTCTTGTGGCTGTCGTAGTCCTTGCGGAAGACGATGCCCATGAGGTGATCGTTGTCGTCGACGATGGGCAGAGCGTTGAGCTTGTTGTCCCAGATGACGTCGTTGGCAACCTTGAGGCTGATGTTCTTGTCGCCCACGATGAGCTGCTCACGCGGGGTCATGAACTCGGAGACCTTCGTCTGGTGGTCATCGCGACTGGGGCGATAGTCACGGCTGGTGACGATGCCCAGGAGCTTACCCTTGGGAGTGCCGTCGTCGGTGACCGGCATGGTGGAATGACCGGTCTTCTCCTTGAGCTCGATGACCTGCTCCATGGTCATGTCGGGGGTCAGCGTGGAATCGGACTGAACGAAGCCGGCCTTGTGATCCTTGACGGCCTTGACCATAGCGGCCTCGGACTCGGCGCTCTGGGAACCGTAAATGAAGGACAGGCCACCCTCGGTAGCGAGCGCGACACCCATGTCGACGCCCGAGACGGACTGCATGATGGCGGAAACCATGGGGATGTTCAGGGTGATTGCCGGCTTCTCACCGCGCTTAAAGCGGGTCAGCGGCGTCTTAAGAGAGACGTTGTTGGGGATGCACTGCGAGGACGAGTAACCAGGGACCAGCAGATACTCCGAAAACGTGTGGGACTCACCGGGAAAGAACGTAGCCATGTTTCTCCTTTTTCCATGCGACCGGTCGGCTGCAGGCCTCGTAGGACCCAGCCCAACCTTGGGCGCCCAATACTGGGGAAGTATCTTAACGCACTTTGACTGCTACAATGCATGATTTAAGAAGAGCACACGAGGGTTTGACGCAGGCTTTGCGTTTACCCAGCAAACACTTTAGCGGGGAGACGCGGAGCGTATGAAGTACAAGACGACGGCAAAGCTGGTCATTCAGGCGTGCGACAAGGATTTGCCGGGCGTGTTTGGTCATGGCTGCGTCTTGCTGCTGCAGGGTATTGCCCGCGAGCACTCGCTCAACCGTGCAGCCAAGAGCATGGGCATGGCATATTCCAAGGCATGGCGCATTGTGAACGAAGCCGAAGGCCAGCTGGGATGCAAGCTCATCGAGCGCGACGGCGCCCGCGGATCCACGCTCACCCCCGCCGGCGAGCGAGCCATAGCAGTCTACGAGGAGCTGCAGGCCGACATCAACAACGTCATCGCCACAAAAGCCGACGTCCTCATCGCCAGCATCAAAGAGTAGCCAACTTGCGGAGGGCGGTGTCTAGGGAAGCGGCTACTGTCAGGGGATCGTCGGTACCGGCGAAGAGGCGAATAGTGCTCCCCTGTTTGCCGCGTGGAGCCGAAAGTCGTGTCGTTGCGCCGCCGGCCGGCGATGTACGGAACTCCCCCGGCAAAACATCGAACAGATCATCCGCACTACGCTCGATAAGATCGAACTCAACTGCCGGGCCAAAGCCGTACTCGAGGATTCCCGTTGCAACCGCATGGTCGGGATGCGAGCTCAGTCCGGGATAGCGCACGTTGCGCACCATCTCGTTGGCGGCCAAATACTCGGCAAGCGCACGGGCGCGGTCGAAATGCGCCTGCATGCGGGTATCGAGCGAGTCCAGCCCGCGCTCCAGCGCACCGGCCTCGTCAGCAGGCAAATTAAACTTGGCCAAGCCGCAGCCCTCAAGCAGGGCATATGCGCACTCGGCAGCGGCATCCACACGATGGCGCTTGAGCTGCGAGCGCGCCACCGAAGCCGCAACGAGCTTACGCGGAGCCTTACCAGCACACACGCGGTCGAGTGCCTCGAGCGACAGCACGGCACCCAAGCGCAACGGATCGCACCCAAAGACACCAGCCACGGTATTATCCACCACGAGCAGCGCGCGGGCATCGCGAGCCGCGCGACCCAGGGCGCGAAGATTGGGCACACGCAGGCCAAAGCCACCGATTGAGTTCACAAACCACCACAGGTGCGGTCCCTCAGCATCAAACGAAGCATCAAAACCCTCGGACGCAGCGGCAAACGCCTCGGCGCACGGATCCCCCACCAGCACAACATCGCAGCCATCAAAGCCGCGCGCAAACGCATCGGCAAAGTCATCGGCAAAGTCATCGGCAAACGCAACCAGACGATCGCCGGGACGTACAATCCCCAACAGAGACAGCGCCGCCGGCACATGCGGGGCCGCAACAAGGCGCGCCTCACGCGCGCCGGCCCTTGCAGCCCAGGCCTCTTCAAGCTGCTGTACATCCACAAGGCACCGTCCCTCCACAAACAAAACCCACGATGCGGGTGTTCCCCGCATCGTGGGCAACGGCTGCAGTATAGCGCCGATATGCGACGAATCGCCTAGATGTTGAGCGTGTGATAGTTCACACTCGCGCCCGGAGCGTCAACGGTCACGCCATAGGCCTCGGGATAGATGCGCGTCGAAAACACGAGCGCACCATCGTTCACAAACACCTCGACCGACGAGACATCGCCGACAATGCGCACGTTACGAACCCCGTCGACGGGCTCCCAGCGCACGCTACGACCGCAGCCGGCAGAAGCGCGACCTTCATCGGTAAATCGCATCTCAAAGCGCGCGGGCAGCTCGCCCTCCGCGGGCACAAACGCCAGCTTCAGCTCACCATCAACGATCGCGGTAAACGCGCCGTCGACACCGTCAACAACAACGTCAAAGCAAGTATCGCCGGCAACCTCCAACGAGCCCTCTCCCACGCGCACCGAGGCATAATGGCGCTCAATCTCGCGCGCCGGCTGCTGCAGCACCACGCCACCAGCACCGGCTGTAAGCTCACGCGGCACCGTCATGCAGTGCTGCCAGCCACACGCCACGGTGGGTGCGTTGCCATAGGTCGGCTCATCGGGCATGCCCATCCAGCCGATCAGAATGTGGCGACCGTCCTCGGCCGTGAACTCCTGTGGAGCATAGAAGTCAAAACCGGCGTCCCACAGGCGGAACTCGCCCAGCTCATAAGCACCGTCACCACCCGTAATGTCACCCGTTACAGGCATGTAGCCAGCGGCATACACATTACCGCGGTCCCAACGGCCGCCTTCGAGCCCCTGGGGAGAAAAGGACAGGAACTTCGCCGGTACACCGCCATCCGCCTCAAGCTCAAGGTATCCCGGGCACTCCCACATAAAGCCAAAACGCTCGGGCGTAGACACACGGCTCTCGAGCTCCCAGCTCAGCATATCGGCCGAGCCATACACCAGGATCTCGCCCACATCGCGCCCGGCACCCTCGCCGTGCATCTCACAAAAACGGCTCTCGACATGCGGCCCGTCCACGCGACGACGTGCGCCCAGCACCATGTGATAACGCCCGTCCGCGTCACGCCACACCTTGGGATCGCGCACGTGGCAAGTCAAATCCTCGGGATAATCTTCGGACGCCAGCACCACGCGCTTTTGGCTGAACTCCCGACCGGCAAGGCCATCAACGCTCTCGACATACACGGTATCGGCGCGGCGACCGGTATTGACGTAGTCGTACGTGCCGTCCGCATCGGAAAGCTTAACGTTGCCTGTGTACAGCACGCGAACGCGGCCGTCCTCGGCAAGCGCGGAGCCCGAATACACGCCATGGCAATCGAACGGCTCATCGGGCAGCAGCGGGGCGCCAACGTAGTCCCACGTCATAAGGTCGCGGCTCGTCGCATGGCCCCAGACCTTAACGCCGCCCTCGACATCAAACGGCGCATATTGAAAATAAGCGTGGAACACGCCGCCCGCCTGGCAAAGACCGTTGGGGTCGTTGAGCCAACCCGCCGGCGGCATAATATGGAAGTGCTGGCCATACGCGCCATGGCCGCACTCAGAAGCGGCGGCGTCAACAGCGGCAACCAACTTTGCAAGGTCGCGACCAAGTGCATTAGACATATCAAAGTCCTAACGGATCGAAAGTAACAAGGCACCAGAGGTCGGCACCAGATACGGGAAACGCCCGCGAGCATACAACCCGCGGGCATCCCCTCAATCGAAAGCTCTTACGCCTGCTCGGAAGCCTTGGGCTCGTCCTTGTACAGGACAAACGAGACGGCAAAGGAAACCAGCGCGGCGACCGCAAACATGATCGCATACTGCACGGGCTGGGCCAGGCACAGCAGGATACCGAAGATACCGGTAACGCCCGTGCCGGAGGCAGCCAGCGAGGTGAGCGCGCAGACCAGGGCGCCGCAACCGCCGCCGATGCAGCCGGCGATGAAGGGCTTAAAGAAGCGCAGGTTCACGCCGAAGATGGCAGGCTCGGTAATGCCCATGAATGCGGACAGGGCCGAAGGAAGTGCCAAACCCTTGATCTTGGCATCGCGGGTCTTAAAGGCAACGGCAAGCGCTGCGCCACCCTGGGCGATGTTGGCAGCGCTGGCGATGGGCAGCCAGTAGGTCACACCGTACTGGGCGAGCTGACCCAGGTCGATGGCGGTGTACATCTGGTGGATACCGGTAACGACCGTGGGGGCATAGAACAGGCCGACGATAAAGGAACCGATGCCGAAGGGCAGGGTCAGCAGGGTCTGGATCAGACCGAGGATGGCGTTCTCGGCCCACACGAAGATGGGGCCGACGGCAACGAGCGTCACGAGCACGGTCACGAACACGGAGACGAGCGGGGTCACAAAGAGGTCAAACATCTCGGGAACGATTTTGTGTAGGCGCTTCTCGAGGAAGGCCAGAATGGCGCAGGCGATAACGATGGGAATCACATGGCCCTGATAGCCGACCCACTCAAAGCTGTACACGCCGGGGAAGACGGTGACCATGGTCTGCACGCCCTCGGAGGCAACCGTGTAGGCGCTCTGAAGCGAGGAGTTGATGAACGCACCGCCGACGACGGCACCCAGGTACGGGTTGGCGCCAAAGGCCTTAGCCGCGGAGTAGCCGATCAGGATCTGCAGAATGCCAAAGGACGTTCCCGAGACCAGGTCGGCGATCTTATAGATAAAGTTATTGGTGTCGAGCGCGATAAAGCCGTTAGAGGCCATAAAGTTGAGGGCGCTCATAATGCCCAGCAGCAGGCCCGAAGCCACGATGGCGGGGATGATGGGGACAAAGACGTCGCCGAGCACCTTAATGGCGCGCATAAAGATGTTCTGCTGCTGCGCCGCGGCCTCCTTGACCTCGGCCTTGGTGGCAGCCTCGACGCCGCTGAGCGCGATGAACTCCTCGTAGACCTTGTTGACGGTGCCGGTGCCAAAAATAATCTGGAGCTGGCCCTGAGCCTCAAAGACGCCCTTGGCGCCGTCGACGTCCTCGATGGCCTCCTTGTTAACCTTGGCGTTATCGGCAATCACCAGGCGCAGACGCGTGGCGCAGTGTGCGGCCGAAACAACGTTGTCGGCGCCACCGACGTTGTCGAGCACCTCTTGGGCTGATTTGCGGTAGTCCATGACTTCCCTTTCCTCCAACGGGCGCATTTGCACCCGGCCATCTTTGACACTTACACTGTAATCGTTTTCAGTTTCATATGTCTGCAATCGTTTTCACAGTAGGATGAACGGTAGGAAAAAACCGGCGAATGGTAGTTTTACGGCAAAAACAGGCGGCTGAGAGGCAGACAGACGTGCCCAAAACCTAGACATTCATAAGCTGATGGCCGAGCTTGAGCGTCTTGAGACCGCTCTCCCCCTCCACGCCATCGAGCGTGTTGAGCAACATATTGGTCGCCTCGACGCCACTGGTCAGGTAGCCATAATGCACGGTGGGAATGCCGCCCGTCAGCACGCGCAAAAACGCGTTGTCGCCAAACCCGCTTACGCGGTGTATACCCTCGCCCATGCCGCGAACCTCATCGATGGCACGCAGCGCGCCCGCCGCCATGGTGTCGGTCGCGCACGCGATAAACGAAACATCGGGGTCGACGGAGAGCAGCTCACGCGCCGCACCATAGCCTGAGTCGAGTGTAAACGAGCCCAGGCGAATCAGGCTCGGATCAAGCGCCACGCCCGCGGCGCGCAAGCCGGCCTCAAAACCGCGACGGCGGTCATAACCGGCAGCGCGGTCCTCCTCGGTAACTCCAATGTAGGCAATCTTGCCGTCCACGCGGCCCGCAAGCGCATGGCCCAGCTCAAAGGCGGCCTCGTAATCGTCGTGATAGACGCACGCCGCGCCCTCAACATTCTGGCCGATCAGCACGATGGGCACGCGGCACGATTCAATCGCCCGACGGTGCTCGTCGGTAATCATAGTTGCCACCAGCACAATGCCATCGACCGGGTGGTTTTGGAATAAATCGAGGTATTCGAGCTCGCGATCGGCCGCATTGTCGGTATTGGCAAGCAGCATCTGGTAGCCACGGCGACCGAGCACCTGGCCAATACCGGCGGTAATGCGGCTTACGGATTCCGAGTTAATCTTAGGTACGATGACGCCGATGAGCTTGGTGGAACCGGTGCGCAGCGCGCGAGCCTGGCTGGATCGCACGTATCCGGTCAGCTCGATTGCCTGCTTAATGCGCTCGGCCTTGTCCGCCGAGATATATCCACCGTTGAGGTAGCGCGAGACGGCGGCGCTCGAAACACCGGCCAGCTCGGCCACATCTTTCATCTTTACCATGCGGCCCCCTCATCTTGCAATCGTTTCCACCATCATACCCGGGCTAAGTCAGCAGAATAAATTTAACTCGAACCAAACTACCCGTGATATTCGCCGTTGTACTGGATGAGCGTTAGATCTTCCACGCCGTCGAGCGCGCGGATGGCGTCGGCATACGGCATATCCACGCCGTCCGAGAACACCTCAACGGCCATCTCGACTTTGTCGCCGCGCATGGTCTTGGACTTGACGGTGAACTTGGTGCGCCCAAATGCACGCACAATATCGTCGCCGGTGGTCTGACCCGTGTAGTGGATGACCATCATGTACACGCGCGCCTTGTCCTGGTGGCTCGCAAAACCGGCAATCATGGCCACGATTACCACTGCCGTGAGCCCCACAAGCGCATACATGCCGGCGCCCGCCGTAATGCCCGTGGTAATGGACCAAAACAGATACAGCAGGTCGAGCGGATCCTTGACCGCCGTACGGTAGCGGACAATGGACAGAGCGCCAACCATACCGAGTGAGATAACCACGTTCGTCGAGATCGCGAGCGTGACCATGCAGGTGAGCACGCACATGCCCACGAGCGTCACGGCAAAGCTGCGCGAATACACCACGCCGGTAAAAAAGCGCTTGTACACGTAGTAGATCAGGATGCCCATGGCGAGCGCCACGAGCAGCGACAGACCGATCTTGGCAGGGTCGACCTGGCCAAACGCCTCCAAGACGGAGTTCTTAAAAAAGTCCCTGGTGCTCATGGTCTAAATATCCCCTCGGTTCTCAAAATCCGATTCCCAGTAGTTAAAACCGCGAAGGTAGGCGGTCTTTTCGTAACACAGGCAGTACTTGGAGACCGCCGTAAGCTCGGCCGCGCCCGGCGGCACCATATCGCGTACCAGCTGCGGGCAAAACTCCGTAAACTTGACCTCCATCACCAGCTTGCCGGGCTCCAGGACCGGCAGCGCGGGCAGCGTAGCGTCAAAGATATCGAAGCTACCCACCGCGGCACGAACGTTCATGTCAAACGTAATGCGCACAGTGCCCTCATCCATCACCCACGGCTCGCGCTCGTAGTCCACGATGGTCCGCGGGCGCATCATGTTGCAGATGCACTCGATGTAGAACTCGCGGCAGAGCGGATAGGGGCTCCTCAGCAAAAAGTCGTAGTCGCCAGCCAAAATCTGCTCAAACTCGCCACGCGTGAGCGGTGCGTCCTCCTTGTAGATCCAGCTACCGTACTTCTTTTTGCGCTCGAGCTTAATCACCTTGTCGCCACCGTTATAGATACGCACACGGTACTTTTTGCGCATGAGAATACCGGCGTCTTTTTCCTCGTAGGCCGAGTTGCAGTAGTCGTCAAAGTACAGGCTGCGAATGGTGTAACCGCCCGCCTGCGCATGCTTGTCCAGCTTAAACACCGGCGCCATGCGACAGGCAAGCGCAGTGTGCTCGCCCTCGTTAATGAGATATTTGAGCTCGTGGCGATAACGCTCCTGCGTGGTGCGAGCGGGAGGTGCCGCCAGGCGCTCAAGCAGCGCGCTAGCCCTCCTCATACGTATCCTCCACGACCTTACCGCCGTCTTGCACGTAAAAACACTTCATGCCGTAGTGCTTGCCGTCGTCGGTCACATAGTAGTCAAACGCATCTTGCGTATAGCCGTCGGAGTTGGTAGCACGCACGCGCACAAAATACTGGCCGGCATCGGGCGCATCGCAGGTCACCTCGGGCAGCAGCACGTCCTCGGTCTTAAAAAGTACGTCGCTTATGGCATAGTCGCGCGCCAGCTCGACGGTATAGCGAATGTCGCGCGCCTTAAAGTCGTAGGACGCATCCCAGTTCATGCGCAGCTTACCGTTATCGATCTGCGGCACGCCAATGTAGAACGGCATGGGCTTTTTATAGCTCTCACAATAGTTCTTATAGTTCTCCTCAATCTCGGAGGGGATCGCCGCGGCGATCTGCTCGTATTGGTCCTTGGTGACAGGCAGATTGTCGATATCGGGCGAGGCAAAAACCAGGGATTCAGTAACCTCGCGGTAGTGCTTGATCATCTTGCTCAGGCGCGCCTCGGTCAAATACGAGCGCAAGTCCTTGACGGCGCGGTCGAGCTCGGTGCGAAACACCTTGCTGCGCAGTGCACGATTGAACAGTACGTTGCCCCAGTAGTTGCTCACGCCGCGCTCCCAACTCGCATAGTCCGAGAACCCCTTCAGGTTCAGCTCCAGCTTACGCAGCATGCCGTCGTTATCCCAATCTAAAAAGTACCAGGTATTCGAGTTGAGCGGGCTGTACAGATAGCAGTTACGGTTCTGCGTATCACAGTTGCCCGTCAGAATCTGAAACGCCAGCCAATAGACCAGGTTTTCGGTATCAAAGTAGGTGTCGAGCACGTCGTCGATCTTTTGCGATTCGTCGTTGAGCGTATCGAGCATCTCGATGAGCTTAGAGTGGTCCGAATCGCCCTTAATCTCGAGCATGCCCTCAAATTTTTCCTGGTTGTAGTCGGGATCGTCGGCAAGCTTAATGGTGTCCTCGTAGCGAAAGAAATCGAAGCTGTTCACCTTGTACAGATGCCCGTTCTTATCCAAGCCGTGCGCCTTAAGCGCCGTCTTGTTGAGCTGCTCCACCTGCGTAAACAGGCCGTAGTCCTCAAAGGTATCGTTGGACTTTTCGGTCTGGTCGCACACCCACAGATGCACAAACTGCGTGCGCAGGCCCATCATCTGGGGAATCCCACGGATAAGGTCATAGGCCATCTTGTTGCGAAAACGCATACCCTCGCCCATATGCTTGTTAAGAGCAATCGCGCGCTGGTGGCGCCAGGTACCCTTGCCCTTTTTGAGCTCTACCTTGTAATTCTTTTGCGAGTTCATGCTCGATGTCTGGCCGCGCACCTGCACGGTGGCATTGGGCGCTTCCTCGCCATAGCCAACCTCGCCGGCCACCGGACCGTCTTCGTCGCCCGCCTGCAGCAGGCCCATTACCTTATAGCGCGCCACACCCATGTCGGCGTAGTCATACACCGAGTACGTATTGATATCGGCCCAGCTATGATCAGTGTTCTCGGAGCTGTTGCCGCGCGAGACCGTCAGGTACATGGTCACAATGCCCGAGTCATCGTAGACCTCGTAGAGCTCGTCCTTGTCGCGCAGGTGCTTGACCTTGTCCGAGGTCTCGGCCTTTTTAATCTTGTCCTGCTTTTTGACCTTTTTGGTCGAGGAGTCTTCCTGCACCGAGCAGCCCGAAAGCAGCAGCGCGCCGGCAGCCGCTTCAATCAGGCGACGGCGAGACATCATCCTATCGGTCATCAGAACCTCCCCAATGGTTGCGATACACACGGACCACCGTGCGCTCAAACCAACCATGCGGCTCACCCTTATGGCGGCCTTCCTCATAGCGCTGCTCGGCACGGTCGAGCAAGCGGCCCAGTTGTGTAAAGCGACCCGTCTTGTCGGTCACCACCATGGGCTGTTGACTCAGGATACGATACGGCAAATTGGCGGTATAGGTATCGAGCCGGAGCAGCGCCACGATAAAAAACACCGCCGCACCCAGCAAAAAACCAAAGCCGTAAAACTGCTGCGGCAAAAGCAACGACACGGCGGTTGCCAGCCCTGCCACACCGGCAAACAGGCCCGAGGCCAGCACGGCTCCCTTGTAGTCGGTAAAGTACAGCAAGATGAGCATCACCGTATTGCCCACGGCATACAGGCCATAGCCCACGCACAGCGTGCGAAAATACCCGTGCATAAGGCTGTTAAAGCCCAGCGGCAGGGCCGAGAGCACCGTGGTCTCGAGCGAGATGACCGCCGCTGTCACAAACAGCTGCTTGAGCGCGCAAAACCACAGCTCCCGGTTGAGTGTGGCGAGCATCTCCTCCTCGGCCACCACAATATCGCCCACTACGCCGCCGTCGTTAAACAAGCTGTAGTAGTCGCGGTAGCGCGGATAAAAGTTGACCTCGACCGAGACCACAAAGTTGACGGTCGTGACCAGAATGGTCAAAAACGCGATGAGCGCCGGCACATCATGGTAGGGCGCGCCATAAAATAAGCCCTTGACCTGCACGCCAATGGGACCGGCCCAAATAATCACCAGGTGCGCAAAGAGTCCCAGGTTGGTAAACAGGCCCGTGAGCGCCAGCGGCATAAACTGATCGAGCCACTGCAAAAAGAACCAGGGGCTGCGGTCGCTCTGAGGAAAATACCGGTACAGCAGCACCACATCCCAGGCGAGCATGACGCCGTAGCCCAGGGCGATTGATGCCAACAGGCCCTCGACCGGCGGCAGCCCCAGCGCCAGCGCGGCCAGAGCGAACAGGCACGCCACGCCAATGGCGGCCGCAAAGCTGCACAGGATACCACGGTAATCCTTGATGGCCGTGAGATAGCTCATGCCGTTCCAGTTGACGATCATAATGTTGAACAGCCACAGACACAGCAGCCCCTGCAGCAGCGTGGCGCCCGAGAACAGCAAAAAGACGCCGTAGAGCACTGTGCCCGCAACCAGCATGATGGCGTTGGAGCCCCAAAACGAAGGCAAGACCTCTTCTTCGCGCTCGGCAAAGAGCATGTCGGCCAAAAAGCGCGTGACCGGCATGGAGAAAAAGCTCGTGAGCGTGAGCGACGCCAGCAGCGTATAGGTCACCATGCACACCAGTAAATCCTGGTTGGCGCGACCCACGCCCCACAGTCCGCACAGCACCAAGATACCCACTTGGAGCAGCACGCCCAGTAGCATGGGGCCCGTGCACACAATGCCGGCGTAGCCATAGGCGCGCATCGTGGCAAACAGACCCTTGCGCCTAAACAGGCGTTTGAGCTCAAAACCGATTCCGGCCACCGGCTACACCCCCTCTCTGGGCAGGTCAAACGCACGCGCCGTCTCGTCGTACAGCGCGCGATAGTTGGCGAGCATCTGCTCGTGCAAAAAGTACGTGGCAACGCGACGCTGGCCGCGCTCCCCCATCTCAATACGGCGGGCGCGACTTGTGCACATGCGCTCCATGGCATCGGCCAAGCCCTTGCGATACATGGGCGGCGTCACAAAACCCGCCACGCCAAAGTCGTCGCCCGGGGCGCCCTCGAGCAGCTCGCGGCAGCAGCCGACCTCGGTCGTCACGCAGGGGCGACGTGCAGCAAGCGACTCCAGCACGCTGAGCGGCTGACCTTCGGAGATGCTCGTCAAAATGGTAAAGTCGAGCTTTTCCATGTACTCGACCACGTTGACGCGGCCGGTAAAGATCAGATCGCGCACGCCCAGGGTGTCGACCAGCGCGTGGCATTCGGCACCGTACTCCTCGTCGTCCACGCCGCCCATAATGTGCAGGCGTACCTTGGGCAGGCGCTCGTGCAACTCAAAGAAGGCATAGATCATGGTCTTGACGTCCTTGATGGGCGCCAGGCGCACCACCGCGCCAATGTCCACCCAGCCGTCATCGGGCTTTAAGGGTATGTCCTTAAAGCGGTCGAACTGGATGCCGTTGGGAATAACCAGGCATTTGTCAGCATCGCAGCCCATATCGATCTGCGTCTTGCGGGCGTTGTGAAACAGGCTCGTCACGCGGAAGGCGCGACGGTAGATCGCCTCCGAAAGCAGGTAGAAAAAGCGAATCCAGCGGTCCTTAAACGACGGCACCACCCAGTCGGCGCGAATGATTTCTTCCTCGCGTTCGCGGGTATAGATGCCGTGCTCGGTGAGCAGCACCGGCGCATGGTGAACACTTGAGCCCAGGCAGGCGAGCAGGCCGCCATAGCCGGTCGAGATGGCATGGTACACATCGGCCACCGGCACCTCGCTGCCCAGCAGGTAGAGCACAGGCAGCAGCATGGAGCGCATGGTGTGGAATGCGTCGGCAAAAGGCGTGTAGGGGTACTCGGCCAGGCACACGTCGCGAAAGATATCCATAAAGGTGCGGCTCTGCAAAAACGAAAGCGGGTGCACGCGACGGCGCTGGAAGATATCGAACAGCACGTCCCAATCCGGATTGGAGAGCGACACCAGGCGACGCAGCGCCTCGCGCTCGCAATCGTTATAGTCTGCCTCTTCCTGCTCGCCCGAAAGACGCAGGGCATCGTCCAGAAACACCTCGTGTACCTCGACCACGTTGCTGGGCAGTTCGTAGACAAACTTGCCGCGGTCGGCCGCATGCGCGCCAATCACCCACAGCACAAACTCGTGCTCGGGCATGGCCTGGATATAGCCGTGCATCCAGGTGGACACGCCGCCGTGCACATAGGGGTAGCAACCCTCGAGTACCAAGCAGATTCTCATTTGTCGCCACCCTCCTTGCGCGCAATGGTCACCGTCTTGTCCGTGGCTTTGACCAGGTACAGGTCGCCCGTCAGGTGCGTAATCTCGCCACCCGTGACCGCACCCGGCTCGCCGTTGTTGGCGCGAAACATGAGCCACGCCTCGTCGTGGAAATTGCCAAGACTGAGTGTCCAGGCATCCGCACTGGTATCCACGCTCACTGTCACGGACGAAAAGCGCTGGATAGCGCCTGAGCATTCCGAGCCGGTCTGGCGGCGCAGGTCGGGCGCAGACTTGGTAAGCCAGTCCAGGTAGTCGATCAGGCCGCCCTTGTAGACCTCCCAGCCCTCCGTAGCGCCGCGATCGGGATCGAGCAGGTCGTCCGGGTGCATAAAGTGCGTGCTCACGTAGTGCATGTTGAGCTCGGACACGGCAGCCAGGCGCATATAGGAATCGTCGACCATGCCGCCCGAGACAATACGCGGCTGCTCCACAATGCCGTCGCTCGCCACGCCAAACTCCTGCACGTACGGCAGCTCGGTGCCATCCTCAAAATACGTACTGGCGATGGTCTTAATGCGCGGCACGTCCTCGCCAATAATCTAGCGCGCTCGGGCCGAAAGGATATTCGACGGTGGCACGTAGACCGAGCCGTGCGCGTTGGGCAGCACCTCGTCCTGAAAGGCGATAAGCTCGTTGAGAGACGCGACGAGCGTCTCCTTGTTCTTCCACGTCTTGTAGTCGTACAGCGTACCGTAGTCGGTGTCCCAGAGCGCCAGCGGCTGATGGTTGTAGCCATGAAAGCCCAGCTCTCCGCCCATCTGCAGCAGCATGCCGCCAAAGTAGCGGAACTGCGTGGTATCGGCCTGGCGTGCGGGCTCGGTCTGGTTGACCGCGTCCTCGTAGTTTTCGATCATCACGCCGGTATAGCGAATGCCGTATTTTTGCGCGAGCTTTTGTAGATCGGGCCACCAGACCTTGGCATAAAAGTCGGCGATGGAAAGCCCGTAGTCGCGCTTGATGTAGGTGCCGTCGCCCGAGGGCACGGGGCTGGGAAAGTCGTCCAGATAGAAGACGGAGCTGTTGATGACGGGGTAGACCGTGGCATCGCCCAGCAAGCTGATCGCCGCGGCGTAAAAACCGCGCATGACCTTGTCGTAGACACCGATATTGCACACCACGGCACGCCCGCTACCGCAGTCATTAGACCAAATGAGCGGGGCGCCCGCATCGCCGGTCTTGGCCCACTCACGCGCCGTCTCGCGCAGCGAAACCGAAAGCGACGAATCAAAGGGGTCCGAGAGCTCGTAGCGCTCTCCCCCGCCCAGCATAAAGTCCTCGCTCGGCACAATGCTTTCGGCTTTTACATAGTCATATCCGGCCGATTCAATGCCAAGCTTGGGGGCAATCACTTGCAGATAGCTCGAGTTGTCCGGCGGCATGGCGAGCATAAGCGAGCCACCGGCACTCACCCAACTCATAATGTCGGTCAGGTGCGTGCCGAGCCTATCGAGCGACGGCATAAGCAAAATCACGCGATCGAAGGAGGTCAGCGAGGGAATGGCATCCGCGCCATCCAGGGCAAGGTCCACGTCGCGGTGCGCGATCTTCATGTCGAGCAGGATCTGGTCAAACTGCTCCTTTACGTCCTCGACGCCCGCTTGGTCGGTATCGGTAATGACCAGGCACGTGGGCTTTTGGCCGAACATCGCCGAGGAGGCCGGCACCGCATCGTTGGCGGCAAGCAGCCCCAGCTTATGCTGGCCCGCACTGTACTGCACGCCGGCGCGCTCCACCAGCAGCACGGCCGCCATGGCAATAAAGACCGCCCACACCACAAGCAGGCCCATCCAGCGAAAATGGCCCACACGATCGCGGATATGCTGCACCACGCTCATCGGGCCTCCTCTCCGTTGCGCCAAAACGCCAGCTCCTCGCGGTTGGCGGCGCTCAAGTACACATGCTGTTTGTCGATCGCGTCGATCACACGGTGGACTTCGTCACCGTCGCGGCGCATCACCGCTAGGCGCAGGCAAAGCATCCAAACCTCCTGCTCCTCGGGCGCGTCGAGCACCAGCTGGTCGGTCACGGCCTGCGCCTCATCGATCTGGTCGATATCGGCCAGCGCCGCGGCATACCGAATACGCAGCTCAAAGGTGTCCTCGCGCTCGCAGCGGCGCGCAAGCAAGCGCGCATACTGCTGGCGCTGAATCTGAGCCACGCGTCCCTCGGCCAAGCCCGAGTCCAAGTATTCACCAAGAAAATCGCAGTATTCATTAAGATTATGCGCGCTCGGGTCGGTCTTAAAGGCGTGCTCCAGCTGCTGCAGTTTAAGGTCGGACTCCTTGGAGATCTGCGCCACCGCCGTCGCGGCATAGTGCGCCACCTCTACGTCGTCGTTAAGCTTAGCCGCCTGCAGCTGCGCCAGATACGCATCGGGCTCCTCGGTGAGCATGGAGAGCATTAGGCGGCGCCGGTCAGCCGGGTCGTTGACGATGAGCGCCTCCTCGAGCGGGATCACGCCTGCATCGGCTTCACGGTCGTGCACCAAGATGCTGCGATGCAGCTCGTCGTTAATGCGCAACGACTCCAACGTGGCGTCCTTGAGGTCCGCGCCAAACACGGCGCTGCGCGCGATAAGCAGCACCACCAGCAGCGGCCCCCACAACGGCACGAGTACCATCACGGCCAGCATATGCCCGCGCACCGGCAGCAGGCCCAACTTCATAAGCGTCCACAGCACCAGACAAACCAGCGCATGAATCAGCAACAAGACGGCAGCAACGACAAGCGAGATCAAGCGACATCCCCCTCGCCGTTACCGGTGTCGGCAATGTGCTGCAGCAGCGCCACAATGTCCTCGCCGTCGACGGGCTCCACCGCAATCTGCTTCGCGCTCAGGCGCTCGCGGATAATGGGCAGGTCGCACGCCTTTGCCTGGCGCATAAGCAGGTAAAGCACGTCACCATCGACCAGGCCCGCCGCATCGCTCTCGCGGATTGCCGACCCAATTGCGCCCACCAACTCGCCGACAGGCTCCATGCCCGGCACCACGCGCAGGAGCAAAAAGCTCCCCATCTTACCGTCTGCCAGCGCCTGCTCGGCCGCGAGCTCTTGGCCAAAGGCCGCCTGCTTGAGCACGCACGTGCCATCGACGCAGCGCTTATCCTGCGCCACCGCCTCGTAATCGAAGGCACGACCCAGTGCGCTTTCGACCAGTCCGCACAGGATGCGGAACAGATTTTGGTAATAGAGCGTCATTTGGTTCTGGGCCGCGCGGCGCACAAAGATCAACACGGCGGGTGCCCCGTCACGCTCGATCGTGTATCCAAACATGGGAAGCCCCGGCGTCAGCTCGCGATTCACCCACAGGCTCGAACGACCTTCGCCGCCCAAAAGGGGCGCAAGCTGATCAAGCGAGAGCGAGCGCGTGGCGTCTTCGGCAATCACGGGACTCGCCGCCACCAGACGTGCAAACGCCCCGCCCGAAACGTGGTAGATCGTCACCGAATCGTTTTCGAGAATCTCACCTATGAGCTCGCAGCACTTGCGGTAGATGTCGCGCGGATTGAGCACGTCAAGCTCTTGCGTCACGGCAAAGATCTTGCCAAAGCTATCGTGACGCCCCACAATCTGGCGCTTGTAGGTGCGCTTGTCCTCGATAGCATCGTGATAGAGCTGCGTGAGGAACGTATTGCGATTACGCACGAGCTCGTTTTGGTCGCGTTCCGCCTTAATGGCCTCGCTGTTGCGCAGCTGCACGTAGCCGCATACGGCACCCACCACAAAGTACGCGATAAACGGCAGCCAGTTGGACGGCTCGTAGAACAGGCCCTGGAAGGTATAGCCATACTGGGTAAAGTAGCTCACAGCCAAACCCACCGATGCCAGCAGCGCCGCAACCAGACCAAAGTCCAGGCCATACAGTGTGCCGATGAGCACGACGTAGAGCAGGCGATAATCGAGCACGTTGAGCTGGGCCGATTGCGAGAACAGGTGCTGCAGAACCTCGAACAGGGCCCAGGCGACGCCCGTCTCCAGGCATTTAATAGGCAGGGTGCGCATCTGGATGCGGTCGATGGCGGCGCGCAAGGGGTTGACCTTCCCTGCGCGGCCAGCATCCCAGCGAGCCTGAATGGTCGAGAGGTCGCGCAGCAGATCGTAGCGCTGAAACCAGCCATAACGAACGCGAACGATGTCGCTGACGGGCAGGGCATAGCCGGCAGAATCGCCATAGGCAACGGCAAGGCCGGGGAACAGTGCCTTGAGGGCCTCGCCCACCTCACCTGACGCGTGATGGAAGGTATCGACAACGTCGAGCGTCTCAAAGGAGGCGTCCCAGCTGTCAAAGATACGGCGCACCAGCACCGCGAGTTCCTCGGCACACAGCAGCGGAAACGCCGCATCCTCCGAGCCCTGTAAAGCGACCGATCCGGTTAAGCACGCGTCGAACAGCGGCGCGAAAAACGGATCCTCCAGCGTGGCGGAGGCAGTGTAGAGGAAGGGCACGCGCAGAATCTTTGCCTGAACACCTTCGTGCGCAGCGTAGTGGCGGCACAGGTCGTTTGCCGCGCGGGCGATAATTCCCTTGCCCGTTCGCCCCGAGGCATCGGCGGCACCCTCGGCACCCGCGGGCCCCGCTACATACAGCAGCTGGACCCGGCGACCCATGCACGCACGAAAGACCGAGCGCAGCAGCTCGATATCGCCCATGATATCGGTATGCGGGGTAAGGAAATTAGACAGGTAGACCACGCGGTCGAACTCGTAGGCCTGCTCCAAATGCTGGAGGAGCTCATTCCACGAGGCATGGGGCGACGACTCCTCGCGGCGCGATTCCGCGGCAGCGACGACCTTAACGTGGTCCCCGGGGAACGCCTTGGCACAAAAGTCATCGTCAACATATGCGGTGTTGCCAACAACCAGCACCTCCATGGCGCACTCCTCCCCTTAATTCCACATTTGTCATAGTCAAACATGCGTATTGTACGCTGTCAACGCGAGCTGGGGCGCCTTTAAGGCTGTTTTAAGAACTTTTTTAGAGGATGTAGAGGTGGCAGCTCATTCGACTTAGATTCATCGAGGAAATGCTATTCGCTCTGAAAAGGAACATCACAATCTGCTGACAGCTCTGCAGGGAGAATGGCAGGCAATGTAAGCGCTCCCATGGGTGAAAGTCCAGTAACAACCATCAGATAGCTCTTTGCATGGGCATATGCCATCGAAATGGCATTTGAAAGAAGGTAGTGACGCGCCTCGTCATCGGGGGAACTCTTTGGTATTTGCGCCGAAACCGAGATGGATACCGTAACACCAGCGTGCATCTTCTCCTGTGCACCTTCATCTCTGTCAAGGAGGCTGCCAATTACGCACATCTTTAAACTTGCGCGTGCGTCATTACCGTTTTTCCAAAGGTGGACATCTTGGTAGCTAACGTCAACTTTTAGTTCCATGTTTTGCGAAGGCGAATCTTCGATATGGAAATCGGAGTCAACGACGAACAAATTCACGATCTGAATTGGAGCAATAAAATCCCTACTCATGCTGCCAAACCTCCGGAAATCATCTCGAGATTCGCATGCGAGGACGGACGTTCGCTCCTAAAAGACCATTGCTTGCGCAGGGATTCGCTGGATGAGAGAAACGGTAGCTCTTCAGAATAGCTGGCGGTAACCTTAGGAACAATATTGATACCCAACGCAAGCTCGAACCTAGCGATCGTCTTCAGCGTCATATTGGGCTGAGAATTCAACAGCTTCGAAAGCGACTGAAGGCTCACGCCCATACGCTTTGCCAAATCACTTTTGCTTAAACCCAAATGCTTCATCTCGCGATGAACAATAAACTCGATATCTAGCGCGTGTTCATAAGCGCGTGTTTCGCTAGTTTCTGTCTCGGCGTAAAAATCAGATAAATCTACTTTATTCATTGTGTTCTCCGTTTCGAAAGCCAAGTATAAAAGTCAACGCTCAGATTCCAGAAGTTGACGCGCTATTACGGCTAATCGCTTGGCCCGCTCGATTTCTTTACTGATATTTCCTGATCCCTGATGTCCTTTAAACCAAAACAATAGAACAATTTTGTCTACGCCCTGACATATGGCATAAATCATCTCTCGATTTGCCCCGTCAAACCCTTTTAGTTCATAGAGACCAATCTTAGAATCGATACATCGTAGCTTTGAGGTCCCGCTCGCAACCTTTAAACCGTAATCATAGATTTTTGAAATCTGGTCGATCATTTTACGAGCGACAAATTTCCGTTTAGGGTCTGACATCATCTTCTGAAATTGAGAGTTGTCAGGAGAAGTCGTCAACTCCCAAAACGGTCGGCCCTTGGGATCTCTGTATTCGACAAGTTCATATCCTTCTGCCAAGGGCCACCTCCATTTCTAGATACACTTAACTTATAGGTTAAGTGTATCTATTTAAATACAAATAACAAGGTATAAGCTAGATTCCGCAGCCCCAAATCGATAAACAATCCAACCAAGTTGGTGCTCAATCCGGAAGTATGCGGCAAATTCCAGACATGCCGACCGCACTGAACAGCAGCAACGCTTCTACGTGCTGCTTCTTTACTTGAAAAAGGCGGTGTGCTCGGAGATTCCGGAATTTGCCGCATACTTCTGGCAGGCGTTTTCGGAAGTGCGGAGTAAAACCGAAATCTAGGAACCAGACCCCGTTTTTGCCCTTCCGCAACCTACGGTTTTATTGGAAAATCGGAATGTGCTCGGAGGTTTCCGATTTTTTGTCCAGCGCTTCCGGACAACGCGACAAAACCAAGAACCTTATGGCCGAAAGCGCAATAAGGAACCACCTCAATAACATTGCATGCATGAAAAAAGGGCAACACTCTCTAACAGAAAGCGTCACCCTTAAAGCTCCCGAAGAGCTTTTGTATTTAGTTACGTACTATACTCCTCAGATAAGATGAAGCATCGTACGCATCCCACCCGCCACGAGAACATCAATGCAGACAAGCAAAAGGACAATCGAGTCAATCGCATTCAAGGCTTTTCAACGCCGAGACGATCTGCTTCGGATCGGGCGCTACGTTAACTTTCTCGACATTACCCAATCTGGCACGAAGGATTGAAAATCACCCTTATCTTGACAGCCATCAGCCCGAAACGCACGGGGCGGTCCGGGGCGCATCAACCAATGGGAGGACACGCCATGTCTAACGACGACATCGACCACCTGCTGAAGTTCGCACCCCAAGAAGCGTATATCGACGGCCTGACGGGCGGACGCCACTAATATGAACGCAGTCAAGTTCCCGACCAAGCCAACGCTACCCATTACACGCCTTGGCCAGCAGAACAAGCCTCTTAGCGGCATCATCGAAAGATCCCACAGCGTAATATCCGTCTCTATCCTTACCAATGCACCCAACAAAAGGAGAGGACAGGAACTCGAGCATTTCCCCAACCTCACTGATCGACAAGTCTTCAATTGAGGACGTTCCGTTTTTCATGAACCAGTAAACATCCCGCTTAGACATCAAGCCGCCAAATTCTTTATCTTCGTTTTGAGAAAGCAACGCCCTGAGCACCAAATCAAGCAGTTTGGTCGTTCGCCTAAAGCGAGCGATAGCGGGATCCAATAAACCAAGATCGATAGACCCCGAATTCTCAAAGAGAATTTTATAGTCTTGAGAGACGAGAGGAATCTCCTCTTGAAGCTTAAGAAGCTTTTCCAACTCGCTAATTCCAAATAACGCGACGTCATGTTCCCTAGCCCTATCGCAGATCCGTTTTTCAGAAAAACTTGAACCCACAACGGCGATGAACGACGCATCGTGCTTACGACGATGCAGCTCAAGGGTATCAAAATCGACTTGTGAGGCAGAGACCCCGCCATTAGAGGTTGATTTGGCATCAATTACCACGGAATAAGAAAATCTCGAAGCAGCATTCGCGACGGCCAAAACATCTGTGTCACCAGACCCGCCCAACAAAGTCGTTCTAAACCCAAGGCGACTAAAACACCGCTCCACAGCTCGTTCCAGACGATCGGGATGACTGGAATCGCGCGAGGCATCCCAAAGCTCTCCAATCAGTTTGTCGACATCGGTAGCCACGGGCTGCTCAGGTCCCGCCCCCTGTTTGCCAATGGAATCGACGGTGAAATTAAAGCCATATCCACTCAAAAAAGAATCGCAGTGCTCAGTTGCCTGATAACTCATCTGGCTTCTCTTTTTTAGTAAGCCAGCTTTCAACAACACATTTAGACGCTTTCTTAGCGCATCATGGGAGATGTTGACGTTAAAACGTTCGAACAGAAGCAGCTGGATTGACCTAACATCAAACGCGCTGTGACCAACAAGCGGCAAAAGCTCAAATACCCAAGAGAATGCTGCGTGAAAGCAGCAGGCAAAATTGATAGCAGTTTGTTCAGACAGCCAGGCGTCACCAATTGAAGTTAATTCGTACGTCGTAAATGACGACCGCTGCACAAAGCCCAATTTTGAAAGTGCAGAAATCGCCGCTCTGGTTGAGCTTTCGGAAAGTTTATAGGACAAGTTAGAAAACTGAACGATTGCAGACTCATCACCACCGTTTTTAACGATGGAAAGAAGCTCGGTTGTGGCATCAATAAAACCGGATGCTCCACCAGCGAAAAATCCAATAGAATCCGAACGATCAGATTGTTTAGCATGTAAAGCAAGGTCGACGGCCCAATTTGAAGGCTCGTCCCAGTTTAAGGAAGCGGATTCCTCCAAGACACCCTTGGGTTCCACCTCAATCTGAGAAACCCATTGATCACCTAGAGGTGTCCGTACATATCGACATCCTTCGTATTCTCGATATTCAACAAGACCGAGCTCGCGAGCCCATTTTAGACGGCGCTGAACCTCACTCTTCTTGGTCCAGCTCATTCCGTACTCGGCATTGGCGATTAAACGCAGCTCGCCCGAAGTCTTTGGCGCGTCCAACACGTCGATCATGCCGCTAAAGAATCTGCAACGACTTGCAAGGCACGCAGCCAGATAGGAGTTGTCTCCTGTGTCAATCCAGCGGTCCGCCTCCGCAGAAAGAGCGTATCCCTCAGCAGTCTTAACAACGAATCCGCACGGGCTCAGGGCAAGACAAGCTCCGCCAAGAGAAAGCTTGGCTGTTGAGCCCTCGATTGAAATGAGGTCATCTAGGGATTGGCCGCGCTTTAAGACATCCAGGATCGTTCTTAGGGTCTCAATCATCCCGGCACTCCCAACAGGGATATTAGGAGAAGACTGGGCGTGGAATGAATAATCGGAAAACTTGGGATATTCCATCGGATCAATCTGGACCATAGGGCATCTCCGATAAAGGTCGGCAAATAGAACGCTAAGGTCATGATATCAAGGGAAGAGCTTGCGAATCGCACAAGGTCCTGATCGTTATCGTGCAAAAGCACAGCAACGTCTCGAAGCGACTTTTCATTTGTCAAATTAGAACTTGGCAATCAGTGCAAACTAGGTCAATTTCCACTAGCGACAAACGCACCGTCTCTAGTATGGACTTAGCTTCCCCGTCATGGTGCTGTACATCATGCGAAAGTAGAACCGATCCGTAAACACCGTATGGTTCCCATCATCAATCATTCTGGGATCCATATCTAGGACACCCCGATCGGACTCGCATTCTGGAAGCATCCATGGCGCCCAAATTTCAAGACCACGACTCATTGGAGATAGTCTGGTTGTCATCTGGAGGCTGTCCATTATTCGCCTCTCCGTTTTACCAAGACGATCAACCCGCCTTCTTAGGTAACGCGGCAGGCTCCAGGGATGTTCAGCTTTAATCTCGACAGGCTTTCCATCCACTCGAAAATTAGATAGATCGGCTAGCGCTGCTCCAAAATCTTCGGCGCGATAATAATGGCTCCTTGTAAGGGCGTAGTTTAAGGCTTCCTTGGTAAATGACATCGCGCACGCAATTGAGCCAATAATTGGAAGCGCCTCAGTAAGACTTTCATCCGGATAAATCCTTTTCCCGCCATTCATCATGTCAAAAATGTCTTTGGAAAATTCGGGGTCTTGCTCAAACCTGTACTGCTCAAAGGAAGGGTCCTCCTGCAGCGGCATTGCTCCGCGGTCATATATTGCGTAACCACTCTGGATAAAGCTACGCACAAAAGGCTGGTATCCAATTGGAACGGGGATGTTACTCCCAACATCCTTTAATAGTGGACGCGGCTCATGCAAGCGATGAATGTACTTTCCCATGCGCATGCATTCGTCCAGCCCAACACGCGCAGCGCTCTTTCTATAAATAACGCCCCATTTGGAACATTCGTCTCGCTCGATGTCCCGATGCGAAAGCGGACGCCAGCGGCCTTTATCCCAAACGCAAGTTGCAAAAAAGAGCGCCGTTGAGAAATCGTTCGTCACGTCCAGCCAATTGGTCTCCAAGCCGTAATGCTGACCCAAAAGTTCATAAAGAACATCGCAACGATTCCATTCCCGCACGGACTGAAACTGATCAATAAAGCGACTGAACTCAAATAGCCGCATATCTGCCACGAGACGATACAGCTCTTGGTCTTTAATATTGTTAAACTGTCGAAGTTTTCTCTTGAGCGATGATTCAGACCGTGGATAAATCTGCTTTTCGCCTCGATAGAAAAATCGCCTCTTAGATTGTTCGAGAATGATCCCATGGGGATATTGGATCAAAAACGCATCGGTTTGGGGATCGCGCTCAAGATACTCTCGACAGACTTCTAGAAGGCTATTGCGAGGAGTATAATAATTCTCACCCGAAAGGGTGCTAAGAGTCATCTCCTCCCCTCGAAGCTGATCAATCATATCCTCTCGAAGAAACTCCATCAGGCCACCGTGATCGATAACCTTGTAGCGTTGGTCGTTGTTTTCCAATGCCCACCATCTTCCTCGTCAAGGTAGCCAACCATACATATCTTCAAATGCCAAATCGCTCCCCGCTAAAATAAGGCGCACGCCGAAGACACAAGAAGATACATACTCACGACCAGTTTAAATGTGGCAAACCGATTAAAAGACTAATCTATCGCGCGGACAAAATTACTCGTGACGGGGTCAGTGAATTATCACGTTGAAATAGTGGTGCAGGGGTACTGACGATTAGCACAAACAAATGACTATGCCTTAGCTGAGGACGGCCACAAATTCCCAATCGTCATGGAAGTTCAACAACAGACAGCCGCCCCTCCAAAATCAACCGGTGCATCAAGTTCTTCCCGTGATCCCGGTTGTCCATTGATGCGCCGTACGAGTCGAGCAGCCTTGATATATTAAGGAGCAGCTCCTCACGAGCAGTTTCGCAATAGGATTTGTAGAAAAACACCAGTTCAACCGGACCTGTATATATATCAACAATGTCAAATATTGCTTGAAAATAAGCGTAATCAGCCTTCGCAAGAGAATGCCCGAACACTTTGATAACAACTGTTTCTCGAGGTTCTTCTTTTGATGGCACGCCAAATGCAATTGGCTCTCCCCCGCCGGGCCTCCCAGAACGAATAATTCTAAATGTCTTAGAAAATCTTGCCGCCCCAGGATCATCCATGCAGTTTGTACCATCGGCGCCAAAGATGATGTCTCCGTTAAGCCTACCGTGGATATTAATGAATTTGAATGTGGACTCGTTCCGCCAAATGGATGGAATCGACGGGCTTGTGTAGTTAAAACTGAGCACAGTAGCCGCTGCAACGCGACCGCCATCCCAACTCGCCATGCCAGACAACAACTGTTCCATTAGCTGTTCCGAAGCCTCGCAATATTCGTTGTTAAGTTTTACTTCATGACTAAGATATCGACTGAACTCAGCTTCTAGCTTATGAAGCTCTTGTTCGAGCACCGAACGAAGAGAGTTTTGCGTCCAACTTTTAACGTCCACATATACGCCGCAGAGAAAGCTAGCAACGACTTCGACAGCAAGACCCGGCGTTTGGCCTTTCAACGCATCTCGATAGTCATCAATATCCGCATACGTATAGGGGAAGATATCGGAGACAGTGTGAAGACGCCCGGAATCGTCGTCATCTTCAAAATATCCCGCTTCACGCATTTCGCGGAAAACGTCTTCTTGCAGTTTGCCCCAATCGTATCCAGTCGATTTTTCAATCTTCTCATTCAATTGTGTTAAATAGTGATTCGGCCATTTAATCCAGGGATGAGACTGCAGAAACACAAAATACTCGAGGAGAGTTTGAATAGCGACAAAATGTTGTCTATCCATAGGTGAAGAGGACGGAAGCGCCCCAGAGCTGCGCTCCATTTCGATAACATCGGAGACCGCTAACTCGACGTCACTCCAATTAACGTCATAGCCTTTATCAGCAAGTTCTTTACGGAAATAGAGAATCAAGTCCCAGGCGGTAATGCCTGAGGCAGAGAGAGTTTTTGCCCAGCCCTTTTTACTGATGTTTTTATTTTTATCGATAACAGCCATCCTCGGTCTGAAGAACTGAACAAACCGGGAATTTAAACCGCATGTGATATCAAAGCCGTTGCCGAAAACAAGAAGCTGATGGGAGATGCGCGAATCCATTGGATAGACAGCCTTTCAAAGCGGATAGTTATTTAAATGCGCTAACAAATACCGCCGTCAAGGGACCAGTTTTCTCAGTAAGGGTCGCGATGACACTTCGGTTCATCGTTAGCGCCAGGCGATTTTAGCCAGTAATAGTCAAGCGATATTGACCAATTGCGTCACTGAATAATGACCGCTACGCCTTCCCGCCGCCACTACGCTGGTGATACCAACGCTATCCCCCTCGGGAATGACTGCGCAAGCGCAACGGCAACAATTTATCAATCTCCTCTGGATCGGTCGAACAAAATGATGGCCGCTAGCCAATTCGACATGTAATCGTATAAACCTTAGTGTCTATCTCTCTCCGCTCGATGAACAACCGACAGCACAAAATCCGCAACGTTGGCAGCAGCGTTCACAGCAAGCCTTGCATGATAGTCCTCGATGTTCACCCTTGATGCCCCCGCTCCGTGAGCATCGCCCTGTTTGTTTCTCATCTGGCCAATAGAGTCGACAATTTTATTGAGTCCATTTACCAGATCACAAATTCTCCTATCCATTGTCTTATCAGCATGAATGTTATAAAGGCATTTGACTTGAGAGAACATTTTCCCGACATCGCCACTGCTCGAAGGCTGTTCCCCTTTACGTTCGATAGCCCAGCAGAAGACTTCTTCTAGCAAAGTTCTCGCTTTAGTGAGAGCGCTATCGAAATTCCCTAGCTCAATATCTTCCTGGGCCCTATCTGCCATATCTTTAATATAAGAGCGGTCAATCGTGTTGATTGAAGGAATGGACATCTCGGGCACGTCATCGACTGACGCAATAACGTAGTTATTACCGAAACATCTCAGTTCATGCCCACCAAAGAAGAGCATGCTGTTAATGGCAGCGATAGCACCCTCAACAATCGCGGCATGTCTCCGTTTTATTTCCTCCGGCGTCAGGCCAGAAAACTCTTTTTGGAAGCGCGCGAGGTTAAAGAAATAGGCCAACATATCAGAAACACGATTATTCTCGATGCAATGCTCGAGCAGGGCTTCAACATACATCCACCGGCTAGATGAACCATACGAAGCGTCTATTCCAAACTTATTGAGCACTTCAACTAACTTAGGGCCCGATTGATACGGAAGGGAGACCTCTTCATCAAGCGCGTCTGAACGAAATGACGTATCTCCATCCAAGATAGCGTACACGTCCTTAGATTTAAGTAAGTTAAATCCAGCCTGTTCTTTCTCAAACATGGGCCCACCTTAATTTGAACTGAAATGCTTGGCCAATTGTATCCCTCTAAAACACATGTCAAGCCACGTCGCTAATCAAGCAGCTGAATCGTCTCGTTCCGTCAGTTCTGAAAGGAGCCGCATTCCCCTCCAATCTTAAGCGCCTTGATGACGGTGGTCATATAGCCCATGCTGCTCGGCATCATCCTCGATGCCCTCTCCGTCGGTCTCGTCAAAGCCAACGTTGTCCAAAGCCGAATGAGCGGGCCCAATCTGATTCCACTTTATGGAATCAATC
>JBPGZF010000009.1:0-66950 GCA_052033095.1 Collinsella sp.
CCTCCCTCCCCCGTATCGATTAGAAAGAGTCCAATGGCTTCCACCAACTCCAATAAGGGTCGCGCCGTCGTGCTTTCTGCCGCGTGCGTCACCATGTTCTTCATCAGCTCCATCGCGCTGTACTCCGTCGTGTCCAAGAATCTGCTCGCCGTCTACCCCGAGTGGTCCAGCGCACTTACCTGGGCTTTCCCGGTCTTCCAGACCATCATGGCCGTGACGGGCATCTTCGCCGGCCGTATCTCCGACAAGATCGGCCCCCGCAACGTCGTGATCGCCGCCGCCGTGTGCTACGGCGTGGGCTGGTTCATGTCCGGCACCGTCACCGAGCCGTGGCAGTTCTACCTGTGGTTCTCGCTCGTCGCCGCCATCGGCAACGGTCTGGGTTACAACCCCGCGCTCACCACCGGCCAAAAGTGGTTCATCGACAAGAAGGGTCTCGCCTCCGGCATCACCCTGGCCGCTTCGACCGCCGGCCCCGCCGTGCTGTCCCCGGTGCTCGCCTCACTGCTCATCCCGAGCCTGGGCATCTTTGGCGCCCTCAAGGCACTCGGCGTCATCTTCTTTGTGACGATCGCCGCCTCCGCCCTGTTCCTGAAGGCCCCCGAGGCCGGCTGGCTGCCCGAGGGCTTCGAGGCCCCCAAGGGCGGCGCGCACGCCGGCACCTTCGGTGACCTCACCCCGGGCGAGATGGTCAAAACCCCGCGCTTCTGGGTCCTCATCGTCACCTTCGCCTTTGCCGCCACTGCAGGCACCCTGCTCGTGGGCAAGGTTGCCTCCATCGCCGCCGTCCAGCTCTTCGCCGACCCCACGAGCGCCGCAGCTGTCGCCCTCGGCGGCGTGGTCGTCTCCGTCAACACCTGCGCCAACCTGGTCGGTCGTCTGTCCTTTGGCCAGATCATCGACAAGCTCGGCGCCTACAAGTCGCTGCTCATCAGCCTTGTCGTCACCATCGTCGCGCTCGTTATCATGTCGATGAGCTTTACGCAGAGCATGTTCTTTGTGGCGCTCGCCCTGCTCGGCTTTAGCTTTGGCGCCCTGCTCGTCATCTACCCGCCGCTCACCGGTGGCGCCTTCGGTACCAGCAACATCGGCGTCAACTACGGCATCATGTTTTTGGGTTACGCCGCCTCCACCTGGATCAGCCAGCCCATCACCGCCGTGCTGTATCACGCCGAGGCCGGCAGCGCCGCCTACCAGCAGTCCTTCTACGGCGCCATTGTGATCGCCGCCATCGCCGTCGTGCTCACCGTCTACATGATGGTCTCCGACAGCAAGAAGAAGTCCGCCTAGTTTTACCGATGCGACAAAGGGACTGTCCCTTTGTCGCATTTCACCGGTCACCAGTATTAAGGAGTCGAAATGTCTGAGCTCAACCCCGTCCGCATTGCCGTTATCGGCGCCGGCGCCATGGGCCGCAACCACATCCGCTTTGTCACCGAGGAGCCCGAGGCCGAGCTCGTCGCCATCGCTGACGCCTTTGAGGGCGCCCGCGCCACGGCCGAGGCCGCCGGCGTGCCGTTTTATACCGATCCCGCTCAGATGATGGACGAGGTCAAGCCCGAAGCCGTCATCATCGCCACCCCCAACGACCTGCATCTGGGCGTTGCCCGCGAGGCCATCAAGCGCAACATCGTGCCGCTGGTCGAAAAGCCGATCTCCAACGACCTCGAGGATGCCCAGGCTTTCGCCGCCGAGGCCGAGACCGCCGGCGTGCCCGTGCTCGTGGGTCAGCACCGTCGTCACAACCCCTTCGTCAACAAGGCCAAGGAGATCATCGAGTCCGGCGAGCTGGGCAAGCTCACCGTGTCGAGCTTCCACTATATGATCTATAAGAATGACGAGTACTTCGATGTCGAGTGGCGCCGCAAGAAGGGTGCCGGCCCGATCCTGGTCAACCTGGTGCACGACGTCGACCTGCTCCGCTACCTGCTGGGCGAGCCCGTTGCCGTCCAGGGCATGCAGTCCAGCGCCGCCCGCGGTTTTGAGACCGAGGACTCCGCCGTGGTCAACGTCCGTTTTGCCGATGGCGCGCTCGCAAGCATGACCATCTCCGACGCCACCGCCAGCCCCTGGAACTGGGAGGCAACCGCTCGCGAGGATCCGCAGTATCGCCCCTTCGACGCCGATGCCTACTTTATTGGCGGTACCAAGGGCGCCCTTTCGCTACCCCGCCTGCACCAGTTCTCCTACGACGGTGCCTCCAACTGGCACAAGCCGCTGCAGATGGAGATCCCGGCTGTGGACCCGGCGCTGCCGCACAAGATGCAGCTCAAGCACTTTGTGAAGGTCGTCCGCCGCGAGGTCGAGCCCGTCGTGACCCCCGCCGACAACGTCAAGACGCTCACGCTTCTCAACGCCATCAAGGAGGCCGCCGAGACCGGCCAGCTCGTCGAGTTGTAATGCCTTAAGAGCGGCCGCGGCAGAAACCCCATGCCGAGTCCCTCGGTCCGCCACAAATAAGCCCCTCTTCTTTGCCCCGCGAGCAGCCTCCTGCCCGCGGGGCATTTTGCTACTTCGCTGACGATTTTTCTGAGGCGGGGGGCCTTTTTGCGCCTCAGCTTGGTTCGTTCGCCACGAAATGTGCCTATCTACTACGTTTAACCGATCGCCCTCAACCATGCCAAATTTCGCGGAATAAAAACCGCAGGTAGACGAGTTGCGCATTTTCGGAAAACCGGGGGACGGTCGACCCACACGGTTCAAACGTAGTAGATAGGCCGCTTTCGTGGTTCCGCGCCAAAACAGTCTTTTTTGGGCGAAGTGGCAGGTGGTATCCTTGGTAGCCCTGTGCTGCAAACGCACCTTAAACGCAAGGAGTCCCATGGATCTTATCGCCCAGCTCGCCCGCGAGCTCAACCTTAAGGCCGCCAACGTCGAGGCGGCTGTCAAGCTCATCGACGAGGGCAACACCATCCCCTTTATCTCGCGCTACCGCAAGGAGGCCACGGGCGGCATGGATGACGTCGCCCTGCGCGCCCTCGACGAGCGCCTGTCATACCTGCGCAATCTTGAGCAGCGTAAAGAGGACGTCATCCTGCTCATCGATGCCCAGGGCAAACTCACGCCCGAACTCGAGCAACAGATTCGCGAGGCCACACAGCTCCAGCGTGTCGAGGACCTCTACAAGCCCTACCGCAAAAAGCGCATGACCCGCGCGCAGAAGGCACGCGAGGCCGGCTTGGAGCCGCTCGCCAACATGATCATCATGCAGGCCTCGGCCAAGGGCAGCGCACTCGACGCCGCCGCGGCATACGTCAACGAGGAGGCCGGCTGCGACACGCCCGAAAAGGCGCTCGCCGGCGCGGCGGACATCGTGGCCGAGACGGTGGCCGAGGACCCCGAGAACGTCGCCGACCTGCGCGCCTTTACGCAAAACACCGCCGACATCGTCGTCGAGGCCACCGACCCCGCCGAGAAGACCCCCTACGAGCCGTACTACAGCTATGATGAGCCGCTGCGTCGCATCCCCAACCACCGTGTGCTGGCTATCGACCGCGGTGAGCGTGAGGGCAAGCTCCGCGTGCGCGTGAACGTCGACGGCGCTGCCGCTACGGCACGCCTCGGCAGCCGCTGGCCCCGTCGCCAGGGCGTGTTTGCTCCCGTCTTTGACGCCGCCATCGCCGATGGCTACAAGCGCCTCATGGCCCCCTCGCTGGAGCGCGAGGCCCGCGCCAAACTCACCGTTCGTGCCCAGACCGAGGCCATCAACGTCTTTGCCAAGAATCTCGAGGGCTTGCTCTCGACGCGCCCCGTGCGCGGCGCCCGCGTGCTCGCGCTCGATCCGGGCTACCGCACCGGCTGCAAGGTCGCCGTCATGGACGAGACCGGCAAGCTGCTCGACCACGGCGTGGTCTACCCCACCAAGCCGCGCCACGACGTCGCCGGCACCAAGCGCGAGCTCGCCCACCTCGTCAAGAAGGACAGCGTCAACACCATCGTCATCGGCAACGGCACCGCCAGCCGCGAGACCGAGGAAGTCGTCTCGGAGTTTATTGCCGAGCAGGCGCCCAGCCTTCGCTACACCATCGTCAACGAGGCGGGCGCGTCGGTGTACTCCGCCTCCGAGCTCGCCAGTCAGGAATACCCCGACCTGGACGTCACCGTGCGCGGCGCCATGAGCCTGGGCCGCCGTCTGCAGGACCCGTTGGCAGAGCTCGTCAAGATTCCGCCCCAGTCCATCGGCGTGGGCCAGTACCAGCACGACCTTGACCAGGCAGAGCTTTCACGCATCCTGGGCCACGTGGTGGAAGACGTCGTCAACCGCGTGGGCGTCGACGTCAACACCGCAAGCGCGAGCCTGCTGGGATACGTATCGGGCATCACGCCGAGCGTGGCCAAGAATATCGTGGCCTACCGCGAGGAAAACGGAGCCTTTACCGATCGCCGCCAGCTCAAGAAGGTCCCCAAGCTGGGACCCAAGGCATACCTCAACGCCGCGGGCTTCCTGCGCATCAGCGGCGGCAAAAACCCGCTCGACGCGACAAGCGTCCACCCCGAGAGCTATGAGGTGGCCACGTCTGTCCTGGAGCGCGCCGGCGTTAAAGCCAGCGAGCTCAACCGCGGCGGCGTGCCCGATATCGAGCGCCGTCTGGGCAGCATCTCGGCGCTGGCAAGCGATCTAGACTGCGGCACCCTAACGCTCATCGACATTGTCAACGAGCTCAAGAAGCCCGGCCGCGACCCGCGCGACGACGCGCCCGAGGTGGTCTTTAGCCGCTCGGCACTTTCCATCGACGACCTGGAGCCCGGCATGGAGCTCAAGGGCACGGTGCGCAACGTTGTGGACTTTGGCGCCTTCGTCGACGTGGGTGTGCACCAGGACGGCCTCGTACACATCTCCAAGCTGGCCAACCGCTTTGTCAAGCACCCCAGTGACGTGGTGCGCGTCGGCGACACGGTCAAGGTGTGGGTCGAGAAGGTCGATCGCGACCGCAAGAAGATCTCACTCACCATGGTGCAGGGGAAGTAAACCGCCAAAGCAAGGGTACCCCCTGCAGCGACGTGCAAAATCGCGAGTATTCTGCAATTTCCGCCGTTCCGAACGCCCCACAGAGACAATGACGTCAAAAACAGCCCCCGTTTTAGCATCATCAGAGCCAAAACGGGGGCTGTTCCGTGCTTCAACCAGATAGTAAAAGCCTTTACCTTGCTGAATACTCGAGATTTTGCACGTCGCTGCAGGGGGTACCCTTGTCAACGGCAGGATATGGAAGCCAATCACCAACCTACCGGCAAGTTCGTGTCGGCAGCCCCGGCCTTTCCTTTGCTTAGCGCGACCCTCGCGAAGCGCGTGAGCGATAGGGAAAGGAAAGGCCGGGGCGAACAACCCGCGATGTAGTCAGCGTTCGCGTTACGGCAGGATATGGAAACCGAGCGAGGCGATATCCTTGGCAAAACCGCGCACGGTATCGAGCGAGACCTCGTACGGGTCACGGCCGATGTTCTTACGCTTGGCCAGGATGCTGTTGGGCACCGTGATGATCTGGCAACCGCATCCTTCCGCCTGGTAAATATTGATAAGCTCACGCGTGGACGCCCACAGGACCTCGCAGTTGGGCTTGGCGGCGGCCTTCTTCACCGACTCCGTCATAAACGGAATGGGATCGACGCCGGTGTCAGCGATACGGCCGGCAAAGAGCGAGATGATGGACGGCGTCTCGGCATCAACGGCCTCGACCATCTCGTCGACCTGCGTAGGCGTAAAGATGGTGGTGACGTTGACCTTGATGCCATCGGCCGAAAGCTTGCGCACCAGCTCGGCGGTGGACTCGCCCTTGGTAGTCACGCACGGAATCTTGACGTAGACGTTCTCGGCCCAGGTAGCGATCTCGCGGGCCTCGACCTCCATGGCCTCGACGTCGTCGGCAAAGACCTCAAACGAGACGGACACATCGGTGATGTGGGCCAGGACCTCCTTGGCAAACGCGCGGTAATCCGTCACGCCGCCCTTCTTCATAAGGGACGGGTTGGTCGTGAAACCCTGAACGTTGCCGTTCTCGTACATGTCGAGCATGCCCTCGAGGTTTGCACCGTCAGCGAACACCTTGATTGCCATCTGCCTGATTCCTTTCGTTAGCATACGGCCGATAAACTGCTAAACACTTTACCTACGTTTATCAAGGCGTGAGCTGCGGGTTTTCATCTTCTCGGCGAACGGTATAAACACCTCAGTATTTGGATTGATAAATCGATTGAGCATGCAAAAGCAAAGAGTCGCAGTTTGAGCAAACGTCAGAAGGCGAGATTCATTAGATGAGGCCGAAATGTTGCATCGCTGTGACGGTGCCGTCGTGTGCGACGTCGTCGGTCACGTAGTCGGCGAGCGCCTTGACCTCGGGCATGGCGTTGCCCATGGCAACAGCCGTCTCGACGGCGGCGAGCATGCCCAGGTCGTTGCCCGAATCGCCAAAGCCAAAGGTGCGCGCATTCCCCTCGCGGCCCAGATACTCCAGCGCTCGCGCCACGCCCACGCCCTTGTCGATGCCTTTGGGGCTCAGCTCGCGATTCTGACCACCGGTGTTGCACAGCTCAAACTCGCGCTCGATAAAGCCGTCATCGTTGGCTACGCGAGCCAGGTCGTACGCGTTAATGCACACCTTGCCTACGCGCAAGCGGCCGTCGACGCGCATCTGATCAACGCCATGCACCACGCCGGCGCCTAGCAGAAATGACTGTTCGACACCAACTGGCTCAAGTGAATAGGTGGCACCGTTCGTCTCGAACAACGCCTCGCCGCCCGCCACAGTAATGCGACGCGCGAGCTCCTCAACAATGTCCTCGTCAATGCAGTCCTCGTGTGCCACGCGGCCCTCGACCTCGAGCGTGGCCCCCGCCATGGCAACGATACCCGCCGGGTTCAGCGCGCGCAGGCCATCGGCAATCAGCCACAAGGGGCGACCCGTGCAGATAAATGCCTGGTGACCCGCATTGCGCAGGCGACCAAATGCATCGACAACAGCCTTCGACGGATGGATTGCATTGAAGTCCTTATCGGTCATATCGTCGGGATCGAACGACGTCAGCGTGCCGTCCACGTCAAAAAAGAGCACGGCGGAATCGGAGCACGCATCAATCATATGGGTTCCTTTCGAGGATAAGGGCAAACGAAGCATCCATCATATAATGGAGCGACGCAACCAGAGAGGTCATCCATGGAATTTTACGCAAGCTGCCCCGAGGGCTTTGAGTCCGCACTCGCCGATGAGCTTAAACGCCTCGGGCTTTCGCATGTCCGCCGCCTGAAGGGCCGCGTTACGTTTGAGGGCGAGCTCGAAGAAGGCTACCGCGCCTGTCTGTGGTCGCACCTGGCGAGCCGCGTGTTCGTGGTACTCGGACGCTTTGAGGCGCAGGATGCCGACGAGCTGTACGACGGCGTTTACGACATCGCCTGGGAGACCATCATCCGCCCCGGCGCCACCATCGCCATCACCGCCCGCGGCGTGACCGAGCAGCTGCGCAACACGCGCTTCTCGGCCCTGCGCGCCAAGGACGCGCTGTGCGACCGTCTGGCCGAGACCACGGGCCGTCGCGCCGATGTCGACGCCGCCGACCCCGACGTTCACCTGCTGCTTTCGCTGCGTCAGCGCCGCGCGAGCATTAGCCTGGACCTTTCGGGTGACCCGCTGTTCAAACGTCTGCCGCCCGCAGCGACCCGCGCCGGCGAGGGCACTCACGTGCTGCGCCCCGACTACGCCGCCCTGGTGCTGGCGCAGGTCGGCTGGACTGCACTGTGCGAGCACGAGCTGACGGCCGACGATTACGAGAACGAAGCCCTGCCCACGCTGATCGATGCCTCGTGCGCCGGCGGCGGCCTGCTGCTGGAGGCCGTGAACATTCTGACCGACCGCGCCCCGGGCGCTGCACGCGAGCGCTGGGGCTTTGAGGGCTGGCAGCTGCACAACGCCGCCCTATGGGAGCAGCTGCTCGCCGAGGCGCGCGAGCGCGAGGCGGCAGCGCGCGAGCGCCAGGCGCGCATCGTGGCCGTGGATGTTGACCCCGCCGCCCGTAAGACCGCTGAGCGCATGGTTAAATGCGCCGGCTACAAGCGTTTTGTCGACTTTTGCGCCGCCAAGTCCGCCACCGTGCTGGACCATGCAGGCGCTGTCGCCGGCGCCGCCGTGGTCGCGGATACGACCGAGACACCGCTTTCGCTCATGCACGACGCCATGACGCTGGTCGGTGAGCTGCGCCGCGCGCCCGAGCTTGCCGCAGCGCCGGTCGCCGCGCTCACCCGCGACGGATTGCTGGCCCGCGCGCTCCACGCCGAGCCCGAGCGCTCAATCGCCGTTATGCCCAACAACGAGGAGGCGACCGTCGAAGTCTGGCCTTCGCTCGACCACGCCGCCGCAGCGTTTGAAGCTGCGACCAGTGCGGATGGCGAGGCCGAGGTTGCGAATGCCAACGACGTCAACGACAAAGCCACCGCTTCCGCCATGCCCGAACCTGCCGCCACGCTCGACCTGGGCGACGGCAAGCCGTTGCCCGTGCTCATCCCGGAGTCCGAGCAGTTCGCCAACCGCCTGCGCAAGAACGCCCGTCTGCGTCGCAAGTGGGCAAAGCGCGAGGGCGTGAGCTGCTACCGTGTCTACGATGCTGACCTGCCCGATTACTCTGCCGCCATCGATCTGTACGAGGGTTGCCCGCAGACGCCGGGCCGCTGGCTCGTCATTGCCGAATACGCCGCGCCCAAGACCATCGACCCCGCACTGGCCCAGGCCCGCATGCTCGACATCTTGGCCATCGCGCCGCGCATCCTGGATGTTCCGGCCGAACACGTGCACGCCAAGGCCCGCATGCGTTCGCGCGGCGGCTCGCAGTACGGCAAGCAGGGCGCCGGCAAGGGCGGCTCGGGTGAGCGCGCCAATATCGCGCGTCGTCGCCTGCCGCTCATCGAAGAGGGCGGCCTCACCTTTGCCGTCAACTTTGACGACTACCTGGACGTCGGCATCTTCTTGGACCACCGCGTCACCCGCAACCTGGTGCGCGAGCACGCCAAGCAGGCGCGCCGCTTCCTCAACCTGTTTGCCTACACCGGCACTGCCACCTGCTACGCGGCAGATGGCGGCGTCGAGGAGACCGTGACGGTCGACCTCTCCAACACCTATCTGGACTGGGCCGAGCGCAACATGCGCCAGAACGGCTTTGTGGGGCCTCAGCATCATTTTGTGCGCGACGACGTACTCGCTTGGATTCGCGACCAGCGCCAGACGCGCAACCGCTGGGACCTGATCTTTGTCGACCCGCCCACGTTCTCGAATTCGTCCAAGATGGGCCACCGCACCTGGGATGTCCAGCGCGACCATGTTGAGCTTTTGGCCGGCGTATCGCGCCTGCTCGCGCAGGGCGGCCATGCCATCTTTAGCTGCAACCTGCGCGGCTTCCGCCCCGAAACGCGCAAGCTCGCCCGCGCGGGCGTGGTGCTGGAGGACATTACGGCGCAGACCATCCCCGAGGACTTCGCGCGTAACCAGAAGGTGCACCACTGCTACATCGTGCGCCGCCTGCCCATCGAGGACGCCATGGCCGAAGTCGGCTTTAGCGCCGAGGAAATTGCCGAGCGCGTCGAGGAACTGCACAACCCCGAGGCCCGCAAGCCCCGTGCGGCAGTACCCGCGCACGCGCAGGCCGGCAACGGCAAGTCCAACTTTGCCGGCAAGCCCTTCCCCGCCGGCAAGCCCAAAAAGAAGAAGTTCTACGCCAGCAAGCCCAAGGGCAAATAACAAAGTTGCGGTGGAATACGGACTGTTTTGCCTGGAATTAGGCAAATTTAGACCGTATTTCACCGCAACTCATATTGGGATGGTGGTTGGCTATCTAGCCTTGGGTGACTAGGCGGTAGCCAATGCCTACATGCGTTTGGATATAGCGCGGATGCGCGGGGTCGGACTCGATCTTCTTACGCAACGTGCCCATAAAGACGCGCAGGCTCGCCAGATCGCTCTTGGTCGCCGTGCCCCAAATCTCGTGCAGGATAAACTGGTGCGTCAGCACCTTGTCGGCGTTGTGCGCCAGCAAGCAGAGCAACTTGTACTCGATCGGCGTCAGGTGCAGCTCCTCGCCATCCATCGTGGCGATGCCGGCATCAAAATCGATATGCAGCTCACCGGTATCGAACGAGCCCTCGGAGGCAACGCCGCCCGTCTGTGCATACGAAAGACGCCTGAGCGTCGTGCGAATGCGCGCTAGCAGCTCCTCGACCGAAAACGGCTTGGTCAGGTAGTCGTCGGCACCGGCATCGAGCGCCCGGATCTTGTCCGCGTCCTCGCTGCGCGCCGAGACCACAATGATCGGCATGCCCGACCATGTGCGCACCGACTCCACCACCTTGACGCCGTCCATATCGGGCAGGCCCAGATCGAGCAGCACGATGCTCGGCGTCTGCGACGAGGCGGCGGCGATAGCGGCATGGGCGGTCTCCACGGCCATATGGCGCAAGCCGTGCGCCTCGAGCGCGGCAACGATAAGGTTGCGAACGGCGGGATCGTCCTCAACGACCAAGATGAGCGGTTTCACGGCAGAGTTCGGCACGGTGCTACTCCTTATCAAACGAAACGTCGGCGGCGGGAAGCTCAATCGTGAAGACCGAGCCGTGCGGATCCGCCGCGGCAACCTCTATGCTACCGCCATGTGCCAGCGCAATGGAGCGGCAGAGCGAAAGCCCCAGGCCCACGCTACGGTGACTGTCGGCCAGACCGTGGTTGGCGGTGTAGAACGACTCAAAGATGCGCTCGCGGTCCTCGGGCGCAATGCCCGGCCCGTCATCGGCCACCGAGCACGCCACGTGCCCATCGTCGACGCCAATCGAAATCACGATATGCGAGCCTGCGGGCGTATAGGTGATGGCATTGTTCACCAGGTTCACCACGAGCTGTACCATCAGACGCGCGTCGACGTTAACGAGCGCCGGTTCATCGCACGCCACCACCTTAAGGTCGTGCTCGCGCACGGCCGGACTTACGTGGCGCAGCGCCTCCTCGACGATATCGTCCATGAGCTCGAGCGTAGTCGCCAGATGCATACCGCCGCCCTCGAGCTTGGTGATGGCAAGCAGGTTCTCGACGGTGGCGTTGAGCCATTGCGCGTCCGAGCGAATGGACAGGAGCATGCCGCGGCGCGTCTGGTCGTCGAGCTCGGCGGTGCCGGTCGAGCCCTGGTCGAGCAGTACGTCGGCATTGCCCGAAATGCTGGTAAGCGGCGTACGCAGATCGTGCGAAATGGAGCGCAGCAGGTTGGCGCGCAACTGCTCGTTTTTGGCGAGCACCGCCGCCTCTTCGCGGGCCTCCATGGCGCGGGCGCGATCGAGTGCCAGCTCGCCTTCGCTCACGATGGCATCGGCAAGTGTCCGCTCCTCGTGCGTCAGCACGTCGGACTCGGCAACGATAGCCAGCACGCCCACAACCGAGGCGGGGTCGCCCGCGCGCACCATGGTGTCGCCCGAGCGTACGGTCAAGTAGATGCCAAAGAACGCCGAGCCGCCATAGGTGGCATCGAGTGGTGTTCCCACATAGGCGGACGCCGAGAGCCGCGGCGGCATTTGCGACGCCAGCTCGTGCACCGGCACGGCATCGCCCACGGCCGTATACGTCGCGCGCGGCAGCAGGTCATCATCATCGGCATCATCGCTGTACCACACGACCGGGCAGCCCGAAAGACGCGCCAGCTGCGTTGCCATGGCGTGCACAATCTGCTGCTGATCGGCACAGCGCTGCAGCATGCGGTTGGTCTCGAGCACCATCTGCGTGCGGCGGTCGCTGGCGGCGGCCTGCGCCAAGGCGCGGCGCAGGGCCAACGCGATCGAACTCGACACAAGCGAGACCGCAAACATGATGAAGAACATGCCGGGATAAACACGGTCGATAAACGACAGCGAGTAGCGCGGGTCAACAAACAAGAAGTTGTAGAGCGCCACGGCGGCAGCCGAGCTCAGCAAGCAATACAGGCGGCTCCAGGTAAAGAACGCGCACAGCTGCACGGCGAACACATAGACGATCATGATGCTCGGCGCGAGACCCGGATGGTCGAGCAGCGCGCCCACAATCGTCGCCGCGACCAGCAGCCCCGCCGATACGCAGGCGTCATACAGAGGGCTGCGACGCGTCAGCGTCGTGCGCCGCCACCAAAAGTTCTCGGCAATATCGCCGTCCGCATGGACGTCCATCAGCGCCCCGCCCCTCTCTCAAAAGCAAAAACCACCACAAAGGGGACAGGCACCTTTGTGGTGGTTTCCCCTTGTGGTGGTTCCAAGTGTATAGCCTTTGCAGCCTGCGGTCGTTAGACAAACAGCGCGTGCGCGAGCAGTGCGCACACGCACGCCGCGACAAACACCAGCGCCACGACCGAAATCACGCGATCGGCCATGTCCATGTTGGCCCGATTCGTAAAGAACCGATCTTCGGCGGCATCGGCGCGTGCCTCGCGCACCACTTCGGCAACCACCTCGCGGCCATCAAGCATCTTTGCATCCATGTTTGCCTCCCCGGCCCCAATCTTGTCCATCGAAAACCAACTCCGTGCAACCTGTCGGCGCCTACGGGCGCTCGTTGGGAGCCAGGCGTTGCATCTTGTTCACGGCCTTGAACTTGGTGAACAGCGGCACGTACTCAAAGCTCACGTTGGAGTTCTCCAGGCCGTACCAGCGTGCAGGCGTGCCGGCGGCGCGACGAATGATGTACTTGAGCGTGATGGCCGTACGCTCGCTCGGCTCCACATCGCTTTCGGGCGCCAGAAGCTTACGGATCAGGACGAACTTGAACGTACCGATGTTGCCCGGATCCTTATAGACCGAGTAGTCGTGCGTCTGCGACGGCAGCTCGCCGGTGGCAGCCAGGTCCTGAACAACTTGGCGCAGGTAGGCGTTGACGCGTTGGTTAATCTTGTAGCCCAGGTACAGATGCACGCGGAAAACATAGTCGGTGCCGAACGTCTCGACCGAATAGGCAAAGGTATGCGGCTCGTCCATGGTCTCGACGTTCACGAACCACCAGGCGCGAGCGCGCTTGGGATGCTTGTCCAAGATCGAGTAGACGATATCACGGTCGATGTAGTCGGTATGGGTGTCCTTGGTCAGGTACACGATGTTGTCGCTCATGCGCTCGTAACGGTCGTCGTCGCGCAGGCGCTTGAGCTGCGGCAGATAGCTGCGCAGCGGCAGCAGCGTAAACTGGCGCTGTTCGACCGCCGTGCCGTTGTACCAGCACACCATAATGCCCATGATGAGTGCAGCCATGAGGATGGTGAAGTAGCCGCCGTGGAAGAACTTGGTGAGTGAGCTCACGAAGAAGAAGCCTTCGAGCAAAAGGAAGAAGGCCGCGAAGATCCACGGAGCAACCTTGAGCTTGCGCTCCTCGTGCAGGTAGAAGAAGAGCAGCAGCGTGGTGCACATCATAGTCAGCGTAATGGCAAGGCCGTAGGCGGCTTCCATATGAGCCGAGTTCTGGAACAGCAGCACCACGATGACGCAGCCGACAAGCATGACGTTGTTGACCATGGGGATGTAGAGCTGGCCTTTGGTCTCGGCCGGATAGAAGACCTGCATGTGCGGCATGAGGTCCAGGCGACTGGCCTCGGACACCAGCGAGAACGCGCCGGTAATGAGCGCCTGCGAGGCAATGATGGCCGCGATGGTTGAAAGGCCGACGGCAAACGGACGCAGGCCCGGGGCGAGCATCTGGTAGAACGGGTTAAGGTCGGCAATGCCCATGAGCTCGGGGTTGGCAGCGTTGTTGATAAGCCAAGCGCCCTGGCCCATATAGGACAGCAGCAAGCAGCACTTAACGAACGGCCAGGTGGCGTAAATGTTGCCGCGACCCACATGGCCCATGTCGGAGTAGAGCGCCTCGGCACCGGTGGTGGCGAGGAAGCAGCTGCCCAGAATCATGATGCCCGCGTGGTTGTTGGGGCTCAGCAAAAAGGCGATGCCGCGCACCGGGTTGAGGCACAGCAGCACGGCGGGGTGCTGGAAGACAAAGAACAGACCCGTGCCGCCCAGGAACAGGAACCACAGCGTCATGATGGGGCCAAAGGCGTGACCGATCTTGGCCGTGCCGATGCGCTGCACCAAGAAGAGCGCAATGATGATGGCGAGCGTGATGGCGACAACGCGGCCCTGGTCATCCCCGAGCACGGCGTGAACCGCAGGGATGGTGCGCAGGCCCTCGATGGCCGTGGTAACGGTAACAGCCGGCGTCAGGATGCCGTCGGCGAGCAGCGCGGCGCCACCCAGCATGGCGGGGATGATAAGCCACTTGCCGCAACGCTTGACCAGGCTGTACAGGGCAAAGATACCGCCCTCGCCGTGGTTGTCGGCGCGCAGCGAGATCAGCACGTACTTGACGGTCGTCAGCAGCGTGACCGTCCACACGACAAGAGAGAGCGCGCCGAGCACGAACTCCTCCGTCACGCTTCCGATGCCGCCGTTGCCGGCAACGAGCGCCTTGGTTACATACATAGGGCTGGTGCCGATGTCGCCGTACACCACGCCCAGCGTGACGAGCATCGCCGAGATGCTCACAGGAATCGCAGCGTGCGAGGCTGCCTCCTTGGCCTTTTGTTCCATAAGCCGGTTTCCTCCCAACTTTAATGTTCGAAGGGATTATAGGCAATCGGCCCATGTTTTAATGCACTGTTTTCCCAGCTAGATAAACATTTATACGGCCTTTATGCCATCGCGCGATATGGAATGTGGCAAAGGGACTGTCCCTTTGCCACATTCGTCATTTTCCGAGCCAGTTTTTGAACCACCACTCCATGGAGCGACTCATCTCGGCCATAAAGGGACTGGTGTGTTTGCGGGTGTAGATATCCACCACGCGCTCCCCCACCTCGCGGGCATGCGGGCGAAACATCGCGTCCATCTCGGCCACCTGCGCGTCCATGGTCGCGGCATCCGCGCGGCAGTAGCGCTCCTCGTGCGCCAGGTTCACCACGGGGTGCGCGATTGCCGGGCGCTCCTTACGGGGCGTGCCGATGATGAGCATCGACAGCGGCATGGTATAGGGCGGCAGATCGAGCAGCTCGGCAACTTCCTCGGCATTCTCGACGATATCACCGATGTAGCAGCTCCCCAGCCCCAGGGCCTCGGCGGCAACCACGGCGTTTTGTGCAGCGATCACGGCGTCCTGGGCCGCGATGGCAAAGTCGCCCAAACCCGGCGCGCGGCGGGGCGCCTTGCCCGTGCGCTCGACAAACTCGGGCTCAAAGCAGCCCACGTGCTCAAACAGATCGATCCACTTGGCATAATCGACCACAAATATAAGTGCCCAGGGCGCCTTGGCGATCATGGGCTGGTGATCGCACAGGTCGGCCAGACGGTCCAGCGTAGCCTGCTCGCGAATGCTCACGATGGAATACATCATCATGGCGCCTGCCGATGGCGCGCGACTCGCCGCATGCAAAATCGCCGCCCGCTGCTCGTCGGTCACCGCTACGGGACGGTCACTGTCATCGCGCGCGAAGGCGCGCGTAGACGAACGGTGCTCCAAAATGTCCAGCGCCGCGTTGCCCGTAGTCTCGACCGGATAGCCGCCCGCGTCCATGCCGGCACCCACGTCGCCCGCACTCGTCATACAAACCCGCTCGTTCATCGCCTCATCCTCGCCATTTCTTTAAGAAGCCTTTACGTTTCCGTGTAATTCCCGTCCATTATCGCGCAGGTCGCCACTACATTGCGCCACACCGCCACACGTGCGCGTTAATATGGCTGGTTGTTGTGCGCAGCCACCAATTGCAGCGCATATCTTGGTAACAATCGGGTAAACCCCCGCTTTCGTAGGTTTTAAGTTTGTGAGGAGTCTCAGCATGTTCGCTGCCGCCATCTCGCTCGTCGGTCTTGCGGCGACCGTCTACCTTGTCTTGCGCGAGGCCAAGGCCATTCGCGCACAGTCGGGCACCGTCGCCAAAGGCGCCATCGCCTGGAGTGTCGCCTTCGGCCTGTTCCAGCTCTTTTTGACCATTTGGGGCGCCATTGGCCTCGTCGCCCAAAACGAGCCGCTCGCCTTTGTGATGCTCATCCTGACCAACGCCATCCTTACCGGATGCGCCTGGGCCAGCATTGCCCGCGACCGCATCGCCCCGCGCGTCTTTGCGTTCGCCGGGTCCGATGCCCCCGTCCCCACCGGCAAGCTCGCCCGCCTGCGCGGAGCCTTTGTGGGCAAACCGCTCGTCGCCGCCGTCTTGTGCCTGCTGCTCGCCGGCGTCTTTGCGCTGCTGGGCATGGAGGTCTCGTCCAACCACGACTTTACCTGGGTCTACCCCCTGTGCATTCTGCTCGAATGGGCCATCATCACCGTGCTCATGGTCGGCTTGTTCTTCCTATTCCAGCGCCACGGCGCAGCTCCCGCGGTCCTGGCCTTTGCCCTCTTTGTCCTGGGCATTGCCGAGTTCTTCGTCATCACGTTTAAATCCATGCCCATCCAGCCGGGCGACCTTTCGGCCATCTCCACCGCCGCCGCGGTCGCCGGCAACGGCTACACCTTCTCGATCTCGCTGTTCTGCGTGCTGTCCATGGGCTTTACCGCCATCGCCATGCTGCTGTGCGAGTACGCCGGCCTGGTGGCACCGCACCGTCAGAAGGGCGCCGCTAACGCCAAGCGCATGCTGCTCACCAACCTGCTCGTGGCGGTGCTGTGCCTGGGCGGCGTGACCGCGCATGTCACGCTCATCGACTACTACAACACCCTCGGCATCACCGTCTACACCTGGCGCCCGCTCGAGAGCTACTGGCGCGAGGGCTACCTGCCTGCCTTTATTAGTGCGGCACAGTCCATCAAGCCGCCCAAACCCGCCGACTACTCCGTCGACGATGCCAAGGCCACGCTCAAAAAGTACGCCAAGGCCTACGACAAGTCCGACGCGGCCAAGAGCGACGAGCGCGCCGCCGCAAAGGAGCAGTTCGACAGCGAGAAGCCCACGGTCATCGCCATCATGAACGAGACGTTCTCGGATCTGTCGATCTACCAGAACATGCGCGCCGGCTACGAAGGTCCGCAGTACTTTAAGAACCTGTCCAACTGCCTCAGCCGCGGAAAGCTCTACGTGAGCGCCTACGGCGGCGGCACGGCCAATACCGAGTTTGAGTTTATGACCGGCAACTCCATGGCCAACCTGGGCTCGGGCGTGTACCCCTACACCATCTACAACATGGAAACGACCGGGAACCTGGCAGAGCAGTTCAAATCGCTCGGCTATTCCACCACGGCCATGCACCCCAACCACGCGACCAACTGGAACCGCGAGAACGTCTATAAGGACTTTGGCTTTGACCAGTTCCTGTCCATCAACGATTTCCAGGGCGCCGATACCCTGCGCGGCATGGTGACCGACCAGGCAACCTACGACAAGATTCTTGAGTTGCTCGACCAGAACGCCGACCCGCAGTTCATCTTCGACGTGACCATGCAGAACCACTCGGGCTACGACACGGGCCTGCTGCCGGTCGACAAGCAGATGCACCTGAACATCGACACGACCGACCTGGACGCCAAGACCGTCGAGGATGGCACGCTGTCCGATGTCGACGAGTACGTCTCGTGCATCGAGCAGTCCGACCAGGCGCTGCGCTACTTCCTCAACGCCCTGAGCAAGCTCGACCGCAAGGTGGTCGTGGTGTTCTGGGGCGACCATCAGCCGTTCTTCCCGTCCAAGTTCAATGACAAGTGGTTTACCGGCGAGGACGACGCTACGCATCAGGAGCGTCTGTGGCAGACCGACTACATCATCTGGGCCAACTACGACGTTGCCGGCTGCGACCAGATGAGCGAGGTTGACGACTTGTCTACCAACTACCTGTCCACCCAGCTTATGCAGCTGATCGGCGCACCGCTGACCGACTACCAGAAGGCGCACATGACGCTGCGCGAGTCGCTACCCGCCATCAACTCCGTGGGCTACGAGGACGCCAGCCTGCGCTGGGCGCTCTCCTCCAACGTCACCGGTGACGACGCCGCTGCCGCAGCCGCCACCAAGGCACGCGAGGATTACGCCAAGATGCAGTATTACGAGATGTTCCGCGACGGCAAGAACGTGTACACCGAGCACTTCCAGACCGAGGCCAACGAGACCGACCCCAACCTGGCACCGGGCACGACCAAGATCAAGTAGCGGGTCTATCGACCTGGTTCGTCCGCCCGGGCGGCGCGGAACGTAAGGTTCCCTGCTCGGACAGTCCTGCTCGCACGGAGAGCACATTAAGTGCTCTCCGGCTCGTGCGGAACTCGCGATGAACCTTACGTTCCGCGCCACCGAGCAGACGCCTCGGTGTTGAGGCGCGGCTTGCCATGAGAGCATCCGCAACATATGTAAGTTGAAGGCCACATTAAGTGGCCTTCTTTGTATTCGGAAAGCCCATCCCGCTCTGAATATATCCGGACATGGAATATCCGCTTATAAGTCCTTCCATCAACAAAGGGACGCCCTCCCGGGCGGCGGGCACGAAGTTCATCGCGAGTTCCGCACGCAAAGGAAGCCACTTAATGTGGCTTCCTTTGCGCAGGACTGTAGAGCAGGGAACTTCGTGCCCGCCGCCCGGGAGGGCGAAGCATTTAGAAGATGGACCTAGCGCTTATCCCTCCGGGATAAAAGCAGCGCGGCCATGAAAGCAATGATTGCAAGCGTCAGCAACACCAAGAGCAATGCGAGCGTGCTGTCGCCGGTTGCCGCCAGGCCAAACAGACCGGGGCTCTTACTGCCAACAGGTTGTACGGGAATCTTCTCGCCATCGTCCTCGGCGGTGATTTCCCAGCGGATGGTCTTGCTTGCGTCGGCAAGCTCGTTGCCCACCGACGTCGGGACACTTAGTTGCAAATTGAGCACCGTGCTGCCATCGCTCGTAAACGTTGCGACCTGCGTGGGATAGGCGAACACGCTGCCCGGCGTTCCCGTCTGGAGCCAACCGGCAGACGCATCGCCCGCCGACGCCGTTAAGGTAATGGGCGACAGCTGGCGTGCCGTCTCGTGATCGACAACGGCCCGCACAAACACGCGTACCTGGGACTTTACACCCGTGGCACGAACCTCAATCTGCTGCTCGCGCACATCGCCGGGCATTAGACCTTTAAAGGCGGGAAACAGATCGGGCTCCCCCGAGGAGTCCGTCGCCCCCGAGACCGTCAGCTGGCGCGCATTTCCGTCATAGGCAATCGCGGGAGTATCGGCAAACGCACGGGCGGGAACAGCGAGCGTGACCACGCAGAAAATGGCCGCGACCATGCAACGCAAGGAGCGCGCAACACCTTTGCGAATTGGGAACGCCATACTTACGCACCTCCATGCGGCGGCACCAGCACGCCATTCTTGACCGAGCAACCCCATGCATCGTGCACGGCCTCATCGGGCGTCGCCTGGACCGCCTGAGTGGAGATATCCACGACAAGATCGCGACCTTCGGTTGCCTTGAGCTCGGTTACTCTATTAATGAGCATGCCGGTTTCACCGCCGGGAGCAACGGGCGACGTCCAGTAATAGAACCCGTCGCTCGACTTAACCCAGCTAGAAGCCGAGTTCGCGCCCGAGGCATCAGCCACGCTCCACGCAATCTCGTAGTCCGAGTCAGCTTGCGGCTCATCCCACAGGCGAGCGCCGCTCGTCGCATCTTGCCAGTAGATATCCACTGCAGCACGAATATAGGCGGGCGCAGTACCCGTGTTCTTCGCCTTGACATCGCTTTTCACTTTGCCGTTGAGCGTTTCCTGAACCGATGGCGTCACCGATCCGATGCCGAACTGGTTGACCAGCACGCCCGTAACCGAAAGCCAGGCCAGCGTGCCTGCCGTACCGGCCAAGAGGATAACCCCCACCAGCAAGGCGATGATGCGCTTGCGCTTGGACATGCTAATCCTCCTTCTTTGCTACGTTGCCGTTGCTCCAAACGTTATGGGCACGATCGCTGCCGTCGATCCATTTGTCGTTCACACGCGTGTTCGTGCAGGTGAACGTGGCATCGTTCGCGCTCGATGCAGACGAAATCGTCAGCTCGGCAGATTTGCCGGGCGCCTTGCCCGGCGTACTCAGCTCGCCCTCGTAGCGCCATGCCCAAGCCGTGTCTTCCTCGACGGTATAGATGCCCGCCGGAGCGGCGAGCTGCACGCTGCCGACATACCAGGTCTCACCGTTTTCCTGCTGCCGCTTATCGACCTTCACCTCGGCCACGCGCGTCTCGGGAGAGGCTCCCTCCGCCGTCTTCGTCACCTTAAAGCGGAACGTCTGTCCCATGGCGCTGGCATCGGTGGTCTTTTTGACGATCGTCAGCGCATGGGTCTTGGCGAAGTCGAACACGGCATTGCCAGGAGCCTGCCCCCCTTCGCCCGTCTTCTTGGACTCCAGGCGGTTGGTCAAGTCGAACGAACCGTTACCCGAGCCCAAGCTGTAGAGCGAGACATACTGGTCGTTAACGGGTTCCTCCGACATGGACGCACCAGGACCGTAGCTCGCCCGCTTAACGGTAACAGTCAGCTGCGTCCCCATAAACGGCTCGGCGAAGCAGGCCTTAAACGGCGCCTCATCGGCGTTGTTGTCGACTGTGTTGCCAGCGGTGGGATCGAGCAGCCACTTAAGCTGCGCGGTCATGGCTACGGGTCTCTCGGTATCGGACGTATCGTTGGCGGCCACTCGATACGTCACGGGATACAGGTCCATGTCTCCCTTGACCGGCTCGCCCTTAAACTCATTCCAAGACTTCGGAGCGCCAACGGCAGGCACATATCGCCACTCCAGGAAGAGCTCGCGTACGTCACCGCTGGCCGCCTGTTCATCGAGCAGTGCGACGATCTTGGAGTGGGCGTCCGGGTCGTATGCCACGGACTTTTTCTCCATCTCGGGATTGCCCTTGTTGTCATAGACCGGGTTTCCGCTCTCATCCATCTTGGGAACATCGACGTTATGGACAAAGCCGGCGCCCGTCGCTCGCTCGCCGTCCGAGTCGACCGTCGCCGTAAAGACGACCGACCCGTCGACACCGTGATAGCGCACCTTATACGGCGCGATCTTGTACACCGCGGTGTAGGTCACGCTCTCAAAGGGCTCGCTGCCCTCGAGGGGATACTTCTCGTCATCGGTCAACAGGGTGTATTTGCCATCGGGTTCATAGTCGCGCGACCAGCCGACAAAGTCGTACTTGGTGCCGTCAATGCCCTCAACCTCCTCGGCGGCCTTGACCTCAAGAGAATTCTGGTCGCCGGAATCAGTGCGGCCGAGGCTACGGACAAGATCGGGATTCGCAAGATTGAAGTCGATGTTCGATTGAACGGTAACCAAGCTGGGACGGTAGACCGGGTACAGCTCCATGGGGGCCTTGACCACGGTAGAAGCACTCACCATACGGATGCCCTCCGACCAAGCGACATAGCCCTTGCCAGGTGCCGGCTGGGCTTCCGTCCAGCCCACGAAGACGTTGAACTTACCTGTATCCCCATCGATAGTGCGGACGTCATAAGTAGGCTTCGGGATGCCGCCATCAAGGTTGCCGAGCATATCGCCTTGCTGAGCAACTTTGCCGTCCACTTTCGAGGCATTGAGATGATACACAACCGCCAACGGCGAATAGTACGCCACAAATGTATAGGCCCCGCCGGGTTCCACCTGATAGGAATACGAGTTATCGCCGTTAGGTTCGAGCTTTTTAACTTCGCCGTTCGGAAGCTCGATCTCAACCTTCTGCAACTTATACAGCTCACCGCCTGCTTTATAAACCGGAGTCGTGACGTCAGGGGTCACCGTTGCCGTAGCAGGGTCGGTGCCCGCGTTGATAACGGGATCGATATCGTACCTAGGCGCATTGACCTTGTCCGTGCCATCAAAACCTGCGCGGTGCAGGTTGGTGGTGTAGTTGACGTCGTACTTTGCGTAGACGGGATAGGCATCCTGACACTGGGTGACCTTGGAGTCATCCGTCGCCAAGTATGGCGCCGCCTTTTCCGGATCGCTCGTCACATAGGGGTCGTTGGCGACATCATAGATATAGTTCCAGACGGCAGATCCCTTCTGGACCTCGGCCGTAGAAATCCAGCCCAGGAACTTATAACCAGGCACAGCCATTTCGACATCGGTCGGGGAAGCTTCGAGGGTCAGGGGGCTCTCATACGATCCCTTCTCACCATCTTCTGGCTTTTCGGCCACTTTAACCGACTTATTAACATGCGGGTAGTAATACGTGAACGTGTTCACCATGGTCTGCAGCAAGTTACTCTCATAGCGCCGCGTGGCAGTCCTCACGACATTATCGCCCTTGTTGTAGAAATTAACGTCCGTGGTAATCATCGCGCGAACGTAGTACTTCTTATCTGTACGCACTATGCTCTCGATGGGATTTTTCACATATGTCCAATATTCACCATCGCGCTCAAGCGTCCAGAAATTCAGGCGATAGCGATCATTCACCAGTTTGGCCGTTACGTTCAGCGAAGCCGAAGTCCAAGTATCGCTTAGCGTTGCAGCGCCTGGAAAATCGGTATCGGCATAGAGGTTTTTCAGAGTATCGGCTCCCGTATCGTTTTTAACGTTGTGCGAGTACGCGTTAAGGGGACTCACGACAAGGGTTTTCGTCGTGTAGCGCGTCTCACACGTTTTGTCATAACTATCCTTTATGCCGTGGTCAACATGCTCCGGACCCCAGTGGACGACGTTTTCACGCACGAAGGTACTACCGACGTTTTCCTCAAAGGGCGTTTGATAGCGATTCCAAACGGAACAAAGTAGCTTGCTGTCCGTAAACTCATGGTTGGTATAAGCCCGAACGTAATAATCCACTCGGTACTCAAAGCGGGCGATGTAGGTATGTGGCACAGTTAGATCGACATCTGCGGGGAGTGTGTAGCTGGGGTCGCGGCTTACGCGCACCTCGAGCGGGGCATCCTCGGTCCCCTTGTTTTCATACCAACCCAAGAAGCGATAGCCATCGGGCAGCTTGCCGCCATTGGACAGGGGCGTACCTTCCGTGTTGCACACCTGTACCGTGTAGACGCTGGTGCCGTCCTCGGTAGTCTGGACGTCGACATTGGTTTTGCCCACGCCGTCACGTAGGGTCTTATCGTCGGTTGTGTCCCGCTCATTGCCCTCGAACACCGTTATGATGTTCGACACGTAGTCGCTGTACACCGGGTAGAAGTCGGTAGGACGGACAACCGTGATCTCGCTACCCGCAGGATAAAAAGCTCCCTGATTTTTAAGCTCGGCTAACTGAGTCGAGGTGATGGCGGCATAGGCGCCGTTCATCCCCGCCTCGCTGCTAGGCTGCGTGGTCCAGCCGATAAATGTCGCGGTAGGCTTCAAGTTGCCGCGATCCGCGGGGGCAGCGGGCGTCAAACCCACGCCATAGCGGTACCAATCAGTTGACTTGCCGTGCGCAGCACCGGTTTTCCAATCAAGCGTCTCGCCGTTGACGTTATAGAACAGCACCTGCGCCTCGTACGAAGCGATAAACAGGTCATTGCCCTCAAAAGCCTTGGCCCCTTTCGCGTTATCGGCAGTATAGGTTGACGTTTCGTCGTGCAACTCGCTCTTCTGGACCTGCTTGCCAGCAGCCACAGCATCGGCATCGGTCTTGCCGTCAAACCAGCTGTTGTCTTGTCCAATTCGATTCACTTGCACATCGGGCTCGCGGAACCAGCCCATAAAGCGGTAGCCGCCGTTCTCCTCGCTCAGCCCCTCAGGCTTTGCGGAGGTATCCTGCTTAAACGTTACCGACGTATCGCCCTGGGCCAAGCCCTGGGCCGTTCCCGCCAGCACGGCACTCACGGCAAAGGTATACGGATCCGAGGTCGCCTGATCAATACCGAGTTTGGTTGCCTCGATGGTCGCGATGCCTGCACCGGGAAAATCAATCGTCGCCTTAACGCTCTGGCCATGCACGGGGATATTCAGTTTGTAGTCCATCGCCCACTCATTGGGGTGCGGGCCACCCAGGGCCTCGTCGTTGGCAGTCGAGCGCTTGGTGCCGCCACAGAAATCGTAGTCGCGCTCCTCCCACAGTTCGCGCGTGGTATAGCGCTCGTCATCCCACGGACCATAGCTGCCACCCGCGGTAGTGCCGTCGCCGCCAAACGAGGGGATTTTCTTTTTGGCAGGGTTGCCCTGGCTGTTGCCAGAAAGGCTCACGCTCGGCTTAAAGTAGCAGTCGGTGACCGTGGCATCATCCTTGTTTGCACGCGCGGCAATGCCGCCCAGGTTCACGTCGTTTTGAATAATGGGGATCACGGCGATGGGGTTGTACTGGCGCGAGCTCAAATCGCCGGCGAAATGGCTGCGAGCGATTTCATTACCGCTCTTAGACAAGATGCGGCCTGCAAGACCGCCCGTCCAAGCGCGTGTTACGGAGACAACGCCCACGTAAGAAGCAGCATAGCTATAGCATTTCGCCGTTGAAAAGCAGTCAATGACTTTAGCGCCTTCTGCCATGCAGCCCACAAAACCCGAGGCGTACACGTTGTTGCCGCCCAGGGCGCCAATGGCCACGTCGTACTTATTGGTGACGTCGGTCATGCCCTTCTCGGCAATCGAGCCGCCGTCCTTACGCGTCGGCGTCACGCGGCAGTACTCGATAGTCGAGTTCTTAACGTAGCCGGCAAACGCCGCCATATACAGACCCTCACCGCCGAGCGCCTGCACGCCCGAGGTCGTATTGTTGACGGCACGGCCGCCACGGACCTCGCAGTTGTAGAGGTTGCAGCCGTCGAGCTCGCCGGCAATCAGGCCGCCCTCAAAGCCTGCGTTGGTAATGAGGTTGAGAGCATTGTTGGCGCAGGTCACGTGCAGCGTGCTCTCCATGACCATAACGTTTTCGAAGCGCGTATTGACGGCTTTGCCCACGATAATGCCACCGCGGAAGTCCGCCCACACGTTGGCGTCCTTGACCAGGAAGTTTTTGATGGTGGCACCGTTGGTCTCGGCAAAAAATCCCGTATCGCGCTCGGGGTCAAAAGCGTCTTTATCGTAGTTCAGGCCCTCAACGGTGTGGTTTTGACCATCGAACACGCCCTTAAACGGATGCTCCTTGTTGCCAAACGACAGATGCTTAACAGTGTTTGCAACGATGGCTTTCATGTCGTCGCTATCGAGCTCAATATCGTTATCGAGATAAACGCGCCAGCCGGACGTATCGCGCTCACGCGAAAGCGCCACGCACGCCAAAAAGTCGTTCGCGTTTTTGATGTGATATTCGTTTTTGTTCTCGGGCACGTCCTCGGCATGCACCACCGTTGGCAGCGCCATAACGCAGCAAAGGGCAATCGCTGCGACGGCAACCAGCCTGCTAAGCATACCCCGGTTCATATTCTTGATCTTCATGGGCTAGTTCGCCTCCGGCCAGCCCGCGGCGTCGAGCACGTCGAGGACGGTATCGCTTGCCTGCTGGTTTTTGGCCTGCACGGCCTGGACGTCGATATCGAGCCTGAATGAGCCGCCGCGCGCGGCATCGTGGTAGTCGCCCACGAAGCGCAGCGAGTCCATGAGGCTCTCCGTCATGGCACCGGAATCGAGCACGCCCCCGCGTCCGGCCAATCCGCGGTAGTAGTACCACCCATCGCCGCCATCGATCCACGGGGACCCCTCGCCCGCGTTCACGTGAAAGGCGACGTTGCCCGAGGCGTCCGCACTCGAACCGTCGGGCGCCACCGACGTCATGCGCAGACGGGCGCGAACGTACTCAGGCTGCGCGCCGGCGTTCTCCACGCGCACGATGCGGCTGATGTCAGAGCCCCCGGCCTCGGTGTCGGGATAGTCCCCGTGCTCGTCGGCCTCAAACGGAATCTCCTCGCCCTGCTCGTTTAGGGTGTATTCGCAGACTCGTACCTTCACGCTGCCAAACGATAGGACGTTGTTCGCCGGAACCATATCAACGGTGAAAGCCAGCGTGCCGCACAGGCACGCCAGGGCCAACAGCGCCATCGCGGCAAGCGCCAAGGTGCGTTTCTGATTGTCGGAAAGATTGTTGAGCATTACGTTCGCCAATCGTCGATCAAAGGGGGACCGAGATCCCGACCCGAAAATGGGGATGGGGAGCGGGCCGGGATCTCGGTGGAGGGGGGTGGGATTACTACAGGCCCTTAGCCCAATTCTTGGCAGCAGTCAAAGCAGACGCAGACGAACCCTCAGCGGTATTGTCTGCCGCGTAAATGAAGCAGTTGACCTTCATCACTGCAGGGTTAGCGAAATCCTTTTGCTCGGTCTCCTTGGGCGTGGTCACCTGGCTGAACAGCTCGCCAGTCCACTTATCCTCAGTCTCGCTGGCAATAAGCGGAGTAGCCTCGGCTCCTTCTCCTTCGCCAACATAAACGAAAAGGCCACCGAGATAATGAGTCGGCTCACCCGTAACGGTATCTGCCTGAACGGCTTTCCAGCCTTGATTAATGGTGAAGTAAGTCTTATGGGAATCAGCGGCCGTATCAGACGCCGTCTCGTTCTTCACGAAAGCGTACACATAAGCGTTCTCGGACCCCTTACCAATACCCACATTGGGATTCTTGGCAACAGACACGCCAGGGGCGAGCTTAGAGTCCTTAACCCATTTGGTCTCGGTCAGGTTGCCGTTGACCTTAGTGTTATCATCCGGAAGCGGCTGATCCGGATGGTCGGGATTGGTAGTGGGCTTGTTGATGCCCGCAGTGGTGAAGTTGTTGGTCAGGCTCGACTGCGCCGTCAGCCAGGCGTAGGTGCCCACGCCGGCAGCCAGTACCAGCAGCAGCAAGGCGGCAACGATGCCGTAGCGCTTTTTCCTCTTGTTCTCCATCGTTCTCTTCCTTTCGAGAATCGTTTTCCCCGGCAACGGCCCTTGCCGTTGCCGACACCTCTCCCCTGCCGTTATGGACGCCGCTCCTTCGCATGCGCACGGGTATGCTTGCCCGCAGGCTCGCCGGGAACCATCCGATCGAGCACTATCGACGCCGCGACCAGCAGCGCCAGAACGGCCACCACAACAAGCAAACCGGGCATCGTCGTGCAATATGCGTTAACGAAGCCCAGGTAAGGGACACAAAAAGAAACGACGCCGATCACGCGTGAAAAAGGCGTCTGCTCGGCGTCGTGCATGATGCTTCCGTCTGCATTTTTGTTCGCAATTCCCTGCGTGCCGATCGTCTGCGCCACAGGGTCGACCTCGTACACCTGGTGCGTCACCACGGCACCGTCCGATCGGTAAAAGGTTGCATTGTCGCCCACGGCAATATCAGATGGCTCAACCTGGCGAACAAACACCATGGAGCCAACGGGGAGCTCGGGTTCCATAGAGCCCGAAAGCACTGCAAAAGGCGTGTATCCAAATGCGCGGGGAGCAAAAGAAACAACGGCAAGGGCTATGACAAGCGCAAGCGCCAGACTGCTAAGAAGTGCAATAAAACGTTTGACTCCGCGCGCCGCCATAATGATTAATTCATCCCCATCGAGGCCTTATTCGACCCATCCAAAGGTCAGCAAGTTTCAACAGAAACCGCAAGGCGATTGAAAAGTGAGCCCGAAATAAGCCAATTTGGAATCTTTTCGTAATAAAAACATAGCGATGTGCTACATATTTTTCAATGTTTTGTCGCTAAATGCTACTTATTTTGACGTAAGCGGTCATTTATCCCCAAATTAGTCTGTTTTATCCAATATCTGTGACTAATCCCTACGCAATTCATTAATAGAGGGTTTGATATTATGCGCAACCAAAAGAATCATACCCCCCCCCACATTAAAATTAACTGCTGGATGTACCATTTATTTTTAACCCCTCCTATTGGAGTTTTATGCTGCCACATATCGCTCGCAGCCCATAACCCTCAGCAAGCCGTGCCCCAGAATTCGCGTCCGGAGTGGAATGCGGCTTCCGCTTGCGGCCCCGTTGGGAAACCGCATCCCGTTTCTCGACCGAATACTGAGATGCAATTTCCACAGAGCCTCTCAACCGGAAACCACATCCCATTCCAAAGGCAAATTCCGGGACACGGCTTCCGCAACCCCGCCCATCCGGAAAGCCCATCCCACTCTGGATACATTTGGGTATGGAATTATCAGCCACCTGCTAGGCCTAGGTTCTGCAACGTGGCGCCCGCCCGGCGGCGTCTTACTACATGAATCCCATCGAATGGTGCGTAAAGAAGCCCGGGTACGTTTTGTAGCCGTACTCCATCTGGCGATACATCCAGCGAATGCACGAGACTGTATCATTCAAAACTGACTCATCATCCGGATGATGGAAAATGTCCCCCCCAGATCCTTGCCACGGCGCACCCCCGTGTCAAGAAAAAAGCCTCGAGGATTTCGAGGCTTTCACATTTGTATTGTTTTGCACGAAGGACCGCGAACGGCGAAGCTACTCCCCCAGCACGGCCTTTTTGGCGGCTGCAGCCATGTTGTCCAGATCTTCCTTGGTGGGGTGATCCTTTGCGGCGACCCAGTTATCGAGCAGCATCTTAAAGCGGACATTGTCGGGATCTTGCTCGAGCATGGCCTCGTAGCGCTGCTTGACCGCGGGACCCATCTTGCCCTGGCACATTGCCCAACCCACAAGCTCGGCATCCTCGGCCAGATTTGAGGTCACGCGGTCGATAATCTGCCTAAAGTACTCCTCGCTGGCGCCAAAGCCGCAGGTGCCAAACAAAAAGACACGCTTGCCATGCAGGACGGAAAGCAGCGACGCCACCGAAGGCGTGCACGCGCCCTTGTCGCACCAAAAACCGACGAGCACCGTGTCGGCCGCGCAGGCGCGCTGCGCCTCGAGCGCAACCTGATCTGCATCCGCATCGTCGCTCAATGCCGCGGCATGGACAAACTCAACACCCGCAGCCTGCAGAGCGCGCTTGATCGCGCCCGAAACCATCCTGGTATTACCGCTCTTGCTGTTAACCACCAAAGAGCACGTCATAGTCACGTTGCCTCGTTTCCCCCAAAATTAAAGCCACTAATGCAATTTATTAGATGAATATCTTAGTACTAACGTGACAGATGTAAACCACCGTCTGTCGATTGATTAATTTGCCCCACGGGCTTCCTCACTGGGCGAATTGGCTGCGGTAGAGCTCGGCGTAGAAGCCGCCTGCCGCGAGCAGTTCATCGTGCGTGCCGCGCTCGATAATCTCGCCATCGCGCATTATCAGGATGCAATCGGCGTTGCGAATCGTCGACAGGCGGTGTGCCACGACAAAGCTCGTGCGGCCGGCCATGAGCTCGTCGAATGCCGCCTGCACCTGCAGCTCGGTACGCGTATCGATGCTCGACGTTGCCTCGTCCAGCAGCAGAATCGCCGGATCGGTGAGCATGACGCGCGCGATGCACAGCAACTGTTTTTGACCCTGGCTAAACGTGCCGCCGTCCTCGCCGATCACCGTATCGTAGCCGCCTGGCAGCTGCACGATAAACTTGTGCGCATGAGCGCGCTTGGCGGCCTCGACAATCTGCTCGCGCGTGGCATCGGGGCAACCGTAGGCAATGTTTTCGGCCACCGTGCCCTCGAACAGCCAGGTGTCCTGCAGCACCATGCCAAAGGCGCGGCGCAGGCTCGCACGCGTGTAGTCACGCGAGGAGCGACCATCGACCGCGATGCGCCCAGCATCGATATCGTAAAAGCGCAGCAGCAGGTTGATGAGCGTCGTCTTGCCACAGCCCGTGGGGCCGACGAGGGCAAAGCGCGTACCGGGCTTGGCATCGATGCAGATATCCTGCAGCAGTTTGCGGTCGGGCACATAGCTAAAGTCCACGTGTTCAAAGGTCACCTCGCCCTGCGGGGCGGCAAGCTCCACGGCATCCGCCGCGTCGGGCTCCTGCTCGCGCGCATCGAGCAACGCGAACATGCGGCGCGCCGAGGCGTACGCGGTCTGGATTTGCGTGATGACGTTCGTGACCTCGTTGAACGGCTTAGTGTACTGGTTAGCGTAGGACAGGAAGATCTGCACGCCGCCCACCGTGAGCGCCGCAGGCACGCCCGTGATCACGCCCGCGCAGCCGATCACGGCGACCACGGCGTAGATGATGTTATTGATAAAGCGCGTGCCGGGGTTAGAAAGCGAACCCATAAACTGCGCGCGCTCGCCCGCCGTATAGAGCTCGGCGTTGAGGACATCGAAGCGCTGTTGAGCGTGCGGGCCGTAGGCGAAGGCGTCCACGAGCTTTTGCTCGCCCACGTACTCCTCAATATGACCGCCAAGCTGGCCTTGGATGCGCTGCTGTGCCGTAAAGCTCTTGTTGGAAAGCTTGGCGATGGCGCCGGCTGCAAAGATGGAAAGCGGCGTGACGAGCACCACCACGAGCGTCATGGCCAGGTTAATGGAGAGCATAAACGCGAGCGTGCCCACGATGGTGATGACGCCGGTAAAGAGCTGCGTAAAGCCCTGCAGCAGGCCGTCGCCCACTTGGTCGACATCGTTGACCACGCGGCTCATGAGGTCACCGTGGGCATGGCTGTCGATAAAGCTGAGCGGCATGCGGCTGAGCTTGTCGCTTGCCTCCACGCGCATGTCGCGCACCGTCTCGTAGGACAGGCGGTTGACGCAGTAGCCCTGCAGCCACTGGAAGGCCGCCGCGCCCACCACGACAATCGCGAGCTTGGTAACGAGCGGCAGCAGCGCGTCAAAGTCCACCTGCCCGGCGGCAACGATGAGGTCGATGCCCTCGCCGATAAGGATGGGCGTATAGAGTTGCAAGATCACCGAGATGGCGGCGCTCACAAACGACGCCGTAAACGAAATGCGATGCGGACGGACGTAGCCCAGCAGGCGGCGAGTTACCGCGCCCACGGGGTAGCGCTCGGGGTCGCCGGGCTGGCGCGGGCCGTCACCCAAGTCGTTGAGGCTATCGTTGCCGGACACGTTGGCCGTCATCGTGGCGACCGAGCCGGAAGAAGTATACGGGTTCATTTAGCAGCCCTCCTTTGCGCAAGTGGATGCCGGGGCGCACGCGGCGCCTGAGGCGGGCACGGGGCTTGGGGCGAACGCGGACGCCGCGCTCCCCTGCTGGCCCTCGAGCTCCTCGCGACGAAGCTGCGACTGGCAAATCTCGCGGTAGAGTTGGCAGCTTGCGTAGAGCTCGTCGTGCGCGCCCAGGCCCGCGACCGAGCCGTGGTCGAGCACGCAGATCATGTCGGCATCGCGCACGGTCGAGACGCGCTGGCTCACGATGACGGTCGTGAGCGGCAGCCCGCCCTCGGCGGCACCGCGCACGCTGCGCTCGCGAATGGCGTGACGAAGCGCCGCATCGGTCTTAAAGTCGAGCGCCGAGGCGGAGTCATCCATGATCAGGACCTGCGGAGAGCCCACCAGGGCACGTGCGATGGTCAGGCGCTGGCGCTGGCCACCGCTAAAGTTCTTGCCGCCCGCCTCGACCGGGGCGTCGAGCCTCTGCGGCTTGTTGCGCACGAACTCGCTGGCCTGCGCCATATCGAGCGCCGCCCAAAGCTCCTCGTCGGTCGCCGACTCGTCGCGCCAGGTTAGGTTGCTACGGATCGTGCCGCTCACGAGCGACGCGCGCTGCGGTACGGTCGCGACCACATGGCGCAGCTGATTGAGCGGCCAGACGCGCACGTCGGCACCCATTACGCTCACGCTGCCGGCGCCCGTGTCGTACAGGCGCGGGATAAGCGAGACGAGCGTGGACTTGCCGCTGCCCGTGCCGCCGATAATGCCGAGCGTTTTGCCCACCGGCAGCTCCAGGGTCACGTCATTGACGGCGTTGGCGGCGCCCGCGCCAAAGGAGAAGCTCGCATGGCCGAAGCTCAGCGCGGGAACCGGAACAGCGTTGCCCATCGCGCTCGGCTCGGGCAGCGCAACCGGCTGGTTGCCCTCGTCGGTAATGCTCGGCTCGCAATTGAGCACCTCGTTGAGACGCGACGCGCTGGCGCTCGCCTTGGTAAAGACCACGACCAGGTTGGCGACATACACGATGGAGGTCAGGGTCTGCGTCATGTAGTTGACGAACGCCATGACCTGGCCCTGCGTGAGCTCGCCCACGTTGACCTGGACGCCGCCCACCCACAGGATGGCGCACACGCCCAGGTTCATCACCAAAAACGTGACGGGATTAAGAATCGACGAGAGCTTGCCCACCGCGATGGCGGTATGCGCCTGGTCATCGGCTGCCTGGGCAAAACGCTCGCGCTCGTGATCCTCGCGCACAAAGGCTCGGACCACGCGGGCGCCCGAAAGCCCCTCGCGACAGATGAGTGCGATGCGATCGAGCTTTGCCTGCAGCTGCTTGTAGTACGGGATGCAGCGCGCCATGACAAACCAAAACACCAGGCCGATGGCGGGCGTGCAAATCAAAAAGATGATGCCGAGCTTAAGGTCGATGGCAAGGGCCGCGACCATGGAGCCCACCGCCAGGAAAGGCCAGCGGATGAGCATACGCACGCCCAGCGCCACGGCGAGCTGTACCTGGTTGACGTCGTTGGTAATGCGCGTGATGAGCGACGGAGTGCCAAAGCGATCGAGCTCAGTATAGCTCAGCTTGTTGATGTGCTTGTAGAGTGCGCCGCGAATGTCGGTGCCCATGCCCTGCGAGGTGAGCGCCGCCATCTTTTGGCAGACGAGCGTAAACGAGATGCCGATCACAGCCATGGCGGCGAGCACCATGCCGTAGTGGACGACGGCACTCACGTCGTGCGCGCCGATGCCTTTATCGATCATCTGGGCAATCACCAGCGGCGTAAGCAGGTCAAAGATCACTTCGATCAACTTACACGCAGGGCCGATCACCATATATCGGCGAAACTTACCACCAAAACGCCTGAGCAGCTCAATCATAAAAAGGCGCTCCCTATCATCATTCACACTCAATTCGAACCATGATAGTACCGCCACCCCAAAAGAAGCGTAAACAACTCGTCATTTCTAACGGGATTCAGTTTTCAGAGGGGTATACGCGCACGCCCAGCCAGTGTCGGGTCGACCACTTGGTATACTTACATTAGTGCTACCAAGTGAGTCGCCGACCCTTGAAATGAGGTGCCGAGATGAACGACATTCTCGCAAGAAGAGCAAGACGAGCAACTATGGGCATCGCCCTTTCCGCGGCACTTGTCGCGGGAATCGCCCCCGTAACGGCGATAGCGGCAGAAACCAGTTCCCCCACCGGTGCAGTTGCCTTGCAGACGGAAGACGCGGCCGCCGCAAAAGAAAAAGCGTATGCAGCCATGCAGGAAGCGCTCAAAAACCTCGAGGCCGCAAAAGACGCCGCAAGTCCCGAGAAAATTGCGAGATTCAATGATGACATTGCCCGTTTTCAGGAGCTCCGCGACAAAATGGTGGCGCAAGCCGCCGAATTGAGGGAATCCCTTCCCGCCATGCAAGCGGACGTCGATGCAGCCCAAGCCAAATATAATGAGGCCCACAACCGGACAAGCGGCCTTCAGGCAGAATTAAAGGCACTTGAAGCACTCGGCGACGAGGAGCCCAGCATAACTATTAAAGAGCATATTAAGCAGTTGCGAAGTGAGATCATGGCGGCAAAAGCGCAAGAAGACTCTTGCGAAACGGAGCTCCGCGAGCGCCGCGACGGCCTCAAAAGGCAGGAAAGACGAGTTAATGACTGTGAACTTGCTGCAGAGAAGTATAAAGCCCATACCGACCAGTTCATAGCCTGGCGAGATGCGCTCCTCGACAATTTGAAAAAAGCGCAAACGGCCTATGACGACGCCTGCAAGGCATACGAAGAGGCGAAAGCCGCGGCAGACAAGGCCACCTCGCCCGAGATAACGAAACCGACCGAGACAGCGCCTCCCTCCGGCTCGGCGCAACCGGCCGAGGCGACACAGCCCACCGGCTCGTCCGCGACCGGCGAAAATACCCCGCCAAGCTCCACCAAGCAGGCGAACTCGAGCAGCGGCAAGCAAGCAGATACGACCGCCGGCAAGCTCGCGAACACGGGAGACGCAGCGCCGAGCGCAATCGCACTCGCAGCAATCGCCGCCGCAGGCCTCGGAATAACCGCCACGGCCACACGCCGCATCAGGAACCCAAAATAGCCGCCAGCGGTTATTGTCTTCGCCAATCCACAAGCCAAGAGACAAAAAGAGGCCCGTTTCCCCACCTAGGGAAACAGGCCTCTTTACTTGTAAAAACAGATGGTAATGCCGCCGCCTCTTGAAGCACGCAGCCATCAATGCCCAGACAACACTAGCAAGCCGCGTTCCTTAAGGGATAGATTTATTAGACTAACGCGCCTTTACGGGTGATTTTTGGACGAAGTGGTCCCGGTGCCGGCGGGCTGTTTGGTAGTCGAGCGATCCCGCAGGCAAGGCCGAGGACCAGCGAGACACCAAACAGCCCGCCGGCACCGGGACCGCATCGCGGCACCAAAAAGCGCCCGTGCGCTCGATGGATTCGGATGCCCGACAGAGGCTCCTTATGGCTGCTTCCTTCCGGACCTGACCAGATTCGGAACATGTCGTCATCCGAACCCATCGAACGCGCTAGGCGCTCGGTATATCTTACCCGCTCCCGCCCGATGGGGCAAGGTGGCTAATTTGGGACGGGGCCTTTTTGACTACTTTTTGACTGGGGGCATCAGGGTGGCGAAAGTAGTCAAGAAAGCCCCGTCCCAAATAGACTGATCCGGTGCTGCACCACGAAAAGGGCCTATCTACTACGTTTTGGTCGCATGGGTCGACCATAGCCGACTTTTTCGAAAATCGGCAAGCCGTCTACCTGCAGTTTTAATTTCACAAAATCCGGGATGGTCGAGGTAGCTCGGTCAAACGTAGTAGATGGCCGCATTTCGTGGCAAACGGTCCGACTCGAGACCCATGTCGACCAGCCTCGGATAGCAATTCACGAAGTTGCGGTGGAATACAGACTGAATTGGCACCTTAAAGGCAAAAACACTCCGTATTTCACCGCAACTTATCGAGGGGATGGGTTTTAGAGGCGAGCGAGGTCATAGGCTTGGGCAGTTGCCTCGCCGGCGCAGATGAGGTTGGTTGTGGCTTCTTGCGGATCGAGTGCCTGCTCCAGATCCATGGGCTTGCGGCAAATCGGCAAAACCAAGTCGATACCCTGCTCGTACACCGCATCCAGGTTGTCAGCGCGACCGCCCACGACAGCGATTGCCGGCTTGCCATATCGCTTCGCACGGCGCGCCACGCCCACCGGTGCCTTACCGGCGGCAGATTGCTCGTCCATATTGCCCTCGCCTGTAATGACCAGGTCGACATCACGCACGTGCTCGTCAAACCCAACCAGATCGAGCACCGTCTCCACGCCAGAGCGCAGCTCCGCACCGAGCGCCAGCAGCGCAGCACCTAGGCCGCCCGCAGCACCGGCACCGGGCACGCCGAGCACCGAGCCAAATGTCCGTGCGCCCTCGGGTGTGCGCATCAACCCCTGGGCTCGAGCTCCGGCAATCGCCGCATCGAGCAAACGACCGTAGCCGACCATCCAACTGTCGTACCTGCGTAGCGCCTCGGTATCATCTGTCGGCAGGCCCTTCTGCCCACCGAACACCGCTAGGGCACCTCGGCGTCCCACGAGTGGGTTCTCGACATCGGAAAGCACCACGACACGCACGCCGTTCAGCGCCCGAAGCGCTGGCGCCAAATCGATACTCACCACGTGTTCGAGACCCGCGAGACCGGGAGCGATATCGCGGCCGTGCTCATCGACCACACGCGCGCCCAGCGTCTGCAGCATGCCGGCGCCGCCGTCGTTGGTGGCGCTGCCGCCCAAGCCAATATAGATAGTCTTTGCACCCGCGCGAACCGCATGAAGCATCAGTTCGCCCACGCCATAGGTCGAAGCCGCAAGCGCCGACGACTCCGTGCAAGGCGAGTACCCAATGCCTGCGGCTTCGGCCATCTCAATAACAGCCGACTCGTGCTCGCCGTCCACCAGTATCCGGGCGGACACGCGGTCGCCAAAGGGGCCTGCCACCTCGCAGGTCACAATCTCACCGCCGCACGCGGCGACGGCATCGAGCGTTCCCTCACCACCATCTGCCAGCGGCAACGTGGCCACCTGGGCATCGGACCACACACGGCGCACGCCTTCGGCAACCGCCGCCTCCGCCTGCGCGCTCGAAACGCTACCCTTAAAGGAGTCGATCGCCAACAGCACACGGCGGGGCCGGCGGCACGCGGCACCAAAATCGACCACCTCAACGGCGATTTCTTCGGCACACGCGAGCGCCTCGGCATGAGCGGCATGTGCCTCGAGATCGGCCCCACAACCGCAGCCAGTACCATCGGTGCCACGCAACCCACTAAAATAGCCGCTCAACACCTCACGACACTCGTCTGCCAGGACCCCAGCCGTCACGCTAAACCGATGGTTCAGGCGCGAGTCGGCATTCAAATCGTATAGGGATCCCAACGCGCCCGCCTTGGCGTCGCTCGCGCCATACACGCAGCGCCCCACGCGCGCGTTGACCATAAGCCCCGCACACATGCAGCAGGGTTCAAGCGTCACATAGACCGTACAGTCGGAAAGGCGCCAGCGACCGAGCGCCTGGGCAGCGGAGCACACGGCCACAAACTCGGCATGAGCCGAAGGATCCTGATCGAGCTCGCGCCGATTGTGCGCCCTCGCGACGATCTCGCCGTCGCGCACCACTACGGCTCCGATGGGCACCTCGCCCACCGCAGCGGCGGCGCGCGCCTCGGCCAGCGCCTCGCGCATGAACTTCTCGTCGATTTCGGTGATCGTCATCGTTCGCCTTCCCTATTGCAAATTCAAAACGATGCTATCATTACGACTCACGGAGAGATGGCAGAGCGGTTGAATGCGGCGGTCTTGAAAACCGTTGAGCGCGAGAGCGTTCCGGGGGTTCGAATCCCCCTCTCTCCGCCACTTTTAGTGATGCACCGGTGTCATGGTCCGCTCAAACAGCGCATCGACCACGTCGGCCATCTCGGGTCGACGCTCAAGATCGTGGCCCGATTCCCACCATATCGTGAAAAGTCGAATAATACCGCCAGCGACAAACTCGGACGTCGTCTCGAGTGACACGGGGGCCAGAGCATCCTCGGCAAGCACGTTCATCACACGCTCGCGGATGGAGCGGGCAATACGGTCGCAAATAACGTTGGTCAACATGCCCGACATGCTGCTTGCCAAAATGTTATCCATGAGCTGCTCGTGCGCCAGAATCAAATCCATGGCATCGTCCAAAATCGCGTGCCGAAGCGCGCGCACGTCCTCGGCAGACACTGCGCCGGCCTCATCGGGCTGTTTTTGCGGCAAGCCCGACATGAGCTCATCGATATAAAAGGCAAAGTAATCGTTCTTGTCGCGAAAGTGCTTGTAGAACGTCGTGCGGCGAATCATGGCGCGGTCGCACAGCATGGCAACCGTCAGGTCCTCAAAACGATGCTCCTCGAGAAGCTCGGTAAAGGCATCGAACAGGGCACGATAGGTTTTCTTGACGCGAAGGTCCATCCGTATCGCCATCCTCAGGGCAAAGACAACACTCGTCAATCTGTCGCATATCTTACACCTGTACCTCGCGCGCTTTGCCCCGGTGCCAACCCCACCGAAAACATAACGCTTACCGGAAAGTTCGGCACGGCAAAACGTTGCGGGTATACTAGTAGCGTTATACCAACGGCAGCTGGCGCATGCCGCCGCGGCCATTCGAAACGGAGACATCATGATTACCGTCATCATCGGCATCGTTGTTGTCATTGTGATTGTCTGCGCCATCGCCGGCATCTACAACAACATGGTCACCAAGCGTAACCGCATCGATAACGCCTGGCAGAACATCGATACGCAGCTGCAGCGCCGCAACGACCTGATCCCCAACCTGGTCGAGACCGTCAAGGGCTACGCCAAGCACGAGCAGGAGACGCTCTCCGCCGTGATCAGCGCGCGTAACACCGCCGTCAAGGCCACTACGCCCGAGGCCAAGATGGAAGCCGACAACGTGCTGACCGGTGCGCTGCGCCAGCTCTTTGCCGTAGCCGAGGCCTATCCCGATCTTAAGGCAAACACCAACTTTACGCAGCTGCAGGCATCACTCGAGGATACCGAGAACAAGATTAGCTATGCACGCCAGAGCTACAACGATTGCGTGCTCAGCTACAACAACGCCATTCAGACGTTCCCGGCTGTCATCTTTGCCGGCATCTTCCAGTTTAAGGAACGCCAGGGCTTCGAGGCCGCCGAAGCAGCCCGCCAGGCCCCGACCATCAAGTTCTAGTAGTTTGGCAGCGCATCCTAAATCGGCTATATGCATAAACCGCCCCGTCGAATGCATACTTCGACGGGGCGGTTTCCTTTTTCGCGAAGGTCCCCCTCTAAGCGCCGTGCATTTTTAGGAGTATTCAACATAACCAAGGGCTTCGGGCGCTACGATAAATGCCAAAGACCGCGAATATCCCTGCAAATCAAACGCTGTCAGCCCATAACCCCGCCCATCATTCGTAGAAAACATCGAGAAATCCCGATTTTTTGCCCGAGGTCGGTATGCAGGGGCCTTCGGTTGCAGAATACTCGCAAAAATGCACGTCGCCATCACCCCCACATGGCGCGAACCAAAACAAAAGCGCGGCCTAAAAGGCCGCGCGCCATCTTTAATTCAGATCTATATTGCCCGTAACGGCAGCGCCGAGGTAACGCAGGCCCGAGGGCAACCTTCCTTTCCGGCGCACTCCGCAGGACGAAAGAACCTCCGCCGCACGAAGTGCGCAGCGGAGGTTCTTTCATGTCCGAGGACGCGCCGGAAAGGAAGGTTGCCCTCGGGCCGAACAGCTATGGCAGCTTACGCGACGGTGTAAACCCAGTTGTGCTTATCTTCAACAGCACCAGACTGGATACCAGTCAGGGTCTCGCGAAGCTTCTTCATCACAGGGCCGATCTCGGTGTAGCCAGCCGGGAAGGTCACGGTCTCGTCGGCGCCGTAAACCTTGTTGTCGATCTCGCCGACCGGGGAGATAACGGCAGCGGTGCCGCACAGGCCGCACTCGACAAAGGTACCGGCCTTGACCTCGGCCCACTCGACAGGGCGTTGGTCGACGGTAATGCCCAGGTCCTGAGCAACCTGAACGAGCGAACGACGGGTGATAGAGGGCAGGATGGAGTCGGTGTGCGACTGCGGAACGACGAGGGTGCCGTCCTCCTTCACGAACAGCACGTTGGCGCCGCCGGTCTCCTCGACATAGGTGCGGGACTCGGAGTCGAGATACAGGTTCTCGGCATAACCCTCGCGATGGGCCTCCATCGTGGGTTTAAGGGACATGGCGTAGTTCAGGCCGGCCTTGATGTTACCGGTGCCGTGCGGTGCAGCGCGGTCATACTCGGAAACGCGCAGCTTGACGGGCTTGAGGCCACCCTTAAAGTACGGACCGACCGGGGTCACGAGAATGCGGAACGTGTACTCAGGAGCGGGAGCCACGCCGATCACGTCACCGGAGCCGATCATAAACGGACGCACGTACAGGGTCGCGCCGGAACCGAAGGGCGGAACCCAGGCGGCGTTGGCAGAAACGACCTGCTTGACGGCCTCAACGAACTTGTCCTTGGGGAACGGGGGCATCTCGAGGCGCTGGGCAGAGTTATACATGCGCTCGGCGTTCATGTCGGGACGGAAGCAAACGATGCTGCCGTCCTCGGCGGTGTAGGCCTTCAGGCCCTCAAAGACCTCCTGGCAGTAATGGAAGATGCCACCGCACTCGGAGACATGCAGGGTGTGGTCGGTAGTCAGGCCGCCCTCGTCCCACTCGCCATCCTTCCAATGAGCCTCGTAGCTGTAATCGGTCTTCATGTAGCCAAAGCCGAGGCTACCCCAATCGATATCCTTCTTCTCGACAGTCATATGTCGCTCCTTACATACACAGTTGCATACTCGCGAACCCGCACGCAAGGACCGGGGCCGACCGCGTCGCAACGTCGCACGCCCGGAGCGTAGAGCCGGACGGGACACGCGAACGGCATCAAAGCCGATGGCACGTCGATTCGCATGCACGAGATTGTACTCCGCACGCGCGTCGGATAAAACGTTTTTCTTTAACTAACTAAAGTATTTTCATTTGACCGAAGCAAAAAGGCCCGCCGCCGTAAGCAGTGATGGGCCCCAACTGCACGGTTTGCGCGCTGGCTCGAGCTAGGCGTTCTTTTTGCCCAGCTTAGCCTTAACCAGACCGACCACGGTCGGGATGATCGACACGGCAACGATGCCAACGATTAGCAGCTCAAAGTGCTCCTGCACAAAGGGAATGCCGCCAAAGAAGTAGCCCAGCAGCGTAAAGAGCGTTGACCAGGTAATGCCGCCCAGCACGTTGAAGATGACAAAGTTGCGCCAGTGCATGCCACCCATACCGGCAATAAAGGGCACAAAGGTGCGGATAAACGGGAAGAAGCGACCCAGGAAGATGGCCAGGTGGCCCCACTTGTCCAAGAAGTCCTCGGACTTTTTAATGCGCTCGGGCGTCATGGCCTTGACCTTGCCCGAAGCGATAATCTTTTTGCCAAAGAAATGGCCGATCATAAAGTTGCACTGATCGCCCAAGATGGCAGCGGCCCATGCAACGGCCAGCAAAGCCACGATGTTAAAGCCGCCGTTGTGGGCAAAAAAGCCCGAGGCGAACAGCAGCGAATCGCCGGGAAGGAACGGGAAGAACACCACGCCCGTCTCGATAAAGATAATCAGGAACACGCAGCCGTAGGCCATAAGCGGGCCGGCAGCAATCCAGCTGGCAATCGCGGTGCGCGGGTCTTTGAGCAGCTCGGCGATAAAATTAATGAAACCCATGAAGTAAAACCTCTCAGTTGTGGGCGCGGACACGTCCAAGTTGACCAGTATACGGTTGCGACGCGGCCATGCACACGACCGCACAAAAGCATGACTCCATTACCAGCAAGTTTGCATAACTGACACCTGTCACGCAAAGCCGTGAAAGATTGCTCTTCCTAATCCCTAGCGAATCGCTATACTTTATTGAATCGCATTGCCATGGCGCTAAGGGAGGGCAGCCGGTGAGCCTTATCAATACCATTCGCGAGGACATCAAGACCGTCCAGGCGCAGGACCCCGCTGCGCAAAATGGCCTGGTCATTTTCCTTTCGTACCCCGGTCTTCATGCCAAGTGGAATCACGTGCCCGAGCACTGGCTCTGGGAGCACGGCCATCGCTCGCTCGCCCGCGTGCTCTCGCAGCTCACCCGTCATATCACCGGCGTCGAGATTCATCCCGCCGCGCAGATCGGCAAGCACTTCTTTATCGACCATGCCATGGGCGTCGTCATCGGCGAGACCACCATTGTGGGCGACAACTGCGTGCTCTACCAGGGCGTCACGCTCGGCGGTACCGGCAACGAGACCGGTAAGCGCCACCCAACGCTCGGCAATAACGTCACTGTGGGCACAGGCGCCAAGGTGCTCGGTAACATCCGCATCGGCAACAACGTCAAGATCGGCGGCAACTCGGTCGTCGTCAAAGACGTACCCGATAACTGCACCGTCGTGGGCGTGCCCGGTCGCATCATCAAGCGCAACGGCTGCCGCGTGTTCGAAGAAAGCTTCGATGCCAAGCAGCATCGCGAGTACATGCCCGATGACGCCGCCGAGCAGAGCGCCCTCAACCGCCAGGGCATCACCGAGAATGCCCGCCGCGTCAAGGAACTCGAGCGAGAGGTGGCCGAGCTCAAGGCCCTCGTCGCCAAGCTCGTGGACGAACGCTAGGAACGCAAGCGGCACAAAACGACATCGGCACCGACGCAAAAGGCGCGCCAGGGAATCAATCCCCGGCGCGCCTTGTTTCCAATGTGACAAGGGGACTGTCCCTTTGTCACATTATGCGAACTGACTCAGATAGAGGTCGGCGTAGGCGCCCTCGGCAGCCAGTAGCTCCTTATGCGTGCCTTGCTCGATGATGTTGCCGTGGTCCATGACCAGAATCAGGTCGGCGTCCACGATCGTCGACAGGCGATGCGCGATCACAAAGCTTGTGCGCCCATGCATGAGCGCGTCCATGGCACGGCCGATGGCAAGCTCGGTGCGCGTATCCACGCTTGAGGTCGCCTCATCCAGAATGAGAATCGCCGGGTTGTTGGGCAGCACGCGCGCAATGGTCAGCAGCTGACGCTGGCCCTGGCTGATGCTTTCGGCATCATTGGCCACGCGCGTGTCGTAGCCCTGCGGCATGGTGCGCACAAAGAAGTCGACCTGCGCGGCGCGGGCGGCAGCCACGATCTCGTCGCGCGTTGCCTCGGGGCAGCCGTAGGCGATGTTTTCGGCAATCGTGCCGTCGAACAGCCAAGCGTCCTGCAGCACCATGCCAAACTGCTGACGTAGCTCACCGCGGTTCATGAGGCGCGTATCCACACCGTCGAGCGTAATGCGGCCGCCGTCGATTTCGTAAAAGCGCATGAGTAAGTTGATGAGCGTGGTCTTACCCGCACCCGTTGTTCCCACCACCGCAATCTTCTGACCCGGTTCGGCGGTAAACGACACGTCGCGCATGAGCGGCTTTTCGGGCGTGTAGCCAAAGCGCACATGCTCAAAAGCGACGCGGCCCTCCACGCGACCCGGCAGATTGGCAGCCTCGCTCGGCTGCGGATCGGCCTCCATCTCGGGCTCATCGAGCAGGTCGAACACGCGCTCCGCACTCGCCAGCGCGCCCTGCAGCGAGTTGAAAGTGAACGACAGCTGCGTCATGGGTTCGGACGCCTCGTAGATAAACTGGAAGAACGCCTGGAACACGCCGACGGTCATGTGACCGGCGACCAGCATGCTGCAGCCCACGAGCGCAATCACGATCTGCGCCAGGCGACCAATAAAGCGAACCGCGGGTCCGACGGCGTTGATCATAAAGTCGGCCTTGGTGCTCACGCGGGCCAGCTCGCCCGAGGCCTCGTGCACCTCGGCAGAGCTCTGGTGCTCGCGATTGAATGCGCGAATCACCAAACGGCCCGAATAGCCCTCCTCGACCGCGCTCGTGATTTTGGACACCCATTCCTGACGCTCGCCCGTCACATCATGCGTACGGCGCGAAACCACCTTGGTCACCAGCAGCGATACCGCCGTAAAACCCAAAAAGATCAACGTGAGCCTAACGCTATAGACGAACATCATGATGATGGCGCCCGTCACGGTACCGATCGATACCAGCAGCTGCAGCAATCCGCGCTGCATACTCTCGGACATCTTGTCCAAGTCGTTGGTCGCGCGGCTGACCACCTCACCGGGGCGATGTGCGTCAAAGTAGGCGAGCGGCAGGCGGCTGAGCTTTTGCGCGATGCGGTTGCGCAGGCGCAGGTTGAGTCGCTCGGCCACACTCGACATCAAAAAGCTCTGCAACGCATAGAACGACCCGGCAGCCGTCCAGATCAAGAAGTAGACAAAGATGGTCTTGCCGCATTGGTCCCAGGTGATGCTGAAGGTGGTTCCGCTGGCAAACGCCACCTGTATATGACCCCACAGCTCGTCGATAACATGGGCGCTATATGCCGGCGCGGCGGTGTTAAAGATGACGTAGAACACGATGCTCGCAAACACGATGTAGAAGCGCCAATGGTCGCCGGCGGCCTCGCCCCACAAGCGGCGCACCGTCGCCCAGGTATCGCGGGGTTTCTCGTCCTCATCCTCGTCATCCACATCGCGCATGCGCTCTGCTTCCGCGCGGGCACGCTCGTCCTCGGCACGCTCGTTTTCCTCGTACAGCGCTTGGCGGCGAGCCTCACGCTCGGCCGCGGCCTTGGCAACGTCATCCAGCTCGGTCGACGCGGCAGCCTGCTCGACCGCTTCGACCGCGTCCACAACGACGGCATCGATAGCGTCGCTGCGCTTCTTGAGCTCCCCGGTCATGCTACTCACCTCCCTTCATTTGCGATTCCGCGATGGCGCGGTATACCTCACAGGTTTCCATAAGCTCGCCATGCGTGCCCAAGCCCACGACCTCGCCATCCTTGAGCACGACAATCTGGTCGGCGTGCAGAATCGTCGAGATGCGCTGCGCGATGATGAGCATCGCGGCGTCGCGCGTCTCGTCCTGCAGCGCATGGCGCAGGGCCGCATCGGTCTTAAAGTCCAGGGCCGAAAAACTGTCGTCGAAGATATACAGGTCGGCGCGCTTCATGAGCGCGCGAGCAATGGCCAGGCGCTGGCGCTGACCACCCGAGAAGTTCGTACCGCCCTGGGCAACCGGGGTATCGAGCCCCTGCGGTTGATCGAGCACAAAGGTGCTCTGGGCAACCTGCAGCGCATGAAGCATGTCCGCCTCGGTCGCGTCCTCGTTGCCAAAGCGCAGATTGCTTGCCACGGTGCCCGAGAACAGCCACGCCTTCTGCGGCACATAGGCAATGCGCCCGCGAATCTCGTCTTGCGAAAGGTCGCGCAGGTCAACACCGTCCAGGCGAATGGCGCCCTTCGTGGCATCGTGAAAACGCAGCAAGAGCTTTGCCACCGTCGACTTACCCGAACCGGTCGAGCCCACGATCGCGGTGGTCTGCCCGCGACGACAGGCAAAGCTCAGGTCGCACAGGGTGTCCTCGTCGGCATCGTCAAAGCGAAACGACATGTGATCGAACACGGCGACCGCATCGGCCCCGTCCTTTGAGTCGGACGCGGCCGCATCGAGCGTACGCTGGCCATCGACGATGCTCGGCTTAATCTCCAGCACCTGCTGTGCGCGGTTCAGACATGCGGCGGCACGCGGAAGCGTCAGCACCACCATCTGGGCCATCATCACAAAGAACAGGATCAGAAGCGCGTACTCCAGCACCGCCGAGATGCTCGCGATCTGCATGGCGTGGGCGCCCACGCGGTTGCCGCCCACCCACAGTACCGCCACCTCGGCGATATTCATCAGAAAGAAGGTGGAGCTGTCGAGGCCCACAAACAGATGGTTGACTTTGATGGCGTTGGCGGCGTAGTCGCTAAACACCTCGTCCAGGCGCTGTTCCTCACGACGCTCCTTGTTAAACGCACGGATGACGCGCACGCCCACGATGTTTTCGCGCAGCACCACGTTCATGCGGTCGATAAAGCTCTGCAAACGCATAAAAATCGGAGCCGCGTTGGCAACCGTAAAGACCGCCGCAACCAGCACGATCGCAACCACGACGCCCAGAAGCATGCCCATGGCCGGATCGATGAGCCAGGCGAAGATGATGCCTGCCACCGCCAGGAACGGCACCGGCAGCACCAGCTGAATGGTCTGCAGAATCGCCTGCTGAATCACGTTGATGTCGTTGAGCGAGCGCGTGATCATCGAACCCGTACCAAAGCGCTCAAAGTCACTGGCAGACAGCTCGAGCGACTTGTCGTAGACGGCATTGCGGATATCGCAGGCCACGTTGGCGGCCAGGCGCGCTGAAAGATAGCAGCCCAACACCGCGCCGCCGCTGGCCATGCCGGTCGCGATAAGCATGTAGAGACCGTTGCGCAAAATGTAGTCGACATCGCCCGTGGTGATACCGGTGTTGACCATGTTCGCCAACATCGTGGGTACCAGCAGTGTGCCAACGTTGTCGATTAGCAGCACCAACAGCGTCACCGCGACAAGCCTGCGATACGGCTTCATAAACCTCATTAAGAGTCGCACGACTCCCCCTCACCTTGATTCTCGGCCTGGCTCTCGGCAGCGATATGCTGCCTAAAGGCATCGCACTCATCGCCGAGCGCATGGGAAAATTTTCCGATTAGGCGCATGATTTCGCGTTGCTCACACGGCTCAAGCGCGCCAAAGGCTCGCTGCTCGGCCTTGAGTGCCGGCAGCGCATAACGCTCGGCAAACCGCATGCCCGCTTCGGTCAAACGCACAACCTTGTTCTTACGGCTGCCTTCGGCAAACTCCAACGTTGCAAAGTCCCGCGCCGTCAAGGTTTTAATGGCCGAGTTGATGGTCTGCTTGCTGTAGAACCATTCGCTCGTCAGGCGGCTTACGGCAATACTGCCGCCCGCCGTGCTGGTATCGACGAGCATCCAGTAAGCGCAGTCCGAAAGACCGCAGGCGCGCGAGAACTCCGAATAGATATGGTCGAGTCCATTGAGCAACCGGTCGAAGTCGACCAGCGTAACCGCACTATTCATCTATCCCACCATTCGATTGTCCAATTTTTGACCAATTTTGTATCTCTAGATTAGTCCGAGTTTTGACTATCGTCAACAGGCTCTCCGCAAATGCTTGCACTTTTATGGCCTATCGGCAGAAAAAGACCGCCGGCGCGGGGGGCAGCGCCAGCGGTCACGTGAAAATCGGGTTTTATTGCCCGTTAAGCGGCGACGGCCTCATAGACCGTAGCGCCCGAGAAGCTGTCATGCAGGCTCTTGCCGGCAATCCACGGCAGCTCGACGACCTCGCAGACCGTATTGACCAGCTCGGAGCAGTCAGTAAAGTGGCCCTTGTCGTTGAGGGCCTCGCAATCCTGAACACGCCAATAGCCATCGGTGTGCGTGATGTAGTACTCGTGATCGTCAATCGTCACAAAAGCGCGCGTCTTGGAACGCAGCAGCTTCAGAAATCCTTCGAAGTCGGTCTCGACGACATCTCCAGCCTGGAACATGATGTTACCTCCTGGCCCGGCGCCACCACGGCGCATTGATAAACGTTGGTACTCCTTTAGTAAAACCTTTATCAGAGGTTATGCGTTCGTCATTTAGGCAAGTGGTAAAAAACCGCAGGGTAGACGGGATAAAACGTTTAACCGTCCCATTTGTTTGTCACATTCTGAAGGTACTTTTATGCAAACCTACTTTTCCAATTGGAATCTATCCTTTTGGCCGGGCAATTGACCGTCTACCGTTTGAGCCCGACGGGTATGAACGGGGCATCTGCAACGCCACCGCAAGGAGACACCATGGAGACTATCGAAGCGCTCATTCACCGCCGCAGCTGCCGCAAATACAGCGATCGTCCCGTCGAGGTCGAAAAGCTTGCACGTATTATCGAAGCCGGCCAATATGCACCGAGCGGCATGGGCCGCCAGCCGGTGACGTTTGTCGCCGTCACCGACCCCGCGACCGTCGAGCGTCTCTCACAGCTCAACGCCCAGGTCATGGGCAGCAACAGTGACCCCTTCTATGGCGCCAAGACCGTTGTGGTGGTGCTGGTCGACCGCAGCGTGTCCACGCATCTGGAAGACGGCTCGCTCGCCATGGGCAACTTGCTCAACGCCGCCTATGCACTGGGTGTCGATTCGTGCTGGATTCACCGCGCGCACGAGGTCTTTGACTCGCCCGAGGGCCTGGAGCTGCTGGCCAGCTGGGACCTGCCCGCCGACGGCAGCCTGCGCGGTGTCGGTCACTGCATTCTGGGCTATGCCGAAGACACGCTACCCGAGCCCAAACCCCGCCGCGACAACGTCGTCTACGTAAGGTAACCCAAGAGCGTCATAGGGGTAGCTAATTTGGGACGAGGCTATTTTAGCCACCCCACTCGCAACTTATCTTGCCGATGGAGTTGTCGTCGTTTCGTTCGTGTGGGTCGTTTCGGCGCCGTCGCCCTGTTCGTCCTCGTCCTTTTGAGCGTCGGCGATGGTAGAGGCCGCCGCAACGATACCGCGCTGGGGCGCGACGCCCGTCTGGGTCTGAGCGCCCTCGACAATTTCTGTGCCTGCATGCGCGAGCTCGGGCGATTTAAACATCGCGTCCAAGTTGGCACCGCCGCCGGCGTAGCCAAGCGCAGCGAGTGCGATGACGATCACTGCAACGACGACCGCGATCGGAACATAACGATGCCAACCAGCCGGATTGAGTCCGCTGCGACGAGCCGCCCCGCGGCTGATGTAACCGAGCGTGCCGTCGTGCTTGAGCTTTGAGCCCACCACGCACTTGCGGCCCCACAACGAGGACTCTGCCTGCATGGCCAAGCGGGCGCTTGCCGAAGGATAGCCGTATTTAGTGCGCTTGAACGAACCATCAAACCCCGAGGCGTGTTTGCCCCACGTCACCGATGTCGTGCGTCGGTTGACCGGTGCGGCGCTCCGCCTTCTGCGGCTCGGTTTTGTAGTCTCAGCCATACGCCCCCGCACGCCGTAACCAAATCGAAACAATAACGCTTTGGACTGTAGCACACGCGTCGCGCGCGGTCACGGGCGCCTCGCTCAACGGTCATCGTCCTTCAGCAAGCGCCACAGCGTTGTTCGGCTTATGCCCAGCACCTCCGCCGCACGGGTTCGGTTGCCGTGGAGATGATCTACAACCAGATGCGCGATATCTCGCTCGGTATCGGCCAACGGTCGCAGGATATACAGGTCGCTTTCGAGTGTCGGGGCGCCAAAGGTTGCGGTCTTAATCACGTCCTCTTGGGCTAGCACTTCCTCCGCCACAGCGCGATCAACCGTGCCCGTCCCCACCAATATATACAGTCGTTCCGAGACCTCGCGGAGCTGCAGATAGTTGCGCGGCCAGCGGTAAGCATCGAGCGCCTTCGTCGCCGCGGCAGACAGCGTGGGCGCTGCCGTCCCAAATGCACCAGCGAGATATTCCAAATAGCGCGCAACCTTCGTCGACGCGGCTCCCTGCTCGACGATTGCCGGCGCCACGCTCACCGCACAGGCGAAGCGCTCGGTCACAAAGGCGGCTTGATCACTTTCGCTGCCGCCCGGCATGTCATTCGCCGTCAGCACCACATGGCAGCGCGTCGCCAACGCGGTGTCGGCCATCGTGGAAACGAGCTCGCGAAGGCGCTGGGGGCCAACCGCATTCCAGTCCGCAATGCAAAGTGTCAGCCCCGTTTGGAACAACGGCGATTCGGCGCTTTTGAGCACGTGGCGCCAACCGCGATCGGTAAGCTCATCGAGCGCAACGGCAACAAAGGGTTGATCGGCAAAAGGACCGTCCAGATAGAGGCGCTTGGCGATCTCGACCTGACCCGCTCCCAGCTCGCCCTCGAGCATAAGGGGCACACCGCGCGCGTAGCTCTCGGCGACCGGCGCAGCTACCGAGGCCGCCCCCTCAACGATGCCGTACGCGCTCGATTCGTAGCGGGCCTCAACTTCGCCGGCGTTGAGCCACTCGATGCCCGCATGTGCCGCGGCGCCGCGCACCTCGCGGACCACGACGACCCAAAGGCCCCCACCCTCTTTGTCGGTGGGGCGAACGGTCAGGCTCAGGCGCGTACCCGCGCGCCCCATAACCAGACGCGCGCCGTCTCCTATACGGTCGAGGCGCTCAGCGACAAAAGCCGCCACATCCCGCTCAAGCGCCGCGTCATTCATGGTCGAGATCACGACGTCCCCACGCGCATCGATTGCCAATGCCGAGGCCCCGGCAGCAGCCAGGGCCTCGGTCAAGATGTTCAGCTTGGCATCGCTATTCATGATTTGCCCCTGTCCGCGGCGACGTGCAACCGCCGACGGTCGCACGACCGAGTGTTTCAAAATTGAACGATATTGCTCACCAAACACTATAGGGCAGAAGCCGCCGTCCTGCGAGTATATGAGTTGCCCCGCATCGCCATCCTGGCGGGGCGATAAGAGCTCTTCGGGACCTATAAACCTGCGGACAAGCCATACCCGCAAGAGCTCCTATCGCTCCACCGCGAGGATGCGCTCGCCAGCACGCAGCACGCAGCACGCAAGATAAGCTACTTCTCTACCAGATTCCCAGCACGTGCTGCATTCCCAAACTCATGCACGCAATGCCAATCCAGCAGCAAAAGCCCAATGCGATGGGCTTGCCGCCCTTTTTGACCAGCTCGACGATATCGGTATTAAAGCCAATAGCCGCCATAGCCATCACGATAAAGAACTTCGACAGCTCCTTGATGGGCGCCGTAATGGATGCAGGAAGCTGAAACACCGTGGTGATTACGCTCGCCAGCACAAAGAACAGCACGAACATGGGAAACGCGCGTTTAAGCGAGAACGTGCTTTTGGCGTCGCCGCCGGCCTTGCGCGCCAGATGCATCTGCCAGCATGCGAGAGCCAACGTAATGGGAATAATGGCCAGCGTCCTGGTGAGCTTGACCACTGTGGCGCTTTCGAGCACATTGGCACCGGGATGCATACTGTCCCAGGCGCTCGCCGCAGCCGTTACCGACGAGGTGTCGTTGATGGCGGTGCCGGCAAACAGGCCAAAGCCCTCGTTGGTCAGCCCGAGCATGCCGCCGAGCGTCGGAAACACGAGCGCCGCGATAACGTTAAACAGGAAGATGACCGAAATAGCCTGGGCAATCTCACGATCGTCGGCATCGATGACGGGCGCGGTCGCGGCGATGGCAGAACCACCACAAATCGACGAACCCACACCCACAAGCGTCGCGATCTTGCCCGGTACGTTCATAACGCGGCAGAGCACGAAGGCGATGACAAGCGAGGTCGAGATCGTCGCCACGATAATCGGCAGCGACTGAGCGCCTTTGGACAGAATCTGCGAGAGGTTCATGCCAAAGCCAAGCAGGATTACCGCGTACTGCAAGACTTTTTTAGACGTATAGGTGACACCGGCGGCGAGCTGTTCGCGACGATTCTTGGGAAAGACGAGCGCCAGGACCATGCCAAAGAGGATGGCAAACACCGGCCCGCCGACCACCTCAACCTGTTTGCCGAGTAACGTCGCGGGGATGGCGACGATCAGGCAGAACAAGACGCCCTTCCAGCGATCGCGTACGATATTCGACAGTTGCATATGGGATTCCTTCTTTCTATTTCACGTTTGCGACGGCTTATGATACGGCAACATTGAGCACAGCCTTGCGCAAATACAGACTAAGATGCCGCAATAGTTCTTGGGCAACAGCCGAATTACCCACCGCGGAGAGCCGATTCGCGGCATAATTAACAGCTGACATATCAGTGTGATAGAACGGTTGCGAGGCACTATGGAAGAATCGATGCACATCGGCGAGCAGGAAACGAGCCTACAGGACCAGTCCTACCACACCATTCGACGCAAAATCGTCTACCTGGACTACAAGCCGGGCGAAAAGCTGGGCGTCAAGCAGCTTTGTGACGACCTGGATATGGGGCGCACCCCTGTGCGCGAGGCGCTGGTGCGTCTGGCGCAAGAGGGCCTGGTGCGTACCGTGCCCCAGAGCGGCACCTACGTCTCACCCATCAACCTCACCCTTGCCGAGAGTGCCTGTTACATCCGCGAGCATCTGGAAAAGCAGGTGATTGTGGAGTGCTGTGCGCGCGCCACGTCGGCCGGCATCGAGCAGCTCGACCGCGCCATCGTGCTGCAGGAAAAGGCCATGGCCGAAGAGGATCGCATCGGCTTCTTTTTGAGCGACAACCTCATGCATCACATGATTTTTAGCATCGCATGCCGCAGCACCGTGTGGTCGTGGCTCGAGGAGACCAATGCCGACCTGGAGCGCTTCCGCTGGCTGCGCGCCGCCACGCAGGTTCTCGACAATCAGGACATCGTGAACGAGCACAAGCAGATTCGCCGCGCTATCGCCGGTCGCGACCCCATCGAAGCGAGCTTTTTGGTCAGCAAGCACCTGCACATGATGTTCCGCAACCAAACCGAGGTTCTGGACCAGTTCCCCGAGTACTTCGAGACCAGCAAGCTCCGCTAACCTGCCAAAACCACCACAAAGGGGACAGGCACCTTTGTGCTGGTTTCTCCGTACAAAAAGGCCCGGCTCCGTCTGATGACGCGGAGCCGGGCCTTGGTCGTTAGAACGGCGGAACCAACTACTCGACAGTAACGCTTTTCGCCAGGTTACGAGGTTGGTCGACGTCGCAGCCGCGCAGGATGGCGACCTCGCGGGCGAGCAGCTGCAGCGGGACGCTCGCCGTGATGGGGCTGAACACGTCGCGGACGGCCGGCACGCGGATGATGCAGTCGGCGATCTTGTTAATTTCCTCGTCGCCCTCGGTGGCAACGACGATAACCTTGGCACCGCGCGCCTTGCACTCCATAAGGTTCGACACGGTCTTGTCGTAGGTGGCGCTCTTGGTGGCCACGGCGATGACGGGGAAGCCCGGATCGATCAGTGCGATGGGGCCGTGCTTCATCTCGCCGGCGGCATATGCCTCGGCGTGCAGGTAGCTAACCTCCTTGAGCTTGAGCGCGCCCTCGTAGGAGATGGCAGCGCCCATACCGCGACCCACAAACAGTGCCGACTGCGCGTCCTTGCACAGCAGGGCGGCCTCGTGCACGGCCTCGGTCTGCGTGTCCAAAATCCACTGGATCTGCTCGGCCGTATCGGAAAGCTCGCGGAACATCATACGCGTCTGCTTGGTAGTCAGACGGTACTTGACCTGCGCCAGCAGCAGAGCCAAAAGCGTCAGGCTCACAACCTGGCCGATGAAGCTCTTGGTCGAGGCGACCGCGATCTCCTTGTTGGCCTTGGTGTAGATGACGCCGTCGCTCTCGCGCGCCACGGGGCTGCCCACCACGTTGGTGATGCCAAAGACCTTGGCGCCCTTGATGCGCGCGTCGCGAATGGCGGCGAGGGTATCGGCCGTCTCGCCCGACTGGGACACGGCAACGACGAGCGTCGTCGGCGTGATGATGGGGTTGCGATAGCGGAACTCGCTGGCGGCCTCAACCTCGGTGGGAATGCGAGCCCAGCCTTCAATAAGGTTCTTGGCGATGAGGCCGGCATGATAGCTGGTGCCGCAGGCGATCACGTAGACACGGTCGATGTCGTTGAGCTCCTCGAGGGACAGGCCCAGCTCGTCGATATCGAGCTCGCCGGCGGGGGTCATGCGGCCAACCAGGGTATCGCGCACGACGCGCGGCTGCTCGTGGATCTCCTTGAGCATAAAGTCGGGATAACCGCCCTTTTCGGCCATGTCCAGGTCCCAATCGATATGGGTGATCTTGGGCTCAATCATGTTGCCGGCCTCGTCGGTATACTCGACGCCCGCGGGCGTGAGCTTGGCAAACTGACCGTCCTCGAGCACCACGACATCGCGGGTGGCATCGATAAGCGCGATCACGTCGGAGGCAACGTAAGAGCCGGTCTCGCCCACGCCGACCACAATCGGGGAGTCCTTGCGGGCAACGGCGATCACGCCGGGCTCGTCGGCGCACACGGCGGCCAAGCCATAGGCGCCCACCACGTGGGTGCAGGCCTCGCGCACGGAGGCCATCAGGTCGTGCGTCTCGGCATAGGCCTCTTCGATCAGATGCGCGAAGACCTCGGTATCGGTCTCGCTCTTAAAGTGATGGCCGCGGCCCTCCAGCTCCTCGCGCAGCTCGGCGAAGTTCTCAATGATGCCGTTGTGGACGATGGCGATTCGACCGTCGCAGCTGGTGTGGGGATGGGCGTTGACGACGGAAGGCTTGCCGTGGGTAGCCCAGCGGGTGTGGCCGATGCCGCAGGTAGCGTCGCTGTCAATGTTGGAAAGCTCACTCTCCAGGCCCGCAACCTTGCCCACGCGGCGAATGACGTCGAGGTGTGCCGCAGCGCCCTCGCCTACCTCGAGCGCGACGCCCGAGGAGTCATAGCCGCGATATTCCATACGCTTAAGGCCCGTGACCAGGATGTTCTTTGCAATATCAGAGCCGGTGTAGCCGACAATTCCGCACATAGGACAAATCCCTTCGTTCGCGTGACTGCAAGACGTCCACGCACAGGGGGCGCTGAGACGTATAACGTTCGAGTATTGTACTCACGCAAGCGCAAGCTGATATACCAGAAGTGGTATCTCAACTTAGATACCACTCGATGCACACATGCCCAAACCACCACGATGGGGACAGGCACTTTTGTGGTGGTTTGGGCTCCAGCGTTTGCCCAGATAAAACCTACCAAAATAAACCTGTCCCTAATTGGCAGGTTTTGACACCCTGGGGGCGGGCGATGCTACAATCTGGCTTGTACTTGAAACGCATCAAAGGGGCCGCTATGGCAAAGGTAAAAATCAGCGACGTCGCGCGCGAGGCCGGGGTCTCGCTGGGCACGGTTTCTAACGCGCTCAACCATCCCGAAAAGCTGCGCCCCGAGACCCTCAAGCTCATCAACGAGACCATCAATCGCTTGGGCTACCTGCCCAACCAAAGCGCTCGCCAGCTGGCCGGCGGCACCACGAAGTCCTTTGGCCTCGTCCTCCCCCGCCTCGACCACGGCTTTTCGCTCCAAATTGCCAGCGGTGCCCACAACGAGGCCCGCAAGCACGGCTACGACCTGCTCATCGCCAACGCCGATAACGACGATATTCTCCAGGACCATTACCTGCGCTATTTTATGGGCACGCAGATGTCCGGCGTCATGGTTCAGCCCATGGCGTCTCCCGACTGGCACCCCGCCATGACCAAGATGCCCGTGCCGATCGTCTATCTGGACATCCACTGTTCCGAACCCGGTTATTACGTAGCCGCCGACAACGAGGCGCAGGGGCGCATTATCGCCGAGCTCGCCGTTGCCCGTGGCGCACGCCATATCACCGTTGTGGGCAGAGCGGCATTTATGCAGCTCACACTACGTGTACTTGGCATTCACAAGGCCCTTGCCCTGCACCCCGATATCAAGATCGAAGTCATCGACGCCGGCGAATGGAATACCGCTGCCGACGGTTACAGCATCGGCGCCCAGATTGCCGAGCGCCCCGCGGACGAGCGCCCCGACTTCGTGGTCGGCCTGACCGACGTACTGGCCTCGGGCGTCATCTCGGCGCTGGTCGATAAAGGCATCTCCGTCCCCGAGCAGGTCCGCGTGGCCGGCTGCGACGGCAACCCGCTCGCCTGGAGCGGGTCGGTCCCACTGACCACGGTAGCGCCTCCGGGCTACGAGATTGGCCGCAAGGGCGTTCAGTTGCTGATGGAGCAAATCGAGAACAAGCCCGCCGCCAAGACCAAACGCGTCCGCATCGGCTCTGCCGCGCGCCCCGTCACCGCGGTCACGGCCGTCGAGGACATCAACCGCCAAGAGCTCGTACGCCCGTTTTTACTGGAGCGCGCCAGCACCCAGGCAAGCAGTCACACCGAAGCCACCGCCATCAACCTCGGCGCCTACCTTTAGCGCACGGCCTTGACCGCCGCCATCAGATCGAACAACGTATCGAGCACGGCCTCGCAGCCATCCACCACGTCCTGCGGCAGCGGCACGATATCGGGAACAGCAAAGACATGGCAGCCGGCCGTGATGCCCGAGACGCAGCCGTTGCGCGAATCCTCGACCACGGCACATTCCTCGGGGGCAAAGCCCGCGCGCTCGCAGGCAAGCAGATACATCTCGGGATCGGGCTTGCCGTGCACGACGTCCTCGCCGCAAGTCACCGTCTCAAACTTGTCAAAGAGGCCGACCATCTTAAGGTTGCGCTCGGCCGTAACGAGGCGCGACGACGTTGCAAGGCCCACGTGATAGCCCGCAGCCAGCAGCTCGTCTATGCACTCGGCAGCGCCGACCTTAAGCTCCAGATCGGTCTTGACCATCTCGTCGCGAATCTCCTTGTGGCGATGATAGAGCGCCTCGGCGGTTTCTCTGCTGCCGCAATGCGCCTCAAGGATGTCCATGACATCGGGCAGTGTACGACCGATAAACTGATGAATCAGCGTGTCATCAATCGCGACGCCCAGCTCAGCAGCGGGCGCTTTCCATGCCTTGATGCCCAGACGCTCGGTATCGACCAGCGTTCCGTCCATGTCAAAAATAACAGCCTTAATCATATCGGTCCCCTCACCGGATTGCGTTACTGCCACTCTACCGCACTTTACAAACTTGTATATAACGTATATAGCATATTGCACTTTCGTTACATAGGTAGAAATCTTATGACAAGCAGCCCGGTAGGATTATAGTTTTCGACCGAGTACTCAATAGCAAGGATCGTTTCATGTTTTCAGACACCACCGCACCTGCAGAGGAGCTTCAGGACAAACTCGCAGCGCTCGAGCAGCTGCTTTTGGCATATGGACGCGTCGCCATCGGCTTTTCCGGCGGCGTCGACAGCAGCTTTTTGGCCGCGGTCTGCGCCCGTATCATGCCTGCCGACACGCTTCTCGTCCACCTCACCACGCCGCTCATCGGCACGCCCGAGCAGGCTTCGTTTGAGCGTTCCGTTGACGGGCAAGCCGAAGAAGGGCCGCATTTTAAGCTCCCTGTGCTCAACCTTTCAGTCGATCAGCTGCAGCTCCCCCAAGTAGCCTGCAACGATGCCAATCGCTGCTACCACTGCAAGCACGCCGGCTTTACCGCTATCGTCAACCACGCCAAGTCGCTCGGCTTTCCCACCGTCATCGATGGTAGCAATGCAAGCGATCGCGGCGATTATCGTCCCGGCATGCGCGCGGCAGAAGAGCTCGGTGTGCGCTCGCCGCTTATGGAGGTCGGCTTTACCAAGGACGAAGAGCGCAAGCTGTTGCGCGCATGGGGCTACCCCGTTTGGAACCTTCCGGCGGGAGCCTGTCTTGCCACGCGCGTTCCCACAGGCGAGGAGCTTACGCGCGAGAAGGTCTCCCTGATTCGCGCCTGTGAGGATTACCTGCACGATCTTGATCTGGCACAGGTACGCGCGCGCTTGGTCGGCGGCTGCATGCATATCGAGGCCGCTCCCGCAGATGTCACTAAGATTGCCGCCCTCGGCGATACCGCCGTCGACGCTGAAGGCAAGACCCCGCTGCCCGCCGCAATCGAATCCGCGCTGCGCAACCTAGGCTGCGACCGCATCTCCCCCGAGGTCATCCCCTACATCCACGGCAATATGAATCTTTAAGTTACGCCGTTTTACAAACGGCGTAACCGCTCGGCGCTGCGCAGGTTCAACCTGAACACATAAATTGCCACCTTCCAAAAAGGGACAGGTTTATTTTGGCAGGTTTCATCTGGGGAAACGCCGAACAGCCCACATACACGACCACCGCAGCTCCATATGAGGCAAATGAATCAGTAGCATTTGTCCCAAATCTTAAGTATTTGTTCGGCAAAACTGCCTGCGGCGTCTCCTGCTAGACTGGTAGATTCCCAACCGTCCATCCAGGAGCCTCAATGTCGCGCAAGTCCGCCTACAAGCAAGTACTTTCCATCGGTACCGCCGTGGTGCTGGGGTTTGCGCTGTTTACGGGATCGCTCGACGGGGCGCCCAAGCTGCTCTCGCCGCAAAGCGATGAGCAGGCAGCGGCTCTGGCCGAGAAGCAAAATGAGAGTCCCAGCCGTACCGACGACGAAGCGGACTTGGTCGCACGGCTCGAATCGGGAACAGCGAGCTCCGAGGACTCTCAAAATAGCCAAGACTCTGGCGATGGCTCCGAATCCACCGCGACCAACACCAACGGCAACGTTGCTTCCGCGGACAGCGTCGCCACCCCCATCGACGAGGTCGAAAACCCCGACCTCAACCGCGCCCGCGGTGTTTATCTCAGCAGCATTCCCGACTACGCCGGCAACCCCTACGTTGCCCTTCGCGCCGACAGCACGCACCCGCTCGGCACGCCGTCATTCACACTCGATGAATACGATCGTGCCACCGAAGAGGGCTGCTTTAAGAAATTCTCCAAGCTCGACAGTCTGGGCCGCACCCGCAAAGCGCTTGCCTGCGTGGGCCCCGAATCGCTCGGTCAAGGCAAGCGCGGGGATATCTCGCGTATCCACCCCGCCGGATGGCACCAGCAGCGCTACAACTTTATTCCGGGTCAAAGCCTCTACAACCGTTGCCACCTCATCGCCTGGTCGCTCTGCGGCGAAAACGCCAATCGCAAGAATCTCCTCACCGGCACGCGCTATCTCAACGAAACGGGCATGCTGCCGTTTGAAGAGCAGATCCTCGACTATATCCACGACACAGGCAACCATGTGCTCTACCGCGTCACGCCCATGTACAACGAAGAGGAACTCGTCTGTCGTGGCGTGCGCCTCGAGGCGCAATCGATCGAGGACCACGGCAAGACCCTGTGCTTCCACGTGTACTGCTACAACCTGCAGCCGCACGTGCAGATCGACTACGCCACCGGCCGCAACCAGGCCTCGGGGGGCTAGCCCCCAACCGCGACATGAATCGATTTGCAGCCCCAGGGATCAAATAAGGCCGCCCGGTTACCCAGGGCGGCCTTTTCGTCAGCACCTACATTGCAGGCAAAACCACACGTTACTTGGCGCGGCCCTCCTCATAGCGCTCGACCAGCTTGGTCTGAACGTCATAGGGCACCTGCTCATAGCCCGCGGGCTTCATGGTAAAGTCGCCCGTGCCGCGCGTGATGGAGCGCAGACGCGTCGAATAATCCGTTAGCTCAGCCAGCGGGGCTTGAGCGATGACCACGGTGTCACCGCGCTCATCGGTCTCCATACCCGTCACGCGACCGCGCGAGGCCGAGATGTCGCCCATCACGGCGCCGGCGTAGCTCTCGGGGATAGTCACCGTGATTTCCTCGATGGGCTCCAGTACCACCGGATCGGCATCGGCGCATGCCTTGCGCAGGCCGATACGAGCCGCCGCGCGGAACGCCATCTCGTTGGAGTCGACGCTGTGATACGAGCCGTCGTACACCGCAACGCGAATACCCGTGAGCGGATAGCCGGCAATGATACCGTCCTTCATGGTCTCCTGGACGCCCTTGTCCACGGCGGGGATGAGCGAGCGCGGGATGCGGCCGCCCACGACCTCGTCAACAAACTCATAGCCGTCGCTCGTGCCGTCGGGCCCAATGAGCGGCTCCACGCGCAGCCAGCAGTCGCCATACTGACCGGCACCGCCGGTCTGCTTCTTGTGGCGGCCCTGTGCGCTCGCCGTGCGGCGGATGGTCTCGCGATACGGAATGCGGATCGGCACGCTCTTGGCCGCGACCTTGGTGCGGTCCTCAAGGCGATTGAGCAGGACCGAAACCTGCGCCTCGCCCACCGCCGAGATGATGGTCTGCCCGGTCTCCTCGTCGCGGTCGATGCTCATGGTCGGATCAGCCTTGCACGCCTTCTCGATAAACGTGTAGAGCTTCTCTTCGTCGCCTCGGTTCTCGGCCTCGATGGCAATGCGGTACTGCGAGTTGGGGAACTTAAACGCCGCCGCCTCGACCTTACCGGTAATGGAGAGCGTGTCACCCGTCTCTGCCGCCAACTTGGGCGCCACGATAATGTCGCCGGCATAGGCGTGACCGACCTCGGTCATGTCGCGGCCGCACATCACATACAGGTGAGCCAGACGATCGCTCTTGCGGGTACGCGCGTTGACCAGCTCGAGGCCCGGCTCAAGCGTGCCCGTCAGCACCTTGATGAAGGAGAGGCGACCCTGCTGGGCATCGTTCAGCGTCTTGAACACAAAGACCACGGGACGGTCGTCCTCAGAAGAGATCTGCAGCGAGTCGCCGTCGATGAGCGGCATCTCGCCGTAGTCAGTCGGCGCCGGGAAGTACGTGGCAATGTCGTCCATCAGCGAGTTGACGCCCTGCTCCTTAATGCAATCGCCCGCAAAAACCGGCACAAAGATGCGCTCAGCGATCGCTTTGGACAACAAGCCCTCAAGCTCCTCCTGCGTCAGCGTCTCCTCGCCTTCCAGGTACTTCATCATCAGCTCATCGTCGGCCTCGGCCACCAACTCGCAAAGATGGTCGTGGGCCTCCTCGGCCTGGGCACGATACTCCTCGGGAATCTCCGACTCAACGGCTTCGGTGCCGTTGCAGTGGCGCGCCTTCATGCGCACCAGGTCGATGATGCCGTCAAAATCCTCGCCCTCGCCCCAGGGAAGAGTCACGGCGCCCAGTCGCGTACCAAAGCGCTCCTGCAGCAGTTCCATGGTGGTCGCAAAGCTGGCCTCGGAGCGCGACAGGCGGTTTACGAATACCGCACGCGCCAGACGCAGGTCCTCGGCGGCATACCAGAGCTTAACCGTCGTAGGCTGCGGGCCGGCCTCGGCGTCGACCACAAACAGCGCCGTCTCGCAGACGCTCATCGCGGCAAAGGCGTCGCCGATAAAATCGGGGTAGCACGGGGCATCGAGCACGTTGATGCGGGCGCCCTTCCAGTCAATCGGCGCGATGGTCGTCGAGATGGAAAACGCACGCTTAACCTCTTCGGGGTCATAGTCGAGCGTGGGCTTGGTGCCGTCGTGGCCGCCCAGGCGGGCGGTCTTACCGGAAAGGTGGAGCATGGCCTCGGCGAGTGAAGTCTTGCCCACCCCGCCTTGGCCTACGAGCACCACGTTCCTTACGTTGCCGGTCTTGGGAGCACCCATGATGACCTCCTTGCAGGGTCGCGCGCGATGCGCGACGCCAACGGGGAGAGTTCGCGGTCGATGCCGTCCCGGGAGCAGCATGGTCGGCAGCCGAGCCGGCTCACCCTCCAAATGTCCTATGCCACCACCCTACCCTTGCAGTCGCCTGTCCATGCAGACCTTTCGGCACGCGTATGGATACGGGCGGCGAGAGGAGAGAGCGAGCTTGCGAGGCGATTATTGAACCCCGCGGATGCAAAAAACCGCCACAGGTCATATGACCTGCGGCGGCATCACCTCAATAAATAGTTGAGTAAATAGCTGAGCCTACCCCTCGATACGGCTCAAGAACTCACGGGTACGCTGCTCGCGCGGATGGTCGATGACCTGCTCGGCAGGACCCTCCTCGACAATACGACCGCCATCCATAAAGACCACGCGGTCGGCAACGTCGCGGGCAAACTGCATCGCGTGCGTCACGATCACCATCGTCATATTCTGCGCGGCCAAATCCTTGATGACGCGCAGCACCTCAGCCGTCAGCTCTGGATCGAGCGCCGAGGTCGGCTCATCAAAGAACAAGATTTCCGGGTCGAGCGCTAGGGCGCGGGCAATACTCACGCGCTGCTGCTGACCGCCCGAAAGCTCGCAGGGTACCTTGTTCTCGTTACCCGTAAGCCCCATCTGTGCAATAAGCTCGTGTGCGCGGGCCTCCGCCTGCTCGCGCGGACGCCTAAGCACGCGGATCGGTGCATCGGTGATGTTTTTCATCACGGTATAGTGCGGGAACAGATTGTAGTTCTGAAACACCAGACCGAACCGCGAGCGCGCCTGTTTAGGTACATCGCCCTTTGCGTACACCGCGCCCGAACCCGCATCCGTCGCGACGGCAAGGTCGCCAAACGAGAGCGAGCCTCCGTCGAGCGTCTCGAGCAGCGTGGCACACCGCAGCAGCGTGGACTTGCCGCCACCCGAAGGCCCGATAATCGCCACGACCTCGCCGCGCTTCACCTCGAGCGAGATATCCTTGAGCACCTCATTGCCGCCAAACGCCTTACGCGCGCTTTCGATTTTCATCACTGAGTTAGTCATGATAATAGTCCAGCTTCTTTTCGGCGGCGCCCAGCAGCATCTCGACCACAAAGTTAAAGACCCAGTAAATCAGCGCCGCGATCGCAAACGGCACCATGCTCACCTGCGAGGCGACCAGCGCCTTGGCGGTCGAGAACATCTCACCCACGCCAATGGCAAACGCCAGCGACGTGTCCTTGACCAGCGTGATGATCTCGTTGCCCATCGCCGGCAGAATACGCTTGGCGACCTGCGGCATCACGATATACAGAAACGTCTGCACGCGCGAATAGCCCAGCACCTCGGCAGCCTCGTATTGACCGCGCGGAATGGACTGCAGGCCCGAACGATAGATCTCGGCAAAGTAACCGGCGTAGTTGATGATGAATGCCACGACACACGCCGTCCACTTGGAATCGGGCGTGAGCGAAATGCCAAACACGTAGTACGGGGCAAAGTAGATGGCAAACATCTGCAGCATGAGCGGCGTACCGCGCATGACCGAAATGTAGATGCGCGCAATCCAGCGGAGCGGCGCAATTTTGCTCATGCGCATAAACGCCACGGGAATTCCCAGCGGAATCGACCCGAGCAGCGTTAGCACAAACAGCTGCAAGCTGACCAAGAATCCCTGGCCAAGCATCTGCATCATGACCTGAATAGACAACCCAAGCTCTCTTTCACAGTAACGGAACAGCGAACCCAATGCTAAAGCGGGTTTTCCAGGTGCCCGAGTTTGCCGTGAAAGAGGAGCGCCGCGTACTAAATGTACGCAAGCGACGGTTTGAACGGCAAAATCGGGTGCCTGGGAAAGCCGCTATTTGAGCACCCAGTTGTCGAGGGAAAGACCATAGCTTGAATACTTATCGCACAGGTCCTTGACCGTACCGTCCTCATAGAGCGCCTTGAGCGACTCGGTCACGGCGTCGGCCGACTTGCTGTCGCCCTTCTTAAAGCCGACGGCGTAGTTTTCGCTGGACAGCGGCTCATCAAGCTGCGTATAGGCATCGGGCTTGGCGGCCAGCTGATACTTAGCGATCGAGAGGTCACAGGCAACGGCATCGACCGCACCACTCTCGAGCTGCATAAACGCCGTGTTGTACTCACCGATGGTATCGAGCGTGGCAAACGTCGCGGCCAGATCCTTCTGATCGCCCTCGAGCACATCCTGCGCAGCGGAATCAGTCTGGGTAATCACGGTCTTGCCGGCAAGATCGTCCCAGCTCTTGATACCCGCGTCCTTCTTGACCACGAGCACCTGCTCATTGAGCATGTACGGCTCGGAGAACGTGTAGTCGTCCTCGCGGCCCTCCATGGTAAAGCCGTTCCAGATGCAGTTGATGGCGCCGGAGTTGAGCAGCGTGTCCTTGGCATCCCAATCGATGGCCTCGTAATCGACATCCCAGCCCTGCTTATCGGCAACGGCCTTGGCAAGGTCAAGATCAAAGCCCGTGTACTCGCCGTCATCGCCCACAAAGCCGTACGGAGGGTAGGACTTGTCAAAGCCCACCACGAGCTTCTTGGACTCCGCGGCGCCCTTCACATCCTTGGCCGCGGCAGAACCAGCAGCGGAGCCCTTGCCAGCACCACCGCCGCAGCCGACAAGACCAAGGCCAAGCACCGTGGCGAGCGAGCCGGCTAGACCAACAAACTGACGACGAGACATATCGGTATTCATGGTATTCCCCCTCGATAGCACTTTAGTTAGGTAAAGTGAGTCATGTAACGTTCAGAATCATACACTTTAGCATGATAGAGCACAAGGCGAGTTTGCCCGCCGCGTGAGGGGTGTGGGGGTTAAGTTTCCTGCTCTACAGTCCTGCTCAAGACGGAGGCCACATTAAGTGGCCTCCTGTTCGTGCGGAACTCGCGATAAACTTAACCCCCACACCCCTCACGCGGCGGGCAACCGTCGTTGGGCTTATCACTGACACGAATAAACCGCTTGTATATCGTCTGCTGGCTTGGCACGGTACAATACTTGCAGCTTTAATTCATGAATTAGTGGAGTTATTGATGGCAGAATCTCGTGCGGAGCGTAAGGCTCGTCGTGCTTTGATCGAGGCAGCTGAGGGGTCGGAGGAGAAATCTTCCACGAAATCCAAGTCTTCTAAAGCTGCAAAAAGCAAATCGACCAAGAGCAGGGCTAAGACCAAGCGTTCTGACTCTCGTCGGGGCGGGGACAAAGCGCCTCGGACTCGTTCCAAGCGTCCGCATAATGATTCGGTTCCATCCGTGCGTAAGGCTGTGGACCCCAAGTCTCCCTGTTCGATCATGAAAGCTTGCGGTGGGTGCACGGCGCTCAATCGTCCTTATAAAAAGCAGTTGGCAGCTAAGCAGGCTGCTATGGAGGAGCTTTTTGCTGCTCTTTGCGAGCGCGAGGGTATTAGCGTCGACCCCATTCGCGGTATGGGCGTCACCTTGGGCGACCCGGGCAAGTATCCTGCGCCGCGTGGTTTTCGTCATAAGGCTGCCACTCCCTTTGCTCCCGGCAAGGAGGGCGCTGTCCGCTGCGGCTTTTTTGAACGTGGGACACACAGAATCGTTGCTGTTCCTGAATGCCCTGTCGAGGCGCCGGGCACTCGTCAGATTCTAAACGGCATCGCTCGCGAGGCCGAACGTCTGCATATTCCTGCCTTTAACGAAGACAAGCATCTGGGGCTGCTTCGCTATGCCGTCGTTCGCTGCGGCTGGCGCACCGTCCAGATTATGGTCACCCTCGTGACCGCTCAGCGCGACCTGCCGCATGCGCAGGAGTTCTTTGAGGCTGTCGCCGCACTCGATCCGCATATCGTCACCGTCGCTCAGAACATCAACGGTCGCCCCGGCAATGCCATCTTGGGTGAGGAGACTCGTATCGTCTATGGCGCCGAATGCATGCGCGACCAGCTGCTCGGCTGCGAGTTCGATATCTCCCCCACCGCGTTCTATCAGACCAATCCGCAGCAGACCGAGTTGCTCTATCAGCTCGCGATTGACGGCATGGACCTGCAGCAGGGTGACATTCTTATGGACGCTTACTGCGGTAGCGGCACCATCGGTCTGTGCGCCGCGAAGGATACCCAGGACAGAGGTGTCGGCATTATGCTGCTCGGCGTGGAGCGCAACCCGGCGGGCATTGCCGACGCACGTCGCAATGCCGAGCTCAACGGCCTCACCCGCAGCGCTTGGTTTATGGCCGACGACGCCACCGATTACGTCCTGGACGCCGCCGACAACAACGAGCGGATCGATGTCCTTTCCATCGACCCGCCGCGCGCCGGCTCCACGCCTGAGTTTCTTGAAGCCGCCTGCGCACTCAAGCCGCGCCGTATCACCTATATCAGCTGCAACCCCGTGACCCAGGAGCGAGACCTGCACCAACTCCTCGACGGAGGCTATCGCCTGCTCAAGATCACGCCGGTCGACATGTTCCCTCATACCGACCACACCGAGACTGTCGCGGTCCTCGAGCGCCGCTAATCCACCCCGGTAGATTTTTTGGGACAAGAAAGGGGGCGGCCCGTCTGGACCGCCCCCTTTCGTTGGACATATGAGTCTCGTTACATCCCCTTGCGTAGGTCGCACACGCCAGCTGCCGCCATCTCGCGAAGCAGCGTCTCGCGATCGCGCGTCACGATCAAATCCAACGGGAAGTGAATCTCGTCGAGCATCTTGCGCGCGTGATCGAGCTTGCCAATGGCCATGCCAATGTGGGCATCGGTCGACACGCCAATACCCACGCCCAGCTCGGCGCAGCGCTCGGCGATCTTGCGGCATACGGCCCAATGCTCAGTGTCGACACCGTGTTCAAGACTATGGTTGTTGATCTCGATGATCTTGTGCTTGGCCTTGGCCGCCAACAGCACCTCATCGATATCGAACGGCACGCCCGAACGACCCGCATGCCCAAGCATGAACACCTTGGGGTGCTCCAGGGCATTGATGTACATCTGGGTCGTTTGGGCGAGCGTCGCGCCTTCGGCAAACTGCGGGTTATGCACGCTTGCCACCAAATAATCCAAATTACGCGTCACCAAATCGAACAGCGAATGCTCACGACTATACGAATCGCCGGCGATATCGAGCGAAACGGGAATGTCTTCGCCAAACAAGCTGCCGTCCAGCGAAACGATATCAGCCTCGGCACCACGCAGCACCAGCACGCCGCTCCAAATGCGCGGCCAGATATCCTGGTTAATAAAGAATTGGAAACTGCGCAGGTCATTGGGACAAGGCGTAACCATCGAGCTTAAATGATCGGCGGAACCGAGCACCTGAAGGCCGCGCTCCGCCGCCCAATAGATGTTCTCCTCGATGGTTGAGTACGCATGCGCAGAGAACATCGTATGAGTATGAATATCACAAGAAAGAAGGTAGGGCATCGGGTCTCCTTGTCCAGTATGGCCGTCGCGTATATTCATTGTACGCATAGCTTTCGGCAGTCGTAAAACTGCTTCATCCCAATCACACAACGGCATAGACAACGGGGTCTGGCTTAAAACCAAACCCCGTTTCACGTAAAACATTGTAAGCAGAGCGCTTTACTTTCGACGATATTCGTCGGCCAGTTGCTTCCAGGCAGGCAACGAATTGACGATGGTCTCGTAGCTCACACAGTAGCCAAGGCGGAACCAGCCCGGCATGCCAAAACTATCCGAAGGCACCGCGAGCAGTTCGTACTTCTTCGCGCGCTCGCAGAACGCATTCGCATCGGGCTCCAGCGCCTTCACCCACAAGTAGAATGCACCATCCGGCTCAACATAGGTGTAGCCGTACTCCGCTAGTGCATCGGTAAGCGCGGTGCGGTTGCGCGCATAGGCCTCGACATCACTCGGCTCATCGATGCAATCGATGATCACGCGCTGGAAGAGGGCCGGTGCGCACACGAAGCCCAGCGTGCGGGCGGCACCGGCAACGGCCGGCATCAGGCGAGCAGCCTGCGGATTGGTATTGGGAACCAAAATCCAGCCCACGCGCTCGCCCGGCAGCGAAAGCGACTTGGAATACGAGTAGCACACCACGGTGTTCTCGTAGATCGAGGGCACCCAAGGCACCCCGGCACCGTACACGATCTCGCGGTACGGCTCATCAGAGATGAGCGTGATTGGGTTCTCGGAATCGCGCTTGGCGTTGACCTCGCGTAAAACATTGGCCAGTCGCGTCAGTGTATCGCGCGTATACACTGCACCGGTCGGGTTGTTGGGTGAGTCGATAATGACGGCAGCGGTCTTATCGGTAATCGCCTTGAGCACGTTATCCACGCTCAGCTGGAACGTATCTTCATCGGCGAGCGCCTCGACGCACGTGCAACCAGCTTTCTCGATCCACACGCGATACTCCGGGAAGTACGGAGCGATAACGATGACCTCGTCGCCCGGATTGGTAATCGCGTTGAGCGTGCAGGTGAGTGAAGCCGCGGCACCCACCGTCATAAAGACGTCCTTGCCCTCATAGCTCGTGCCAAAGCGACGGTTGAGCGAGTCGGCGACGGCTGCTCGACATTGCGGCAGACCCGGCGCAGGCGTGTATCCATGCAGCTGGTCGCTCGGCAGCTCCAAGGCCTTCTTAATGGACTCAGCCACGGCGGCAGGTGCCGGAACGCTCGGGTTGCCCAGCGAAAAATCGAATACGTTCTCCGCGCCGATCTGTGCCTTGCGCTCAAGGCCATAGCTAAAGATCTCACGGATGATGGAGCTTTCCGCACCGCGAGCATACATAGTTTCGTTGATCATCTGTTCCCCTTTCGCACAGGCGCTATTGTACGCTTTAGCTGAGCAAAGTGCCGCAGCAATGTTGATTGGGGACAGACTTAAATTGAACTGCGTCCCGAATCTTGGCCTTCTTTTATTAGAAGCGAACACTAGGACGCTTTCAATAGCCGTTTCCGAAACTCCACCGGGGTGAGGCCGCCGAGCGCCACCTGGCGACGCCTCGTGTTCCAATGCACGACGTAGGCGTCGAGGTCCCTCTTGAAGGACTCGAAGTCGGCCCACTCGACGCCCCTGAAGAACTCGTCCTTGAGATGCCCGAACACCTGCTC